>NZ_JBEXQA010000001.1:0-668589 GCF_040612395.1 Streptomyces sp. NPDC006430
CCAGATGTGGAAGCCCGGTAACGGGTGGAGCTGACTGGTACTAATAGGCCGAGGGCTTGTCCTCAGTTGCTCGCGTCCACTGTGTTAGTTCTGAAATAACGAACGGCTGTGAAAACACCAGCATGTTCTAAATTTCATAGTGTTTCGGTGGTCATAGCGTTAGGGAAACGCCCGGTTACATTCCGAACCCGGAAGCTAAGCCTTTCAGCGCCGATGGTACTGCAGGGGGGACCCTGTGGGAGAGTAGGACGCCGCCGAACAATCATTGTGAGAAAGCCCCGCACCTTATGGTGCGGGGCTTTCCTGCGTTCAGGGTTCCTTCCTGTTCCTGTAGGGTCAGGAGGCATCGTTCGTACGTTCAACAGTGGAGGCCCCCGGGTGGAGGTCCAGGAGACTCGGGTTCAGACGGACCGAATTTTCACGATTCCGAACATCCTGAGCATGGCTCGCCTCGCAGGCGTGCCCCTGTTCCTCTGGCTGATTCTGGAGGAGTACGACGGCTGGGCCCTGGCCGTCCTGATGCTGAGCGGGGTCAGCGACTACCTCGACGGCAAGCTGGCACGGCGCTGGAATCAGATCAGTAGCCTCGGCCGACTGCTGGATCCGGCTGCGGACCGGCTGTACATCCTTTCCACGCTCTTCGGCCTGACCTATCGAGACATTCTGCCGCTGTGGCTCACCGGGGCGCTGCTCGCCCGTGAGCTGATGCTGCTGGTCATGGTCTGGATCCTGCGCCGTCACGGCTATCCGCCACCGCAGGTCAACTTCCTCGGCAAGGCCGCGACCTTCAACCTGATGTACGCCTTCCCCCTGCTGTTGCTCAGCGACGGCACGGGTTGGTTGGCCTGGATGGGGGCAGTTTTCGGATGGGCGTTCGCCGGATGGGGTACAACCCTCTACTGGTGGGCAGGAATCCTTTACGTGGTGCAGGTCCGCCGGCTCGTGAAGGCGGACGCCGCGGCCGATTGAGCTCGCTCGGCGTCGGGCTGACACGGAGGATTTGCGAGTCACCGTCCGAGACGGGTGTGGTCGGCGAGAACGTCGTCTCTCAAGGAGGACTCTTCCGACATGAAGGCCGTCGTGATGGCCGGTGGCGAAGGCACTCGTCTTCGCCCCATGACCTCGAGCATGCCCAAGCCGCTCCTACCGGTGGCCAACCGGCCGATCATGGAGCACGTGCTCAGGCTGCTCAAGCGGCATGGGCTCAGTGAGACCGTGGTCACCGTGCAGTTCTTGGCATCGCTCGTCAAGAATTACTTCGGTGACGGCGAAGAGCTCGGAATGGAGCTCACCTATGCCAACGAGGAGAAGCCACTCGGCACTGCCGGCAGTGTGAAGAACGCCGAGGAGGCCCTGAAGGACGACGCGTTCCTCGTCATTTCCGGTGATGCCCTCACGGACTTCGACCTCACTGACCTCATCCGCTTCCACAAGGAGAAGGGCGCACTGGTCACGGTGTGCCTGACCCGGGTGCCGAATCCGCTGGAATTCGGCATCACCATCGTGGACGAGGCGGGCAAGGTTGAGCGTTTCCTGGAGAAACCGACCTGGGGACAGGTGTTCTCGGACACCGTCAACACCGGTATCTACGTGATGGAGCCCGAGGTCTTCAATTACGTGGACCCGGATGTTCCGGTCGACTGGTCCGGCGATGTCTTCCCACAGCTGATGAAGGAAGGCCGGCCGATCTACGGCTACGTGGCCGAGGGCTACTGGGAGGACGTAGGCACCCACGAGAGCTACGTCAAGGCGCAGGCCGACGTACTGGAGGGCAAGGTCCAGGTCGAGATGGACGGCTTCGAGATCTCGCCCGGGGTGTGGATCGCCGAAGGCGCCGAGGTGAGCCCCGACGCGGTGCTGCGCGGGCCGCTGTACATCGGGGACTACGCCAAGGTCGAGGCCGGTGTGGAGATTCGCGAGCACACCGTCGTCGGGTCGAACGTCGTCGTCAAGAGCGGGGCGTTCCTCCACAAGGCCGTCATCCACGACAACGTCTACATCGGGCCCCACAGCAATCTGCGCGGTTGTGTCATCGGTAAGAACACCGACATCATGCGGGCCGCCCGGATCGAGGACGGCGCCGTCATCGGTGACGAGTGTCTGGTCGGCGAGGAATCGATTATCCAGGGGAACGTGCGCGTCTACCCCTTCAAGACGATCGAGGCCGGTGCCTTCGTCAACACGTCGGTGATCTGGGAGTCGCGCGGGCAGGCGCACCTCTTCGGTGCCCGTGGAGTCTCCGGGATCCTGAACGTGGAGATCACACCCGAGCTGGTGGTCCGGCTCGCCGGTGCGTACGCGACGACCCTGAAGAAGGGGGCGACGGTCACCACCGCACGTGACCACTCCCGAGGCGCCCGCGCACTGAAGCGGGCCGTGATCTCGGCGCTCCAGGCCAGCGCCATCAACGTGCGCGACCTGGAGAACGTTCCGCTTCCCGTGGCGCGGCAGCAAACCGCGCGCGGCAGTGACGGCGGAATCGTGCTACGGACCTCGCCCGGTGTGCCCGACTCGGTGGACATCATGTTCCTGGACGAGAGGGGAGCGGACCTCTCGCTCCAGCAGCAGCGCAAGTTGGACCGGGTGTACGCGCGGCAGGAGTACCGGAGGGCGTTCCCGGGCGAGATCGGTGACCTCCAGTTCCCGGGCAGCGTCTTCGACGCCTACACGGGCTCGCTGCTGCGGCGGGTGGACATCACCGGGATCGCGGATTCCGGGCTCAAGGTGGTCGTGGACGCCTCCAACGGCAGTGCCGGGCTCGTCCTGCCGAGCCTGTTGGGCCGGCTCGGTGTGGACGCGCTGACGATCAATCCGGGGCTCGACGAGTCCAGGCCGACGGAGACCGCGGAGTCCCGGCGGGCCGGGCTGGTGCGCCTCGGGGAGATCGTGGCTTCCGCGCGGGCCGCCTTCGGGGTGCGGTTCGACCCCGTGGGAGAACGGATCTCCCTCGTGGACGAGCGCGGACGGATCATCGAGGACGACCGGGCGCTGCTGGTGATGCTCGACCTGGTGGCCGCGGAGAAGCGCAGCGGCAAGGTGGCGCTGCCGGTGACCACGACCCGGATCGCCGAGCAGGTGGCGGCGTACCACGGCACGCAGGTGGAGTGGACGACGACCTCGCCCGACGATCTGACGCGGGTGGGCCGGGCGGAGAACACGATCTTCGGCGGAGACGGCAGGGGCGGATACATCGTCCCGGAGTTCAGCAGCGTGTTCGACGGGTCGGCGGCCTTCGTCCAGCTGATCGGCCTGGTGGCACGGACCCAGCTCACGTTGAGCCAGATCGATGCGCGGATACCGCGAGCCCATGTACTCAAGCGGGACGTACCGACCCCGTGGGCGGTGAAGGGGCTCGTGATGCGGCGGGTCGTGGAGGCGGCGGGGGACCGGCAGGTGGACACCACCGACGGCGTACGGGTGGTGGAGGCCGACGGGCGGTGGGCGCTGGTGCTGCCGGACCCGGCGGAAGCCGTCACGCACCTGTGGGCCGAAGGCCCCGACGATGCCTCCGCGCAGGCGCTGCTCGACGAGTGGGCGAGCGTGGTGGACGGCGCCGGACAGTGAGCGCCGAGCAGTGAGCGCCGGGGACGGCGCGACGTAATAGGGGCGGGACGACGTCCGGTGGGCCGGGGGCGGGGCGGTTGCTCCCTGTCCACCGGATGGGCGCATTCGGTGCGGGCGGCGCCGACATGCGACGATGAGCGGCATGTCGCAGCCGCCCCACAACCGGAGCTCGGTGCCGGCGCCCCCTGCGCGCCCGGACGCATCCATGTCGCTGCTGACGCACGTGATGGACCACAGTCTCGACGAGGGCTACGCGGAGGCGTCGGCCCGGCGCGAGGCGGAGGGCACGGCGGGTCTGCCGCGCACCCTGAAGGCCAAACTGGCGCTCGCCGCCGGACTCGTGCTCGCTGCCATGGTCGTCACGCTCGGTGCCGCCCAGGCGCGGATAGCCGCGCCCGTGCTCGCCAAGGAGCGCCAGGAGCTGATCGACCGGGTCCAGCGGGCCGACGAGCGCGCGGACGGCCTGGAGCAGGACATCGAGCGGCTGAGGGCGAACGTACTGAGCCGCCAGCGCGAGGCGCTCAAGCAGCACGGTGGCGATCAGGGGCAGCTCGTGGCGCTGCTTTCCGGTGCCACGGAAGTCCGGGGGCCGGGGGTCAAACTGGTCGTCGACGACGCGAAGGGCTCCTCTTCGGCTGCCGGCGGCAAACCGCGCGAGAACGCCGGGTTCTCGGACACCGGCCGGGTCCGGGACCGCGACATGCAGAAGATCGTCAACGGTCTCTGGCAGTCCGGGGCCGAGGCCATCTCGATCAACGGACAGCGGCTGACGGCGCTGTCCGCGATCAGGGCCGCGGGTGACGCGATACTGGTCGACAACAGGCCGCTGGTACCGCCGTACGAGGTGCTGGCGGTGGGGGACAAGAAGCGGCTCGGCACCGCGTTCCAGGATTCTGCGGACGGCCAGTACCTGCACGTACTGCAGGAGAGCTACGGAATCCGCTACACCCTGTCCGCCGCCGACGAGGTGCGGCTGCCGGCCGCGTCGAGCCTGACCGTACGTACAGCTACAGCTGCAGCAGAAGAGCCGAAGAAGGGTGCATCGTGATCGCGGTACTGGGCCTGGTGGCCGGAGTGGTGGTCGGACTTCTGGTCCGGCCCGAAGTGCCGGCCGTCGTGGAGCCTTATCTGCCGATCGCCGTGGTGGCGGCGCTGGACGCGGTGTTCGGCGGTCTGCGCGCGATGCTCGACGGCATCTTCGTGGACAAGGTCTTCGTGGTGTCGTTCCTGTCGAACGTGGTCGTCGCCGCGCTGATCGTCTTCCTCGGCGACAAGCTGGGCGTCGGCTCACAGCTGTCCACCGGCGTGGTCGTGGTACTCGGCATCCGCATCTTCTCCAACGCCGCGGCCATCCGCCGGCACGTGTTCCGGGCGTGAGGCCGATGAGTACGAACGACAATCCGCCCGAGGAGCCGATGGGCTCGGAGCTGCCGCCGCAGGACGAGCCGGTGCAGGGTGCGCGGCCCGGGGCGAAGGCCGATCGGCCGGCGGAGGAGCCCGGTGCGTCCGCAACATCTGCCGCACCCGCAGAATCCGCAGCACCGGCAGCACCCGCCCCGCCGGTCGAGCCCGCGCAGACGGGTCGGCAGCGGCTGGCGGCCGGTCTGTGGCCGCCGCGCGTGAGTCGGGCCCAATTGATCGTCGCGCTGCTCCTGTTCGTCCTCGGGCTGGGTCTGGCCATTCAGGTGCGGTCGAACAGCGACTCCAGCGCGCTGCGCGGGGCCCGCCAGGAGGACCTCGTAAGGATCCTGGACGAGCTCGACGGGCGGACCAAGCGCCTGGAAGACGAGAAGCAGCAGCTGGAGGACCAGCGCAAGGAGCTGGAGAGCAGCTCCAACCAGGCCGAGGAGGCCCGCCGCCAGACCGTGGAGAAGGAACGCCAACTTGGGATCTTGGCCGGTACGGTGGCGGCGCAGGGCCCGGGCATCACGCTGAAGATCACCGACCCCAAGGGTCAGGTGCAGTCGGACCAGCTGCTGGACACGCTCCAGGAGCTGCGGGCGGCCGGTGCCGAGGCGATCCAGATCAACGGTGTGCGCATCGTGGCGGGCTCGTACTTCTCGGACGAGGGCGGCGGGATCGCGATCGACGGTAAGAAGATCACACAGCCCTACGAGTTCAAGGTGATCGGAAAATCGCAGGATCTGGAGCCGGCCCTGAACATCCCCGGCGGTGTCGTGCAGACGCTGGAGAAGGAACAGGCGACCGTCGCCGTCACACGGTCGGCGAAGATCGTTGTGGATGTCTTGCGGGCTGCGAAGCAGCCTGACTACGCTCGGTCGTCATCGTCATGATGCGAGACGGAGGGCGGACGGGCCCACGCGGGCTGATGCCTGCGGGGGGTCGGCGCACTGAAGTCGTGGTGCGTGGTGGAAACTGTCTGGTGGTTACGGACGTTGTGAGAATGTCCGGGTCGGCAGGTTGTGCATTCGGAGTTCGTCCTGCCCCACGGGCGGGTCTGTTTCGTTCAAGGGGAATCGCCCGTGAAGTTGTTTGAGAAGTTGTTCGGCAAGAAGAGCCGTGAAGAAAGCGGTGCGGCCAGGCACCGTGCAGGGCAGGGAGAGGTGGAAGGGCAGGGCGACCGGCCGCTCTTCCGTGACGAGGTCGCCGGCGCGGGGGTGGTTCCGGGCGTGCCGGGCGCGTCGGCTGTTGACCCCGCCGGTTCCGGACGCATAGGTTTCGGTGAACCATCAACCTCAAGTGCGGGTGGAGGGTTTGCCCCCGACCCGTATGCCACCAATGCCTCCGCGGGGCAGCCGCGGCGCGAGGAGCCGTCCATGTCGGCCGAGCAGGTTTGCAGCAGGTGCGGACACCGCAGCGATGCGGCCAGCCGGTTCTGCTCCAACTGCGGCGCGCCGCTGCGGGCGGGTCTGACGCCGGAGCGTGCCTCGGAGACCACGTCCACCATCTCGATCTCGGGCCTTGAGGCCTACGAGGCCGAGGTGTCGGGGCAACAGCACGTGTCGTCCTCGCTGTCTCCCGAGGCCCAGGCCGCGGTGGAAGCCCTGCCCCCGGGTTCCGCCCTGCTGATCGTGCGGCGCGGCCCCAACTCCGGCAGCCGCTTCCTGCTGGACGGTGAGCTGACCACGGCGGGCCGGCATCCGCAGAGCGACATCTTCCTGGACGACGTCACGGTCTCCCGGCGGCATGTCGAGTTCCGCAGGAGCCAGGACGGTGGCTTCACCGTCGCCGACGTCGGCAGCCTCAACGGCACGTACGTGAACCGTGAGCCGATCGACTCGGTCGCCCTGAACAACGGCGACGAGGTGCAGATCGGCAAGTACCGACTGGTCTTCTACGCGAGCCTGAGGGGCATCTGACCCTCCCCCAGACTCCGTCCGGGGGACCCCATGGAAGGTCCCATGCTGCGCACCCCGACAGGCGGTGCCGGAAACGGCACCGCCGGCTCGGCCGGGCGGCTGGTGAGCATCGGCACGGTGCTCACCCTGCTGCGCGACGAGTTTCCCGAAGTCACGATCTCGAAGATTCGTTTCCTGGAGGCGGAGGGGCTCGTCGAGCCCAGGCGCACACCTTCCGGGTACCGCAAGTTCAGCACCGAGGACGTCGAGCGGCTGGCCCGCATCCTGCGCCTGCAGCGCGATCACTACCTGCCGTTGAAAGTCATTCGCGAGCAGCTGGACGCCCTTGCACGCGGTGAGCAGATCCGCATCCCGGCGCCCACGGCGCACGGGGATTCCGCCGATGCCGCCGGCCCCGGAGCCGTCTACGGCGAGGTCGGCCGGGAGCGGCCGACTGCGGCCCGGGTGGGTCGCGCCGAGCTGATCGCCGCGGCCGACGTGGACGAGGTACAGCTGGCGGAGTGGGAGTCGTACGGGCTGATCGGCGAGGCTCCCGGCGGCGGATTCGACCCCGAGGCGGTCACCGTGGCCCGCCTGGTGGCGGATCTGGGCCGCTTCGGGCTGGAACCGCGGCACCTGCGGGCCATGAAGGCCGCTGCGGACCGGGAGGCGGGCCTGGTGGAGCAGGTCGTCGCACCGCTGCGCCGGCACCGCAACCCGCAGACCAGAGCCCACGCCGAGGCCACGATGAAAGAGCTCGCGGGACTCTCCGTACGGCTCCACGAGGCCTTGGTGCAGACCGCTCTCGGGGTCCGTCTGCGCTGATGGCGTAGATCCCCGTCGCGGGCCCGACTACCCAAACCTGCCGGGCAGGTCCTAGGGTTACTGTGTGAACGAGCTCGACGTTGTGGGTGTCCGGGTGGAAATGCCCTCCAACCAACCGATCGTGCTCCTGCGTGAAGTGGGAGGCGACCGGTACCTCCCCATCTGGATCGGACCAGGGGAGGCGACCGCCATTGCCTTCGCGCAGCAGGGCATGGCCCCTGCCCGGCCGCTGACGCACGACCTGTTCAAGGACGTGCTGGAGGCGATCGGCGAGGAGCTCACCGAGGTCCGGATCACGGATCTGCGGGAGGGTGTCTTCTACGCGGAGCTGGTCTTTGCCAGCGGGGTCGAGGTGAGTGCGCGGCCTTCCGACGCCATAGCGCTCGCCCTGCGCACGGGGACCCCGATCTACGGCAGCGACGGGGTGCTGGACGACGCCGGAATCGCGATTCCGGACGAGCAGGAGGACGAGGTGGAGAAGTTCCGCGAGTTCCTCGACCAGATCTCCCCGGAGGACTTCGGCACCGGGCCGCAGTGAGGTGCTGACCTTGCCGTCCATCAGGCGCCGTCAGCCCATTCGACCAGCCTTTCCCGCAAAAGGGCACGCGAAACCACTCTCAGGGTGATTATCACTCGGCGTGCCGAGTGTGGCGATCGTTGACGCACCCCTGGTGACTGCCTACCTTCGAGGGGGCAGGTCAAGGACGGAGGGTCGGCGTGAGAGTCACGGGCGACGGTACGACCGGGGGCATCCCCGCACGAAGTGACGGTGGGCCGTACCCGCTCCACGGCAGTGCGGCGGGCTCCGCGCGCCGTCAGCCGGAGACGGCGCCGGTCGCACCGGGTGGTGCGGAGCCGGCACCCGAGCAGGTCGGCTACCGGGGGCCGACGGCGTGCGCCGCCGCGGGCATCACCTACCGGCAGCTCGACTACTGGGCGCGGACCGGCTTGGTCGAGCCGACCGTGCGCGCCGCGTACGGTTCCGGCACCCAGCGCCTCTACAGCTTCCGGGACGTCGTCGTCCTCAAGATCGTCAAGCGCTTCCTGGATACCGGTGTGGCGTTGCAGAACATCCGGACCGCCGTGCAGCACCTGAGGGACCGCGGTTTCTCCGACCTCGAACGCATGACGCTGATGAGCGACGGTGCCACGGTGTACGAGTGCACCTCCCCGGACCAGGTCGTGAGCCTGCTCCAGGGCGGGCAGGGCGTCTTCGGGATCGCGGTCGGCGTGGTCTGGCGCGATGTCGAGAACGCGCTGTCCCAGCTGCACGGGGAGCGGGTCGATACCGGCGAGACGGTGATCGGGCACAACCCGACGGACGAGCTGGCCGCACGGCGCAACCGAGTCGGTTGAGGCCGGTCGTCGGCCCTACCGGTGCGCGGGCCGGGTCCGGCTCTGCCGTGTAGCGCCCGGGTAGCCGTCGATTGTCAGTGGTGTGAGGCAGCATCGGTGCTGTGAGAGCCGCGCCGACCATCCTGCACCTCGACATGGACGCCTTCTACGCGTCCGTGGAGCAGGCGTCCAAGCCCAGCCTGCGGGGGAAGGCCGTGATCGTCGGCGGGCTCGGGCCGCGCGGGGTGGTCGCCACCGCTTCGTACGAGGCCAGGCGTTTCGGCGTGCATTCGGCGATGCCGATGGCCCAGGCCCGCCGGCTCTGCCCGAACGGGGCGTACCTGATCCCTCGCTTCAGCTTGTACCGGTCGGTGAGCGACGTGGTCATGGCCCTGTTGCGGGAGCTGTCTCCGCTCGTGGAGCCGCTCAGCCTCGACGAGGCCTTCGTGGACCTGGAGGCTGGCCACACCGCCTTCGATGCGGAGTCCGCGTTGGAGACGGGGAAACGACTGCGGGCCGAGATCCTGGCCAGGACCGGGCTTAGCGCGTCGGTGGGGCTGGCCGGGTCGAAGATGCTGGCGAAGGTGGCCTCCGAGGAGGCGAAACCGGACGGGCTGTTGCTGATCGAGCCGGGGACGGAGCGGGCCCTGCTCGCACCGATGTCGGTACGGACCCTGCCCGGGGTGGGACCGGCCACCGGGGAACACCTGCGGCGGGCCGGCATCACCACCGTGGGTGAGCTGGCCGAAGCCGGGGAGGACGAGCTGGTCCGGATGGTCGGGCGCTCGCACGGGGTCGGCCTCTACCGGATGGCGTTGGGGCTGGACGACCGACCCGTCGTCGCCGAGCGCGACGCGAAGTCCGTGTCGGTCGAGGACACCTTCGACGTGGACCTGCACGACCGGGTGCGGATCCGGATCGAGGTGCAGCGGCTCGCGGACCGGTGCGTGCAGAGATTGCGGGCCTCCGGGCACTCGGGTCGCACGATCGTGCTGAAGGTGCGGCGCTACGACTTCTCCACCCTGACGCGCTCCGAGACGCTCCGGGGGCCCACCGACGACCCCGCGGTGGTCCGGGAGGCGGCGGCGCGGCTCCTGGAGGCCGTGGACACCACGGGCGGGGTGCGGCTGCTGGGGGTCGGGGTGACCGGGCTGGCGGACTACACCCAGGAGGATCTCTTCGCGCAGTCCCTCGCAGCCGAGGCGGCAGCTGCACGGGGCGCGGAAGCCGAGGCACGTGCAGCGACTACCGAAGACGGCGGGGACGGCGGAGATGGCGGAGACGGCGGAGACAGTGAGGGCGGCCGGCCTGGTGCGCCCGGTGGGCCGGCAGAAGCTCGGGAGGGCGCGGGGGCAGCCGAGGGGTCCGGGGAGCCGGATCCCGCCCGGGAGCGCCGTTGGGCGGCCGGGAGTGACGTACTCCACGCCGTCTACGGCCCGGGGTGGGTGCAGGGCAGTGGAGTGGGGAGGGTGACCGTGCGGTTCGAGCAGCCCGGATCGCCGCCCGGCCGGGTGCGTACCTTCCGGGTGGAGGACCCCGACCTGGAGCCGTCCGATCCGCTGCCGCTCGTAGGGAGGACCGTGCCGGAGGGCTGAGCGGATTGCGTCCGGGTGACGGTCATCCGCCCGCGAGGCCGCCCGGACCTACCCGGACGCGCTCAGGTGGTGGTGTCCTCGCCGTTCGCCAGGTGGCCGAAGTCGCGCTGGATGTCCGACGGGAGGGAGACGTCCAGACCGTAGTGGTGGTAGAGCTGGAGTTCCTGTTCGGGCGAGAGGTGACGGCCGACGCCGAAGTCCGGGGCGTCTTTGATGAGGGAACGCTCGAAGGGGACCCGCAGCGTGTCGTCGACCACCTCGCTCGGTTCCAGCGGGACGAACGCGTCCCGACCGAACAGGCCCGTCCGGACGGCGGCCCATTCGGGCACGCCCGTGGCATCGTCGAGGTAGACCTCGTCGACGGTGCCGATCTTGGTTCCGTTGCGGTCGAACGCCTTGCGGCCGATCAGGCTGCGCGGATCGATGTCGGTCTGCACGGTCCCTCCACATGGTCGCAACTCCTCCGTAATGACAACAAAAGTGCATTTCCGCGGAGGGGGCCACTCGAGGGAGGCCCCGGAACCTCGCTGGTAGGCTGGGTGGTGGCTGTTGACCCTGTGCGGGAGAGTCCTCCGAGTGAGCGTGACGGAGGCGCCGAAGGAGCAAATCCTCCCCGGAATCTCTCAGGCATACGTACCGCACGTGACGAGGCCACTCTGGAAAGCAGGGGCGGGTACCGGGCGCACAGTGCCGGTTCCCCTCCTCACCGACGGTGAAAGCCGGACCGCGCGGGCGACCCCGCGAGGCCCGGTGAAGCTCTCAGGTTGAGATGACAGAGGGGGAGGCCGTCCGGGTGCCCGCGCCGTGGTGCCCCTCGCAGGTCGTACGACCCAGGAGGCCTCCGTACATGACCGCCAACCGCATTCCGCTCTCCCAGCTGGAGCGAGGCATCCCCTTCGAGCAGCGCCACATCGGCCCTGATGCCGAGGCGCAGGCCAAGATGCTCGCCCACGTGGGCTACGGCTCGCTGGACGAACTGACCGCCGCCGCGGTCCCGGATGTGATCAAGAGCGCCGAGGCGCTGAACCTGCCCGAGGCGCGGACCGAGGCCGAGGTGCTGGCCGAGCTGCGCTCGCTCGCCGACCGCAACCAGGTCCTGTCGTCGATGATCGGTCTCGGCTACTACGGGACCTTCACCCCGCCGGTGATCCTGCGCAACGTCATGGAGAACCCGGCCTGGTACACCGCTTACACGCCGTACCAGCCGGAGATCTCGCAGGGCCGCCTTGAGGCGCTCCTCAACTTCCAGACCGTCGTCGCCGACCTGACGGGCCTGCCGACCTCCGGTGCCTCCCTGCTCGACGAGGGCACCGCCGCCGCCGAGGCCATGACGCTGGCCCGCCGCGTGGGCAAGGCCAAGGGCAACGTCTTCCTCGTCGACGCCGACGCGCTGCCGCAGACCATCGCGGTGATCGAGACCCGTGCCGAGCCGAGCGGCATCGAGGTCGTCGTCGCCGACCTGTCCGCCGGCATCCCGGCCGAGATCGCCGAGCGCGGCATCTACGGCGTGCTGCTCCAGTACCCGGGCGCCTCCGGTGCCGTACGGGACATCAAGCCGGTCATCGACCAGGCCCACGAGCTCGGCGCGATCGTCGCCGTCTCCGCCGACCTGCTCGCCCTGACCCTGCTGACCTCTCCAGGCGCCCTCGGCGCGGACATCGCGGTCGGCACCACCCAGCGCTTCGGCGTCCCGATGGGCTTCGGCGGCCCGCACGCCGGCTACATGGCCGTCCAGGACAAGCACGCCCGCTCGCTGCCCGGCCGCCTCGTCGGCGTCTCCGTGGACGCGGACGGCAACAAGGCGTACCGCCTGGCGCTGCAGACCCGTGAGCAGCACATCCGCCGTGAGAAGGCCACCAGCAACATCTGCACCGCGCAGGTGCTGCTCGCCGTCATGGCCGGCATGTACGCCGTCTACCACGGCCCCGACGGTCTGCGGACGATCGCCCGCCGCACGCACCGCTACGCGGCGCTGCTGGCGGCCGGTCTGACGGCCGGCGGGATCGAGCTCGTGCACGGCAGCTACTTCGACACCCTCACCGCGCGCGTCCCGGGCCGGGCCGCCGAGGTCGTCGCCGCCGCCCGCGAGGGCGGGGTCAACCTGTTCCAGGTCGACGCCGACCACGTCGCGGTCTCCTGCGACGAGACGACCCTGCGCGCCCACGTCGAGGCCGTCTGGGCCGCCTTCGGCGTCAACGCGGACATCGAGGCGCTCGACGGGACCACCGCCGACGCGCTGCCCGAGGGCCTGCTGCGCTCGGACGCTTACCTGACCCACCCGGTCTTCCACCAGCACCGCAGCGAGACCGCGATGCTGCGCTACCTGCGCAAGCTGGCGGACAAGGACTACGCGCTGGACCGCGGCATGATCCCGCTGGGCTCCTGCACCATGAAGCTCAACGCGACCACCGAGATGGAGCCGGTCACCTGGCCCGAATTCGGCCAGCTGCACCCGTTCGCTCCGGTCGAGCAGGCCGAGGGGTACCTCACGCTCATCAACGAGCTGGAGGAACGTCTCTGCGAGGTCACCGGCTACGACAAGGTCTCCATCCAGCCCAACGCCGGCTCCCAGGGTGAGCTCGCCGGCCTGCTGGCCGTGCGCGCCTACCACCGTGCGAACGGCGACGAACAGCGCACCATCTGCCTCATCCCGTCCTCCGCGCACGGCACCAACGCCGCCAGCGCCGTGATGGCCGGCATGAAGGTGGTCGTCGTCAAGACCGCCGACGACGGCGAGGTGGACACGGACGACCTGCGCGCCAAGATCGAGCAGTACCGCAACGAGCTCGCCGTGCTGATGATCACGTACCCCTCGACGCACGGTGTCTTCGAGGAGCACGTCGCCGACATCTGCGCCCAGGTGCACGATGCGGGCGGCCAGGTCTACGTGGACGGCGCCAACCTCAACGCCCTGGTGGGCCTGGCCAAGCCGGGTCACTTCGGCGGCGACGTCTCGCACCTGAACCTGCACAAGACCTTCTGCATCCCGCACGGCGGCGGCGGTCCGGGCGTCGGCCCGGTCGGTGTCCGGGCCCACCTGGCTCCGTACCTGCCGAACCACCCGCTGCAGCCGACCGCGGGCCCCGAGACGGGCGTCGGCCCGATCTCCGCGGCCCCCTGGGGTTCGGCCGGCATCCTGCCGATCTCCTGGTCGTACGTGCGCCTCATGGGTGGCGAGGGCCTCAAGCGCGCCACCCAGGTGGCCGTGCTCGGCGCCAACTACATCGCCAAGCGTCTGGAGCCGCACTACCCGGTGCTCTACACCGGCCCGGGCAACCTGGTCGCGCACGAGTGCATCATCGACCTGCGCCCGCTGTCGAAGGCGACGGGCGTGAGCGTGGACGACATCGCCAAGCGTCTGATCGACTACGGCTTCCACGCGCCGACCATGTCCTTCCCGGTGGCCGGCACGCTGATGATCGAGCCGACGGAGTCCGAGGACCTCGCCGAGATCGACCGCTTCTGCGACGCGATGATCGCCATCCGCGCCGAGATCGAGCGGGTCGCGGGCGGCGAGTGGCCGGTGGACGACAACCCGCTGGCCAACTCCCCGCACACGGCGGCGGCGCTGGGCGGCGAGTGGAACCACCCGTACACCCGCGACGAGGCCGTCTTCCCCGGCGGAGTCACGGCGGCGGACAAGTACTGGCCGCCGGTGCGCCGCATCGACGGTGCGTTCGGCGACCGCAACCTGGTCTGCTCCTGCCCGCCGCTGGACGAGTACGACAACTGAGCCGCACGGCGACATGACACATTCGTCTGATACGACGGTGTGACGAAGGGGCCGGTCCGGGAGAATGACTCCTGGGCCGGCCCCTTTCCGTTCCGTGCTGTCGTCGGCTAGGCCACTTCTAGGCCGCCTTCATCACCTGCGCCGCCGCGAGCGGGCGGTGTGGCGCAATGATCTGGCCGTCCGGCAGCAGCTCGCCGGTGTCCTCGAAGAGCAGGACGCCGTTGCACAGCAGACTCCAGCCCTGTTCCGGGTGGTTGGCCACGGGCTTGGCGGCCTCGCGGTCGGCGGAGTGGGCTGACGGGCACGCTGGCTGGTGCTGGCACATGGATGCGTTCTTTCGCTGCGGTGTGGTCTGTGTGCTGCGGCTCGATGCGTTGTTCATGGCCGCCCCCCGTATCAACGTCTTGGTTCGGTCAGGGTCCCAGTGTTCCCCTCCGGACTTGGGTCCGCAGGGATTTCCCGGCAGCTGTCCTCATAGATTGATGACGCATCACTCGTGCGGGCGGTTCAGCTCAACTCCCCTGTCATTTCGGGTGGTTCACGGGTGGTCCGAGTGGGCTAGGCCAAATGGGCCGGACGGGTCACGGGCTCGGAACGGGCCTGTTCAGCCCGTACTCGGCTCCTGCTCAGAACCTGCTCGGCCCCTGCTCAGGCGGCCGGCGCGGCCACCGAGGGCGGGAGCGGTGGGCTCGGCGGGGTGAGCCGATGGGTCATCACGGGCAGCAGTTCGGAAACGGGATGCGGCCGGTACGCGGCGATGCCGGGCGGGGCCGGCGCGAGGGGCACCAGCAGGTCCGCGGCCGCCGGCAGTCCGGCGGAGGCGTCCGCGCCGACGGCTCCGTGCAGCCAGAGCGTCAGCATGTACAACTCCGGTACGGAGAGCAGCCGCGGCTGGTAGTTCTTGCCGAGCGATTCCGCTTGGCGCAGGGCCCGTTCGGTGGCGGCTACGTAGGGCCCCTCGAAGAAGTGGGAGAAGACCCAGCCGTCCGGGGTGAGCCGGGTGTCCGCAGCGGCGACGTAGCGGTCACCGCTGCGGATCAGGAACCGCCACGCGGTCAGCCGGGTGCGGGGCGGGCGGCCCCCCGCCGCCAGCTCGGAGACGTTGAGCCGGTCGAGGACGTGGACCGGAAGCGGCAGTTCGGCGGTCATCGGACCCTGTAGCGCGCGCAGGGCCGGAGTGTGCGCCTCGTGGACGGCGGTGGGGGAACCGAGTGCCGCGAGGACGCTGCGCAGGGCGGGCGCGGGAGCCGGAGGGACATGCAGCGGCATGGTGGGTCGCCTCTCACTTGGGAGACCTGTGGAATGGGGCAGGTGCGGACGGCGCTGTCGCATTTTGGGGCCAGAGGGGGGCTGAGGGGCAATGGCCGCGCGCCAACTCTCTGCCTCGTTTGCGGAGTTTATACGACATGTGTTCGCGCAGTGTTTCGGCTAGCCGTCCCGGCTATTGCCGACAAGGCGTTTACCGGTCCCGCTGGCATGGCTTCCATGCCGGTGGTACGCGAACGTGTCGCCCTGACCTCGGAGGTTACCGGACAGGGGCTCGGCTGGAAAGCGTCAGCTATCCGGAACCGGCACAATCGATGCGGAATTTGCATACCGCGTCTTGCCAAGTGAATGTGCCATAGCGCCCTTCGGCCAAACCGGCGCGCGCTCCCCGCCATGCACGCCCCCTCGGCGTTATCGATCACGGCTCCGGGGCATCATCGACCGTACATGCGCGCCTGGATGCCGGGGCCAGGCTCACTCGAGGAGGGACGCTTCGATGGGGGAGAAGGTCGTGGCGGGCGGATTCGACCTGTCCGATCGGCAGCGATATCGGAGGAAGCTTCACGAGTGCTTGGAGGGGCTGGAGCGGCTTCTGGCGGAGAAGAGGTTCGATCGCCCGAAGAATATGATGGGGCTGGAGATCGAGCTGAATCTCGCGGGCGCCGACGGGCTGCCGAGGATGGTGAATGCCCAAGTTCTGGAACGGATTGCGAGCACCGATTTCCAGACCGAACTAGGAATGTTCAACCTGGAGGTGAACGTACTTCCGCACCGGCTCGGCGGCCGGGTATTCGACCAGCTCGCCGAGGAACTGAGTGCAGGCCTCGGGTACGCCCACCGGCAGGCCGCGGAGATCGACGCCGGGGTGGTGATGATCGGCATCCTGCCGACGATCACCCGCTCCGACCTGGTCGCCGCCAACCTCTCGGCGGTGGACCGCTACTCGCTCCTGAACGAGCAGATCCTGATGATGCGCGGTGAGGACTTCCTGCTCGACATCGACGGGGTCGAGCGGCTCACCTGGCACACGGGATCGATCGTTCCGGAGGCCGCCTGCACCTCCGTACAGCTGCACCTCCAGGTGACGCCGGGCCGGTTCGCCGACGTGTGGAACGCGGCGCAGGCGGTGACCGCCGTACAGATAGCCGTCGGCGCCAACTCGCCGTTCCTGTTCGGACGGGAACTGTGGCGCGAGTCGCGGCCACCGCTCTTCACGCAGGCCACCGATACCCGGCCGCCGGAGCTCCAGGCGCAGGGGGTACGGCCGCGGACCTGGTTCGGGGAGCGCTGGGTGGAATCGGCGTACGAGCTCTTCGCCGAGAACGTCCGCTACTTCCCCTCCCTGCTGCCGATCTGCGACGAGGAGGAGCCCCTGCGCGTGCTCGCCGAGGGCGGCGTCCCGAGCCTCCAGGAGCTCGTCCTGCACAACGGCACGGTCTACCGGTGGAACCGGCCCGTGTACGGGGTCGCCGACGGGGTGCCGCACCTGCGGGTGGAGAACCGCGTGCTGCCGGCCGGTCCGACCGTCGCCGACGTCGTCGCGAACGCCGCCTTCTACTACGGGCTCGTCCGCACCCTCGCCGACGAGCAGCGGCCGGTGTGGACCCGGCTGCCGTTCGCCGAGGCGGAGGCCAACTTCGACGCGGCCTGTCGGTACGGGATCGATGCGCGGCTGCGGTGGCCGCGCCGCGGCCGGGGCGGCACGCTGGCCAGCGTGCCCGCGGTACGGCTGGTGCTGGACGAGTTGCTGCCGATGGCGGCGGCGGGACTGGACGCCTGGGGCATCGAGCCCGCCGACCGGGACCACTACCTCGGCATCATCGAGGAGCGCTGCCAGCGGCGGGTCAACGGGGCGACCTGGCAGGTGGACACCTACCACCGGGCGCTCGCGGCCGGCATGGACCGGGACGCGGCGCTGGCGGCGATCACCCGGCGCTACAGCGAGCTGATGCACAAGGGCGATCCCGTGCACACCTGGCCGGTGGGGCTGGCGGAGGAGGAGGTGAGCGCCCCGGTGCCGGCCCGGCGCTGAGCCCGCCGCTCCGCCCGGGTTCCGAGTCCGGTGATCCCGTTCCTCCGCCGAAGAGGCAGTATGGGGTGAACGGAAACGGGACGGCGGGACGGGAGTCGGGCGTGCGGTTGGAGCCGGAGCCGGAGGTCAAGGCGTTGCGCGAGGGCGGGCGGGGGGTCCTGCGCACCGAGACGCTGCTCGTGCTGGCCCTGTCCTTGGGAGCGAGCGCCTTCTCGTCGCTGATCAGCTTCATCGGCTCGCTGACCAAGCCCGGCGGCCTCAAGGACCAGGCCGCCACGCTCAACGGTTCGTACGCCCCCGGCCGGCCCTGGCTGGACCTGGCCTGGCAGCTGTTCGGCATCGGCACCGCACTGGTGCCGGTGCTGCTGGTCGCCCACCTGCTGACCCGGGAGGGGGCGCCGGGGCTGCGGGTGCTCGGCTTCGACCGCACCCGGCCGGGTTGGGACCTGGGGCGCGGCGCCCTGGTCGCGGCCGGGATCGGGAGCGCGGGGCTGGCCTTCTATCTGGCGGCGCGGGCGAGCGGGTTCAACCTGACGGTGGTGCCGGAGGCGCTGCCGGACGTGTGGTGGAAGTTCCCCGTACTGATCCTCTCCGCGCTGCAGAACGCCGTGGTGGAAGAGGTCATCGTGCTGGCCTATCTGCTGCGCCGGCTCGATCAGCTGGGGTGGTCGCCGACGGCCGCGCTGCTGGCCAGCTCGGTGCTGCGCGGCTCGTACCACCTCTACCAGGGCATCGGCGGTTTCCTCGGCAACATGGTGATGGGTGTGGTCTTCGTCCTGGCCTACCGCCGCTGGGGGCGGGTGGGGCCGCTCGTCGTCGCCCACGCGCTGCTCGACATCGTGGCCTTCGGCGGGTACGCGCTGCTCGCAGGCAAGGTGGGTTGGCTGCCGACCCCATAGTTCCCGGTGCCGGGGGTCGAACTACCGGCCCGGGATCAGGGGCGCGCCAGGAGTTCGCCGTCGATGACCGTGACCGCCCTGCCGGTCAGGCGCGTGCGGTCGCCCACCAGCCGGACCGCGACGCGCCCCGTGCGGGCCCCGCCCTGGAGGCCGACGAGTTCGGTACGACCCAGCCGGGCGGCCCAGAACGGCGCGAGGGCGGTGTGAGCGCTTCCGGTGACCGGGTCCTCGTCGATCCCGAAGGCCGGGAAGAAGCCGCGTGAGACGAAGTCGTACCCGCGCGAGGGGTCTTCGGCGGCCGCGGTGACGATCACCCCGCGGCGGCCGTAGCCGCGCAGGGCGGCGATGTCCGGGGCGAGTTGGCGCACGGTCCGCTCGTCGGCCAGCTCGACGACCAGGTCGCCGATGTGCTCGGACGTGTCGTGAACGGACATGATCTGGGCCCCCAGTGCGCGCTGCACCTCGGCGTCGGCCTCCACCCGCGTCAGCGAGGACGTGGGGAAGTCCATGGTGATCGCGCCGTCCTCGGCGCTGTCGGTCGTGAGGATGCCGCACCGCGCGGAGAACCGGATCGGCCCTTTCGCGAGGCCGGTCGTCGCGATCACGTGCGCGGTGGCGAGCGTGGCGTGGCCGCACATGTCGACCTCGGTGGACGGGGTGAACCAGCGCAGCGCCCAGTCGGCGTCCCTGCCGGGCGGCAGCGGCCGGGCGAAGGCGGTCTCGGAGAGGTTGACCTCGGCGGCGACCTGCTGGAGCCAAGGGTCCGGGGGGAACTCCCCGTCGAAGAGCAGGACCCCGGCGGGGTTGCCGCTGAAGGGGCGGTCGGTGAAGGCGTCGACGATTCGGAGGCGCATGTCCCGACGATACGGCGGATCCTCGGTCCTCGACACAGGGAAACGACCTGGTCAAAGGCGTGTTCGTTAAGAGTTTCCGATATATCGTTGATGCATCGCGATGGGTCAACGATAGTTGAGGTATCGCACGAGCGATAACGAGATCACCGAAAGACGAAAGGAGCGCAGTCATGCGTTCACACGGACAGCACGGACAGCACGGACACGACCACGGGCACGAGCACGGCCGGGGCCACGGCCACTGCGGGCCCGATCGTCGGGAGGAGTTCAAGGGGCGTCGTGCCGCCTTCGGCCCGTTCGGACCGCCTTTCGGCGGCGGCCCCTTCGGCGGGCGCGGGGGGCGCGGGGGACCGCGTGGACGGGCCCGGCGGGGAGACGTGCGCGCCTCGATCCTGGCGCTGCTCAAGGACCGCCCGATGCACGGCTACGAGATGATCCAGGAGATCGGCGAGCGTAGCGGCGGGGCCTGGAAGCCCAGCCCGGGCTCGGTCTACCCGACCCTTCAGCTGCTGGAGGACGAAGGGCTCATCACCAGCGAGAGCGAGGGCGGCAAGAAACTGTTCACGCTCACCGATGCCGGCCGTATCGAGGCCGAGTCGGGCCCGGAAGCCCCCTGGGCCGACGCCGGGCGCGGGTTCGACTTCGAGGCCATGCACGAGGTGCGTACGGCCGGTGTCGGCCTGATGGAGGCCTTCGGGCAGGTCTTCAAGACCGGCTCGCCGGAACAGCGCGAGAAGGCGCTCGCGGTCATCAACGACGCCCGCAAGAAGCTCTACCTGATCCTGGCCGACGAACACTGACTCTGATCGGCGGTCGCACGGGCGCGCCCCGCGGGTCCTCTTGCAGGGCGCGCCATCGTGCGTACGGAGGTGCTCGGGCCCGCGCTCGGGCCCGCGCTCGGGCCCGCGCTCGGGCTCATGCTCGGGCCCGCGTTCGGGCCCGCGTCCGGGGGAGAAGGTCAGGCGACCAGGCCGGCGAGCTTGCGGAGCGACTCGTTCAGGGCGGCCGTGGCGGAATCCTTGAGCTTGCCCGCCATCAGGGAGACGGCCGCACCGGTGAACTCCCCGTGGATGCGGACCGTGGTGGCCCCGCCGTCCGGGATCAGGGTGTAGCGGGTGAGGACCGCGACTCCCATCGGCCCCTTGCCCGTGATGGCGAAGAGGCGTTCCTCCTCCAGCTCGGACACGGTCCACAGGACCTCTGCCGGGAAGCCCATCATCTTCATGTTCTCCTCGAAGGTGGCGCCGACCGCGAGGGTCTCGGGGCCGCCCTTGGGGAAGCTGGTGTGCGTCATGCTCCACTGGCCGTACGCCGCCCAGTCGGTCAGTTGGGCCCAGAGCTTCGCGGCGGGCGCCTCGATGCGTGATTCCGCGGTGACTTCAGCCATGCGACCGGCCCTCCTCGTCGGGTACGTGCGGCGGAACGTAGCCGCGGCGGCCGGAACATTCAATACTGACGACCTGTCAGAAATGACTACCCCGGTCACGGTGGGTGTCGGATGCATCTCAACAGGTGTCACACGCGTGACGGTCCTGACCTGCCCTGCCATGATGGCCCGATGCAAGCGTCAGGGAGAAACGCCGGACTGGGCCTCGCGCTCGTCTCGGCGTTCGCGTTCGGTGGTTCGGGTGTGGCGGCGAAGCCGCTGATCGAGGCGGGTCTGGACCCGCTGCACATGGTCTGGCTCAGGGTGGCCGGGGCGGCGCTGGTGCTGTCCCCGCTGGCCTGGCGGCACCGCGATCTGCTGCTGCGCAAACCCCTGCTGCTCGCCGGCTTCGGACTCGTCGCCGTCGCGGGCGTCCAGGCCTTCTACTTCGCCTCCCTGTCCCGGATCCCCGTCGGCGTGGCCCTGTTGCTGGAGTACCTCGGTCCGGCGCTACTGCTCGGCTGGATCCGCTTCGTGCAGCGCAAGCCGGTGACCCGGGCCGCCGCGGCCGGCGCCGCGGTGGCCGTCGTGGGGCTGGCCTGCGTGGTCGAGATCTGGTCCGGGCTGAGCCTGGACCTGCTCGGGGTACTGCTCGGTCTTGCCGCGGCCTGTTGCCAGGCCTTCTACTTCGTCTTCGCGGACCAGGGTGCCGACGGTGACGACGTGCCCGACCCGCTCGGTGTGATCGCGTACGGGATGCTCGTCGGCGCGCTGGTGATGACGGTGATCGCCCGCCCGTGGGAGATCGACTGGCAGGTGCTGGGCGGGCAGGCGGCGATGGGGGACCTTTCGGTGCCCGCGTGGGTGCTGCTCGGCTGGGTGGTGCTGATCGCGACCGTCTTCGCGTACCTGACCGGCGTGGTCTCGGTGCGCAAGCTCTCGCCCCAGGTAGCGGGCGTCGTGGCCTGTCTGGAGGCGGTCGTGGCCACCGTCTTCGCCTGGATCCTGCTGGGCGAGCACCTCTCGACCCCGCAGACCGTCGGCGGCGCGCTGGTGCTGGGCGGAGCCTTCATCGCACAGTCCTCGCGGCCCACCCCGCCGGGGGCGGCGGATCCGGCCGTGCTGGACCGCGAGACGACGGCGGCCTAGAGTGCCGATCATGCATTCGACCGTGCTTCCGCCGCCCGCCGCCTAGCCGCGGGCAGACGCTCAACCGTACGAGGACCCGGCCCGGGGAGTTCCCGGGCGGGTTCGTGCTGCCCGCGAAGCGATGACCTCCTTCTTCTCATCCTTCACGCATGCGCGGAGCACACACGTGTCGAACCATTCGCCCGCTGCCGGGCGCAGTTTGCTGTACCTCGTCGTCGCCGGCGCCGCCTGGGGCACTGCCGGGGCGGCCGCCTCCCTCCTCTTCCTCGCCAGTGACCTCGGTCCGCTCGCCCTGTCGTTCTGGCGGTGCGCCGGCGGGCTGGCGGTGCTGCTCGGGGTGCTCGCCGTACGCAGGCCCCGGGTGCCGGCGTCGGCGCGTCCGTCGACCGGTCCGTCAGTACGGCCTTCTGCTCGACCGTCGGTCCGGTCGCTCGTCGGGACCGGGCTGATGTTCACGCTCTTCCAGTCCGCTTACTTCGGCGCCGTGCGCGAGACCGGCCTCGCGGTCGGCACGGTGGTCACCCTCGGCGCCGGGCCGGTACTGATCGCGGTCGGAGCGCGGTACTGGATGGGCGAGCGGCTCGGCCGGGGCGGAACGGTCGCCGTCGCCGGCGCGCTCGCCGGGCTGGCCGTGCTCGTCCTGGGCGGCGGGGGCGCCGAGGTGCGGCCGCTCGGCGTCGGCTGGGCGCTGCTGTCGGCCGCAGGCTACGCGGGGATGACCCTGCGGGCCCGCTGGCTCGGGCAGCGCGGGGCGGGCGGGGATCCGCTGGTCACCACCGCCTGGTCGGTCGGGGTGGGCACGGTGTGCCTGCTACCGCTCGCTGCCCTGGAGGGGCTGCTGCCGCATACCGCCGAACTCGGGCGGGTGCTCTGGCTGCTGGTGTACGTCGCCACGGTGCCGACGGCTCTGGCGTACGCGTTGTACTTCACCGGCGCTGCCGCGGTGCGCGCGGCGACGGTGTCCGTGATCATGCTGATCGAGCCGGTCAGCGCGGCGGTGATCGCGGTGCTGGTACTCGGCGAGCGGCTGACCGGCGCCGTGGTGCTGGGGACCGTACTGCTGTTGACCGCCGTGGGGGCGCTGATCGCGGCCGAGGCGCGGCGGCCGGCGGCCGGGCCCGAGGTCGGGCCCGCCGCCGTGCGGGTTCAGAGCGCCGCGAGGTAGTCCGGCGCGGCGATCCCGTCGGCCAGGTCGTCGGCCGGGACCGGGGTCCCGTGCACCGTCGCGACCGGTACCACGCCCGACCAGAAGGGCAGGTCCAGGTCCTCGGGTTCGTCGTTGGGGCCGCCGGTGCGCAGCTTCGCCGACACCTCGGTCAGGTCCAGACGGATCACCGCGGTGGCGGCGAGCTCCTTGGCGTTGGCGGGCCGGGAGTCGGCCGAGCGGCCCGGGACCACGTGGTCGACGAGGGCGTCCAGTGCCGTCCGGCGTTCGTCCTCGTCGGTCACCTGGTAAGCCGTGCCGTGTACGACCACCGAGCGGTAGTTGATCGAGTGGTGGAAGGCCGAGCGGGCCAGCACCAGGCCGTCCACGTGCGTCACGGTCAGGCAGACCGGCAGCCCCGGGTCGGCCTGGCCGACGGCGAGCAGCGGGCGGGAGCCGGTCGAGCCGTGGACGTAGAGGGTCTCGCCGACCCGGCCGTAGAGGGTCGGCAGGACCACCGGGGCACCGTCGCGGACGAAGCCGAGGTGGCAGACGTAGCCCTGGTCGAGTATCGAGTGGACCGTCTCGCGGTCGTAGCGCGCCCGTTCGCGGGAACGGCTCGGGACGGTGCGGTCGGTGGGCTCGTAGGCACCGGCCGGCTCGTTCGTCCCGTGCATCTCTTGCGTCTCGGTCGTGGCGGTCATGAGGCGCGCTCCGTTGTACTAGTGCATACTTGTCTTTGTGCTAGGAGAGTATCGGATCGCAGGGCGTCGCGCAGCGGATATCGCAGCCAGTGTCGAAGCGGGCGTCGCAACGGGCGCGCTCGCACCAGGAGCGTTGTTGCCGCCGATGCGGGAGCTGGCGGGCGTGCTGGGGGTGAACCCGAACACCGTGGCCGCCGCGTACCGGACCCTGCGCGAGCGCGGGGTCATCGAGACCGACGGGCGGCGCGGCAGCCGGGTACGGGGCCGCCCGGCGAGCGCGCCGCGGGACGAGTTGCGCATGGCGTTGCCGCCCGGGGCGCGGGACGTGGCGTCGGGGAATCCGGACGTGCGATTGCTCCCCGGGCTGGAGGGGGCTCTGGCGCAGGCCGCGCGCCGGTACGCGCAAGCGCCGACGCTCTACGGCGACGACCCGGTGGTGCCGGACCTGGCGCGGCTGGCCCGCGCCGGCTTCGACGCGGACGGGGTGCCGGCAGGACCGGTGGCGGTGACCTCGGGCGCGCTGGACGGGGTCGAGCGGGTACTGGCCGCCCATCTGCGGCCCGGGGACGCGGTGGCGGTCGAGGACCCGGGGTGGGGCAGCGTGCTGGACCTGGCGGCGGCGCTGGGCCTGCGGGTGGTACCGGTGGAGGTGGACGACGACGGGCCGGTCGTCCCGTCGGTGGAGCGGGTGTTGGCGCAGGGCGTGCGGGCGCTGCTGGTGACGGCGCGTGCGCAGAACCCGACGGGGGCCGCGGTGAGCGCGCGAAGAGCAGTGGAGCTGCGCGGCCTGCTGGCCCGGCATCCGGAGGTGCTGGTGGTCGACGACGACCACGGACACGCCATCGTCGACCTGCCGCTGCACTCGCTCGGCGGGGTGACCCGCCACTGGGCGCTGGTGCGGTCCACGGCGAAGGCGTACGGGCCGGACCTGCGGCTCGCGGTGCTGACCGGAGACCCCGTGACGCTGGACCGGGTGCGGGGACGGCAGCGGCTGGGACCGGGGTGGGTGAGCCGGCTGCTCCAGTACGCGGTGGTCGAGCTGTGGACCTCGGGGGCGGTGGACGCTGCGGCGGTCGCGCGGTCCTACGGGGAGCGGCGGGACGGGCTGGTCGCGGCGCTGAGGGAGCGGGGCGTTCGGGCGTACGGACGGAGCGGGATGAACGTGTGGGTGCCGGTGGCCGATGAGACCGGGGCGGTGACGAGGCTGCTGTCGGCGGGGTGGGCGGTGGCCCCGGGCAGCCGGTACCGGGTGGAGTCGGGTCCCGGCGTGCGGGTGACCGTGTCCGGTCTGCAGCCGGGGGATGTGTCGGGCCTCGCCGATGCGCTGGCCGCGGCCGTACGTCCGGCGACGGGCGGTCGCTTCGACTGACGGTGCCCCGCACATCCGTGCGGGGCGGGGCGGCTCAGCGGCCGAGCCGTTCCCCGAGCCGCATCGGGTCGGGGAGCGACTCGCTCGGGCCGACGGAGCGCGGGGGCGCCGACGTCATCCGTTGCCCCGGGCGGCGCGTTGATCGCCGGGCCCGATCGACGGGCCGACCGTGCTCACGCGGGTCGCGCGGGCTTCGCCCCGGGGCGGGTTTGGGTCAGGGCCGCGCCGGCCAGTACGACGGCCGCGCCCACCGGGGTGTTCCAGTGGAGCTGCTCGCCGAGGATCAGGACGCCCGCCGTGGTGGCGACGACCGGGATGAAATAGGTGACCATCTGGGCCGTGGTGGGCCCGACCTCGCCCACCAACCCGTACTGCATCTGGAGGGCCATGCCCGTCCCGAGGGCGCCGAGGGCGATCACCGACAGGGTCGGCCAGAGCGGGAACGCGCCGGGTGCCGTGGTGAACACGGCGCTGACCAGGAGCAGTTGGAACGTGGACAGCAGCAGCTGGGCGCCGGTCAGGGCCACCGGGGACCCCGGGGTGGACGCGAGGGTGCGCCGGACGTAGATCCAGCCGATGGGGTAGCACAGCGAGGCCAGCAGGGCGAGCGCGGTGCCCTTGGCGTCGATGCCCGAGAAGCCCTGCCAGGCGCCGAGGACGGTCAGTACGCCGAGGAAGCCCAGGCCCAGGCCCGCGAAGCGACGGCGGGTCGGGCGGTCCTCCGACAGGGCCACCATCGACAGCGCCATGCCCCACAGCGGCGAGGTGGCGTTGCAGATGCCGGCCAGGCTGGACGGGATGCTGAGCTCGGCGTAGGAGAAGAGCGAGAACGGGGCGGTGTTGAGCAGGAGCGCCGCCACGGTGAGGTGGGCCCAGGTGTGGCGGCCCCGGGGGAGCGCCTCGCGGCGGACCAGGAGCACCGCGAGCAGGGCCAGCGCACCGAACAGCACCCGGCCGAAGGCCACCTGGAAGGGCGCGTACGCCTGAGTGCCCACCTTGATCAGGAGGAAACTGAAGCCCCAGACCACCGAGAGGATCGCGAACCGGATCCGCCAGTTCACGCGGGTGGTCCCGGTGGTCCGGGTGGCGGTGGCCGGCGATGGGAGGGTGGGGCGAGGGGTGGTGGGTGCGCTCATGAAGAGAACTCTGCACCGCTCAACTAAGTAGGACAAGCGAGACTTCTTGTGGATGACGGCGTAGCATCACTTACATGTTGAATCTGGAGCGCCTGCGCACCCTCGACGCCCTCGCCCGTCACGGTTCGGTCAGCGGCGCGGCCGACGGGCTCCACGTCACCACCTCCGCGGTGTCCCAGCAGATGGCCAAGCTGGAGCGCGAGGTCGGCCAGCCCCTGCTGGCCAAGAACGGACGCGGCGTGCGGCTCACGGACGCGGGTCGGCTGCTCGCCGATCACGCGGCCCGGATCATCTCCCAGGTGGAGCTCGCCCAGGCCGATGTGGAGGCCCAGCGGGGTTGCGCCGTGGGCGAGTTGCGGATCGGCGCCTTCCCCACCGCGATGCGCGGACTGCTGCCCCAGACCCTCACCGCGCTGCGCGCCGGACACCCCGAACTGCGCCCGCTGGTGCGCGAGCAGGAGCCCGAGGAGAGCATGGCCGCGGTCGTCCGCGGGGACCTCGACCTCGCCCTGGCCATCGACTGGCACAACAAGCGGATGCCGGTCCCCGTCGAGCTCACGCGGGCTCATCTGCTCGACGACTCCTGTGACATCGCGGTGCCCGCCGACCACCGGCTGGCGGCGCGCGACCGGATCTCCCTCGCCGAGTTCGCCGACGAGGACTGGATCTCCTGGAACGAGGGCCAGTTCTGCCACGAGTGGCTCGTGTACACCCTGCGCGGCACCGGCATCGAGCCGCGCATCGCGCACATCGCCGAGGAGCACCACACCCAGCTGGCCTTCGTGGAGGCCGGGCTCGGGGTGTGCGTGACGCCCCGGCTCGGGCGCGGCCCGGTGCCGCCCGGAGTCCGGCTGCTGCCGGTGAGCGACGCCGTCCGGCGCCACGTGTACGTCGTGTGGCGGGCGGACGCCGATCGGCGGCCCTCGATCCGGGCCGCCGTCACCGCACTCCAGGAAGTCGCCGCTGCGCGGTGAGGCCCGCGGCCCGCTCGACGACCTCCCGGGGCGATACACCTAGAGCTTGCGGAAGTCCCAGGAGACGATCGACTCCGGGGTGAGGCGGATCCAGGCGTGGCGTCCGTCGTGCGGCATCTCCTCGATCCCGAAGTTCTTGGTCGGGAAGAGTCGTTCCGGCACGGCGAGCTCCGGGCAGGGTTCGCCCGTGCGCGGGGCCTCGCCCACGAACACGGCGCTGCCGCAGAGTTCGACCCCGCGCAGGTCGTCGTACGTCTCGCCCGCGTCCACGACGACCGAGACCCGCGGGTCGCCGCGCAGGTCGGACCAGCGGCGGCTGCGCGTGATCGAGTACAGCCACAGGGAAGTGCCGTCCCAGGCGAACCACAGGGCGCCCACGTGCGGGCGGCCGTCCCGGGAAACCGTCGCCACCCGGCAGGTGCGCTGTTCGCGCAGGAACGCGTCCACTTCCTCGTCGGTCATCATGATGCGGCGGCCCCGCCGCTGTGCGCCGTCCATCCGTCCCGCACCCCTTCACATCTGACTGTGTGTCAGGAAGCATGGGGGATCGATGGTCGTCACGCCAGGGGGAGCCATGCCGGAACTCGATCCCGCCACCACCGCGCTGCTCACCGTCGAGTGCCAGAGGGGTGTCGTCGGCGAGGAGAGCGCCCTGCCCGAGCTGGCGAAGGAGGCGCGGGACTCGGGGATGCTGGGGCGGGTGGCCGCGCTGGTCGATGCCGCGCACGGCGCCGGCGTACAGGTGCTGCACGCGGTCGCCGAACGGCGTCCGGACGGGCGCGGCGCCAATGCCAACGCGCGGCTGTTCCGGGCCGCGGGGAAGTTGCCCGTACGGCAGCTGTCCGGGAGTCGGGCGGTCGAGGTGGCGGCCCCCATCGAGGTCGCCGAGCACGACCTGGTGGTCCGTCGACTGCACGGGCTCTCGCCCCTCGCCGGCACCGACGTGGACCCCCTGCTGCGCAACCTCGGCATCCGCACCCTCGTCGTCGTGGGGGTCTCCTCGAACATCGCGATCCCGAACGCGGTCTTCGACGCCGTGAACCTCGGGTACCGCGTCGTGGTGCCCGGCGACGCCGTCGCGGGAGTGCCCGCCGCCTACACGGCCGAGGTGATCCGCAACTCCCTCGCGCTGGTCGCCACCATCACCACGGCCGGAGCCCTGCTCGAACAGTGGGCCCCCGCGCGCTGACCCCCGTAACCTGGGCGGGTCCGAAGTGATCGCGACCCGCTATGTCACACGGTCGAATTGCCGTATCGCGGGGCAGGGTCGAAGGCCCCGGCGTCATGCATCGGTCCGGAACCTGGTCCGCACCTGGGAGCGCAGGGACAGGGCCACGTCCCGGTCGAAGGACTCGGTGCTGGGGGTGAGCATCGCTGCGGCAGCCACGGCCACCCCCAGCGCGCAGGCGCTGACGGGATCCTCTCCGGCGGCCAGGCGTGTGGTGAGGGCGGCGACCATGCCGTCTCCCGCCCCGGCATCGCTCAGCGGCTCGTCGGGCAGCGGCGGCGCGTAGATCTCGGTGTGGCCGTGGCCGGTCGAGCACACCGCGCCCAACTCTCCGAGGGTGGTGACGGCGATCTCGGCGGCCCCTGTGGTGAGCAGGTGCTCGTTGATGGCTCGGGCGTCGTCGAAGCTACGGACGGGCTGGCCGGTCAGGCTCTCGGCCTCTGTCCGGTTGCACCTGAAGAGGAACACGCCCTCCGCGAGTGCTTCGCGAAGCGCCGGCCCGGAGGTGTCCAGGACCAGTCGGGATCCGGCCTTCTTGATACGGCGGGCGACGGCCGCGTAGAAGTCCTCGGGCAAGCCGCCGGGCAGGCTGCCGCTGGCCACGACGTACGGGCAACTCCCGACGGCCCGCTCCAGCGCGTCCAGGGCCCTCAGCCCCTCGTGGTCGTGCAGTTGCGGGCCGGGTGGCACGATGTGGTAGCTGCGGTGCGATTCGGCCTCGAACAGCACGAGTGCTTCGCGGGTTTCCTCGTCGATCCCGACGGCGACGTGGTCGATGCCCTCTTCGTCCAGCAGCCGGTTCAGGCGCAGGCCGACCTCGCCTCCGGCGGTGTGGACGGCGGTGGCCCGTCCTCCGAGCCGCACGACATGACGGGCGACGTTGATCCCTCCGCCCCCCGCGGCCACCGACCTGACCCGGGCACGGTTCTTGCCGATGCCCTCCAGGTGACCGACCTCCCAGCAGAGATCGACCGCGGGATTCATCGTCAAGGTGAGAATCGACGGCCTGGCCGCATCCCCCGATACCCCTGCACCGTCGCTAGTCCTGGCTGTGGTGGGGCCCGGCGTCGCGGCCGTGCTCATCGCCGTGCCCCGGTGGTCGCGCTGACTCCTGCCCGGCGCACCGCCTGCCGGGCGCAGCCCCGCTCGTGGCGGTTCGAGGAGCTCGGGGCCTGTTCCCACACGCTGCGGTCGATGCCGATGCCGATGCCGATGCCGATGCCGATTCCACCGGTCCGGCGTCGTGCGGGAAGCGTCATCGCACTCACCTCCGTGGACAGCGACACGTCCGACCCGACTTCCATACTGAAACAGCCTGATGCCACCTGCATGCCGGCTCACGGCTGGGCCTGTTCCGCGGCACGTGGATCTACGAGGAGCATCTTCTACCCGGGGCTGCCGACAGCCACCGACACGGACCGAGCACCGGTACGGTCCGGCAGGTGTTCGGCCCGCCTCGGCGACTTACCGTGCTGGTGGCGAACCTGACCGTAACGTGGCCTGCATGGCGGATGACACGGGCAGACCGGACGGTGCCGGCAATCCGGTGTCCCGTCTGCTGTCCGTGCGGGCCCGGCACCCGTTGTGGTGGCTGGTGTCGGCAGTCTTCGTGTCAGCCGCTGCGGTCGCTGCCGTGAACCGGCGCCACGACATCGCTTCGGCCCTGCGTCTGATGGGGGCGGTCCGGCCGGGTTGGCTGGGACTGGCGGCCCTCCTCGAAGCGCTGTCCCTGGTCTGCATGGCGGCGATACAGGGGCGGCTGCTGAGGATGGGCGGGGCCCGCCTGAGAGTTCGTCTGGTGGGCGTTATGGTCGTGGCAGCCAACGCAGTGGCCGGGGCGTTTCCCGGTGGCGCGGCATTCGCCGCCGCCTGGTTGTTCGGACAGTTGCGGCGCCGTCAGGTCTCGGCGGTGCTCGCAGGGTCCGTCCTCGCAGTCTCCGGACTGATGTCCGGTCTCGCACTGTTCTTGATGCTGGTGGTCGGTGTTCTGGCCAGCACAGGAGCGGGGCCTGCCGCCGGCCTGCGCTCTGCCGTGCTCTGGCTGGCGGCGGCCCTCGTTCTCGTCACCGCAGGAACGGTCGCCTTGTCACGGATTCCTCCCGTGCGGCGCCGGGCCTGGCGGGCATGGCGGCGGATCGGGGTCCGCACTCCCCGCATGTGGAACATCGAGGACGGGCTGTCCCACCTCGTCCGCCACGTGAGAGCAAACCAGCCCGGCGTGCGCCCGTGGCTGAGGCCGTTCGCCCTCGCCGTCTCCAACTGGCTTCTCGACGCAGCCTGCCTCGTCGCCTGCGCGTGGGGACTGGGTATCACTCTGCCCTGGCCGGGGACACTGATCGCCTACACCCTCACCCAGATGACGGGAGCCCTGCGGCTCACGCCCGGCAGCCTCGGAGTCGTCGAAACCAGCCTCACCGCGCTCCTGGTCTTCTACGGGCTGCACACCGATCAGGCCATCGCGCTGACGCTCCTGTACCGGATCGCGAGCTACTGGGTGCTGCAGCCGGTCGGCTGGGCGAGCTGGCTCGGCCTCACGATCGTCTCACGCCGCCAGACGCACACCCTGCGTAAGGGGCCGGAGACGTGACGCGGGCCGTCCCGGTCTTATGCGGTGGGCACCTTCCGGCCGCGGGGCGAGAATGGAGGGGACAGGTTCTCTGCTACGCCAGAAGGTGGGCCGGTGGGCCAGGCGGCGATCAGCGTGACCGGTCTGAGCAAGAGGTTCGGGACGGTGACGGCACTGGAGTCGGTGGACTTCGATGTCCGGCCCGGTACCGTCTTCGGCCTCCTGGGACCCAACGGCGCGGGCAAGAGCACCGCGATCCGGATCCTGACGACGATCGTGCCCCCCAGCGCAGGCCATGCCGAAGTCCTCGGGCACGACGTGGTCCGCGAGGCGGCGGCCGTGCGGGGCGTGATCGGGCTTGCCGGACAGTACGCGGCGGTGGACAAGAACCTCACCGGCCGGGAGAACCTGCGCATGATCGGACGACTCACCCACCTGCGGCATTCCCGGATCCGCGCACGGGCAGCCGAACTGCTGGAACGCTTCGACCTCACCAACGCCGGCGACCGACCCGTGCGGACTTACTCCGGCGGTATGCGAAGACGTCTGGACGTCGCAGCCGCGCTCGTCCCCGACCCACCCGTCCTCTTCCTCGACGAGCCCACCACCGGCCTCGACCCCCACAGCCGCAACGCCCTGTGGGACATGATCCGCCAGCTCGTCGACGACGGCACGACCGTCCTGCTGACCACTCAGTACCTTGAGGAAGCCGACCGCCTCGCGCAACGGGTCGTCGTCATCGACCACGGACGGGTGATCGCCGACGACACCCCCGCTCTCCTCAAAGCGCGCCTGGGCAGCACCGTCATCGAGTTCGACATGGGGGAAGCCGCGCGCGCCCTGTCGGCGTGCGCACTACTACGGCAACACTGCACCGAGTCACCCCGCACCGACGGACCCCGGCTCCGCCTGACCTCACCCGACGGGTCCCGCCAACTGCTGGACGTGCTCCGACTGCTCGAAGCGCACGGCCTGGTTCCCCGTACCGTCTCCGTACGGGAAGCCAGCCTCGACGATGTGTTCCTCCAGCTGACCGGCGACCAGCCATGACCCGTTCCGGCACCGTCCTCGCGCAGCGCCCCGCACCGCTCGTCCGGCCCGGGACGCGACTCGCGCGGACCGTCCAGGACGGGCTGACCGTCGCATGGCGGAATCTGATCGCCCTGCGACGCGTACCGCGACTGCTGGTGTTCTCGACCATCCAGCCGCTGGTCTTCGTCCTGATGTTCCGGTACGTGTTCGGCGGCGTCGTCGCCCCGTCCCTCCACGGGGTCAGCTACGTCGACTTCCTGATCCCCGGGATCTTCGTGCAAACGGCGGTCTTCGGGGCGATGAACACGGCGATCGGCCTGGCCACCGACATGCAGACCGGCCTGATGGAGCGATTCCGGTCGCTGCCGATGGCCCGGTCCGCAGTGCTCGTGGGGCGAACCACCGCAGACCTCTTGCGCAACGTCTTCGTGGTCTCGCTGATGACCGGGGTGGGGTTCGCCATCGGGTTCCGCATCCACGCGGGTGTGCCGGCGCTGCTGGGCGGAATTCTGCTGGTGCTCGCTTTCGGCTTCGCGATGTCCTGGATCTTCGCGGTCGTCGGCATGGCGGTGGGCGACCCGGAAACCGCTCAGGCTGCCGCGTTCCCGGTACTGGCGCCCCTGGTCTTCGCCTCCGCGGCGTTCGTCCCCGTCAGCACCATGCCCGGATGGCTACAGACGTTCGCACGACACCAGCCGGTGTCACAGACAGCCGAAGCCGTCCGGGTCCTGGTCCTCGGCGGACCGGCCGCACATGACGTCTGGCAGGCGCTCGTCTGGGACGCGGCCATTGTCCTGGTGTTCGCACCGCTGGGCGTCTGGCTCTACCGCAGGGCGGTGTGAGACCTGGCAGGCGAGGAGCCGCGGGATCACCCGGGCGCGCGGGCGGCAACCGCACCCGCCGAGCGCAGCAGCCGCCTGATCGCCGAGATCCGGTGAGGATCGCGCCCCGCTGGTGAGTCGAGTTCCGTTGTACCCGGCGCCGTCGAACTCGGTGGAATCTCAAGAGGGCGTAACGATCATGGCGCCTGCTCTGGCGGTGGGAGCCCCCGATACTCGGTGGGGAGCGGGACACTGACTGGAACTTCCCAGATTCTCCCCAGGGCCCAAGGCTGCCAGGCCGGAGGGACATGCAGGAGGAGACGTCCTTTTGATTGCAAGGCGTAATGAATGGATACCCTGGGAAAATGCTTACAGAAGTGACAGCGACACGCTATGTCACGCCCCTGCGTGAGGGCGGCTCGCTGCCGGGGATCGTCGAGGCCGACGACCTCGGTACCTACGTCATGAAATTCACCGGAGCCGGCCAGGGGCGCAAGACCCTGGTCGCCGAAGTCGTCTGCGGCCGGCTGGCCCAGCGGCTGGGCCTGCGGGTCCCGCGGCTGGTACAGATGCAACTCGACCCCGTGATCGGGCTCGGCGAGCCCGACCAAGAGGTCCAGGAGCTACTGAAGGCCAGCGGCGGACTCAACCTCGGAATGGACTACCTGCCCGGGTCGATCGGCTTCGATCCGCTCGCCTATCAGGTGGACCCTGCCGAGGCCGGGCGGGTGGTCTGGTTCGATGCCTTGATCAACAACGTCGACCGGTCCTGGCGCAACCCGAACATGCTGGTCTGGCACGGAGAACTCTGGCTCATCGACCACGGCGCCACCATGATCTGGCACCACAACTGGCCCACCGCCGGCAGTGCCGCGGCCAAGCCGTACAACGCCTCCGACCACGTCCTGGCCCCGGTCGGCCCAGACGTCGAGGCCGCCGCCGCCGCGCTCGCGCCCCTGGTGACCCGGGAACTGCTGGACGAGGTCATCGCCGACGTTCCCGACGAGTGGCTGGTCGACGAGCCCGGCTTCGACTCCACCGACGCGGTGCGCCGCGCCTACGTGGAGGTCCTGCTACCGCGCGCGGCGACGATCCACGAGATGATCTCGATGGTGCCCGAGGTGAAGGCTCCCTCGAAGCCGCCCGGCTGGCTGACCGAGCACCTGACCGAATGGCCCCACAAGACCAAGAAGAAGAGCGGCAGCGAGTGACCAAGCGGGACGTGTTCGAGTACGCGCTGGTGCGCGTGGTGCCGCGGATGGAGCGCGGCGAGTGCTTCAACGCCGGCGTGATCGTCTACTGCCGGGCGCGCTCGTACGTGGCCGCGCGCACCCACCTGGACGAGGCCAAGCTCCGCGTCCTGGACCCCGAGGCCGATGTGGCCGGCGTCCGGGCCGCCCTGCGCGGGGTCGAGGGCGTGTGCACCGGCGGCGAGTGGGCCGGCCAGGCGGCGGGCGACGACGCGGGCCGCCGGTTCCGCTGGCTGATCGCGCCGCGCAGCACGGTGGTGCAGCCCGGGCCGGTGCACACGGGGCTGACGACCGACCCGGAGGCCGAGGTGGAACGGCTGCTCGACCTGCTGGTTCGCTGACCAGCAGGACGATCTCGGACGGTGGTCGATACCGGCGATCCGTACGACCTGGGTGCCCTGGGGCCCGGTGCCGTTGACACCGAGTGCCAGGGCTCCTAGCGTCTCCTCACTGAAGCTACTAAGCGGTTGCTCACCTCCGGGGAGCCGCTGATGAGGATTCCGAGGGCGAGGAGATCCACCATGTCCACCACCGAGCAGCGCGTCGCGATCGTGACCGGGGCGGCCCGGGGCATCGGCGCGGCAACCGCCGTGCGCCTGGCCGCCGAGGGCCGGGCGGTCGCCGTACTCGATCTCGACGAGACGGCCTGCAAGGACACCGTCGAGACGATCACGGCTGCGGGCGGGAAGGCCCTGGCAGTCGGCTGCGACGTCTCCGACGCGGCACAGGTGGAGGCGGCCGTCGAGCGGGTCGCGAGCGTCCTGGGTGCCCCGACCATCCTGGTCAACAACGCCGGTGTGCTGCGCGACAACCTGCTCTTCAAGATGAGCGAGAGCGACTGGGACACCGTCATGAACGTGCACCTGCGCGGTGCGTTCCTGATGTCGAAAGCCTGTCAGAAGTACATGGTGGAGGCCAAGTTCGGCCGCATCGTGAACCTTTCCAGCAGTTCGGCGCTCGGTAACCGCGGGCAGGTCAACTACTCCGCGGCCAAGGCCGGCCTCCAGGGCTTCACCAAGACGCTGGCCATCGAGCTCGGCAAGTTCGGCGTCACCGCCAATGCGGTCGCCCCCGGTTTCATCGTCACGGAGATGACCGCCCAGACGGCCGCTCGCGTGGGCATGGGATTCGAGGACTTCCAGGCCGCCGCGGCCACCCAGATCCCCGTCCAGCGCGTCGGTCGCCCGGACGACATCGCCAACGCGATCGCCTTCTTCACGGGCGAGGCCGCCGGCTTCGTCTCAGGCCAGGTCATGTACGTGGCCGGCGGCCCGCTCAACTGACGAGAGGCAGGGTGCACGGTCATGGCGGACAGCAAGAACGGCAGGACGGACAGCGGCAGGGTCGCGCTGATCACCGGGGCGAGCCGGGGCATCGGCTACGGCATCGCCGAGGCCCTGGTCGCCCGGGGCGACCGGGTGTGCATCACCGGGCGCAACGAGGACGCCCTCAAGGAGGCCGTGGAGGCGCTCGGCGCGGACCGAGTGATCGGGGTCGCGGGCAAGGCGCACGACGAGGCTCACCAGGCCTTCGCGGTCGAGCGGACGATGGAGGCCTTCGGGCGGGTCGACTTCTTGATCAACAACGCGGGTACCAACCCGGTCTTCGGTCCGATCGCGGACCTGGACCTCGGTGTCGCGCGCAAGGTCTTCGAGACCAACGTGATCTCGGCGCTCGGCTTCGCCCAGCGGACCTGGCACGCGTGGCAGAAGGAGAACGGCGGAGCGATCGTGAACATCGCCTCCATCGCCGGCGTCTCGGCATCGCCCTTCATCGGCGCGTACGGGATGAGCAAGGCCGCCATGGTCAACCTCACCCTGCAGCTCGCCCACGAGATGGCGCCCGGCGTGCGGGTCAACGCGATCGCCCCCGCGGTGGTCAAGACGAAGTTCGCGCAGGCGCTCTACGAGGGACGGGAGCAGGAGGCCGCCGCGGCCTATCCGCTCGGACGGCTCGGCCTTCCGGAGGACATCGGCGGAGCTGCGGCTTTTCTTACATCCGCACAAGCGGAATGGATCACAGGGCAAACTCTGATCGTTGACGGAGGAATGTTCCTGAATGCCGGAGTGCACTGACCGATAATCGGACGCATTTGCCTCCCGAAGGGAGGCAAATGCGTACCTAATATGTACGAAATCGGTCAAGTGCCACATGAAACCTGCCCATTGGATTTGTGAGGCACTGCGGTAGGGTCTGCCGCACCCCTGGCTGATCGAGGAGCGTGCACGTGTTCATCCGGACCAGATGCCTGCAGATCACTGCGGCCCTTGCGTCCATATCCCTGCTCGCCGGATGCGGTCTGCTTTCGGACGACAGCAGTGACGCCGCGAAGAGAATCGTCGTCGGCACGACGAGCGCCCCGAGCACCCTCGATCCCGCGGCGGCCTGGGACGGTTCCTGGGAGCTGTACCGGAACGTCTACCAGACCCTGCTGGCCTTCCCTACGGGCTCCACCAAGCCCCAGCCGGACGCCGCGCAGGCCTGCGAGTTCACCGACTCCGCGAACGAGTCGTACCGGTGCACCCTGAAGAAGGGCCTGAAGTTCTCCAACGGCGAGGCGCTCGACTCCAAGGCGGTCAAGTACTCGCTCGACCGGATTCGGACGATCAACTCCCAGACCGGTCCGCTGGGCCTCTTCGGCAGCCTGGACAAGATCGAGACCCCGGACGCGTTGACGGTCGTCTTCCACCTGAAGACCCCCGACGCCACCTTCCCCTTCGTCCTCGGCTCGCCGGCCGCCTCGCTGGTCGCGCCCAAGGAGTACCCGGCCGACAAGGTGCGGGAGGACGGCAAGGTCACCGGCTCCGGCCCGTTCGTGCTCGACTCGTACAAGGAGGGCAGCGAGGCGGTCCTCGGCAAGAACGGGACCTACAACGGCTTCGCGAACCGGCGCAACGACGGGGTGACCATCCGCTACTTCGCGGACTCCACCAAGATGATCGCCGCGCTCAAGGGCAAGGAGATCGACGCCACCTACCGCGGTCTGTCGGCCCCCGAGATCAAGGAGCTGCAGACCCCCGCCTCGCACGCGCAGGGCGTCCAGGTCGTCGAGAACGTCGGCGCCGAGATCCGCTACCTGATCTTCAACCCCAAGGACCCGCAGGTCGCCAAGCTGCCGGTGCGCCAGGCCATCGCCCAGGTCGTCGACCGCGGCGCGATCGTCTCGAAGGTGTACCAGGGCACCGCCGAACCGCTGTACTCGATGGTCCCCAAGGGTGTCGTGGGTCACAAGACGCCCTTCTACGACAAGTACGGCCAGGCGGACGTCGCCAAGGCCAAGAAGATCCTCAAGGACGCCGGGATCACCCAGCCCGTGGAGCTGACCTTCTGGTACACCACGGACCGCTACGGTGCCTCCACCGCCGACGAGTTCACCGAGCTCAAGCGCCAGCTGGACGAGAGCGGGCTCTTCAAGGTCACCCTGCGCGGCCAGCCCTGGAAGGTGTTCCAGGTCGGCTACAAGAACGGCGAGTACCCGGTCTTCGGCCGCGGCTGGTTCCCCGACTTCCCGGACCCGGACAACTTCATCGCGCCGTTCGTCGGCAAGGAGAACGCGGTCGGCACCCCGTACGAGCCCACCGAGATCATCACCGACCTGCTGCCCAAGTCCCGCCGCGAGAGCGACCGCTCGGCCGGCGTCCGCGAGTTCGAGCAGGCTCAGCAGATCTTCGCCGAGGACGTCCGGCTGCTGCCGCTGTGGCAGGGCAAGATGTACGTCGCCGCCCGCGAGGACATCGCCGGCGCCGAGCGGGCGCTCGACCCGCAGACCGTCTTCCAGATGTGGGAGCTGTACCGCAAGACCAGCTGGTAGCCCTGCCGCGGGCGCCCGTGGGCGCCCGCGGATGGAGGCGTTGTCAGTGGCCCCCGGTAAGTTCTGGAGCAGTTGCACCGAGCAGTTGCACGGAACTTGTACCGGAGGTTGTAGACGTGACGCAGATGCTGCCCGAGTCCTGGCTCCCCGTCCTCGGCGGGGAGCTGGACCAGCCCTACTTCAAGGAGCTCACCGAGTTCGTCGAGAAGGAGCGGGCGAACGGGCCGGTCTACCCGCCCCGCGAGCAGGTCTTCGCGGCCCTGGAGGCCACTCCCTTCGAGAAGGTGAAGGTCCTGGTCCTCGGCCAGGACCCCTACCACGGAGCCGGCCAGGGCCACGGCCTGTGCTTCTCCGTGCGGCCCGGGGTCAAGATCCCGCCGTCGCTGCGCAACATCTACAAGGAGATGCACGCCGAGCTGGGCACGCCCATTCCGGACAACGGGTACCTGATGCCGTGGGCCGAGCAGGGCGTCCTGCTCCTCAACGCGGTGCTCACCGTCCGCGAGGCCGAGCCCAACTCGCACAAGGGCAAGGGCTGGGAGAAGTTCACCGACGCGGTGATCCGCGCGGTGGCCGACCGCCCGGACCCCGCCGTCTTCGTGCTGTGGGGCGCGTACGCGCAGAAGAAGCTCCCGCTGATCGACGAGGAGCGGCACGTGGTCGTCAAGGGCGCCCACCCCTCGCCGCTGTCGGCCAAGAAGTTCTTCGGGTCCCGGCCCTTCACGCAGATCAACGAGGCCGTCGCCGCGCAGGGCCATGAGCCGATCGACTGGACGATCCCGGACCTGGGCTGATACCCCACCGCGCCTCGGCGCCGTTGCCAATGCCTCCGGCTAGCGTCGTGACGATCAGACCGGAGCAGGTCTGGCAGAGCAAGCCGGAGGCCGCCGTGACGGAGCAGCAGGAGGCGTCGGAGGACGCCGTCATGACCAGGATCGGTCAGGCCGTCATCCTGCTGCACGCCGGTGACCGCGAGGAGGCCCGCAACCGGCTCGGTGCGATCTGGACCGAGATCGGCGAGGAAGGGGACTCCCTCCACCGGTGCACGCTCGCGCACTACATGGCAGACGCCCAGGACGATCCCGCCGACGAACTGGCCTGGGACCTGCGGGCCCTGAACGCCGCCGAGGGGCTGGACCGGAGGCTGCGGGAAGAGCTGCCCGCGCAGCACGAGCCGCACCAGGCGGTGCGCGTGTTCTACCCGTCCCTGCACCTCAGCCTGGCCGCCGACTACGTGAAACTGCGGCGGCCCGAGGCAGCGCGGGTGCACCTGGCCCGGGCCAGAGCCGCCACCGGGGCCCTGACGGACGACGGGTACGGGAACGGCGTGCGGGCGGCCATCGCCCGGTTGGAGCGGCGACTGGCCGCGGAACCGGGCGAGGGGCCCCGGCCGTTCCCGGAGCAGAACTCCTAGTGCTGTGACCGGTGAACCCTTCCGGTCACAGCACTGCGGGTCAGCCGCCGTGGACGCCCCCACAGATCCGGGCCTCCGGGCTGTCCGGGCGCCAGTGGCCGTGCCGGCGGCCCAGCGCGCACACGTCGCCGGGCCGGACCGGAAGCTCCTTCATCAGCTCGCGCGGCACCCCCGCGTCCGGCCGCAGGGGGTCCGTACGGCCCCCCTTGCCCGCTGAGGCGCGCGCGGCGGGCAGTCGTGGCTCCGGGATGTCCGGAACCGGCGGGGCGGCCCGAGAGGGCCCCTCGGCGGCCTCGGCCGCCGTGCCCGCCGCACTGCGCGGGGCGGACTGCCGACTGGCCGCGGAGGGCGTCGGCTGCACGGACCGCCCCGGTACCGCCCCCAGGCCTTCCAAGACCTCCAGCGCCTCCAGGGCGGGTGCCTGGACCTCCACCGGGGTCGCCCCCGCTCCGACGCGGGCCTCGTGCTGCGGCGGCACCCCCGTGGTGGGGGCGGTCGCCGGCTGCATCGGCGTGGGGGTCACATTCACGCAACCGGAGACGGCCGAGACGGCACAGGCGACTCCGAGCAGCAGCTTCGTCGTGGTTCGGGTTGGATGCACTCGCGCAACTCTGCTGTGCGAAGACCCCGTTGCGATAACCCGGAGCCGATATTCACCCCGCACGGGTGACGGACATCCGCCGGACACCGGGCCCGGCCCCCCGCCCGCCGACCACCCCGACGGACCTCAGTCGCCCGTGGAACCGTCGATCTGTTCGCGCAGCAGGTCCGCGTGGCCGTTGTGGCGCGCGTACTCCTCGATCATGTGCGTGTAGACCCAACGGAGGCTGAACGTCTCGCCCCGACGATGGCTCTCGGGCTTCGACAGCATGTCCAGCGAACGGCCCGCCGCAGCCTGCCGTGCCCCTTCGACCTCGGTCTGCCAGGTCTGTTCGGCCTCGGCCCAGGTGTCGGTGTCGCCGATGTGGAAGTCCCCGTCCGGGTCCTCCTGCGTGCAGTACAGCTCGGGGAGGTCCTCGCCCAGCATGATCTCCCGGAACCAGTACCGCTCCACCTCCGCCATGTGCCGTACGAGGCCCAGCAGGCTGAGTTCGGAGGGGGCGAGCGGCCGGCGGCGCAACTCCTCGTCCTGGAGCCCCTCGCACTTCCAGACGAGGGTCGCGCGGTGGTAGTCGAGCCATCCCTCCAGCATCTCCCGCTCGTTCGCGGTGGTGGAGGGCTCGGTGCGGTGGGATCCGGAGGTGGTGGTCATGGTCGACATCCTCGGTGAACCAGTCCCCGGCCACCAGCGATTAAGCTGCCGAAGTCCCGCAAGGATCAACCTGGAGGTTTCCGGTGAAGGTCGGCGTCATCGGACTCGGCGACATCGCTCAGAAGGCGTACCTGCCCGTCCTCACCGCGCGCCCGGGCGTGGAACTGCACCTGCAGACCCGCACCCCCGCCACGCTGGAGCGGGTCGGGGAGGTCCACCACATCCCGACCGCGCGCCGGCACGTGGACCTGGACGAGCTGCTGGCCCAGGGCCTCGACGCGGCGTTCGTGCACGCCCCGACCGCCGTTCACCCCGAGATCGTGGCGCGGCTGATCGAGGCGGGGGTGCCGACGTACGTGGACAAGCCGCTCGCCTACGCGCTCGACGACTCGCGGCGGCTGGTGGAACTGGCCGAGGAGCGAGGGGTGTCGCTCGCCGTCGGCTTCAACCGCCGCTACGCGCCCGGCTACGTGCAGTGCGCCGAGCACCCGCGCGACCTGATCGTCATGCAGAAGAACCGGGTCGGTCTCCCCGAGGACCCGCGGACCTTCGTCCTCGACGACTTCATCCACGTCGTCGACACCCTGCGCTTCCTGCTGCCGGGCGAGGCCGACCACATCGACGTCCGGGCGCAGGTGCGCGACGGGCTGATGCACCAGGTCGTGCTCCAAGTGTCGGGCCCCGGGTTCACCGCGCTCGGCATCATGAACCGACTGTCCGGTTCCACCGAGGAGATCCTGGAGGTGTCCGGCCAGGACACCAAGCGGCAGGTCGTCAACCTCGCCGAGATCATCGACCACCGGGGCCAGCCGACCGTGCGCCGCCGCGGGGACTGGGTGTCGGTCGCCCGGCAGCGCGGTATCGAGCAGGCCGTGGACGCCTTCCTGGAGGCCGTCGCAGTGGGCAGGACGCTCAGCGCCCGCGACGCCCTGCTCACCCACGAGCTGTGCGAGCGGGTGGTGGCGTCCGCTCTGGAGCAGTCCTCCTGAGCCGCAGGGACCGGGTCCCCTCGACCGCGCCGTACGCCACCAGCAGCGCGAGGGCGGCCCCCACAGCCCAGTCCCCGAAGCGGACGTAGAGGGTCGTGCCGTGGGCGAGCGGGACCTCGTACACCTGCGCCGTGCTCGCGGAGATGGGCAGCGCCCGGCCGATCCGCTCGCCCGACGGACCGTGCACCTCGCTGATGCCGGTGAGGGTGGCGTGCACCACGGGGCGGCCGTCCTCCGCGGCGCGCAGGGCCGCGAGCGAGGCGTGCTGCGCCGGGGCCCAGCTGTGCTGGAACGTGGACGTGGCCGACTGGGCGATCAGCAGGTCGGACCCGTCACGGGTGAGCCGGCGGCTCATGTCGGGGAACGCCGACTCGAAGCAGACCAGCGGGCCGAGGCGGACGCCGGGCTGCCCCGGCAGGTTCATCACCACCGGGCTCTGGCCGCGCTTGCGGTCCTCCCCGGCGGCCTTGCCGACCGAGGAGGCCCAGCCGAGCAGGGACCGTGCCGGTACGTACTCGCCGAAGGGGACCAGGCGCATCTTGTCGTACCGGTCGCCGGTCGGTCCGTCGGGGCCGACGAGGACCGAGCTCTTGTAGATGCTGCCCCCGGTCGCCGCATCGGCTGCCGCGGCGGGCGGGGCGGCCGGCCCCGGCGGGCGGCGCGCATCGACGTTGACCAGGAGCGGAGCCCCGACCTCGGCGGACAGCGCGGCCAGCCGCCGCGCGAGGTCCGGGCGCGCCGCGAGGTCCGCGCCGACGCTGCTCTCGCCCCACACCACCAGGTCCACCGGCTTCCCCGCCAGCGGACGCGTCAGCCGTTCCCCGACGGCGAACCGCCGGTCCGCGCTGTCCGGGCCGTCCGCCACCTGCCCCGGCTGCACCACGGCCACGTGCAGCGTGCCCGACACCTCGGGTCGTGGTGCCCACAGCCACGCCGCCCCCGTCAGCAGCGCACACCCCGTCACCCCGGCCACCGCCGGGACCCGAGCCCCCGGCGCCGCGATCAGCAGCACCAGCGCGCAGTTCACCGACACCACCAGCAGGCTCACCAGCCACACCCCGCCCACCGAGGCGATCCGCAAGGCAGCCGGCACCTGCCACTGGCTCGCTCCCAGCAGCCCCCACGGCCCGCCCAGCCCCTGCCACGACCGGACCAGTTCCGACAGCAGCCAGCCCGCCGGTACCAGCAGCAGTGCGGCCCCGGCACGGCCCGGCGTCGGGGCCCCGCCGAGCAGCTCCCGCACCAGCAGGGCCCAGGGGATCCAGAGCAGGCCCAGCAGGGCCGCCAGCGGCAGCAGGAACACGTGGAGGCTGGGCAGCAGCCAGTGGTGGACGGCCAGGATGAACCCGGCGCCGCCGAGCCAGCCCTCCAGGGCCGCGCGCCGTCCGGTGGGGGCCGACCTCAGCAGCAGCATCCAGGGCACGAGGGCGACGTACGCGAACCACCACAGCGCGGGGGCGGGGAAGGCGAGGCACGGCAAAGCCCCGGCGGCGGCTGCGCCCGCCGCACGCCACCACCGGGTCCGTTTCGCGACCATGAGGGCCTCCGCCTCCAGTGTGGAACACGGCCGTACGACCGGCTCGCCGGGGCGGCGGCTAGGCGGACGCGTGCCGCCACTTCTCGTGCACGGTGACGCGCTGGAGCCGCCAGCCGTCGTGGGCGGTACGGGCGAGGTCGAAGGCGTAGCGGCCGGCGGCGACGAAGTTCGGCGCGGTGACCGTCCCGTCGAAGTCGGCGCCGGCCAGTCGCATGGGATTGAGGAAGTCCGCCCGCACCTCGGCAAGGTCGCTGGGCCAGCCGTCGCGGTCCTCGAACCGGATCAGCCGGTTGACGATGAGGTGCTGGCGCACCGGGAACAGCTTCATGGTCTCCGCGAGCCAGTCCGCGACCTCGGCGGCCGGGCCCTCGATCCCGCCCGCCGAGCTGTAGTCGGCCCGCCCGGCGGGCGTGAACAGCGCGCGGTACGCCGCCCAGTCGCCGTCGTCCACGGCCACCGCGTACCCCGTGACCACCTCGTCGATCGCCAGCCGGTCCATGACCGTGGCGAGGTCCACACGCTGCGTCATCGGGTCAGTGTGTGGGTGCGGGGCGGCGAGGCCAAGGGGCATGCGCGCACCGGATCTGCGCCCGCGCGATCAGTGACCGGAATGCGCCTCCCGCTGCCGGACCACGACGAGGAACGCATCGGTGGCCAGGTCCATCACCACCTCGGCCGGTACGCCCTCGCGCATCCGCTCCGCCGCATACTCCTCGGCGGGCCAACTTCCCCTCGGACTTCCGGCCGGAAACCGCTCCAGCACCACTCGACCCATGGGACACCCCCTACTGCTTGCCTTCAGGTCTCTTCAGGTCTCTCCAGGCACAACGACGCGGAGGCCACCCGGGAACGTTCCCGAGCGGCCTCCGATTCACGCGAAGCGGTGAGCGACGGCAGTGCTACCCGGCCGACTCGGCGGCGTAGGGGCTGAGCACGTCCATGCCGATCAGCACGAACAGTGCGATGCCCAGTGCGATCCGGTAGACCACGAAGGGCATGAAGCTCTTGCTGGAAATGAACTTCATGAACCACGCGATGACGGCATAGCCCACGAAGAACGCGATGACGGTCGCGAAGATCGTCGGCCCCCACGAGATGTGACCCGGGCTCTCGACCACGTCCTTGATCTCGAACGCACCCGACGCCAGCACGGCCGGGATGGCGAGGAGGAAGGAATAGCGGGCCGCCGCCTCACGGGTGAAGCCCAGCAGCAGACCGCCGGAGATCGTCGCACCGGAGCGGGAGACGCCCGGGATCAGGGCCATCGCCTGGCAGAGACCGAAGATCAGGCCGTCCTTGACGCCCAGTTCCTTGAGCGTCTTGCGCTCGCGGATGGCGCGGTGGCGCCCCCCCTCCTCGTCGCGGGCGGCCAGCCGGTCCGCGATGCCGAGGACGACGCCCATCACGATCAGCGTGGTGGCGGTCAGCCGCAGATCGCGGGCCGGGCCCGTGATCTGGTCCTTGAAGGCGATACCGAGGACACCGATCGGGATCGAGCCGACGATCACCAGCCAGCCCATCTTGGCGTCCTGCTCCGAGCGCATGGCCTTGTTGAACAGCGAGCGGAACCACGTGGAGATGATCCGCGCGATGTCCTTGCGGAAGTAGATCAGCACGGCGGCCTCGGTGCCGATCTGGGTGATCGCGGTGAAGGCCGCGCCCGGGTCCTGCCAGCCGGCGAATGCCGCGGTCAGCCGGAGGTGGGCGCTGGAGGAGATCGGGAGGAACTCCGTAAGCCCCTGGACGAGACCGAGGATTAGGGATTCGAACCAGCTCATGTCGGGGTGCGCTCGTCCTTGTGATCGTCGGGCAGTTCGGCTCCGATGCTAGGGCCCGTGGGGAGCGGCGCCGACCACAGGGGGGTGCTGCGGGACATGATCGTACGATCTGCGCCCCGCTGCGGGCCCGAGCCGGTGCCGCTTGCGCCACGCAACGACCGCCGCAGCCACCGCCGAAACGGCGATGAAGGCGAACGAGGCGAGGAAGGCGGGGGAGCCCGGGGAGGAGGCGCTGGCCCCGGCGACGACGTACGCGGCGGTGTTCGGAACGACCCCGATCGCGGTGGCGAGGAGGAAGGGCAGCCACCCACAACGGGACACCGCCGCACAGTAGTTGGCCACCGCGAACGGAAGGCCGGGGAAGATCCGCACCGCCAGCACCGAGCGGAAGCCGTGCCGCGCCAGCTGGTCGTCGGCCGCCCGGAGCCAGCGACCGCGCACGAGGGGACGCAAGGCGTCCTGGCCCATCATCCGGCCGAGGCCGAAGGAGACGCCGGCGCCGAGCACCGAGCCACCGACCGCCGCGAGCAGGCCGAACGGGGCCCCGAAGAGGGCCCCCGCGGCCAGGTTGAGGAGCGGGCGCGGCACCAGGGCCGCCGTGGCCAGTCCGTACAGCGCGGCGAACAGCAGCACCGCCGAGCCCACCGGGAGGCCAGGGGGCCAGCCCTCCGAGAGGATGCGCTGGGGCTCGTACAGCACGACGCACGCTCCGGCCGCCACGAGCAGCACGACGAGCAGCGACAGCCGGGTCCACGGCGCGAGGAGGAGGGACATCCGGGGAGAGTAGCCGACGTATGCGACGTCGCGCCGTAATCTGGGCCTCATGCGGTCGAACGACGTGCGTCCCCCGGAGATCCCGCCCAGCGCCCTCGCTGACACGCTCCTCGACCGGCTCACCTCGACGTACGGCGCCGCCGCCGACCCGCGGCAGGCGCGGCCCATGGCCGCGTACATGAAGGACGCGGCACCCTTCCTCGGCCTGCGCACCCCGCTGCGCCGCGAGCTCTCGCAAGCGGTGACGGGGCGGACCCCGAAGCCCGCGGAGGCGGACCTGACCGCCCTCGTACTGCGGTGCTGGGAGCTCCCCGAGCGCGAATACCACTACTTCGCGGTGGACTACCTGCGCCGCCACGTCACGGTGTGCTCCTCCGGCTTCCTGCCCGTCGTCCGGCACGTGATCGTCACCGTCCCGTGGTGGGACACCGTGGACCTCCTCGCGGTGCACGCCGTAGGACCGCTGGTGGCCGCCGATCCGGGGCTGACGGCCGTCATGGACGAGTGGAGCCGGGACGAGGACCTCTGGCTCGTCCGCAGCGCCCTCCTCCACCAGCTGCGCTACAAGTCCGCCACGGACTCCGAACGGCTCTTCGCCTACTGCCGCCGCCAGAGCGGCCACCCGGACTTCTTCGTCCGCAAGGCCATCGGCTGGGCGCTGCGCGAGTACGCGAAGACCGACGCGGAGGCGGTCCGCGCCTTCGTCGCCGCTCATCGGGACGCATTGTCCCCGCTGTCCGTGCGCGAGGCGCTCAAGAACGCCCGCTAGGCACAGGGAAATTCGTTCGACGGGCCGTGAGCGGTCCGGCAGGATCAGGGGCATGTCCCGGTACGCCTTCCCCGCAGCGCCGTCCGCAGTCGCGGACGCGCCGAAGGCTGCCGCGTTCCTCCCCGAGGCATTCCTCGTCGAGGCGTTCGCCTTCGAAGCGGTCGCCGTCGAAGCGCTCGCCGATGCATTCGCCGTCGGCGCGATCGACGGCGCGCGAAGCTGACCCTTCCCGGACAGTCCGGCGGACCCCACAGGGGGAGGGTCGGCTCGGTTCCAGGGGTCCCGTAGCAGCTTCAGGTCATCGAACGACACGGGAAGAACATCATGGCCAAGACGGCCTTCGTGCGCACCAAGCCGCACCTCAACATCGGCACCATGGGTCACGTCGACCACGGCAAGACCACCCTCACCGCCGCCATCACCAAGGTCCTCGCCGAGCGCGGCGGCGCCTCCTTCGTGCCCTTCGACCGCATCGACCGGGCGCCGGAGGAGGCCCGGCGCGGGATCACCATCAACCTCACCCACGTCGAGTACGAGACCGACACCCGGCACTACGCCCACGTGGACATGCCCGGACATGCCGACTACGTCAAGAACATGGTCACCGGCGCCGCGCAGCTCGACGGGGCGATCCTCGTCGTGTCCGCACTCGACGGGGTCATGCCGCAGACCGCCGAGCACGTGCTCCTGGCCCGGCAAGTGGGCGTCGACCACATCGTCGTCGCGCTCAACAAGGCCGACGCCGGGGACCCCGAGCTCACCGACCTGGTCGAGCTGGAGGTCCGCGAGTTGCTCACCGCCCACGGGTACGGCGGGGACGGCGCCCCGGTCGTACGGGTCTCCGGGCTCGGGGCGCTGGAGGGCGACCCGCACTGGACCGGGGCGATCGAGGCGCTGCTCGACGCCGTGGACACGTACGTACCGATGCCGGTGCGGTACACGGACGCTCCGTTCCTGCTGCCGGTGGAGAACGTGCTGACCATCACCGGGCGCGGGACGGTCGTGACCGGCGCCGTCGAGCGCGGGAGCGTGCGCACCGGTGACCGCGTGAGCGTGCTCGGCGGCGACGGCGAGCCCGTCGAGACGGTCGTGACCGGACTGGAGACCTTCGGCAAGCCGATGGAGTCCGCCGAGGCCGGCGACAACGTGGCGCTGCTGCTGCGCGGGGTGCCGCGTGACGGGGTGCGCCGCGGCCAGGTGGTCGCCGCGCCCGGGAGCGTGGTGCCCAGGCGACGTTTCACCGCGCAGGTGTACGTGCTCTCCGCCCGGGAGGGCGGGCGCACGACGCCGGTGGCGTCCGGGTACCGGCCGCAGTTCTACATCCGCACCGCCGATGTGGTGGGGGACGTGGACCTGGGCGTGGCCGGGACGGCCCGGCCGGGGGAGACCGTCGCGATGACCGTTGAACTCGGCCGGGACGTACCCCTGGAGGCCGGGCTCGGCTTCGCGATCCGTGAAGGCGGACGGACGGTCGGGGCGGGGACGGTGACGGCCGTGCTCGACTGAACCGCCGACCGCCCCGCCCCACTGCTCCACCGCCCCCGCCGACCGACACCCCGCCGTGGTGGCGGCAGTCCGGTTGCGTCAGACTGCCGTCACCACGGGTGTGAGGAGAGGGGGCCGGGATGGGCGGCGGTACGGCACTGGTGCTCGGCGGCGGGGGACTCACCGGCGTCGGCTGGGAGTCCGGGATGCTTTACGGGCTCGCGCGGGCGGGCGTGGACCTGGCCGCCGCCGACCTCGTCGTCGGCACCTCGGCGGGCTCTCTGGTGGGCGCCCAGCTCACCTCCGGGCTGCTCACCCCGCAAGAACTGTTCGAGCGGCAGCTTGGCGACCCCGCCGGAGAGACCGTGGCCAGGTTCGGGGCGGGACTCGTCGCCCGGTACGCCGTCGCGATGATGAGGTCGAGGGACCCGGAGGGCTACCGCAGACGGGTCGGCGCCCTCGCGCTGGCCGCCACCACCGGCGAGGAGGCGGAGCGGCGCAAGATACTGGAGGCCCGGCTCGTCTCGCACACCTGGCCCGAGCGCAGGCTCGTCGTCACCGCCGTCGACGCGCTCAGCGGTGAGCTGGCCGCCTTCGACCGGGAGAGCGGGGCCGGGCTGGTCGACGCGGTCTGCGCGAGCTGCGCGGTGCCCGGGGTGTGGCCGCCGGTCACGGTGGACGGCCGCCGGTTCATCGACGGCGGAATCAGGTCCGCGACCAACGCCGACCTCGCCTCGGGGTACGCGCGGGTGGTGATCCTCGCCCCGATGGCGCTCGGATCCGGTCTCGTCCCCGCACCGGCCGCCCAGGCGGCGCGGCTGCGGGAGGCGGGGGCCCGGGTGCTGCTGATCACCCCGTCCGCGCAGGCCCGCAAGGCCTTCGGCCGCAACGTCCTGGATCCGGGGAAGCGGGCCCCGGCGGCGCGCGCGGGGCTCGCGCAGGCCGTGGAGCACGCCGCCGAGGCGGCCGAGGTCTGGGCTGGCTGACGGCCCGATCGCCGACTGCCCGACAATGGTGCGGTGAGCGACGAACAGATCCCGGTGATCCGGGACGTGTGCCAGGGCACCGCCAAGCTGATGCCGGACGTGGACCGGGAGCGGGCGTGGCTGCTGACCGTCGACGGCGCACCCCAGTCGTACGTGGACCTCGACGACCCGGAACACCTGGAGTTCGAGTACGTCCGCCGGCTCGCACACGTCCTGGACTGCGTGGCACCGGCGGGGGTCGCGCTGGACGTCCTGCACCTCGGCGGCGGGGCCCTGACGCTGCCCCGGTACGCGGCGGCGACCCGGCCGGGCTCCCGTCAGACGGTGGTCGAGTTCGACGCCCAACTCGTGGAGCTGGTCGCGGAGCACCTGCCGCTGCCGGCCCGATCGGACGTCACCGTGCACGCTGCCGATGCACGGGCCTGGCTGGAGGGCGCCCCCGCAGACCGTGCGGACATCATGGTCGCCGACGTGTTCGGCGGCTCTCGGGTGCCGGCGCAGCTGACCTCCGTCGAGTACGTGCGTGAGGTGGCCCGGGTGCTGCGGCCGGGCGGGGTGTACGCGGCGAACCTGGCCGACGGCGCGCCGTTCGCCTTCCTGCGGGCGCAGCTGGCCAATTTCGGGGCGGTGTTCAAAGAGCTCGCGCTCGTCGCGGAGCCGGGCGTGCTGCGCGGGCGCCGCTTCGGGAACGCGGTGCTGCTCGCCTCGGACGCGGAGCTGCCCGTGGGCGCGCTGGCACGGCGGTGCGCGGCGGACGCGTTTCCCGCGCGGGTGGAGGCGGGGGCGGCCCTGGCACGGTTCACGAAGGGGGCCGTGCCGGTCGGGGACGCGGACGCCGTCGCCTCTCCGGAGCCGCCGGAGGGTGCGTTCAGCGTGGGCTGAGCCCGACGGTCGCGTCCCCGCGGGACCTCACCTGCCGGTGGGGCCGGCGGCGGTGACCGGGTCCCCGGTGGCGGGAGTGGGAACGGCTCCGTGGACGGAAGAAGCCTTCGGGGCAAGGGCCTTGCGGGTCAGCCGGCGGACGTCCGGGACGACGAGGACCGCCGCCGTGCCCAGTACGACCAGCGCGGCGCAGCCCCACAGCGCTGACGTGCGGCCGAAGGCCGACTCGACCGGGCCGGCCACGGCGGTGGCCAGCGGGAGCATCGACACCGAGCCGAACCAGTCGTAGGCGGAGACCCGGGAGAACTTCTCCTCCGGGATCTCCTGGTGCATGGTCGTCATCCAGTTCACACCGAACACCTCGATGGCCGTGCCGCTGACGAACATCACCGCGCACAGGCCCCACACCGGAAGCGGGATCGCCAGCCCCGCCGACGGCAGCGCCAGCGGGAACACGCACAGGGTGCCGACCAGCAGCAGCCGGCGCGGCTTCCACACCATCATCAGGACGGCCCCGGCGATGGTGCCGATGCCGAAGAAGGCCAGCGCCATGCCCCAGGGCGCGGGCCCGCCCAGCTGGTCGCGGGCGACGAGCGGACCGTACACGGCCTCCGCCGCGCCGACGACGGCAACGACCACGGAGAACTGGAGCACGATGCTCCACAGCCAGGGCCGGGTCCGGAACTCCACCCAGCCCTCGCGCAGATCGGCCAGCAGACCGCCGCCGGGCGCCCGGTCGGCGACGTGGCTGACGTCCAGGAAGGCACGGAGGGCTCCGGCCAGCGCGAACGCCGCCGCGTCCACGGCCAGCACCCAGCCGGGGCCGATCGCGGCGATCATGGCTCCGCCGAGGGCCGCCCCGCCGATGCCGGCGCCGTTCATGGCCATCCGGAACAGGGCGAAGGCGCGATTGGCGTGTTCGCCGGAGACGCTGGAGAGCAGCATGCCCTCGGCGGCCGGGTTGAAGAAGGCCGTACCGGTGCCGCACAAGGCGGTGAGCAGCATCATCTGCCACAGCTGTGGGTCCCCGGCGAGGACGAGTACGGCGAAGGCGGCCTGCGAGACGCAGTTGAGGGCGTTCGCCGCGACCATCACGCGGTGCCGCGGCAGCCGGTCGGCGAGCGCGCCGCCGATGAGCAGGAAGAGGACGAGCGGTAGCGTACGGGCGGCCGCCACCAGACCCACGTCGCCGCCGGACCCGCCTGCTTCCAGGACGGCGAAGGCCGAGGCGATGAGCGCTCCGTGGCTGCCGAGGTTCGTCACGACCGCTGCGCCCGTCAGCAAGGTGTAGTTGCGGCCGGCCCAGGCGGGTCGGCGGCGGCGCGCGGACGTACGGGAGGGGGCGGCGGGGGGAGGGCTCACCCCCGGACTATCCACGCCCCGGGCCGAGAATCCAAACGGATTACGGCCCGGGCGCGGGGTCTGACGGACGGGGCGAGGACGCAGGAGCAGCGGGTCAGCTATTGCTGCCGGTTCCGTTGAGGCGCACTGAGCTGAGGATCTTCTCCTGGGTCTCCTGCGTGACCTCGCCCTCGACGCCCGCGGCGGTGAACAGCACCCAGCTGGAGAAGTCGCCGTTCGCGGTCTTGAAGCTGAACGCGATGGACTTGCCGTCCGAAGAGCACTTGTTCTCCTTGGGCACGCCGATCGCGGTGGCGGTCGCCATGTGGCCCTTCAGGCCGGAGGAGGTTGTGTACTCCTTGGGCTCCGACACCTTGACGGTGCCCTTCGGCGCCTTCTGCGCGAAGGCCGCGAACGCCCAGTTGGCGGCCTCGTTCTTCACCGCCTCGGCGGTGTCCTTGGCGCCCTGGCCGCCCTTGGTGCCGGTGCCGGCGAGTTCGGTCGTCTCCTCACGGCCGTCCTTGTCGGAGTCGACCTTGCACCAGTCCTCCTTGAGGAAGGCCGGCGCGGAGAAGCTGATGATCGGCTTGCCGTCGTTCTTGACCGCGTCGGAGAAGCCGGCGATGACGCCGGAGCTCGACACGTTCCACTCCGGCGGGACGTCGAAGGCGGTGCCGTACTTCGGGTTGACGACGACCTTCCAGCCCGGGATCACCGGCTTGAGGTCGCCGCCGGCGCGCGGGTTGGCGCCGGGCGAGGCGGGCGCGGCGGAGGAGGGCGGTGCGGAGGAGGCGGCGGCGGGCTTGTTGTCCGCCTCATCGTTCTTCTTGTCGTCCCGGGTGAGGACGAACGCTCCGGTGGCGGCTGCCGCCACGACGACCGCGGCCGCCGCGACGATGGCCACGGTCTTGGTGGCGTACGGGCTCCCGCCGCCCCCCTGAGGCTGCACGGCCTGCTGGGGCTGGCCCCAGGGCTGGACCGGCGGGGGCGTCTGGTAGCCCGCTTGCGGGTAGCCGTAGCCGGGCTGCTGCTGGTACGGGTTCGGCTGTCCCGGCTGCTGCTGGTACGGGTTCTGTTGCGCGTCCTGAGGGTTCTGCTGTCCCCCGGGCGGCTGCTGCTGTCCTGGCCACATGGCCGGTAACGATAGTGGGAGGGGGTGCAGGGAGCCACGGCCGCCCCCGAGCCCGCTCTGGTCAACCACATCTACCCATGGGTAACATCGCGTGCCATGAGCGCAGAACAGATGAACGTGGGCGAACTGCTCGCTGCGACGGTGCCGATGGCCCGGACCCTGAACCTCCAGTTCCTGGAGACCACCCCCGAGCGCGCCGTCGTCCGGCTGCCGGACCAGCCCGACTACCACAACCACGTGGGCGGCCCGCACGCCGGCGCCATGTTCACCCTCGCCGAGTCCGCGAGCGGCGCGATCGTCCTGGCCGCCTTCGGCGACCAGCTCTCTCGGGCCGTGCCCCTCGCAGTCAAGGCCGAGATCGGCTACAAGAAGCTCGCCAAGGGCGTCGTGACGGCCACCGCCACCCTCGGCCGCCCGGCCGCCGAGGTCGTCGCCGAACTCGACGCCGGCGGTCGCCCCGAGTTCCCCGTCACCATCGCCATCCAGCGTGAGGACGAAGCCGTGACGGGCGAGATGACCGTGGTCTGGACGCTGCGCCCCAACGCGTAGCGGACCGGCCTGGGGGCGTGGTCACCTCGGGTGCGCGGCGCGGCGAGGCGAGGCCGAAGCGGATCGATTGGTTCCAGCGTGACCGGAGTCGCGCTCGTCCGTTCCGGCCCGATCGGGGCCGCCGCCGCAGGGCTGAACCTCGGCAGGGCGGTGGCGCGTCCGAACCGGCCCCGAGGCCCGGCGGCGCACAGTTGGCGTGGGCGCGGTCCGGCGCGGGCTGCGCCCGCCGACCCACGCCGCAGGGAGCGCCCATGAGCGAGGCCGTGTCCAGACGTTCGGCGATGCGCCTGTTCGGGGTGGTCGGCGCCGTCTTGGGGACGGGGGGCTGTGTGCCCGCCGTGCCGCCCGGCGCGGTTCCCCGTACGACCCCGCCCGCAGAGACGTGACGCCGCCCGCCGACCTGCACGACCGGGGCGTGGACGGGGGGCGGAGCTGGAGCCATGAGGGCGAGTTCACGTTTGCCGTGGACGACGAGTGGACCCTGCTCGTCCACTACTCCGGCAAGCGACCCGGCGTACGTCTCGACGGTGAGGAACTGTTCCCGGTGCGCCAGGGCGCGGCCGAGCACCTCGCCGGCGGACTGCTCGGTGCGGCGCCCGACGGGCTCACCGTCCGCCGCCGCACGCTCGCCCTCACCGCGGGCACGCACCGGCTCGCCGTTACCGCGGAGGGCGGCGACGGGGGTCAGCGGTTCCGGCTGACGCACACCACGAACGCGACCCGGGCGGCCGACCTCGCCGAGGCCGTGAAGACCGCGAAGGGGGTTCGCAGCGTGGTGCTCTTCGCCTACGAGGACGCCACCGAGGGCACCGACCGGACCTCGCTCGGGCTGCCGGGCGGGCAGGCGCGGCTGATCGCGGCGGTCACCGCCGCCATCCGAGGACCTGAAGCTCGACCAGCCGGTCCGTACGCTGGTCGGCTACCGCAGGCTCACCCTGGCGTCGGGGGAGGCGCAGCGCGTGGTCCTCGACATCGACGCCCGCGCGCTGTCCTCCTGGGACCCCGAACGGCACGCGTGGGTGCTGGGTTCAGGCCGTCGCGAGGTGTTCGCGGGCCGTTCCTCCCGCGAACTGCCACTGCGGGCAAAGGCTGTGGTCAAGAGCAGATAGGCTGCCCGTTCGGCGTGTCACAGGGGACGCGCCGGGACGAATCGGGAGGGCGTACCGGTGCACATCCAGGAATGGCTGGAGACGATTCCGGCGGTCAGCATCTATCTCCTGGTGGGTCTGGTCATCGGACTGGAGAGCCTCGGCATCCCGCTGCCCGGGGAGATCATCCTCGTCAGCTCGGCGCTGCTGGCCTCGCAGCACGGGGAGATCGACCCCGTGGTCCTGGGGGTCTGCGCGTCCACCGGGGCGATCGTGGGCGACTCGATCGGCTACGCGATCGGGCGCAGGGGCGGCAAGCCGCTGCTCGAACGGCTGGGCCGGCGCTTCCCGAAGCACTTCGGGCCGATGCACGTGGCCCAGGCGGAGCGCGCCTTCGAGAAGTGGGGCATGTGGGCCGTCTTCTTCGGGCGGTTCGTGGCGTTGCTGCGGATCTTCGCCGGTCCGCTGGCGGGCGTGCTGCGCATGCCGTACTGGCGTTTCCTGGTCGCGAACATCCTCGGCGGAATCCTCTGGGCGGGCGGTACGACGGCCGTCATCTACTCCATCGGGATCGTCGCGGAGCCGTGGTTGAAGGGGTTCTCCTGGGTCGCGCTGGTGCTGGCGCTGGTGATCGGGGTCACCGTGACGCTGGTGCTCCGCGCCCGGATGAAGAAGGCCTCCGCCGCCACCGCTGCCTCCGCCGCCACTGAGGCCGCCGCGAGCACGGCAGCGGCCGAACACTGACGCGTCCACCGGCGCAGGGCGGGCCGGCGGGGCGGTCCGCAGTGGGGCGGTCCGCCGGTGGGATGGTCCGTCGGTGGGGTGCTCCGCGGGCGGGGCGCTCGCCGTCTCCGGGAGGGCGGCGAGCCCGCGCGTACCACTGCCTACTGCGCCGGCGTCACCGCGGCGCGGTGCTGCTCGGCCAGGTCCACGTACATCAGGGCGTTGACCTTGATGCCCTCGCGCTCCTCGTCGGTCAGCTCGCGCCGCACCTTCGCCGGCACGCCCGCGACCAGCGAACCGGGCGGGACCACCATGCCCTGCGGGACCAGTGCCTGTGCCGCCACCAGCGAGCCGGCGCCGATCACCGCGCCGTTGAGGACCGTCGCACCCATGCCGATGAGACAGTCGTCCTCGACGGTGCAGCCGTGCACCACGGCGTTGTGGCCGATGGAGACGCGCTCGCCGATGGAGACCGGGAAACCGGGGTCCACGTGCACCGTGCAGTTGTCCTGCACGTTGCTGTCCGCGCCGAGTGAGATGGGGCCGCAATCGGCGCGCAGCACCGCCGAGTACCAGATGCTCGCACCCGGGGCCAAGGTGACGTCGCCGACCACGACGGAGGTGGGTGCCGTGAAGGCCGCGGGGTCGATCTGCGGGCTCTTGCCGCCCACGCCCGCTACGAGTGCCCGGCCTCGGTCCGTGTGATGCGTCATGTTCTCTTCCTCGGTTTCGTGTCTGCCGTGCCCTGCCGTGTCGCGCTATCGGCACGGTAGGGCACGGGCCCGGGCCGGCCGTCGATGGGGCGAAGATCACGGCGCGCTCCGAGCGCCCGGCGCGTTACGGTGGCCGGGTGCCGAAGAAGCAGAACACGTTCTCATCCTTGACGGCCCTGCGCCGCAGGCTCGCCAACCGCGCGGTCCACGCCGGTTGGCGCTGGATGCAACAGGCCGGTGCGGTCACCGCGCAGACCCCCGGCCGGCTGCGCTTCGGCGCGATCGGGCACGGCACCCGTCTGGCCTTCCCGCAGGGCACGGTCTTCGGCGAGCCGTGGATCCGGCTCGGTGACCACTGCATCATCGCCGAGCAGGTCACCCTGACCGCGGGCATGATGCCCGGTCTCGACCTCGGAACCGAGCCGGTGCTCGTCCTCGGCAACGGCGTGGTGCTGGGTCGGGACACCCACGTCATCGCCGACACCCGGATCACCATCGGTGACGACACCTTCTGCGGGCCCGGCGTGTACATCACCTCCACGAACCACAGCTACGACGATCCGCACCAGCCCGTCGGCAAGCAGTGGCCACGCAGCGCGCCGGTGGAGATCGGCCCGGGCTGCTGGCTCGGCACGGGCGCGGTGATCCTGCCCGGGGCGCGGCTGGGCCGCAACGTGGTGGTTGCCGCGGGGGCCGTCGTACGGGGCGAGGTGCCGGACCACGCCGTGGTGGCCGGGGCGCCGGCGCGGATCGTCCGCCGGTGGCAGCCGGAGACGGGCTGGCAGCCGCCGCTGCGGACCCCGGCGCCGGTGCCGATCCCCGAAGGCGTGACCCCGCAACAGCTGCGCGCGCTGGCGGAACTGCCGGAAGCGGCGGTGGAGGTAGCGCAGCAGCGCACGACCGAGACGGCCGAGGCGGGCTGACCGGCCGAGGCGGCCCGAGGCGGTGGAGGCGGCCGGGGCCGGTCAGCCCGCCGCGAGGAGGACCGTACCCGCGAGCGCGAGGCCGGCGCCGGCCGCCTGGACGGCCCGGAGCCGTTCCTTGAGCACCGCGAAGGCGGCGACTGCGGTGATGACCGGGTAGAGCGAGGAGAGTACGGCGGCCAGGGTCACCGGACCGTGCTGGGCGGCGATCGAGTACGTGCCGTTCGCCGCGACGTCCGCGAGGCCGACGAAGGCCAGTGCGGGCAGCAGCCCCCACAGGATCCGCGGGCTGGTGCCCGCCGGCAGGGCCGGTGTGCCGCGCCGGGTCCGGACCCACAGCGCCGCGCCGCCCGCGGCCACGTTGGTGACCCGCTGGACGAACAGGGCGAGGAAGAGTCCGGTGATGCTGTGGGAGGCGTGCGCGATCAGGGCCATGACCGCACCGAACCCGAAGGCGGCGGTCAGGGTGAGGACGACCGTCTGGCGCTGCACGGGCGCACCGCGCAGCTCCGGGCCGCCCGCCAGAACGATGCCCACGACGGCCACCGCGATGCCACCGAACTGGCCGAGCCCGGGCCGTTCGCCCAGCGCCAGCCCCGCGGCGACGGGCACGACCACACCGAGCGAGCCCAGGGGTGAGACCACGCCCATCGGGCCGAGGGCCAGTGCCTTGTAGAAGCTGAGCATGGCCACCGGCCCGACCAGGCCCGCGGCGACGGCGAACCACAGCTGCGGCCCGGCTTCCCGCCAGGCACCGGTGCCCAGGACGGCCGCCCCGAGCGCGACGACGGCGAGGACCTGCGACAGCACGACCACCGTGAGCGCCGGCAGTCTGCGCGTCAGCAGCCCGCCGCTGAAGTCGGCGAGACCCCACAGCACGGCTGTGGCCAGGGCGAAGAGGGCGGTCATGACAGGGCCTCGCAGTACAGTGCATTGAACGGTGGAGTGCAGGCGGGTGTCATGCACGATAGTTCAGCATATTGAACTACGCCAGTTAGGATAATGGACCAAAGGTCTCAGTGAAGGGGGAGCCGGACTCCGTGGCGGACCTGGAAAAGCTCACGCAGTCGCTGGCCGCGAACCTCAAGCGCTGGCGCGGCGAGCGCGGATTCACCCTGGATGCGTTGGCCGCCCGGTCGGGCGTCAGCCGAGGCATGATCATCCAGATCGAGCAGGCCCGAACCAATCCCAGCGTGGGCACCACCGTGCGACTGGCCGACGCACTCGGCGTCAGCATCTCCACGCTCCTCGACTACGACCGGGGCCCACAGGTCAGGATCGTGCTCCCGGAGGAGTCCGCGCGGATATGGTCCACCGAGGCGGGCAGCTCCACGACCATGCTGATCGGCACGGACGAACGCGGGCCGATGGAGCTGTGGACCTGGCACCTGGTGCCCGGCGAGGCCACCGAATCCGCCCCCCACCCCGCCGGCACCATCGAAATGCTGCACGTGACGGCTGGTGAGCTGACGTTGATCGTCGGCGTACAGGAGTTCCGCGTACCGGCCGGCGCCGCGGCCACCTTCGAGGCGAATCTCGCGCACGCCTACCGCAACGACGGCTCCGTGCCGATGGAGATGACCCTCGCCGTGTCCATCCCGCCGGTGAACGGGCACGAGACGCCGGTGCATCCCTGACGGGCCGCCCGCCGCGCACGCCGGACCCCGGTCACCCGCGCAGCGCCGGGATCTCGATCGCCGGACACCGGTCCATCACCATCTCCAGGCCCGCTTCGCGGGTGCGTGCGAAAGCGGTCTCGTCGATCACGTTCAACTGGAACCAGACGGCCTTCGCACCGGCCGCCACGGCCTCGTCGGCGACCGTCCCGGCGAGCGCACTGTTCACGAAGACGTCCACCACGTCCACCTTGAACGGGATCTCCCCGAGCGAGGCGTACCCCTGCTCGCCGTGCACCGTCTCCGCCTTCGGGTGGACGGGGACCACGCGCTTGCCGAACCGCTGGAGCGCGCGGGCCACCCCGTAGGCCGCCCGGTCCTCGTTGTTGGACAGGCCCACCACGGCCCAGGTGTCGCCGAGCTCGGTGAGGATCTTGCGGATGGTTGCCGGGTCGCCGTACACGCGTGCCGCCTCCTGTTGCCTTCCGGGTGCGGTCCGCTGCTCCGGACCGCACCCGGATCAACCGAAAGGACAGGCGACCGATTCCCCGTAGGGTGGAGCGGTGAAGTCAGACCAGTACGTGACGGTGGCCCGCGAGGGCGTGCACGAATCCGAGATCAACCGCTCGCGCTTCCTGTGCGCGCTCGCGCCCGCCGCGACCGAGGAGGACGCGCAGGCGTTCGTCGCGCGCATCCGCAAGGAGCACCCCACCGCCACGCACAACTGCTACGCGTACGTCATCGGCGCCGACGCCTCCGTCCAGAAGGCCAGTGACGACGGCGAGCCCGGCGGTACCGCCGGGGTGCCCATGCTGCAGATGCTGATGCGCCGCAACGTCCGGTACGCGGTGGCCGTGGTCACCCGCTACTACGGCGGCGTGAAGCTCGGCGCCGGCGGTCTGATCCGGGCGTACGGCGGAGTCGTCGGCGAGGCCCTCGACGAACTCGGCACCGTCACCCGCCGCCGCTACCGGCTGGCCACCGTCACCGTGGACCACCAGCGAGCCGGAAAGACCCAGAACGACCTGCGCTCCACCGGCCGGACCGTCGTGGACCTGCGCTACGGGGCCGCGGTCGAGATCGAAGTCGCCCTGCCCGAGGCGGACCTACCCGGCTTCGAGGCCTGGCTCGCCGACAGCACGGCGGGGACCGCCACCCTCACGCTCGGCGGAGAGACGTACGCGGCATGAGGGCTCCCGTGACGCGTTAGCGTAGAGGGGTCCAGCGAGCGGGAGACGACCAGGGGGACGGAAGAAACATGTGCGGAGAGACGGCCGGCGGGGCCGGCGAATGAAGCTCCTGCACACCTCCGACTGGCATCTGGGCCGGTCCTTCCACCGCGTGAACCTCCTCGGTGCCCAGGCCGACTTCGTCGACCACCTCGTCGAGACCGTCCGGGAGCACGAGATCGACGCCGTCCTCGTCGCCGGCGACGTCTACGACCGTGCCGTACCCCCGCTGCCCGCCGTCGAACTCTACGACCGGGCCCTGCACCGACTGGCCGACCTCGGCGTGCCCACCGTGATGATCTCCGGTAACCACGACTCCGCCCGCCGGCTCGGCGTCGGCGCCCGGCTGATCGACCGGGCCGGGATCCACCTGCGGACCGACCCCGCGGGCTGCGCCGACCCCGTGGTGCTGGCCGACGTACACGGAGACGTGGCGCTGTACGGGCTGCCGTACCTGGAGCCCGCGCTCGTCAAGGACCAGCTCGGCGCCGAGAAGGCCAGCCACCGGGCCGTGCTGGGCGCGGCCATGGACCGGGTCCGCGCCGACCTCGCCACCCGCGCCCCCGGCACCCGCTCCGTCGTCCTCGCCCACGCCTTCGTCGCCGGCGGGCAAGCCAGTGAGAGCGAGCGCGACATCGCCGTCGGCGGCGTCGAGGCCGTGCCCGCCTCCGTGTTCGACGGGGTGGACTACGCCGCCCTCGGTCACCTCCACGGCTGCCAGACGATCAACGAACGGGTCCGCTACTCCGGTTCCCCCCTCGCCTACTCCTTCTCCGAAGCGGACCACCGCAAGAGCATGTGGCTCGTCGAGCTCGGCGCAGCCGGCGAGATCACCGCCGAGCGGATCGACACCCCCGTGCCGCGCCCGCTCGCCCGGCTCCGCGGGCGGCTGGAGGAACTCCTCGAAGGGGCCTCGTACAGCGCGTACGAGGACTCCTGGATCGAGGCCACCCTCACCGACCCGGTCCGGCCCGAGGACCCCATGGCCCGGCTCACCACCCGCTTCCCGCACACCCTGAGCCTCGCCTTCGCACCCGAGGGCCGCAAGGAGGAGGGCGCCGCCTCGTACGCCCAGCGCCTCAAGGGCCGCACCGACCAGGAGATCGCCGAGGACTTCGTCGCCCACGTGCGCGGCGGCGGTATCGCCGACGAGGCCGAACGGGCCGTCCTCCACGGCGCCTTCGAGGACGTGCGGGCCGAGGACAGCCGGCAGGAGACCCACCGATGAGGCTGCACCGGCTCAAGGTCACCGCCTTCGGCCCCTTCGCCGAACCCCAGGAAATCGACTTCGACGCGCTGTCCGGCGCCGGGATCTTCCTGCTGCACGGCCCCACCGGCGCGGGCAAGACCTCCGTCCTCGACGCAGTCTGCTACGCCCTGTACGGCTCGGTGCCCGGTCCCCGCCAGGCCCCCGGCACCAGTCTGCGCAGCGACCACGCCCCGGCCGGGACCCCGACCGAGGTCACCCTCGAACTCACCGCGGGCGGGCGGCGCCTGGAGATCACCCGGCGCCCCGAGCAGGACCGGCCGAAGAAGCGCGGCACCGGAACCACCAAGGACAAGGCGCAGAGTTGGCTGCGCGAGTACGACGGGCAGCAGTGGCTCGCGCTCAGCCGTTCCCACCAAGAGATCGGCGAGGAAATCGAGCAGCTGCTCGGCATGAGTCGCGAACAGTTCTGCCAGGTGGTGCTGTTGCCGCAGGGCGAGTTCGCCAAGTTCCTCCGGGCCGACGAGGTGGCGCGCGGCCGGCTGTTGGGCCGGCTCTTCGACACCCGCCGCTTCGCCGCCGTCGAGACCCTGCTCGCCGAGCGCCGGCGGGCCGCCGAGGCCAAGGTCCGCGCCGGCGACGAGAGGGTCCTCGGCATCGCACAGCGGATCGCGCAGGCCGCCGGCGACAGCGCCGACCTGCGGGCCTGGCCACTGCCCGGGCACCAGCCGGGCGATCCCGGACTCGCCGAGGCGATCCGGGCCTGGGCGGCCGTCGCGCGGTGCGCCGCCCGGGAGCAGCGGGACGTCGCCGAATACGCCCTGGCCGCCGTCGAGGGCCGGCACGCCGCCGCCCGGCGGGCCGCCGAGGAGACGCGGGAGCTCGACCGTCTCCAGCGCCGCCACGCCGAGACGGCCCGGCGGGCGGCCCTGCTCGCCGAGGCGGAGCCCGAACGGGAACGGGTGCGCGAACTGCTCGACCGGGCCCGCCGCGGCGCCCTGGTGGCCCCCGCCCTCGAACTGCGCGGAGCCGCGACCGCTGCCCACCTGTCTGCCGCGCACGCTGAGTCCGCCGCCCGTGCGCAACTCCCCCCGGCCCTTGCCGAAGCCGGCACCGAACAGCTCGCCGCCGTGGAGCAGCGGCTGCGTGAGGACCTCGGCGCACTCGGCGCCGCCCAGCGTGCGGAGCAGCGCAGCGCCGAGATCGGGCGCGAGCGGGCCACCCTGGAACGGGAGGCCCGGGACGCCGAGGAGCAGCTGCGGGAGTCCGCCGACTGGCTCGCGCGCTGGGAGACCATCCGGACCGGGCTGGTGGAGCGGGTGGACGCCGCCCAGCAGGCCGCGACCCTGGCCGAGCAGCTCGCGGGACGCCTGGAGCCGGCCCGGATGCACCTGAACGCCTCTCGCCGGCGGGACGAGCTGGATGCCGCCGCGGAGCGGGCCGAGGGCGAACTGCTGTCCCTACGCGAGGAGTCGACCGCCGCCCGGGAGCGCTGGTTGGAGCTCAAGGAGGCCCGGCTGCGCGGGATCGCCGCCGAGCTCGCACAGGCGTTGGTGGCGGGGGAGGCCTGCACGGTGTGCGGATCGGCAGAGCACCCCGCTCCGGCGCGCCCGTCCCCCGGGCACGTGGACCGGGCCGCCGAGGACGCCGCCCACGCCCGCTACGAGGAGGCCGAGGAGCGCCGGACCGCAGTCGAGCGCACGCTCGCCGCGGTTCAGGAGGCCCGCACCGAGGCGGCGGCGGCCGCCGGGGAGGCAACCACCGAGGAACTCCTCGCGCTGACCTCGGACCTGAGTTCCCGACATGCCGCCGCCCATGCCACGGCCGCCGGACTGCACGAAGCCCGGGAGCGACTGGCCCGCGCCGAACGGGAACACGCCGCACGCAGCTCCGAACGGCTCGACGCCGAGCGCCGGGCCGCAGCCAGGGCCTCCCGGCGCGAGGCCCTGGACCAGGAGCAGGCCTCGCTGGAGGCCGAGTTGGCCCTCGTACGGGGCGACGCGCCCACGGTCGCGGCCCGCGCCCGGACCCTTGAGGACCGGGTCCGGATGGTCACCGGGGCCGCCGCCGCGCTGCGCCGGGCCGAGACCACCGCCGCCCGGCTCAAAGAGGCGGACGACCAGCTCGCCGACGCCGCCTTCAGGGCCGGCTTCGACACCGTCGAGGCCGCCGCGGACGCGGTCCTGCCCGACTACGAACGCAGCGCGCTGCAGCACCGGCTCGACGCCTGGCAGGCGGAGGAGGCCATGCTCGCCGACCGGCGCGGCGAACGCGACACCGCCGCCGCGGCGGCCCTGCCCCCGGCCGATCCGGACACCGCCGAGGCCCACGCCGAGCGGGCCGCGGCCCGATTGCGCACGGCCGGCTCGGTCTTCGACGCGGCCCGAGCGCGCTGCGGGGAGCTGGACCGGCTGTCCCGGCAGGCGGAGCAGGAGCTGCGCGCCCTCGGTCCGCTGCGCGAGGCGTACGACCGGGTGGCCCGGCTGGCGGGTCTGACCGCGGGCACCTCTGCCGACAACGAGCGCAAGATGCGGCTGGAGGCGTACGTCCTGGCCGCCCGCCTGGAGCAGGTCGCGGCGGCGGCGACGGTGCGGCTGCTGCGGATGTCCGGGGGCCGCTACACCCTGGTCCACTCCGACGCCAGGGGGAGCGGCAGGGGGCGTTCCGGCCTCGGGCTGCACGTGGTGGACGCCTGGACGGGCAGCGAGCGCGACACCGCCACGCTGTCGGGCGGCGAGACCTTCTTCGCCTCGCTCGCCCTGGCGTTGGGTCTGGCCGACGTGGTCACCGACGAGGCCGGCGGCATGCGCCTGGACACCCTCTTCATCGACGAGGGTTTCGGCAGCCTGGACGACCAGGCGCTGGACGAGGTGCTAGACGTACTCGACTCGCTGCGCGAACGGGACCGCAGCGTCGGCATCGTCAGCCACGTCGCAGACCTGCGGACCCGGGTCCAGGCCCAGCTGGAGATCGTCAAGCAGCGCGGCGGCTCGGTCGTGCGCCACCGTACGGCGGCGATCACGGGCTGAGCGGGCGGCGGGGGAGGGGCGAGGAGTACACGATGCTGGTGGTGACGGCGCCGAGGCCCGCGATCCGGCCCGCGACCTCCTCCAGATGCCTCATCGAGCGGGCGGCGACCTTGAGCACGAAACAGTCGTCGCCCGTGACGTGATGGGCCTCCAGGATCTCCGGAGTGGCCTCCACCAGGTCGTGGAACGGCTTGTAGTTCCCGTGCGGATAGCGCAGCCGGACCAGCGCCAGGACGGACTTGCCCAGCTTCTCCGGATCCACGACGGCGGTGTACCCCGTGATCACGCCCGCTTCCTCGAGGCGGCGGACCCGCTCGGTGACCGCACTCGCGGACATGGAGACGGCGCGTGCGAGATCGGCGAAGCTGGCCCGGCCGTCCTCTTGGAGGGCCGTCAGGATGCGCCAGTCGGTGGCGTCGGGGGAATGGTCGGTCATGCGGCGATGTAACAGGGGAATCCCCGGCCGTTCAAGAGGAAGGCCGGGGAATGCCGCTTCCCGAGAGGACCCGGCGCTCGTAGATTTCGAGCCATGACGACGACACCCCACGCTGCCGCTCCGGCTGTTTCCGCCGCTCCTGCCCCTCCTGCCGCTCCTGCGGTGTCCGCCAACCCCGTGCTGCGGGTGCCTCCAGCGACCCCGGCCGCGGCGACCGCCTACTTCGCCGCGAGCCTGGCCTTCCACGCGGACGTGTCCGACGTCGGCGCTGCCTTCAAGGCCCACCGGGAGCAGGGCGCCGAGCTAGGCTTCCAGCTGATCGACTCCCGTTCCACCCCGGCCTGGGACCAGGCGCACGTGCCCGGCGCGATCCACATGCCGACCGCGCTGATCCCCGAGCAGGCCGAGCAGCTCCTCGACAAGAACACCCCCGTGGTCACGTACTGCTGGGGCCCCGGCTGCAACGGCGGGGCCCGCTCCGCCCTTGCGCTGGCCCGGCTCGGCTTCCAGGTCAAGGAGATGCTCGGCGGCATCGAGTACTGGATCCGCGAAGGGTTCGAGGTCGAGACCTGGCAGGGCAACCAGCAGCGCGCCGAGGCGGACCCGCTGACCGCGCCCACCGACTCCGACGACTGCGGCTGCTGAAGCCGTACCGGAACGCCGTACGGGCCGCTCGCTCCGGGGAGGAGACGAGCGGCCCGCACGGACGGGGGCCGATGGCGCGGATCAGAGCTTCGACAGCTCGTCCACCAGGTCGTCCAGGCCCAGCGACCCCTGCGACAGCGCCGCCATGTGCCACGCCTTCAGGTCGAAGGAGTCGCCGTGCGCGGCGCGGGCGTTGTCCCGGCCCAGCAGCCAGGCCCGCTCGCCCAGCTTGTAGCCGATCGCCTGCCCCGGCATCGACAGGTAGCGCGTCACCTCGCTCTCGATGAAGTCCGCAGGCCGGCCGCTGTGCTGACCGAAGAATTCCTGCGCCAGGTCGACCGTCCACCGCTCGCCCGGGTGGAACGGAGAGTCCGCCGGGATCTCCAGGCCCAGGTGCATGCCGATGTCCACGATGACCCGCGCGGCGCGCATCATCTGGCAGTCCAGGTAGCCCAGGCGCTGCTCGGCGTCCTTGAGGTAGCCCAGCTCGTCCATCAGGCGTTCGGCGTACAGGGCCCAGCCCTCGACGTTGGCGCTGACGAGGCCGACGCTGGCCTGGTAGCGGGAGAGCTGGTCCGCGACGTGCGTCCACTGCGCCAGCTGGAGGTGGTGGCCCGGGACGCCCTCGTGGTACCAGGTGGAGACCAGGTCGTACACCGGGAAGCGGGTCTGGCCCATCGTGGGCAGCCAGGTGCGTCCGGGGCGTGAGAAGTCCTCGGACGGGTTGGTGTAGTACGGAGCTGCCGCGCCGCCCGGCGGGGCGATCATGGACTCTACGCGCTTCACCCGTTCGGCGAGCTCGAAATGGGTGCCGTCGAGGTTCTCGATGGCTTCGTCCATGATGCCCTGGAGCCAGGCCTGGACCTCCTCGACGCCCTCGATGTGGGTGCCGTGCTCGTCCAGGTACTTCAGCACTTCCCACGGACCGGCGCCCGGCAGGACCTTGCCCGCCTCGGCCTTCATCTCGGCGAGCAACCGGTGGTACTCCGACCAGCCGTAGGCGTACGCCTCGTCCAGGTCCAGGTCCGTACCGTTGAAGTACCGCGACCACCGGGCGTAGCGCTCGCGGCCCACCGGGTCCGGCGCATCGGCGACGGCGGGGGCGTACACCGTGCGCATCCAGTTGCGCAGCTCGGCGAGGGCCGCGGTCGCGCCGGCGGCGCCCGAGTCCAGTTCGGCGCGCAGCGCCTGCGGGCCGCGGGCCGCGAACTCGCCGAAGAAGCCGAGGCCTTCGCCTTCGCCGTCTTCGCCCGTCCAGGTGGCGAGCTGGTCGATGAAGGTGGCGGTGGCGCGCGGCCCTCCGTACAGGCCGCGGTCCAGGCCGAGTCGGAGGCTCTCGCGGTAGCCGGCGAGGGCGGCGGGAACCGCGCGCAGCCGCTCGGCGATCGCCGCCCAGTCCTCGTCCGTCTCGGCCGGGGTCAGGGTGAAGACGTCGCGGACGGCGTGCGCGGGGGAGTGGATGTTGCTGACGGCGCGCAGGTCCTCGTCCGCCTCGTACACCGCGAGTTCGGCGTTGAGGCGCTCGCGCAGCAGGCGGGCGCAGCGGCGCTCCGCGTCGCTGTCGGCGCCGGGCAGCAACTCGGCGGCGTCTAGGCGGGCGAGGGTGGCGCGGGACAGGTCGGCGGCTGCCGCGCGGCCGGCGGGGGAGAAGTCCGGGAGCCGGCTGGAGCTCGCCGCGACACCGAGGTAGGTGCCCGTGATGGGATCGATGGCAATGAGGTCGTCGACATAGGCGTCGGCGACCTGACGGGGCAGCCGGGAAGCGCTGTCGCTGCGAAGGGTCTCTGACATGCGGCCATCTTCGTACGGGGGACGGCCCCGCGTCATCACCGTTTGCCGTCAGCCTGCTGACGTGTGCGGGAGCGGTGGACCGACATCCCGCTCCCGCACCGTCATTGCCACCCGTGGGCTCAGTGGCGGTTCTGCTGCCCGTACGGCTGCTGCGCGCGCGGCAACTCGTACGGGAGCTGCGCGACGGCCTGACCGGCTCCCAGCGGCAGCCGGCGAAGGCGCGCGTCCAGCCGCGCCGTGATCACCAGGGTACCCTCCTCGATCTGGTAGTCGAGGGGGAGGCCGAGGCCTCGCATGGCCGCGACCATGCCGGTGTTGGCGGCCTGGGTGACCGCGTACACGCTGTCGCAACCGGCCTCGACCGCCATCGCGATCAGGCGGCGCAGCAACTCGGAACCGATGCCACGGCGCTGCCAGTCGTCCTCGATCAGGAGCGCGACCTCGGTCTCGTCCCCGTCCCACAGCAGGTGACCGAGGGCGACCAACTTGCCGGAGGCGGTGGTGGCCGCGAGGGTGCGACCGAACCGGGGGCTCAACAGATGGCCGAGGTAGCGGTCGGCGTCGGCGACGGGCCCGTGGTAGCGCAGGCCGAGGGTGCGCTCGGAGCAGCGGTCGTGCATCGCGCGGGCGGCGGCCAGATCGGAGCCGTCGGCCCGGCGCACAGTGATCTCGTTGCCCTCGGGCAGGGTCAGCACGTCCTGGCTGCGCGGGACGCGCGGGCCGAGCCGGGCGTCGAGCTCGACGAGTGCGCGCGCCCGGGCGAACTCGGTCGGGGTGAAGGGCAGGTAGGGGCGCTCCACGGTGATCGCACCGCCCGAGGGGTCGCGCAACCGCATCACCGTCGCCTCCAGCGCGCCCTCGACCGGGGCGTCGGCGCCCGCGTGGGGGCGGCCGGAGAGAGTCGTGGCCGGGATCGAGTGGATGGTGCACCGGCCCAGCAGCTGGCGCAGGGCGAGCGGGAGCTCGGCGGCGTCCAGGGCGGTGCGGGTGGCCAGTCCCAGAACCCGGGTCGGGGTGTCGACCAGGTCGTGCGCGTCGGCGCGCTCGATCCAGGTGTTGCGGCCCCCGGCCCCGGCGATGGCGCGCGAGAGGTCGGCGGACGGCAAGTGCTGCGGGGAGCGCAGCAGGAACTCGTCGACGGTGCCGCCCTCGGGGAGAGGGTGGGTCTGCAGGGTCAGGATGTCCACGCCGTTACCTGCGAGGGCGGTGCAGAGCGCGGCCAGGCTGCCCGGCTCGTCCCGGACGGTCGTCCGCATCCGCCACAGGGAGGTGGTGGCGGTGCCGGACGGAGACTCGGCCGTGGCCGCGCCCCGGGCCGGATCGGAGGGTGCCGTGGCCCGCGGCGGCGGCGCATGGCTGTGGCGCCGCGCCCACCACGTGTGGAACGCCGCCGTGACCAGGAGTGCGAGGGCCGAAGCGACCAGCAGGATCGGGCCGCTCGGGCCGTGTGCGACGAGATTGGCGATGCCGTCGGCGACCGCGACGGCGCAGAACAGCGCAGCCAGTTCGACGAGGTCGCGGCGCCAGTGGTGGCGGTGGGGACGGTGGGCGGGGACGGGAGCACGTTCAGTCATGCATGCCACTGTGGCGCAGGGGTGTTGCGTGATCACGAACGATCTGTGACCGACTGGTTAAGTGTCCGTCTGGCCGATTTCGCCCTGTTTTCCGGCGAGTTTCCGGCGCCCAGCAGCCGAAGCAGGAGTAGGCGTTGGGGTTGGGGTAGGCGTAGGAGCGGGTCCTGCGGTCCTACTGGCCCACGCGCCCGGGCTGGAGCGTCTTGGTGAAGAGTACGCCGCCTCCCTGGCGCCGCAGTCGGACGGTGAGTTCCCCGCACGCACCGTCGATCTCGACCTCTCCGTAGTACGGGGGGTTCTCGGACGGAGACATGTTGGTGAGCGGGGCCGATTGGACGTACGCGGTCTCGGGGCCGAACGTGGCGTCGAGTTTCCCGGCCGGGAACCCGCCCGCACCGACGGGGCCGGAGACGAACTCCCAGAACGGGGCGAAGTCACTGAACGCGGCCCGCTCGGGGGCGTAGTGGTTCGCGGCCGTGTAGTGGACGTCGGCGGTGAGCCAGAGGGTGCCCGTGATGTGCTGGTGTTTGATGTGCCGCAGGAGTTCGGCCATCTGGAGCTCGCGACCGAGCGGGACGCCCGGATCGCCCTGGGCGACGGCCTCGAAGTTCGCTGTCCCGTCGGCGACGACGATGCCCAGTGGCATGTCGGAGGCGAGGACCTTCCAGGTGGCACGGGAACGCGACAGCTCGCGCTTGAGCCAGGCCAGTTGCTCCTGCCCGAGGATGCCGATGGGGTCCAAGGTCTGGCGGCCCGGGGAGTTCGCGTCGCGGTAGGTGCGCATGTCGAGCACGAAGACGTCGAGCAGCGGCCCGTAGCGCATCACCCGGTAGATCCGGCCCTCGGTGCGGCCGCCGCGGAGGTCGGTGACGGGGAAGTACTCGCCGAAGGCCTGGCGGGCGCGGCCGGCGAGGGTGTCGATGTCCCGCACGGTGTAGCGGGGGTCCTCGATCACCTGGCCGGGGTACCAGTTGTTGCGCACCTCGTGGTCGTCCCACTGGGCGAGGACCGGCACCTGCGCGTTGAAGTCGCGCAGGTTGCGGTCGAGCAGGTTGTAGCGGAAGTTCCCGCGGAACTCGTCGAGGGTCTCCGCGACCTTCGCCTTCTCCTCGGTGGTGATGTTGCGCCAGATGCTGCCGTCGCGCAGTGGGACGGCAGCCTGGATGGGCCCGTCGGCGTAGATCGTGTCACCGCTGAAGAGGAAGAAGTCCGGGTCGCGTTGACGCATCTCGTCGAAGACGCGGTAGCCGCCGAGGTCCGGGTTGATGCCCCAGCCCTGGCCCGCCAGGTCCCCCGACCACAGGAAACGCACGTCGTGGCGGCGGGAGACGGGGGTGGTCCGGAAGGTGCCGCGGACCGGCTCGCCGGTGCGGCGCGGGTCGTCCGGGTGGGCGACGAAGACCCGGTAGTGGATCTGCTGGCCCGGCGGCAGGTCGCGCAGGGTGGTGGTGCCGGTGAAATCGGTGCCGGGCCCCAGGAACGGACCGCCGTGGCGGCGGACGCCGTAGCGGAACGACTCGCTCGGGGAGGTCTCGACGTACATCCGCGCCGGGCCGTCGGAGCGCGTCCAGACGGTGGCCGAGTGGGCGGTGATCTCACCGGACTGGGTGCCCCAGGGCGCGCTCGGGCGGCCGGAGCGGGAGAACGCCGGGGCGGTCACGGATGCGGCGAACGCGGGCGCCGCCATCGCGCTGGATAGGGCGAGGCCCACCGGAACGGCGAGCGAACCGCCGAGCAGGGACCGTCGGGTGTGTGGCATCGGTGCCATCGGAGCGTCTCCAGGGGCCGGCGGGGGACGGGTCGAACCAGTGTGCCGTCGCACACCGGCCCGCCCGCGTCGCCCAATCGAACCGTGGATGAACAGCCGTCAGCCGCTCAGCCCACCTGGCCGAATGTCGCCCGTACCGTGTCCAGAACCACGCGGGAGACCAGCGCCGGGTCGTCGTTCATCGGGACGTGGCCGCATCCCCGGAGCCGCACCAGCCGGGCGTCGGGAATCGTGTGCTTGGCGCGCACGCCCTGGCGAGGCAGTAGCAGCCGGTCGCGCGAGCCCCACGCAATGGTGACCGGCAGACCGGGGACGTCCGAGGTGAACCGTACGGAGCGGCCCGCGGCGAGGGTCTCCTCGAAGCCGGTGGCCTCGCGCAGGGCGAGGGTCTCGGCGACCACGGCTTCGGGTGAACGGCGGCCCGGGTGGGCGTAGATGGTGCCGGTGAGCGCGGTCCTTCCGGCGGCGCTGCGCGAGAGCCGCTCCAGGGTGGACGGGGGCAGTGCGAGTGCCCCGACGCGCATCGCCCGGAGGGTGGCGAAGGCGTACTTGCGCTCGGCCTCGGTCCAGAATCCGGCCGGGGAGAGCGCCGTGACCGAGCGGACCAGGTTGCTGCGACCCATTTCGAGGGCGAGGAGCCCGCCGAGGGAGTTGCCGACGACGTGCGGGCGCTCGACGCCGAGCGCCGAGCAGAGCGCGCCGAGGGCGGGGACGAAGGTTGCCAGGTCCCACGCGACCCCTTCGGGCAGGGGACTCGAGGCGCCGAAACCGGGAAGGTCGACGGCGATCACGTCGTGGTCGGCGGCCAGGATGTCGGTCACCGGGTGCCAGGCCTGGAAATGGTGGCCGATGCCGTGTAGCAGGAGGAGCGGTGCCCCGGCCCCCTTGCGCTCGTACGCGACGGTGGCGGTGCGGGGGCCCAGCGGCGAATCGATCGGGAAGGAGACCGTGGTGGTCATGCTGCTCCTCGTCGGGTGGACGCGTGCGAGACGGGCTGTCAGTAGTGACTGACGCCATGATGACCGCCCGGTAGCCCCGTGGGACAAGCGTCAGGGGCGTGTCGGGGCGGGCGAGAACATCGCATGAACGGCTTGATGCGTATGCCCGATCTGCCCGGTAAAGGGGTGAGGATTGGTCTTGACCAAGGGGGTGCGCCGTCCTATCGTCGCAGGGATAGTGCAGGAACCTTTAATAAACAAAGGCGCGGAACTGCCGCTGGAACACGGCGATTGCAGCGATGGCAGGAGGATTCAGGGTGGGGACCACGCAGCTCGAAACGGTGCCGGAGCCGAAGTACTGGCACCTGAAGACCGTCCTCAGCGAGGCGCTCGACCAGGACTTCGCCGTCGGAGAGGTCCTGCCGAACGAGCGTGAGCTCGCCGCCCGCTTCGGAGTCGCCCGCGCCACCCTCCGACAGGCCCTTGAACAGCTGGAACTCGAAGGCCGCCTGCAACGCCGCCGCGGAGTCGGCACCACCGTCGCCCCGCCGCGCGTCGGCGTGGACGTCGGCGGTACCCGGCACGGCTGGCCCGGCGAGAGCAGCGACGGCTGGGAGGCCGTGGGCGTCACCGAGACGCTGCCGCCCACCGCCGTCCTGAAGCTCCTCGGAGGGGCCGCCGACCAGCCCGTGCACACCGTGCGCCGGACCCGGGTCACCCACGGCCAGGCCGTCGCCGCCGAGCTGCTGTACGTGCCGGCAGCCTCCGTGCCCGGCCTCCCCGCCATCGACGCCCCGGCCGGACCCGCCCGCGCCCGTGCCGTCCTGCGCGAGCTCCAGCGCCTGGCCCTCGATGGCCAGGACCGCTCGGTGGAACTCGGCTCGGCCCGCGCGGAGGACGCCAAGGAACTGGACCGGCTGCCAGGGGCGCCCGTGCTCGTGGTCACCACCCGCTACTTCACCGCCGAGGGGACGACCGCCGTCTCGGTCGCCACGTACCGCGCGGACACCTGCCGCCTGACCTTCGGTGACTCGGGTGACGTGGAGATCACCCACGAAGCCCGCGTCGCCTCCTGATCCTCGCGGTCGCTCCGCACCAGACAGGCCCGCCCCCACCCCGGCACTCGCCGGCCGGGCCGGGCTCTTCTGGTCTCCGGTCCGTGACGGCTGATGCCTGCGGTGGCGCTGTGCGCGGCTCGCCGGGCGTGGGGTCAGCGGCGGCGGGTCGTCACCGTCTTCTCCACGGCGAAGAGTTCCTCCTCCACGTGGTCCAGCGCCAGCCTCAGGGCTCCGGTGGCCACCGCGGCCTCGCCGAGCAGGGACTGGGCCACCCGCGGAGGACGCAGGCAGTAGCGTTCCAGCTCGCGCCGCAGCGGATCCAGGACCCCGTTCAGACCGGCTGCCCAACCGCCTACCACGACCAGCTCCGGATCCATGGCCAGGACCAGCGCCGCGACGTCGTGCACGAGCCGTTGGATGAATCGCTCCACCGCGGCCACGGCCCGCTCGTCGCCCCGTTTGGCCATCGCGAAGACCTCGGCCACCGCCTGCTCGTCCAGGGGGTGGAGCGGTTCGCCGGTCGTGGACAGCAGCTTCTCGGGCGTGACCTCACGGCCCAGCAGGTGCAGGGCACCGATCTCACCCGCCGCCCCGCCGAATCCGCGGTGCAATCTGCCGCCGATCAGTGAACCGGCTCCCGGACTGAGCCCCGCCATCACGAACACGATGTCGTCGGTGTCCTGCGCAGCGCCCTTCCAGTGCTCGGCGACCGCGGCGGCGTTGGCGTCGTTCTCCACCTGCACCGGGCAGCGGAACGAACGCCGCAGCCGCTCACCGAGCGGTAGACCGGTCCAGCCGGGCAGGGCGGTACCGAGGCGAACGGTGCCGTCCGCCTCCACGATCCCGGGGCTACCGACCCCGACCGCCCGCAGGGAGTCGCGCGGTACGCCGGCCCGTCGCAGCAGATCGGCCACCGCTGCCCGCACCCGCTCCAGCCGCTCGTCGGCGGACGCCGTCTCGGCGACATCCTTGGTACCGGCGCCGATCACCCGCCCGTCCAGCCCGGACAGCAGCACGGCGATCCGGTGCGAGCCGATCTCGATGCCGAGGAGGTGGCCCGCCTCCGCCCGGAAGCGGTAGCGCCTGGCCGGTCGGCCTTGGCGGCGTGCCCCCTCCTCCGCGCCGGCCTCGACGACGAGCCCGGTCCCGATCAGTCCCTCGACCACGCCTTCTACGGTCGGCCGGGACAGCCCCGTCACCCGGGTGAGGTCGGTGAGCGTCGGAGATTCGGCCGCGCGCAGTGCGCGCAGCACCACGGCCGAGTTGATCCGCCGGAGCAGAGAGGGGTCCCCGCCGGTCAGCTGCCCCAACGTGTGTCCTCCCAGCTAGCGAGCTTGTCTGCCGGATCGTACTGCGCCCCAGGTGCTGCGGCGAGAACCAGCCCCCCATCGGCCGGAACCTGCCGCTCCTCTCAGGCTGGGGTGACGAATCCCGACTCGTACGCCGTGATGACGGCCTGGGTCCGGTCGCGTGCCCCCAGCTTGCCCAGAATCGCGCTCACGTGTGACTTCACCGTCTCCGTGCCGACGATCAACTCGCGGGCGATCTCGACGTTGGTCAACCCTCGCGTCATCAGCCGCAGTACCGCCTCCTCCCGCTCGGTCAGCGCGGCCCGCTCCAGCACCGCCCGCGCCTGCCGGTTCCCGTACTCCGCGGCCAAGGCCCGCACGGCCGCGGGGAACAGCAGGGTCTCCCCCTCCGCCACCAACCGCACCGCGTGCACGATCTCGGCAGGGCGGGCCCGTTTCAGTAGGAACCCGTCCGCCCCGGCCCGCAGTGCCTGGTAGACGTACTCGTCGTTCTCGAACGTGGTCACCACCAGGATCTTCGGCGGGGAGTCCACGGTCCGCAGCACGGCCCGGGTCGCCTCGATCCCGTCGAGCAACGGCATCCGCACGTCCATGGCGACGACGTCCGGCCTCAGCTGCCGCACGAGCGGGACGACCGAGGCGCCGTCGGCCGCCTCACCCACCACTTCGATGTCGGGCTGGGCATCCAGAACGGCACGCAAACCCGCGCGCACCAGGGGTTCGTCATCGACGAGCAGTACGGTAACCGGCATCCGGTCAGCGTATTCGCTCCAGCGGAAGTCGCGCGCGCACTCTCCAACTGCCCTCGAACGGCCCGGTCTCGGCCTCTCCGCCGAGTAGCGCGGCCCGCTCCCGCATCCCGCGCAGCCCGCTCCCACCGCCCGCCATGACGTTGGGACGCTCCGGCAACGGGTTCGTCACCTCCAGGTCCAGCCTCCCTACGGCCATCTCCACGCGGACTTTGACGGGCACCGGACCGCAGTGCCGCAGCACGTTGGTGAGCGCCTCTTGCAGGATCCGGTACCCCTCCCGGGCTACCGGCCCGGGCAACTGCTCCAGGGGTCCGGTCAGTTGTGCGTCCACGGCGGAGCCGGAGGCCCGAGCCGACTCCAACAACCTGTCCGCCTCAGCCAACGTCGGTCGTTGCGAAGGCGATTGCGTCGACTCGCGCAGCACGAGCAGCACGCGTTCCAGGTCCTCCAAGGCAGCGCGGCCCGTGTCCTCGATCGCGCTCAGCGCCCGTTCGGTGAACTCCGGGTCGGCGGCGGCCCGCGCCGCCCCCGCCTGCACCACGGCCACCGTCAGCGCGTGCCCGATCGTATCGTGCAGCTCCCGGGCGATACGGGTCCGCTCCAGCAACTGCTCGGTGCGGGCCTCCAGCGCACTCACCCGCTCACCGGCCGAAGGCCCCAGCAGCCGGCGGGCGATCGTGGTGATCAGCTCGCCGAGCAGCACGACGATGACGATGAGCAGGACCAACGGCAACGGCGCGAGCAGCGCGGCCGCCCAGGGCGGGGGAGCGAAGGGCAACGTGACGTCCGTACCGCCGGGCTTCCCGAGCGCGGTCGCAACGAGCTCGACGGTGATGACCGGCAACCACACCGTCGCGAACAGGGCGGCGATCGAGACGGCGAGCCGTATCTCCAACCACAGGAGGGTCCGCCACCGGTCGCTCCACCGTGTGGATTTGACCGTGGTGATACCACCATCGGCGGAGTCCTGGTCGTGCGGGGTGAGGAGGAATTGTGCCTGCAGTCCCTCGGCCAGTCGCATCCAGGGCATCAGTCCCAGCGGTATGACGATCAGCAGCGGTACCCACGGAGCCTCCGGCTCTATGAACATCCAGACGGCCAGCATCAGCACGGGCACACACAGATGCACCCAGCGTGAGTAGGTCACCGGTTGGAACGGAGCTCGGAGCAGTCGGTACATGTCTCCATGGTGGCAGCGCCCGCCCCACGGCCGTCTCCCCCACGTGGGGGAGACGGCACCCTCGCACGGGGGAGGGAAGAGGGTGGGGCGTCCGGCGAATCTTGAGCCATGAACAGCATCGAGATCCGAGAACTGACGAAGGAATACGGCCGTACCCGGGCCGTGGACCGCCTCACCTTTGATGTCCTGCCCGGGCGGGTCACGGGGTTCCTCGGCCCGAACGGCGCCGGGAAGTCCACGACGATGCGCCTGCTGCTGGGCCTTGACCGGGTCACGTCCGGGACGGCCACCATCGACGGATCGCGCTTCACCGACCTTCCCGACCCGCTCCATCGGGTCGGCGCCCTCCTGGACGCACAGTCGGCCCATGGCGGGCGTACCGCCCGGGACCACCTCCGGTTTCTCGCTGCAGGCAACCGCATCCCGACGCGCCGGGTGGAAGAGGTGCTGGAACAGGCAGGGATAGCCTCGGCCGCCAAGCGGCGGATCAAGACCTTCTCGCTCGGCATGCGCCAGCGCCTCGGCATAGCCGCCGCCCTGCTGGGCGACCCCGGCGTGCTCCTGCTGGACGAGCCGACCAACGGTCTCGACCCCGAGGGCATCATCTGGATCCGTGAGCTGATGCGCGACCTGGCCGCCGAAGGGCGCACGGTCCTGGTATCCAGCCATCTGATGTCCGAGACCGCGGCGCTCGCCGACCACCTGGTCGTGCTGGGCCGGGGGAAGCTACTGGCCGACACCTCGGTGGAGGAGTTCATCGACGCCCGCAGTACGCCCAGGGTGCGGCTGCGTACCTCCGACCCGATCCGGATGCGGTCGGCCCTGGCCGGGGACGGCTTCGAGATGGTGTCCGCCGAGGACGGGCGCTGGACCGTTGACGGCATACAGGCCGAGCAACTCGGCGATTTGGCTGCCCGGGAGGGCATTCCCGTGCTCGAACTCTCCGACGAGCGAGCCTCATTGGAACAGGCCTATCTGGAACTCACCTCCGAGCACGCCCAGTTCACTGCGACCCGCTGACTCACTTCCACCCTCACAGGAGACTTCGCCATGAGCACCGCTCTGCCCACCGTCCCCGTCCTCCACTCGGAATGGATCAAGATAAGGTCCCTGCGGGGTACCTTCGGGGCGCTGATAGCCATCCTCGTCGCGACCGCCGGGATCCAGACGCTGACGGCTGCCGCGATCGGCCGGGCCGAAGCCGGCAGCATGGGCGATGACCCGCTCCTCGCCGCGTTCTACGGCATCAACTTCGGGCAGGTCGCCGCCATCGCCTTCGGCGCGACGGCGCTGTCGTCGGAATTCCACAACGGCGCGCTGCGCACGTCCCTGACTGCGGTGCCCGACCGCACCCGGTTCTACCTGTCGAAGATCGCGATGGTCGGCGGACTCGCCTTGCTGATGGGGCAGATCACCGGTCTCGTCACCTTCGTCGCGGGCCAGGCGTTCATGGGGCCGTACGCCATCGAACTGGGCAGTCCCGGGACCTTCCGGGCCGTCTTCGGTAGCGGCCTGTACCTCATGCTCATGGCATTGTTCGCGGCCGGACTGACTGCGGTGCTGCGCAGCGCAACAGCCGTCCTGAGCTTGCTCATACCCTTCGTGCTGATGGTGTCGTTCGTCATCGGGGCGACAGCAGGAGGCGTGGCCCAGTTCCTGCCGGACCGGGCCGGTCAGCTGGTGATGCGCCTGGAGATGCCCGGCGACCTCGGCCCCTGGACCGGGCTGGGTGTGACGGCCCTGTGGGCGACGGCTGCACTGATCTGCGGCTGGATAGCGGTGCGCCGGCGCGACGCGTGACGCCGAGCCAGTTGTCAGTGGTCGCCGGGATACTGACGGCATGACCACGGCAGAGCATCTCGACACGATCGACCGGCTCCGAGCGCGTGACTTCCCCGAGGTCTGGGGGAGGTCCGAAGTGGGCACCAGCGGGCCCGGCTACCACCTCGCGGAGCTGGGCGGGAGCCGGTGGTACGGGGACGAGGACGCGGCCGACCGAGTGGCGTACGAGGACCAGGTGTCCGCCGAGTACGAGGCACTGATCCACCGGCTTCAGGAGCGCTGGGGCAGACCGGACGTGTTCACCCTCCACAGCCTGAAGCTGCGCGCGGAGGCGGAAGAGATGCCCCAGCCGTGGCGGGAGATCGGCGGCACCGCCGACCACCTGCACCTTTGGCGAGCCGAAGACCGCTGGATCGCTGTCTACGAGGCCCGGTGGGGGGCCGACCACTCGCCGCAGCTGATGGCTGCGGTGACCGTGATCGACCCGCCCTAGGCTTAGGGAGTGGCCTCGGGAGCCAACTCGGCGGCGGCGCGGAGGCGGGCGAATTCCTGGGCCATGGTCTCGGCGGTCCAGTGGGCGTTGAGACCGCTGGGGTTCGGGAGCGCCCAGATGCGGGTGGAGCCGATGGTCCGGTCCTGGGGGCCGATCTGCGCCTTTCGCTCGCCGAAGGCGGTGCGGTAGGCGGTGATCCCGACAACCGCCAGCCACTGCGGGCGCAGCCGTTCCACCTTGGCCGTCAGTATCCGGCCGCCCTCGCGGAACTCCTCGGCGCTCAGCTCGTCGGCCCGGGCCGTGGCACGGGCGACGACGTTGGTGATGCCGAGCCGGTAGGTCAGCAACTCTTCCTGTTCCGCCGGATCCATGCGGCGCGGGGTGAAGCCGGACAGGTGTAGGACGGGCCAGAAGCGGTTGCCGGGGCGGGCGAAGTGATGGCCCGTAGCAGCGGAGAGGAGGCCCGGATTGATCCCGCAGAACAGCACACGCAGACCGCCCGCGACCACGTCCGGGAGGACGTGGTCGCGGGCGGCGCTCAGCTCGTCGGGGGTCAGAGGATCGACCCCGGCGTGTACCCGGCGGCCTCCGGGTGCTGCTTGGCGATGTCCTCGATGCGGGAGACGACGACGGCGACCTGGTCACCGGCGGCGCCCGTGAAGGACAGCTTGTCGGCCATCAGTGCGTCGAGCTGCGCCCGGTCCAGGGGCATCCGCTCGTCGGCGGCCAGCTTGTCGAGCAGTTCGTTGCGCTCGGCGCCCTGCTCGCGCATGGCGAGCGCGGAGGCCACCGCGTGCTCCTTGATGACCTCGTGGGCGGCCTCGCGACCGACACCGGCCCGCACCGCGCCCATCAGGACCTTGGTGGTCGCGAGGAACGGCAGGTAGCGGTCCAGCTCGCGGGCCACGACCGCAGGGAAGGCGCCGAACTCGTCGAGGACCGTCAGGAAGGTCTCCAGCAGGCCGTCGAAGGCGAAGAACGCGTCGGGCAGGGCCACCCGGCGGACCACGGAACAGGAGACGTCGCCCTCGTTCCACTGGTCGCCGGCGAGCTCGCCGGTCATCGAGGCATAGCCGCGCAGGATGACCATCAGGCCGTTGACGCGCTCGCAGGAGCGGGTGTTCATCTTGTGCGGCATCGCAGAGGAGCCGACCTGGCCGGGCTTGAAGCCCTCGGTGACCAGCTCGTGGCCGGCCATCAGGCGGATCGTCTTCGCGATGGACGAGGGGGCGGCGGCCAGCTGCACCAGGGCGGTGACCACGTCGTAGTCGAGCGAGCGCGGGTAGACCTGGCCGACCGAGGTGAAGGCCTGGGCGAAGCCGAGGTGGGCGGCGATCCGCTGCTCCAGCTCGGCGAGCTTGGCGGCGTCCCCGCCCAGCAGGTCGAGCATGTCCTGGGCGGTGCCGACCGGGCCCTTGATCCCGCGCAGCGGGTAGCGGCCGAGCAGGTTCTCCAGGCGGTCGTACGCGACCAGCAGTTCGTCGGCCGCGGTGGCGAAGCGCTTGCCCAGGGTCGTCGCCTGCGCGGCGACGTTGTGGGAGCGGCCGGCCATGACCAGCTCGGCGTGCTCGCCGGCCAGCTTGCCGAGGCGGGCGAGCACGGCCACGGTGCGGTCGCGGGCCAGCTCCAGGGAGAGCCGGATCTGCAGCTGCTCGACGTTCTCGGTCAGGTCGCGGGAGGTCATGCCCTTGTGGACGTGCTCGTGGCCGGCGAGGGCGTTGAACTCCTCGATCCGGGCCTTCACGTCGTGCCGGGTGACCTTCTCGCGCTCGGCGATGGAGGCGAGGTCGACGGTCTCCAAGACGCGCTCGTAGTCGGCGAGGGCGGCGTCCGGGACCTCGATGCCGAGGTCCTTCTGGGCGCGCAGCACGGCGAGCCACAGCCGCCGCTCCAGCGTCACCTTGTACTCGGGGGACCACAGGACGGCGAGCTCCGCGGAGGCGTAGCGGCCGGCCAGGACATTGGGGATGCGGGGCTTGGCTGTCACGTGTAGGGATTCTACTTGTGCCGCCGCTGTGCGTTTACGCAGGTAGGGACCCCGCCCCAGATTGTGCCTTGCTACGAGAGCCGCTCGCCCGAAGCGGCCTCGTACGGGAGCAGCTCCGGGCGCTTGGCCGGTCGGCCGTCCCCGGACGAGCGGCCCGTCAGACGGCGGCCGACCCAGGGCAGCAGGTGCTGCCGCGCGAAGCTCAGGTCCTGGGAGCGGCGCACGGCCCAGCCCGGTGCCACCGCGGGCGGAAGCTCGGTTCGCCAGTCCTGCTCGGGCGGCAGGCCCAGTGCCTGCCAGACCGCCTCCGCCACCCGGCGGTGGCCCTCGGCGGTCAGGTGCAGCCGGTCCACGTCCCACATGCGGGGGTCGCCGAGTACGGCGGCCCCGTACAGGTCCACCACGAGAGCTCCGTGCCGTGCGGAGAGCTCCTCGATGATGGCGAAGAGTTCCTCCATGCGCGGCCGGAAGCGCTCCATCACCGGTCCGTTGCGCCCCGGCGAGCGCATCAGCACCAGCGTCTTGCAGGAAGGGGCCAGCAGTGCGACGGACTCTTCCAGGTGGCCGCGTACCCGCCCCATGTCCACCTTGGGGCGCAGGGCGTCGTTCAGGCCGCCCACCAGCGTCACGATGTCGGCGCGCATCGACGCCGCCACCGGGGCCTGGTCCGCGGCGATCTGGCCGATCAGCTTTCCGCGGACGGCGAGGTTCGCATACCGGAAGCCGGGCTCTCGCGCCGCGAGGCGGGCGGCCAGCAGGTCGGCCCAGCCCCGGTAGGAGCCGTCCGGCAGCAGATCGGACATTCCTTCGGTGAAGGAGTCGCCGACCGCGACGAAACTGGTGTAGGTCGCATTCATCTCCATGGCGGAGCGATGTTACCGCGCGGTACCCCGACCCTGCGGGGCCGGGACCCTTCCCGGGGCGGGCGCGTCAGGTGGAGGCCGGCCTCCCGAAGAGTTCGCGCAGCACGTCCTCCATCGTCACCAGGCCCGTCATCGCCGCATCCGGGCCGAGCACCGCCGCCAGGTGCGTCCGACTGCGCCGCATCGCCGTCAGCACGTCGTCCAGCGGGGTCTCCGCCCGCACCTGGGCGATCGCCCGCAGCGCGGACACCGGGAACGGCTGGGTCCGCTCGGGCCCGTCCGCATCCAGGGCGTCCTTGACGTGCAGGTAGCCGAGGATCCTGTGCTGTGCGTCGATCACGGGGAAGCGGGAGTACCCCGACGCGGCCGACAGTCGTTCGAGCCCCGCCGGGGTGATGCCCTCCTGGGCCACCACGACCCGGTCCGACGGCAGCACCACGTCCTTCACGGGCCGCCTGCCCAGCTCCAGGGCGTCGTGCAGCCGCTCGCTCGCCCGGCCGTCGATCAGCCCCGCCTCGCTGGAGTCCTTGACGATCCGTGCCAGCTCGTCGTCCGTGAAGGTCGCGGAGACCTCGTCCTTCACCTCCACCCGCAGCAGCCGCAGCAGGGCACTGGCGAAGGCGTTGATCATGAAGATCACCGGCTTCAGGGCCCGGGTCAGGGTCACCAGCGGGGGGCCCAGGAGCAGTGCGGTGCGCACGGGCTCGGACAACGCCACGTTCTTCGGCAGCATCTCGCCGAAGAGCATGTGCAGGTACGTCGCCAGGGCCAGCGCCACGGCGAAGGAGATCGCGTGCGTCAGCCCGGCGGGCACTCCGAAGAGGTCGAACAGCGGGGTCAGGAGATGTGCGATGGCCGGTTCGGCCACCACGCCCAGGACCAGCGTGCACAGCGTGATGCCCAGCTGCGCCGCCGCCATCAGCGCCGACACGTGCTCCAGCCCCCACAGCACGGAGCGGCCCCGCCGATCGCCCCGTTCGGCGTACGGCTCGATCTGGCTGCGCCGGACCGAGATCAGTGCGAACTCCGCGCCGACGAAGAAGGCGTTCACGACCAGGGTCGCCAGGCCGATCAGCAATTGGACCAGCGTCATCGGGCTGCCTCCCCGCCCTCGCCCTGCGACGGTTCGGCCGGCGCGTGCAGCAGCACCCGCGCCGCCCGTCGTCCGCTGGCGTCCACCACGTCGATCCGCCAACCACCCAGCTCCATGCTGTCGCCGACGGCCGGGATCCGGCCCAGCTCGGTCGCTATCAGCCCGGCGAGGGTCTCGTACGGGCCGTCCGGTACGCGCAGGCCGATCCGTTCCAGCTGGTCGGTGCGCGCGGCACCGTCGGCGGAGTAGAGCCGGCGCCCGGAGGCGTCCGTACCCGCCGGGGCCAGGTCCGGGGTCTCGTGCGGGTCGTGCTCGTCGCGCACCTCGCCGACGACTTCCTCGACGATGTCTTCCAGGGTCACCACGCCGGCCGTGCCGCCGTACTCGTCGATCACCACGGCCATCGTCTGCTTGCCGGACAGCAGGTCCAGCAGTCGGTCCACGGTCAGCGACTCCGGTACGAGCAGCGGCTCGCGCAGCAGTTGGGAGACGGAGCGGCGGTGACGTTCCTCGGCGGGCAGTGCCAGCACGTCCTTGACGTGGACCGTGCCGACGACGGTGTCGAGGCTGCCCCGGTAGACGGGGAAGCGCGACAGGCCGGTCGCGAGCGTCGCGTTCGCCACGTCCTCTGCGGTGGTCTGCACGTCGAGTGCGGTCACCTGGACCCGCGGTGTCATGACGTTCTCGGCCGTCAGGTCGGCCAGGTTCAGGGTTCGCATGAACCGCTCAGCGGTGTCCTTCTCCAGTGCACCCGCCTTGGCGGAGTGCCGGGCCAGCGCCACCAGCTCCTGCGGGGTGCGTGCGGAGGCCAGTTCCTCGGCGGGCTCCATGCCGAACCGTCGCACCATGTGGTTCGCCGTGCTGTTCAGGTGGCTGATGAACGGCCGGAAGGCCCGGCTGAACAGCCGTTGCATCGAGGCGACCCGCTTGGCGACGGCCAGCGGGGAGGAGATCGCCCAGTTCTTCGGCACCAGCTCGCCGACGACCATCAGGACGACGGTCGACAGCGCGGTACCCAGGACCAGGGCGGTGGAGGAGGCCGCTCCGGCCGACAGCCCCATCGCCTCGAAGGGACCCTGGAGCAGAGCGGCGATCGAGGGCTTGGAGATCATGCCGATGACCAGGCCGGTCGCGGTGATGCCGAGCTGGGCACCGGAGAGCTGGAACGTCAGACTGCGGACGGCCGTCAAGGCGCTCTCGGCCCCGCGCTCACCGCGCTCGACCGCTCGTTCGAGCTCGCTGCGCTCGACCGTGGTCAGCGAGAACTCAGCCGCAACGAAGGCTCCACAGGCAACACAGAGCAGCAGCGCCACGACGAGTAGGAGCACTTCGGTCATCGAACGGTCACCTCCGTCCCATGATCGGCCAGGAGGCGGGGGATCGCGCGGTGTCGAGTACTCGGGGGCTCGCCCATGGGCGGAGGCTCACACCTTTCACTGCTGGGAACGGTCCGATGGGAACTACTATCCACATGGTAAAGGAAGAGCAAAGGGCGCGGATCATCCTTTTGGCGGAACGCGCCCGGATGGTGGGATCCGGGCATGAACGATCTTCACGTCGGTCCTGCGTCGGCCTGCGACCTCACCACCGTGCTGGACTTCTGGACGACCGCTGCCGAGGGGACGAGTATCAGCGACGACCCGGCCGGGGTCGAGCAGCTCCTCGCCCGCGATCCGCACGCGCTGCTCCTCGCCCGGCGCGACGGCGAGCTCGTCGGGACCGTGATCGCCGGGTTCGACGGCTGGCGCTGCCACCTCTACCGGCTCGCGGTCCACCCGGCACACCGCCGTCAGGGCATCGGGTCGGCGTTGCTGGCGGCTGCGGAGGAACGTTTCGTGGCACTCGGTGGGCGGCGTGCGGACGCGATGGTCCTCAACCGGAACGAGCGGGCGCACGGCGCGTGGGACGCCGCCGGGTACCACCCCGAGCACCATTGGACGCGCTGGGTCAAACCGCTGGGGGGCTGAGACCTATCCGGGAGCGCGGCGGGCCGAGCCGATCACGCAGTACGAGGTGGGGAACGCCGGTCCGCTCTCGGGCAGCCGGAAAGTGCGGTACGAGACGCTCCGGAAACCTGCGGCCCTGATCGCGGCGACGGGGTCCCGGAAGGTGTGGCACCCGCCGAAGAGGTGGGGCCACACGGTCCGGTCCAACGTCCGCTGGAAAGCCGCCATGGCAGGGGTGGGCGCGCGACCGTGCTCGAAGAAGCGGAGCTCGGCGTCGGGGCGCAGCACGCGGTGCAGCTCCGCGAGCGAGCGGGGCAGGTCCCGCACGGAGCACAGCACGAGGCAGGCGACGGCGGCGTCGAAGGCCTCGCTCTTGACGGGGAGGGCCTCGGCGAAGCCGGGCACCACGTCGACGGGGACCTCGGAGCGGAGGGCGGCGTCGGTCGCGAGCCTGCGCAGGCTGCGTTCCGGTTCCACGGCGACCACTTCGGAGACCGCGCGGGGGTAGTGGGCGAAGTTCAGCCCGTTGCCCGCGCCGATCTCGATCACCCGGCCGGTCACGCCGTGGAGGAGCTCCCGGCGGAGGGCGGGGAGGGCGGGTTGCCGCTCCGCCAGCGTGCTGGCGCGGGCGTAGACGCGGGCGAATAGGGGGTGCGGGCGGGGGCTTGCGGGGTGGCGCAGCGGCATGGGGGCCTCCCGGACGACGTACGCGTACGCATACCGTCAGTCTCCCCGCGTCGGGCCGATGCATCCCCGGTGCGGTGCGGTGCGGTGCGGTCCCGTCTAGTGCGGTGCCGTCCCGTCCCGTCTCGTGCGGTGCCTCGTCGGGGGCTCACCCCCACGGGGACGGCCCGGCCCGGCGGCGACTTCCGCTTCCGCCGCCGGGGCCGTGCAGCCGTTCCCGTGCGTCAGGCGGGCCAGCGCCGTAGGAAGGAATCCGGGCACCAGGTCCCCGACAGGGACGGGGCCAGCCAACTGGGCGCCGCCTTGCGGAAGGATTCCGGAAGGAGGGACCCCGAGGCTTCCGGGATCGCGCCCAGCAGGGGTATTCCGGCGGACGAGGGCAGGTCCGCCAGGTTGCAGCGGGAGGCCAGGTCCGGCTCCGCCGGCCAGCTGCCGATGACCACGCCCAGGGCCTCCACCCCCCGGGCCCGCAGGGCCTCCGCCGTCAGGGTCGTGGAGTTCAGTGTCCCGAGGGCTGCCGGAGCGACCACCAGGACCGGTGCGTCCAGCAGGCGGGCCGCGTCGGCCAGGGTGTGGCCCGCTTCGTCGAAGCGGACCAGGAGGCCGCCCGCGCCCTCCACCAGGACCAGGTCGTGGGACCGGGCGAGCCGGCTCGCGGCTTCCGCGACGGCGGTCGGTGAGACCGTGGGCAGGCCCGAGCGGCGGGCCGCCGTGTCAGGGGCCAACGGCTCCGGGTAGCGGGCCAGTTCGACGGCCGTGACGGTGGGGCCCGCCAGGCGGGCCGCTTCCGCCGCGTCGCCCGGTTCCGTCGCGTCCACGCCCGTCTGCGCGGGCTTGAGGACGGCCACCGAGCGGCCCGACGCCACCGCGGCCGCCGCGATCGCCGAGGTGACCACCGTCTTGCCGATCTCCGTGCCGGTGCCCGAGACCATGAGTACGGTCATGTCAGGCCTCCGCCGCCGCCGCGCACACCGCGCGGCAGATGCGGGCCACGTCGGCGTCACCCGTGACGAACGGCGGCATCGTGTAGACCAGGTCCCGGAACGGGCGCAGCCAGACGCCCTCCCGGACCGCTGCCCGCGTCGCCGCCGCCATGTCCACCGGGTGGGTCAGTTGGACCACGCCGATGGCGCCCAGGACGCGTACGTCCCGGACACCGGGCAGGTCCCGCGCCGGTGCCAGGCCCTCCAGGAGGCCCGCCTCGATGCGCTTGACCTCGCCCTGCCAGTCCTGGCCGAGGAGCAGGTCGATCGAGGCCAGTGCCACGGCGGTGGCGAGCGGGTTGCCCATGAAGGTCGGTCCGTGGGCCAGCACAGGTACCTCGCCCTGCGAGATCCCGGCTGCGATCCGCTCCGTGCAGAGGGTGGCCGCCAGGGTGAGGTAGCCGCCGGTCAGGGACTTGCCCAGGCACATCACGTCCGGCGTGATCCCGGCGTGGTCCGCCGCGAACAGGGCGCCGGTGCGGCCGAAGCCCGTCGCGATCTCGTCCAGGACGAGCAGGACGTCGTACTCGTCGCACAGTTCGCGCAGCGCCCGCAGGTAGCCGGGGTGATGGAAGCGCATGCCCCCCGCGCCCTGGACCACCGGTTCCACGATCACCGCGGCCAGTTCGTCCGCGTGCGCGGAGACCAGGGAGCGCAGGTGGTCCACGTACGCCGGGTCCACGGGCGCGTCGAAGCCGCTCGGCGGGACGTCGGCGAACACCTGGCGCGGGAGGATGCCCGACCAGAGTTCGTGCATGCCGCCCTCGGGGTCGCAGACGCCCATCGGCGTCCAGGTGTCCCCGTGGTAGCCGCCGCGCCAGGTGAGGAGCCTGGTCTTGCCGGGTCGCCCGATGGAGCGCCAGTACTGGAGGCACATCTTGACGGCGACCTCGACGGAGACCGAGCCGGAGTCGGCGAGGAAGACGTGCTCCAGGCCGGGCGGGGTGATCTCGACCAGTCGGGCGGCCAGGCGGACGGCGGGCTCGTGGGTGAGCCCGCCGAACATCACGTGTGACATACGGCCGAGTTGCTCGGTCGCGGCCTCGTTCAGCGCCGGGTGGTTGTACCCGTGGATCGCCGACCACCAGGACGACATGCCGTCGACCAGCTCCGCCTGCCCCTGCGCGGGCTCGGCCAGCCGCAGCCGGACGCCCGAGGCGGAGGAGACGACCAGCGGCTCCTGCCGCCCGGGCATCGGACCGTACGGGTGCCAGACGTGCTGCCGGTCCAGCGCGAGGAGCTCGGTGGCCGGCAGCGAGTGGTGCAGGTCAGGCATTGGGGGCGAGGTCCGTTCCCGCGCCCCGACGACGGACCGCCACCAGGTCCGAGCGCACCTCGCCCGCCTGCGCCTGCGCCTGCGCCTGCGCCTGGGCGGTTGCGGCCTCGTGTTCGTGGCCCGAGCAGCCCCCGCACGCCGAGCCGCAGCCCGCGTCCGCCGCCGAGGAGCCGCACGGCCCGTGGGCCGCCGCGCCCGTGGCCGCCGTGGCCGCCGCGTCCGAGCGGTGCGCGGGCAGGGTCGTCGTACCCGCGCCCTCCACCTCGAAGCCGGCGTCCGCGATCATGTCGAGGTCGGCCTGGCCGGCCTGGCCCTCACTGGTGAGGTAGTCGCCGAGGAAGATCGAGTTGACCAGGTGCAGGGCCAGCGGCTGCATGGTGCGCAGGTGCACCTCGCGCCCGCCGGCGAGCCGGACCTCGATGTCGGGGCAGACGAACCTCACCATCGCCAGGATCCGCAGGCAGCGCTGCGGGGTGAGGTTCCACTCCTTGGCCAGCGGGGTGCCCTCGAACGGGATCAGGAAGTTGACCGGCACCGAGTCGGGGTCCAACTCGCGCAGCGAGTAGACGACGTCGACCAGGTCCTCGTCGCTCTCGCCCATGCCCGCGATCAGGCCGGAGCAGGCGGACAGTCCCGCCGCGTGGGCCTTCTGCACGGTGTCGACCCGGTCCGCGTAGGTGTGGGTCTTGGTGATCTGGCCGTACGTCGCCTCGGAGGTGTTGAGGTTGTGGTTGTACGCGTCGGCACCCGCGTCCTTCAGGCGCTCGGCCTGGCCGTCGGAGAGCAGGCCGAGGCAGGCACAGACCTCGACGCCCTCGTTCTGCTCCTTGATCGCCTCGATCGTCTTGCCGACCCGCTCCACGTCACGGTCCGTCGGGCCGCGCCCGCTCGCCACCAGGCACACGCGCTTCGCGCCGCCCGCGACCCCGGCCGCGGCGGCCTGGGAGGCCTCCTCCGGCTTGAGCCACGTGTACTTGAGGATCTCCGCCTTCGACCCCAGTCGCTGGGAGCAGTAGGAGCAGTCCTCCGGGCAGAGCCCGGACTTCAGGTTGACCAGGTAGTTCAGCTTGACCCGACGCCCGAACCACTGGCGGCGCACCTTGCCGGCCGCAGCCACCACGTCGAGCAGTTCGTCGTCAGAGGTCGCCAGCACGGCGAGCGCCTCTTCGCGGGTCGGCAGCTCGCGCCGCAGCCCCTTGTCCACCAGGGTGTTCAGCAGGTCCATGACGCCGATCCTGGACCACACGACCACTCCCGGCCAAGGAGAGATCGCACAACATGGCCGGAACGGAGTGTGTGTATCACCACACCTGGCACTCAAGTCGCGGCCGTTAGGGTCAGGCACGCCTGTGGACAGCCGACAAAACGCGAGGAACCGCCGATGCCCCAGCACAGCCCCGATCCCGCTGACGTGTTCGCCTGGATCGACAACGCGGAGCGGGCCCGTGAGCAGGCCGGACTCGTCCGGACGCTGCGCCCCCGCCCGGCGTCCTCCACGCTGCTGGACCTCGCGAGCAACGACTACCTCGGTCTGTCCCGGCACCCCGAGACCGTGCGCGGCGCGTGCGAGGCGGCCGAGCGGTGGGGCGCGGGAGCCACTGGATCGCGGCTGGTGACCGGTACGACCGAGCTTCATGCGGAGCTCGAACGGGAACTGGCCACCTTCTGCGGTTTCGAGGCCGCGCTCGTCCTGTCCTCCGGGTACGCGGCCAACCTGGCGGCCGTCACCGCGCTCAGCGACCGGGGCACCCTGGTCGTCTCCGACGCCGGCAACCACGCCTCGATCGTCGACGGCTGCCGGCTCTCCCGCGCCGGGACCGCCGTGATCCCCCACGCGGACCCGGAGGCCGCGCGCAAGACCCTCGCCACGCACGAGGGCCGCGCACTGCTGGTCAGCGACTCGGTGTTCTCCGTGGACGGGGACGCCGCCCCGCTCGCCGGGTACGCGGACGCCTGCCGGGAGGAGGGTGCGGCCCTGCTCGTGGACGACGCCCACGGGCTGGGCGTGCTGGGGGAGGGCGGCCGGGGAGCCCTGCACGCCGCGGGACTCGCGGGCGCGCCCGGGGTGGTGGCCACGCTCACGCTCTCGAAGTCGATGGGCAGCCAGGGGGGAGCCGTGCTCGGCCCGGCCAAGGTGATCCGCCACCTCGTCAACACGGCGCGGACCTTCATCTTCGACACCGGGCTGGCGCCGGCCGCCGTGGGAGCGGCGCTGGCGAGCCTGCGCCTGCTGGAGCGGGAACCGGAGCGTGCCGGCCGGGCCCGCGAGGTGGCCGACCGGCTGTACGGGCGGCTCACCGCGTCCGGCCTGACCGCGGCCCGGCCGGACGCGGCCGTGGTGTCGGTGCGAGCCCCGTCGGCTTCGGCGGCACTGCGCTGGGCCGCCGACTGCCGCGAGGCAGGTCTGTCCGTGGGGTGCTTCCGGCCGCCGTCCGTGCCGGACGGCATTTCCCGGCTCCGCCTGACCGCGCGGGCCGATCTCACGGGGGACGAGATCGATCGGGCCGTCGAGACGATCCTGCGGACCGCTCCGGCCGGAGCCACGGCCCGCTAGGGCGTCACGCGGACACGTCCGCCCTCACGGATGCGAGGAAGCCGTCCCAGGCCGGCCCGGTGAAGAGTACGGCCGGGCCGGCCGTCCGCTTGGAGTCGCGGACGGCGAGCAGGCCGCCGCCGAGGACGGCCGTTTCCACGCAGTTGTTCATTCCGGTGCTGCGGCTGCTCCGCCGCCACCGCGCTCTGATCAGGAGTCCGCTGGTGGTGAGGGGGGTTGCGGACACGGGGGTGCCTCCTTACGCGTCGTCAGCGAGTGAGCTGATGAGATCCGACGAGTCCTGGGGCGGGAGGGCGTGCGCCTGGATGGTGCGGAATGCGGCGCTGTACGCCTCGAGGTCTTCCTTCCGCTCCAGATAGAGGCTACTCGTCAAATGGTCGAGTACCACCACATCCAGATCGGCGATGTCCGGAAATGAGAAGATGACGAACGGTCCGGTCAGGCCGAGATGACCCCCCACGCTGAACGGCAATACCTGCAAACGCACTTGGGGCAGCCGTGCCACTCGCACCAGGTGTCGCAACTGCGCCGCCATCACCCCGGGTCCCCCGATCTGCCGCCGCAGCACCGCCTCGTCCAGTACGGCGCTCAACTCCAGCGGCGGATCGGCTCGCAGTACCGACTGCCGCGCCAGCCGTACGTCGACCAGCGCATCGACCTTCGGCTCCGGCAGGCCGCCCAGCGCGGCCCGGGTCACCGCCCTCGCGTACTCGGCGGTCTGCAACAGCCCCGGAACTACCGAGAGTTCCACGGTGCGCGCGGAGCGGGCTCCCGCTTCGAGGCTGATGAAGTCCCGGTACTCCTGCGGTAGCAGTCCGCGGTAGTCGTGCCACCACTGGCGGCCCCTCCCGGTGTCGGCGTCCGGCCCGGGGGCGGACGCCGAGGCCAACAGGGCCTCCAGTAAGGCCCGCTGCTCGGGGCTCACGACCTCCCCGTAGACGTCCAGGAGGAGGTGGATGTCCTCCGGTTTGACGCCACTGCGTCCGGTTTCGATGCGGCTGATTTTCGACTGGTGCCACCCCGCGATCCGGGCCGCCTCACCACTGGTGAGTCCGGTCCGGTCGCGCAGCGCGCGCAGTTCCTCGCCGAGTTTGCGCCGACGCACCGCGGGACCGTGCTGCACACCCGCCTCCTTCCACCGGCACAGCTCGCACCAGTCTGCCGTCCAAATACGCTCTTCCGTAGCAGAGTTCACCGCATTGAGCGACAGATATATGCATATCTTGGGTGAACGGCAGCACCGGCAGGAAGATGGGTGCACTCTGGCGTCCAGCACGTATCCGGGGCGGTTTCGCCCCGGTGGGAAAGGGATCGTCGCCATGGCAGATCACCAGGAAGCGTCCATCACTCTGCCGAGCGATCCCGCCTCGGTCGCCGCTGCCCGCCGCTACGTGGCGGAGGTGCTCTGCGAATGGGGAATGTCCGACGAGGCCGACACCGCCGACAGCGTCCGGCTGATCGTCTCGGAACTCGCCACCAACGCCGTGCAGCACACCTTCGGGCAATCGCCCACCTTCACCGTCGACGTCCGCCTCGAACGCGGGGAGTGGCTGCGCGTCGGGGTGACCGACAGCCACCCGCGTTGGCCCCGGCGCCTCCCGGCCGCCGTCCAGCAGGACAACGGCCGGGGGATGGTCATCATCCGCTGGCTCACCGCGGAGGCGGGTGGCCGGCTCTCGGTCAGCCCCACCGAGGACGGCGGCAAGACCGTGTGGATCGCCCTTCCCTGGCCCGCGGGGACTCCGGTGCGGCGCGCCACCGGCTGTTGAGCCCCGCTCAGCCCTGACCGCGCTCCGCGGCGCCGCGCTCGATGCACAGCTCGTTGCCCTCCGGATCGGCGAGCACCACCCATCCGGTTCCGTCCTCCCGGCGGCGGTCGTCCACCAGCCTCGCCCCGAGACCGATCAGCCGCTCGACGGTCTCGTCACGGGTTCCCGTGGGCGGCTGGATATCCAAGTGGACGCGGTTCTTCACGGTTTTGGACTCCGGTACCCGGATGAAGAGCAGACCCGGGACACCGGGCTGGCCCGCGTCCAACAGGATCTCGTCGTCACCTTCCGCGTCGTCCGGGTGGATCGGGAAGCCGGTCACACCGGACCAGAACGCGGCGACGCCGTAGGGGTCGAGGGCATCGAAGGTGATGTGGCGGACGGGATTGAGGAACATGCGTCTCCTCCATGGCGGGTCCGCCCGGCGGTGGCCGGGGGAAGGGGCCGTATGCGGAAAAGGGGGCCGTATACGGAAACCGGCCGCGGGCGGCACCGGAGTCGAACCGGGCGCCTTCCCGAAACGTGGGTTAACGCGGCGGAAAAACGCGACCCCTAGCGTGGCGGCCGAGGTCTACCGTCAATGATCACCCATCAGCGGGCAAAGGAGCGGTGCTCGGAACGGAAAGCCTTTACCTGCGATGAGGCAAGACACGCTTGGCTCGGATACATGCAGGTCAACAAAGCGTTGAAAGCACCTAGGGTCGGCTCGGCGCGAACGTGATCTTGTCCTGGAAGCTTGGTGATACGAGTGCAACTGACACCGCACGAGCAGGAGAGACTGCTCATCCACGTGGCCGCCGACGTGGCCGAGAGGCGAAGGGCGCGCGGGGTTCTGCTCAACCACCCCGAGGCGGTGGCCCTGATCACTTCGCACATCCTCGAAGGGGCCCGTGACGGGCGGACCGTGGCGGAGCTCATGATCACCGGCCGCACCGTGCTCAGCCGTGCAGAAGTGATGGAGGGGATCCCCGAGATGATCCACGACGTCCAGGTCGAAGCGACCTTCCCGGACGGCACGAAGCTCGTCACCGTCCACGACCCGATCGTCTGAAGGGGAGTACCCGCATGATCCCCGGCGAAATCGTCTACGGGGACGGTCCGGTGCGCCTCAACGAGGGCCGCCCCGTCACCCGCCTCACCGTGCTCAACGCCGCCGACCGGCCCGTGCAGGTCGGATCCCACTACCACTTCGCCGAAGCCAACCCCGGCCTCGCCTTCGACCGCCCGGCAGCCCGCGGTCTCCGGCTCAACATCGCCGCCGGCACCGCCGTACGCTTCGAGCCGGGCATCCCGGTCGCCGTGGAACTCGTACCGCTGCGCGGGCTGCGCACCGTACCCGGTCTGCGCGGGGAGACCGGAGGGCCGCTCGATGGCTGAGCTCGACCGCAGGACGTATGCCGACCTCTTCGGGCCGACCGTCGGTGACCGGATCCGCCTGGCCGACACCGACCTCTTCATCGAGATCGAGCAGGACCTCGCCGGCGGACCCGGACGTTCCGGCGACGAAGCCGTGTTCGGCGGCGGCAAGGTGATCCGCGAGTCCATGGGGCAGGCCCGCACCACGTGCGCCGAGGGGGCCCCCGACACGGTCATCACCGGTGTCGTCGTCCTCGACCACTGGGGCATCGTCAAGGCCGACGTCGGCATCCGCGACGGCCGGATCTGCGGGATCGGCAAGGCCGGCAACCCCGACACCATGGACGGGGTGGAGCCCACCCTCGTCATCGGCCCCGAGACCGAGATCATCGCGGGCAACGGGAAGATCGTCACGGCCGGCGCCATCGACGCCCACGTGCACTTCATCTCCCCGACCGTCATCGAGGAGGCCCTCGCCTCCGGCATCACCACCCTCGTCGGCGGCGGCACCGGACCCGCCGAGGGCACCAAGGCCACCACCGTCACCCCCGGACCCTGGCACATGGCCCGGATGTTCGCGGCGCTGGAGGCCTATCCCGTCAACATCGGCCTGCTCGGCAAGGGCAACACGATGTCCCGCGAGGCCATGCACTCCCAACTGCGCGGCGGCGCACTCGGCTTCAAGATCCACGAGGACTGGGGGGCCACCCCCGCCGTGATCGACGCCTGCCTGAGCGTGGCCGACGAGACCGGCGCCCAGGTCGCCATCCACACCGACACCCTCAACGAGGCCGGATTCGTCGGAGACACCCTCGCCGCCATCGCAGGCCGGACCATCCACTCGTACCACACCGAGGGCGCGGGCGGCGGCCACGCGCCCGACATCATCACCGTGGTCTCCGAGCCGAACGTCCTGCCCAGCTCCACCAACCCGACCCGGCCGCACACCGTCAACACGATCGAGGAACACCTCGACATGCTGATGGTCTGCCACCACCTCAACCCGGCCGTCCCCGAGGACCTCGCCTTCGCCGAGTCGCGGATCCGGCCCTCGACCATCGCCGCCGAGGACGTCCTGCACGACCTCGGGGCCATCTCGATCATCTCCTCCGACTCGCAGGCCATGGGCCGCGTCGGCGAGGTCGTGATGCGCACCTGGCAGACGGCCCACGTGATGAAGAAGCGGCGCGGCTTCCTGGCCGGCGACGGCCCCGCCGACAACCAGCGCGTCCGCCGCTACGTCGCGAAGTACACCGTCAACCCCGCCGTCGCCCAGGGGCTCGCCCGCGAGATCGGCTCGATCGAGACCGGCAAGCTCGCCGACCTGGTGCTCTGGACGCCCGCCTTCTTCGGGGTCAAGCCCGAGCTGGTCATCAAGGGCGGCCAGATCGCCTACGCCCAGATGGGCGACGCGAACGCCTCCATCCCCACCCCGCAGCCGGTGCTGCCCCGACCGATGTTCGGCAGCCGCGGCCGGGCCCCCGGGCTGAACTCGGTCAACTTCACCGCCCGCGCCGCACTCGACGACGGACTGCCCGAACGGCTGGGGCTCGACAAGCCGTTCGTGGCCATCGAGAGCACCCGCACGGTGAGCAAGACGGACATGCGCAACAACGACGCGATGCCGAGGGTCGAGGTCGACGCGGACACCTTCACCGTCACCATCGACGGGGAGGTCGTGGAGCCCGCGCCCGCGGTGGAACTGCCCATGGCACAGAGATACTTCCTGTTTTGAACCGGCCCCTTGCGGTGTGGCCGCCTGCGAAGGGCGCACTCCGGTGAGCCGCGCCGCACTGCTCGTGCTCGCCGACGGCCGCTTTCCCGCCGGCGGCCACGCCCACTCGGGCGGGGCCGAAGCCGCCTGCAAGGCGGGTCGCATCCACGACGCCGCCACCTTGCAGGAGTTCTGCCGCGGCCGGCTCCACACGGCCGGGCTCGTCGCCGCCGGACTGGCAGCCGCCGCAGCCCTTGGGCTCGACCCGGAGGCCCTCGACGCCGCCGCCGACGCCCGGACCCCGTCGCCCGCGCTGCGCACCGCGGCGCGGCGGCAGGGCCGCCAGTTGCTGAGGGCCGCCCGGGCCACCTGGCCCGCCGCCGAACTCGAAGCGCTGGCCGCCGCCTTCCCGCGCGGGGCGCACCAGCCAGTGGTGCTCGGAGTGACCGCGAGGGCGGCCGGACTCGGGCCGCTCGATGCCGCGCACGTGGCGGCGTACGAGGGCGTCAGCGGGCCGGCGAGCGCGACGGTACGGCTGCTCGGCCTGGACCCCTTCGAGGCGAGCGGAGTCCTGGCCCGGCTCGCTCCCGAGATCGACGTCGTCTGCGACCGGGCCGTACGCGCCGCCCGGCGGGCCCTGTCGGAAGGCCCTGACGCCCTGCCGGCGGCCTCCTCGCCGCTGCTGGAGATCGCAGCGGAGATCCACGCCGACTGGGCGGTCCGGCTGTTCGCGTCCTGACCCCCTCCACGAAGTACAGGAGACCCCCCATGCACCTCGACCACGGTGTGACCTTCCCCCAGCGCCACACCCACAGTGCCGAGCCGGTACGGGCGGACGGTTCGCGTCGCGCCCTGCGCATCGGCCTCGGCGGACCCGTCGGTTCCGGCAAGACGGCCACCGTCGCCGCGCTCTGCCGCGCCCTGCGCGCCGAACTGTCCATGGCCGTCGTCACCAACGACATCTACACGCGGGAGGACGCGGAGTTCCTGCTCCGCGAAGCCGTCCTGCCGCCCGAGCGGATCAGTGCCGTGGAGACCGGCGCCTGCCCGCACACCGCCATCCGCGACGACATCTCCGCCAACCTGGAAGCGGTGGAGGAGCTGGAAGAGGCCTTCCAGCAGATCGCCCCGCTCGACCTGATCCTCGTCGAGTCGGGCGGCGACAACCTCACCGCCACCTTCTCCCGCGGCCTCGTCGACGCCCAGATCTTCGTCATCGACGTGGCCGGTGGCGACGACATCCCGCGCAAGGGCGGCCCCGGCGTCACCACCGCCGACCTGCTCGTCGTGAACAAGACCGACCTCGCCCCGTACGTGGGCTCCGACCTGGACCGGATGGCCCGCGACGCAGCCGAACAGCGCGGTGAACTCCCCGTCGCCTTCCAGTCCCTGCGCGCCGAGGACGGCATCGCCCCGGTGGCTGCGTGGGTGCGCGAGCGGATCGCGGCCTGGGCCGCCCGGTGAGTCCTACGGCGACCGGTGCGCCCCCCGTCGCACCGCCCGCCCCGGCTCCGGCCGGCGTACGGGCCACCGCCAAGATCGCGGCCGTCGCCGACGGACGCGGCGGTACCGCCCTGCCGCTGCTGGCCGGGCAGGGGCCGCTCGCGCTGCGCCGCACCCGGGGCAGGGAGGCGGAGGCCGGCGTGGTGCTGGTCGGTGCGATGAGCGCCCCGCTCGGCGGTGACCACCTCACGGTGGAGGCCTCCGCCGGTCCCGGGGCCCGGTTGGCCCTGACCTCGGCGGCGGCCACCCTGGCCCTGCCCGGCCGCACGGGTGAGCCCGCGCGGTACGACGTACGGCTGACGCTGGCCGGGGACTCGGTGGTGCGGTGGCTGCCGGAGCCGCTGGTCTCGGTGCGCGGCAGTGACCTGCGGGTGCACACCCGCGTCGAACTCGCTCCTGCGGCCCGGCTGGTGCTGCGCGAGGAGCAGGTGCTCGGCCGGACGGGGGAGGGGCCCGGCCTGCTGCGCAGCCGCCTCGCCGTCACCCGGGGCGGGCGCCCGCTGCTGGACCAGGAGCTCGCCTGCGGACCGGGTGCGCCCGGTGGTTGGGACGGTCCGGCAGGGCTCGCGGGACACCGGGCGCTGGGTCAGCTCCTGGTCGTGGACCCGGACTTCGCCGCATCCGCGCCCGCCGCCGCGGTGCTGGGGGAGTTCGCCGTGGTCACTCCACTGGCCGGTCCGGCCGTCCTCGTGACAGTTCTGGCGCCCGATGCGCTGCGGCTGCGGGAGCTGCTCGACGCGGCGTGTCGGACGTACGGCCGGTGAGCGCGGAGCGAACCTGGGACGAAGTGGACACCGCTCAGCGGTACACGCCTTTCCGGTTATCGGGTTGGCAAAGAACGTGACCTTGCTCTGTTGCCAGGTGCAGGTCAAGCGAAAGGATCCACCTGCATCGACCGATCGAACCCGACCGACCCGGCCCTTACCGGCCGGGTCCGACGCAGGGGGAACAACCACGTGATACGCACTGCAGCGCTGGGGAGCGCTGCCACTCTGATCACCGGAGCGCTGGCCGCGAGCCTGCTGCTGGCCCCGCCGGCGGCTGCGGCCTCTTCCAGTCACAACACCCCGCTCCCGGAGGCGCTGGGCGTCCAGCTGGCCGCCGCCCGTGCCGCCCGTACCGGGATCGAGTGGAAGGACTGTCCTGCCGACTGGGGCTACGCGGCCCCCATCCAGTGCGGCTGGGTCAAGGTCCCGCTCGACTACGCCAAGCCGTTCGGCAAGACCATTGACCTCGCGGTCGACCGCGCCGTCAGCACCGGCACCAAGCAGGAGCGCCAGGGCGCGCTCCTCTACAACCCGGGTGGCCCCGGCGGCTCCGGGATGCGCTTCCCGCGCCGCGTCACCACCAAGTCCCCGCTGTGGGTGAACACCTCCAAGGCGTACGACTTCGTGGGCTTCGACCCCCGCGGTGTCGGCCACTCGGCGCCCATCTCGTGCATCGACCCGCAGGAGTTCGTCAAGGCTCCCAAGGCCGACCCGGTCCCGGACACCGAGGCCGACAAGAGCGCCCAGCGCAAGCTCGCCGCGGAGTACGCGGACGGCTGCAAGGAGCGCAGCGGCGAGATGCTGCCGTACATGACGACGCCGAACATCGCCCGCGACCTGGACGTCATCCGCGCCGCCCTCGGCGAGAAGAAGCTGAACTTCATCGGCGTCTCGTACGGCACCTACATCGGCGGGGTCTACGCGACCCTGTTCCCGACCCACGTGCGCCGCATGATCGTCGACAGCGTGGTCAACCCGGCGCAGGACAACATCTGGTACGAGGCGAACCTCGGCCAGGACGTCGCCTTCCAGATGCGCTGGAACGACTGGCAGGACTGGGTCGCCAAGAACGACGCCGTCTTCCACATCGGCGACACCCGCGCCAAGGTCGAGGCCAAGTGGCAGGAGCTGCGCGCCAAGGCCAAGGCCAACCCGCTCGGCGGCGTCGTCGGCCCGGCCGAGCTCATCGGCTTCTTCCAGGGCGCCCCGTACTACGACTCCTCCTGGGTCCCCGTCGCGCAGGCGTTCAGCGCCTACGTGGCCGGTAACGAGCAGCCCCTGATCGACGCCATTGCCCCGGACATGTCCGACATCCAGGGCAACATCGCCTCGGAGAACGGCAACGCCGTCTACACCGCGGTCGAGTGCGCCGACGCCAAGTGGCCCACCAGCTGGACCAAGTGGGACGCGGACAACACCAAGCTGCACGAGCAGTACCCCTTCCTGACCTGGTCCAACGCGTGGATGAACCTGCCCTGCGCGACCTGGAAGTCCAAGCAGAGCAAGCCGATCGCGGTCGGTGCCAAGTACGGTCTGGCGCCGGTGCTGATCGTCCAGTCCGAGCGTGACGCGGCCACGCCGTACGAGGGTGGCGTCGAGCTGCACCGCCGTCTCGCCGGATCGCGTCTGATCACGGAGCAGGGTGCCGGCTCGCACGGTGTCACCAGCCTCGTGAACCCCTGCATCAACACCCGGGTGGACGCCTACCTGCTGTCCGGCAAGGTCGACGCCCAGGACGTGACGTGCGGCCCGCACGCCGCTCCGGTCGCCCCGGCCGCAGCCCCGGCCACCGCGAAGTCGCTGGCCAAGGCCCCGGCATCCGACCTCCCCGCGCTGGAGGACCTGCCGGCCGTTCGCTAGGGCCTGCAGTGGCGTAACGCGGTACAGCGGTGCAGCGGTACCGCGAGCGCAGCACAACAAGCACTACGAGCACCACCGCACTGCACGGGAGAAGGCTCAGCGCGTCTTGCGCCGGGCCTTCTTCCGTGCTTCCTCCTCCTCCGCCTTGACCTCGGCGGCGTACCGGTCGACGTACTCCTGGCCGGACAGTTGGAGGACGGCGTACATGATCTCGTCGGTGACGGCCCGCAGCACGGCCCGTTCACCCTCCAGCCCGGCGTAGCGCGAGAAGTCCATCGGTCGGCCGAAGCGGATCGTCACCCGCCGGATCTTCGGGATCTTCTGCCCGGGCGGCTGAATCTCGAAGGTGCCGAGCATCGCGCACGGCACGACGGGTACCCGGGCCCCGAGCGCCATGGCGGCCACACCCACCTTGCCCTTGTAAAGCCGTCCGTCGTGCGAGCGGGTGCCCTCCGGGTAGATGCCCAGCAGCTCGCCCTTGGCCAGCACCCCCAGTCCCTCGCGCAGCGCGGCCTGCCCGGCGTCCTTGCCCGACCGGTCCACCGGGATCTGCCCGGCGCTGCGGAAGAAGAACGCGGTCAGCCGCCCCTTCACCCCGGGACCGGTGAAGTACTCCGCCTTCGCGAGGAACGTGATCCGACGCTTGAGGATCGCGGGCATCAGGAAGTGGTCTGAGAAGGACAGGTGGTTGCCCGCGATGATCGCGGCCCCCTCCGGCGGGATGTTCTCCAGTCCCTCGATGCGCGGCCGGAACAGCAGCCGCAGCAGCGGACCGAGCAGCACGTGCTTGAGCAAGTGGTAGAACACCGGGGCGTGGTCCCTTCGGCTGGCGGTCAGGTCAGTGTGCCGGACGCGCTCCCGGCCGGGCAGGCGAACGGGAATCCGCCCGGCGGGCACGGTGCGGCCCCTGCCAGATAGAACGGACGGCACCAGTGGGGGTTCACGCAGCCACCGACCGTTATCGGCCAAAACGCCTGCCGTGCGGAGGGGCGGGTGGGGCGGACGTGCCGGTCGGGACCGGCCGCGGGCACGCCGGGGCCCGTACCGCCCGCGGGCTGCGGTCGAGCGGATCCAGGTGGATTCAGGTGTTGCGGGAGGCGGCCATCGCGGCCGTCAGCAGCCCCAGTACCACCCAGCCGAACCACAGCCAGCCATTGCTGCCGAGGGCCACGGAATACGTGGCGACGGCTACCAGAGCGGCGAAGGTCATGACGGCCATCGCCTTAACGGATCCGGTCATGCCCCATGGTGGCGCGCGAAGGCGGTACTCCGCTACTGGCCACGCGCTTGGAGCGAGGCCAGATAGGAGTTGTACGCCTCCAGCTCCTGGTCGCCGTCCCGGTCCGCGGCCCGGTCGGAGCGCTTCGCCGCCCGCTGCTCGGAGTGGTACCACTGGTAGACCAGCGCGATCAGCACCAGGACCGAGGGGATCTCGCTGAACGCCCAGGCGATACCGCCGCCCCACTGCTGGTCGAGCAGCGGCTCGATCCCGAGGGAGGCCGGCGGGTTCGCATACGTCTTGATCATCGGCTCGCTGGCCATCATCAGGGCGATGCCGAAGAAGGCGTGGAAGGGCATGCCGGCGAAGAGTTCCAGCATCCGCATCACGTATCCCGGGCGGTGCGGGCCCGGGTCCACGCCCATGATCGGCCAGAAGAAGACCAGGCCGACGGCGAGGAAGTGCACCATCATGCCGATGTGCCCGGCCTTGCTCTCCATCAGGAAGTCGAAGATCGGGGTGAAGTACAGGGCGTAGAGGCTGGCGATGAACATCGGGATGGTGAACGCCGGGTGGGTGATCACCTTCATGTAGCGGCTGTGCAGCAGCATCAGCAGCAGCTCGCGCGGCCCCTTGTGGCCGCGGGCGGCGGGCGGCAGCGCGCGCAGCGCCAACGTCACCGGCGCGCCCAGGAGCAGCAGGATCGGCGAGAGCATGCTGATCACCATGTGCTGGACCATGTGCACGCTAAACATGACCATGCCGTAGTCGTTCAGCTTGGTGCACATCACCAGGGCGATGGTCAGCACGCCGACGGTGAAGGCGACGGTCCGGCCCAGCGGCCAGGCGTCCCCGCGCTGGCGCAGCCGCACCACGCCCCACAGGTACAGGCCGAGGCCCACGAGCGAGCCGATGAGGAAGAAGGCGTCGAAGGAGAACTCCAGCCCCCGACCGAGGGTGAACGGCGGCAGGTCCATGTTCATGTCCATGCCGTGACCGCTGTGATCCATCTGTCCACTCCCTTGACCTGTGGTGCCCCACCACAGTAGTGCCGCCCCCGGACGCGCATGCGTTCGGGGGCGGTGTCACAAGGGGGGAAACATCACAGAACGGTCTGCGCCTCGTCGTAGCGGTCCGCCGGGACCGTCTTGAGCGTCTGCACGGCCTCGGCGAGCGGGACCATCTCGATCTCGGTGCCGCGCAGGGCGGTCAGCATGCCGAACTGGCCGCGGTGCGCGGCCTCGACCGCGTGCCAGCCGAAGCGGGTGGCGAGGACTCGGTCGTACGCGGTGGGGGTGCCGCCGCGCTGGACGTGGCCGAGGATGACCGGGCGGGCCTCCTTGCCCAGGCGCCGCTCCAGCTCGACCGCGAGCAGGTTGCCGATGCCGGCGAAGCGCTCGTGACCGTACTGGTCGGTGCCGCCCTCCTGGAAGTCCATCGATCCGGCCCGCGGCTTGGCGCCCTCGGCGACCACGACGATCGCGAAGCGCTTGCCCGCGGAGAACCGCTCACCGACGATCGCCGTCAGTTCGTCGATGTCGAAGGGGCGCTCCGGGACGACGATGGCGTGCGCACCGGCCGCCATGCCCGAGTGCAGGGCGATCCAGCCGGTGTGGCGGCCCATGACCTCCACGACCATCACGCGCTGGTGGGACTCGGCGGTGGTCTTCAGTCGGTCCAGGGCCTCGGTGGCGACCCCGACGGCGGTGTCGAAGCCGAAGGTGACGTCGGTCGAGGCGATGTCGTTGTCGATCGTCTTCGGGACGCCGACGATCGGCAGGCCGGCCTGCGCGAGCAGGTTCGCGGCCTTCAGCGTGCCCTCGCCGCCGATCGGGATGACGGCGTCCAGTCCGAGGTCGGCGAGGTGCCCGCGGGCCCGCTCCACGCCGTCGCGCAGGTGCGCGGGCTGGACGCGGGAGGAGCCCAGGATCGTGCCGCCGCGGGCCAGGATGCCGCTCACGGCGTCGAGGTCGAGCTTGCGGTAGTCGCACTCCAGCAGGCCGCGCCATCCGTCGTGGAAGCCGATGACCTCGTCTCCGTGGTCGACGACGGCGCGGTGGACGACGGAGCGGATGACGGCATTGAGGCCGGGGCAGTCGCCTCCGGAAGTGAGCACACCAATGCGCATGGCAGGAAGAACCTTTGCAACGTGGGCCGACGACCGGACCACGTCGTCCGGTTGGAACTACCTGTCACCCTACAAGCGGATCCGTGCCCGGCTGAACCATCCTCCACATGCTGGTCAGATCCGTCGTGCGAACGCACCTCGGCCCGGACCCCCCGAGGGGAATCCGGGCCGAATGCAGGCCGTGCACGGGCCCTGCACGTGCGTAAAGCCGGCTGACGCGGGCGTTACGCAGGCTGCGTGGCCGCCGAGATGCGCTCGGCGCGCAGCGCCTCGTACCACCGGTCGTCGATGGGCGGCAGCGCGTTCACATCGAGGGCCAGCTTGAGCAGCAGGTCCGCGATCTGCGGGTTGCGGGCCATCACGGGGCCGTGCATGTAGGTGCCGAAGACCGTGTCGTTGTACGCGCCCTCCGTGCCGTCTCCCGTACCGTTTCCGCGGCCCAGGTGGGTGCGGGCGAACGGCCTCGCCGTCGGGCCGAGGTGGGTTACGCCCTGGTGGTTCTCGAAGCCCGTCAGCTGTGGCAGGCCCAGCCGCGGGTCGATGTCGGCGAGGACGTCGCCGACGCACCGCTCGCCCTCGCCGCGCACGGTCACGACGTCCAGCAGGCCGAGGCCCTCCTGGCGCTCGCCCATGTCGTTGACGAACTCTTTGCCGAGGATCTGGTAGCCGGCGCAGACGGAGAAGACGATCGCCCCGTTCGAGACGGCCCGCTCCAGACCGCCGTCGCGCACCAGACGCTCCGCGGCGAGCCGCTGGGGCCGGTCCTCACCGCCGCCGATCAGGTAGATGTCGCCCGAGGTGGGGATGGGTTGGTCGCTGCGCACGTCCACGCGCTGCACGTCCAGGCCGCGCTGGCGCGCCCGGCGCTCCACCACGAGGGCGTTGCCCTGGTCTCCGTACGTGCTCAGCAGGTCCGGGTAGACCCACACCAGACGCAGGCTGTTGTCGCTCATGCTGTTGTCCTTGAGGGTTCTAGTTGCCGACGCGGCGGCGCACGTCCTGGAAGGCGGTGTAGTTGGCGATCAGTTCGATCTGCCCGGGCGGCGCCAGCTGCACGGCCTCGTCGAGGGTCTCGCACACTCGGAAGTCCAGGCCCGCGACCTCGAGGCGGACCGCCAGGTCCAGCTTGCGGTCGCCGATCACGAAGATCGGGTGGCCGGCCAGGCGCGGGTAGTCCACGTCCCACAGCCAGGAGGTGTCCGTGCCGTCGGCGCCGCGCGCGTTGACCGAAAGGATCACCGGAGTGGGCGGCGGGTCGATCAGCGAAAACGTTTCGAGCCAGCCCGCCGGGTTCTTCGCGAGCAGCAGGCGCAGCTCGCGGCCCTGGAAGCTGACCACGTCGTACCGGCCGGCGACGGCCTGCACCTGGTACATCCGCTCCAGCGCGACCTGCGGCGGCACGCCGAAGACGGCGGCCACGGCGGCCGAGGTGGCCGCGTTCGCCTTGTTGGCGCGGCCGGGCAGCTGCAGGTGGATCGGCCAGGCGCTGCCGTGCGGGTCCAGTACGTGGTCCCCGGACAGCACCCAGCTCGGGGTGGGACGCCGGAAGCCGCACTCGCCGCAGAACCAGTCGTCGCCGGGGCGCTGCATCACGCCACCGCAGGAGGGGCACGACCAGGCGTCGTCCTTCCACTCCTGGCCGGCGGCGACCCACACCACGTTCTGCGACGAGGACGCCGACCACACGATGAGCGGGTCGTCGCAGTTCGCGACGATGACGGCCTTGGATCCGGAGAGGCCCTCGCGCCACTTCTCCGCGAGCATGCGGGTCTCGGCGGCGCGGTCCAGCTGGTCGCGGGAGAGGTTGAGCAGGGCGATCACCTTGGGGGTGACGTCCCGGGCCACTCCGGCGAGGTACTTCTCGTCCACCTCGATGACGCCGTACTTGGCGTCGGAGCCGCCCGCGAGGGCGGAGGTGATGCCCGCGGGCATGTTCGCGCCGAGGGCGTTGGAGACGACCGGGCCGCTGGCCCGCAGGGCCTCGGCGATCAGCCGGGTCGTCGTGGTCTTGCCGTTCGTCGCGGAGACGAGGACGACGTCGAGATGTTGCGCGAGCGCTCCGAGAAGATCGGGGTCGAGTTTGAGTGCGACCTTGCCACCGATCACCGATCCGCTTCCGCGTCCCGCGGCCCGCGACACCGCCGCCGCGGCCTTGCCCGCCGTCACGGCCAGCTTGGCCCGCGGCGAAAGCGGCTCTGTGTTGCCTGCCATCGTCCCTTGTCCTCCTTGCGTCGGTCGGCCCCAGCCTATCCAGTACCGGCCGGGGCCTTGACCGCGGCGCCCCAGGGCCGCCGCAGATCTCCTCATATATTCGCCCGTCGTACCCTTACGGCCATGCGACAGCGCCCCATTCCCGGTACCACCGGCCTCGTCCGCACCATGAGCCTGCTGGGCGATCCGGTGCTCCACTCGGCCTGCACGGAGGTCACCGCATTCGGCCCGGCCCTCGACCGGTTGATCGAGGACATGTTCGCGACGATGTACGCCGCTGACGGCGTGGGCCTCGCCGCGAACCAGATCGGCGTCGGGCAACGGGTGTTCGTCTACGACTGCCCCGACGACGAGGACGTGCGCCATGTCGGGCACGTCGTCAACCCGCGTCTGGTGGCGGCCGACGGGGACGAGTTCCTCGGCCCCGAGGGCTGTCTGTCGCTGCCCGGTCTGGAGGCGGGCACGGTCCGCCACGACCGCGCGGTCGTCGAAGGCGTCACCTCCGACGGCGCGCCCGTGCGGATCGAGGGCACGGGGTTCTTCGCCCGATGCCTCCAGCACGAGTGCGACCACCTCGACGGCACGGTCTACGCGGACCGGGTCACCGGGCTGCGTGCGCGGCGGCTGCGTCGGGCGATCCGCCGGACGCCGTGGGGCGCCGGGGCGCTGCGCGGCTGAACCGTCGCTCGTGCGCGGGCCCGAAGGCGCCGTGGTGGCGGGCGGGTTCCGGTGCGCGGCGGGGAGCCGCGCCCGGGAGGGCTCGCGACCGGGCTAGAAGCCCGGGCCGTCCACGCGGTTGCCGGCCGTGGCCAGGCGGCCCCACAGCAGGTCGGTGAGACCGGTGACCAACTCCGCGCGTTCGCACGGGCGTTCGCCGAGCCACCAGTCGCCCGCGGCGTGCATCATGCCGACGATCCCGTGACCCCAGATGCGGGCCAGGCGCTCCCCGCCCGGGCCGAGGTCCACGCGCTCGCCGATCACTTCGGCCAGCTCCTCGCCGAGTCGGCGCAGCAACGGGGCCGAGTGCAGGCCCACGTCGAAGCCGCGCTCGGTGGTGTGCGAGTCCTCGGCCGGGTGCATCAGGAACCGGTACACCTGAGGGCGGGCCTCGATGGCCGCGAGATAGGTGTCGAGGGTGGACTCGACCCGGCGCCGGCGTTCCGCCGGGGCATCGAGCGCGGCCCGCAGCGAGTCGAGCAGGGCGTCGGTGTGCCGGACGGCGAGCGCCTGGTACAGCCCTGCCTTGTCGCCGAAGTGGCGGTAGAGGATCGGCTTGGTGATGCCGGCCTCGGCCGCGATGGCATTCATGGATGCTTTGGGGCCGTCCCGGAGGACGACCCGGTCGGCAGCTTCGAGCAGCTCCCGCCTGCGGCGCTCGGCCGCTCCCGGTTCGCCGGCCTGCTGAGTGGTCTCCATGACGTGTTTCTCTCCCCGCCCTTGCGATGGTGCGTGTCGCCCACGCAACGTAACACCCCGCACACCCCTACGAAGGAATCGGCTGCGCCATGGACGAGTGCGCTTGACAGTGCTTACTCGCCGGTAACAGACTGTGGCCACCGTAAGGGTTACCGCTAGTAACGCACTGGTGGGATGCACAGGTGGAGGGGACATGGCGGAGTTCACCATGGAGCTCAATGACGACCAGAAGCAGGTGCGGGACTGGATCCACGGCTTCGCGGCCGATGTGATCCGGCCCGCGGCCGCGGAATGGGACGAGCGCGAAGAGACTCCGTGGCCCGTCATCCAGGAGGCCGCGAAGGTCGGCATCTACTCGCTCGACTTCTACGCCCAGCAGTTCTTCGACCCGACCGGCCTCGGCATCCCGATGGCCATGGAGGAACTGTTCTGGGGCGACGCGGGGATCGCCCTGTCGATCGTGGGCACCGGGCTCGCTGCCATCGGCGTCGTGGCCAACGGCACCGAGGAGCAGATCGGGACCTGGATCCCGCAGATGTACGGCACCCCCGACGACGTGAAGGTGGCCGCCTTCTGCTCCTCGGAGCCGGACGCCGGCTCCGACGTCGGCTCGATGCGTACCCGGGCGGTCTACGACCAGGCCAAGGACGAATGGGTGCTCAACGGCACCAAGACCTGGGCGACCAACGGCGGCATCGCCAACGTCCACATCGTCGTCGCCGTCGTCGATCCGGACCTCGGCACCAGGGGCCACGCCTCCTTCATCGTGCCGCCGAACACCCCCGGCCTGTCCCAGGGGCAGAAGTTCAAGAAGCACGGCATCCGCGCCTCGCACACGGCCGAGGTGGTCCTGGAGGACGTACGCGTGCCCGGCTCCTGCCTGTTGGGCGGCAAGGAGAAGCTGGACGAGCGGCTCGCGCGGGCCCGTGAGCGCGCTGGGGCCGGTGGCGGCGAGCGCGTGAAGAACGCGGCCATGGCCACCTTCGAGGCCTCCCGCCCGGCGGTCGGTGCCATGGCCGTCGGGACCGCGCGCGCGGCGTACGAGGTCGCCCTCGACTACGCCAAGACCCGTACGCAGTTCGGTCGCCCGATCATCGACAACCAGGGCGTGGCCTTCCAGCTCGCCGACATGCGGACGCAGATCGACGCGGCCCGCCTGCTGGTGTGGCGGGCCTCTTGGATGGCGGTCGCGGGCAAACCCTTCACCTCGGCGGAGGGCTCGATGTCGAAGCTGTTCGCGAGCGAGATGTCGAAGCAGGTCACCGCCCAGGCGGTCCAGATCCTCGGTGGCAACGGCTACACCCGCGAGTACCCCGTGGAGCGCATGCACCGCGACAGCGCGATCTACACCATCTTCGAGGGCACCAGCGAGATCCAGCGGCTCGTGATCGCCCGTACGATCTCGCAGTTGCCGATCCGATAGCGCGGGGCCGTGACGGCGCCCCCGGCACCCTGCCCGGTGTCCGGGGGCCCTTGCCTGCGCCCCCGGAAGCCGGGTTCCGGTCGAGGCCCACCGGAGAAGTGACGGAGGCGGGGGACACGTAGAGGGGCACCCCCCTGGCGGTCCCGCCGCGGCCCGGGAGGGGCCGGGCCCCTCAGGGGCGCAGCAGTCGGGCGAGGGCGCGACCGAAGACCCACCGGGCCGCAGTGGCGACCAGGGGATCGAAAGGCCGCCCCAAGCCGCGGACGCGCACCTCCTCGTGCCACTGCACCACCGATCCGCCGGCGGGCCCGGGGCGGACCTCGATCTCCGCCCAACCCGTGATCACGCGACCCCGTTTGACCAGCCGGACCAGCCCTGCCGATGCCACCGAAGGCGGTCGCCAGACCGCGACTTCCATCGGATCGTCGAACGTGATCCTGCCCACGCCCGTACGCGCCGTGAAGATCGTTCCGACGTCCGTGGGCGGCGCCGTCCCGACGGTCGTTCGGGTGAGCGGGACCAGGGCGCCATGGCGTTCCCAGTCCGTCAGTCGCAGCCACGCCTCGGAAGGGGGCAGGGGCGTTTGGCGAACGATCCGGATACCGGGCATGAGCGCATCGTAATCGGGCATACACACCCTGAACTGGACCCCGAATATGGGTTCCGTCCGGGGGCGGCGATCAGCAATACTCACCGCCACCGTGGATCGCGGATTCGACCGGGTGACCACCGGCCCTCCCGCCCCACTTTGCGAGGAGGTGCGCCATGTGCTCACACCAGCCCCCCTGCCCGTCCGCCGACAGCGCCGATCACGACGCCGCTCGTACCGTGGCCTTCCATCCCGAACAGGGTTGGAGTCTGCTCTGCAACGGCTTGGTGATCTTCGACGATACCGGTGAGCTGCTCCCCGACGGCCGCGCGGTGGAACCCCGCCGCCCGGCCCTGGTCTGAGCGAGGAGGCCGCATGCGCCAGCAGCTGATCCGCAAGCCCGTTCCCAAGCCCGCACCCCGAGACCTGGACCTGCGCACCCCGTCGGGCAGACCCCTCCCGTACTGACGGGAGCCCCGACCTCGTGCGGTCCACCGGCTGGGGTTCAGCCGGTGGACGCCGCCGCGCCGCCCTGGAAGGCGCTCTCGTATGCCTCGTCGCCGATCGCCGCGCGGGCCTGTCGTTCGCCCTGGTCCCGCAGGGCCGTCAGCGAGGGCGATCCCATCTGCGGCCGGCCCACCGTGCGCCACCAGGCGTGCCCGGTGCCCAGCAGGCGCGCCGCCAGTTCCCCGTCGCCCAGCGCCGCCACTGCCGCCGCGAGCAGGTCCAGGCCGAGTGCGATGCCGAAGCGGTCGCCGAGCAGCCGCTTGCCGGAGAGCATCGCCCGTACGTGCCGCGCCGCCTCCCCGTGGTGGCCGAGCCCGAGCGCCGCAACGGCCAGTACGTAGTCCGCGTACGCCCGCAGCCACCGCTCGCCCAGCTCCGTGCACGCCTCGCGCAGCCCCCGCGCCTCCTCGGCGGCCTCCTCGAAGCGCTCCAGGTCGCACAGGGCGTAGCCGGTGGCCAGCCGGCACAGGAGCCAGCCCGGCCCGCTGGTCCGGCCGCCGTGGCCGGCCCGTGCCCGCGGGCCCGCCAGGGCGAGCGCCCGTATCGGGTCCCCGGGCATCAGCACCGACACCGCATGCAGGTAGGCGGCGCGCAGTTCCGGCTCCGGATCCGCCAGCCGGTCCGCGGCGCGGGTGCACTCCTCGCCCAGCTTCCGGGCCGTGTCCATGTCGCCCTGGAGCATGGCGGTCAGTCCGAGGGCCCACACGGCCTGCGCGTACGCGGCCCCCGTGCGCGCGTCGGCCGTGAGGAGTGCCCGTTCCAGGAAGTTCCGGCCCTCGTGCACGTGGCCGCACGAGAACCAGAAGAACCATAGGGTCCCGGCCATGTCGAGCGCGGTCGCCGGGTCGGTCCCCAGGAGGTGCTCCAGGGCCGTGCGCAGTTGCGCGTGCTCGGCGGTCATCCTGCGGTACCAGTCCACCTGGCCCGGACCCAGCCAACCCCGATCGGCGGCCTGGGAGAGCGCCGCGTACCAGTGGGCGTGCCGGTCGGCCACCGTACGGCGCTCGTCGAGCTCGATCAGCCAGTCCTGGCCGTACTCGCGGATCGTGTCCAGCATCCGGTAGCGGGCGCCGGCACCCCGCTCCTGGGTGCGCCGCACGACGGACTTCGCGACGAGCCCCGCGAGCACCCGCTCCACCCGGGACGCGGGCAGCGGGCCGCCCGAGCAGACCGCCCGGGCGGCGGCGACGTCGAAGTCCCCGGTGAAGACCGACAGTCGGGCCCACAGCAGCCGTTCGACGGGTTCGCACAGCTCGTGGCTCCATCCGATCGCGGTGCGCATCGTCCGGTGCCGCGGCTGGAACACCAGCCCGGTGTCGGCCAGCACGTCGAAGCGGGCGCCGAGGCGCTGCGCCATCTGCTCCAGCGACCACAGCCGCAGCCGGGCGCCGGCGAGTTCCAGGGCGAGCGGGATCCCGTCCAGGCGCCGGCACACCTCGGCCGCGAGCCTGACCCGTACGGGGTCCGCGAAGATGGCCGCGGCCTGCGGGGTCGCGGCCAGTGCGCGGTCGCGGAAGAGTGCAAGGGCGTCGCTGTCGGGTCCCTCGCAGGGCAACGGGCAGAGCTCGAAGACGTTCTCGCAGGGGCTGTCGAGGGGTTCCCGGGAGGTGATCAGCACCGTCAGACCGGGTGCGGACTGCAGGAGTTCACCGACCAGGTGGCGGCACTCGGCCACCATGTGCTCGCAGGTGTCCAGGACGAGGAGGAGTTCCTTGTCGGCCACCCATGCGCACAGTTCCTCGTCAAGCGGGCGGGCGGAGTGGCCGGCCAGGCCGACGGCGTGGGCGACCGTCGCAGTGAGCAGACTGGGGTCGTGCAGCGGAGAGAGCTCCACCCACCAGACACCGTCGGGCCGCGCCTGTTCAGGGTCGGCGGCTGCCCGCAGCGCGAGCCGGGACTTGCCGACGCCGCCCACCCCGGTGAGGGTGATCAGTCTGCGCTCACGCATCAGACCGTGCAGCTCGGCGAGTTCGTCCCCCCGGCCGATGAAGCCCGCGGGCTGCGGCGGCAGGTTGCCCGGCACGGGTGTGACGGCAGGATCGGGCTCGCCGTCCGTGGAATCCGCCCTTTTCCTGTTGAACTCGTACTCACCGAACACGAATGTATTGTGCGCGATCTTCTTGCCCGGGAGTGTCGTTCCCTTCGGATCGCTGTCACGTCACCGGGAGTGTCGACGCGTACTGTCACGCCCCCAGTACGATGCGCCGTTCCGCGGAGAAGGCCCCCCAGTTGCCGTCGGGCAGCCGGGCGCGCAGCTTGAGCGTCCATACCGTGCCGGCCGGCTCCGTCACCGTGAGCCGGTGCTCCGCCCGGCCGGAGGCGGGCACGGCGCCGGCGCCGAACTGGATGACGGTGACGGGCCTACCGTTGACGTGGAGTTCGTACTCGCCGGTCGGGCGCCCGGTGTTCGGGGCGGTCCAGGTCAGTGTGACCGAGCCGGGCGAGGCGGTTGCGGTGAATTCGGAGGGGGCGGTGTCCGGGCCCTGACCGGCGGAGGGCGGGGTGGTCACGTCCACCGCAGGGCCGTCGGGGGAGGAGTTGTCCGCACCGTCGCGGGCCCGGACGGTGAAGGTGTAGGCCGTGTCGGGCTGGAGGCCGGTCACGGTGGTGCCGGTGTCGGCGGGTCCGACCGTGTGGATCCGGATGCCGCCCTGGTAGACGTCGTACGCGGTCACCCCGTTGTCGTCAGTCGCCGCGGCCCAGGAGAGGGTGACGGCCCGTGGCCCGTCCGCCCGGCCGGTGGTGCGGGCGGGGGCGGTGGGAGCCCGGTGGTCCTCGGCCCGGGCGGCCGGGGTGGTGGCCGCGACGGACGCGCTGGGGGCGGACGTGTTGCCGGCGGCGTCGCGGGCTCGGACGGTGAAGGCGTAGGCGGTCTGCGGTGCGAGGCCGGTGACGTCCACCATCGTCCTGTCTGCCGGGAGTTCCCGCACCAGCCGGCCCGCCTGGAAGACCTGGTAGTTGGTCACTGCGTCGGCCGGGTCCGGCGCCTGCCACATGACGTGGACGGAGGTGGCGCTGCCCGCCTGCGCGGTGATCCCCGCGGGGACGGCCGGGGGCGTGGTGTCGGACTCCGTGCAGCCGCCGAGCCCGGCAGCGGTCAGGCAGAGGACGAGCAGGGGGGCGGTGCGTCGCACGTGGCCCTCCTCGGCTTCGGTTTCCGCGCGTCCCTCGTAAAGGTCTAGACATATATGGCACGGGTGCGGGCGGCCCGGCAAGACCCCTGCGTGTGGAAGTGGCCGGACGGTCGCCGATCGGACCCGGCGTGTCGGACCCGGCCCGGATCCGCTCACCCGGCCAACCCGGGCGTCGGACGACGCCCCGCTGCAGCCCGACTGTTGGGCTCCCGCCCCGGTGCTGCGTTCACGCAGGCCGGTCCGCGACGAGACGACCGCGAAGCCGCCCGCCTCCACACCCGCCCTGGTGGGAGCGTTGAAGGAGTACCGCATCGACACCGGGACCGGCCTCCTCGCCATTCACCCGGCCACCGTGCCGCTCGCCCGCGGCACGACCGTACGAACGGATCGGACGCCGTCGTCAAGCACTGATCACCCGTCACGGACGGTCAACACCCGTACGGCGGACACGTGTTTCGCCCGAAGGCACCCCCTCCTGCGCCACGATGGCGCGCCTAAGGAGGCTTCGATGGTGATTTCACTCTCCCTGGTCGTGCTGCTCCTCATCCTCGCCTGGATCTTCATGCGCAGCGGCGGCCTCAAGTTCTCCCACGCCCTCGTTTGCGTGCTGCTCGGCTTCTACCTGGCGAGCAGCAGCATGGCGGCAACCATCCACGACGGCCTGTCGGCCACGGCCCAAGTGGTCTCCGCACTGCGGCCGTAGGGCCTTCGGAGGTGACCGACCGTTGCGTCTTCGTGAACCATCCGGTCCTTCCATGGACTCCTCGGGCAGCACTGGCGTCTGTCGGCGGCGCGACGTCCCACGCACGGTCAACAGGGTCGAAGAGAAAGGAGGAAGACCGGATGTTCCGAAGAGCGCCGAACTGCGCCGTGGTCCCCGATCGTCGTCGAGAACCCTCGGACCCGAAGGCACCGCCTACGGCGACTCCTTCAACGGCATCGTCGAGGTCCGCAACGGCGGCTGAGGCCGGGCCGGTCGGTGGGGCAGCAGGGCGGCCCCACGGATCAGCGGTCGGCCCGCCACAGCGGGTGCTCGCGCTCGGCCCACTCCTGCGCGACGGAACCGGTGCGCATGCCGCGCCGGGCCTCCGGATCGCCGAGGGCCTTGCCGACGTGGCCGGCGAGCACCACGGCGACGGCGAGCGCCAGCCAGTCGTGGACGAAGGTCGCGGCCGTGCGCCACACCAGCGGCGCGAGGCCGGTCAACCACATCAGCAGACCGGTGCCCAGCATCACGAGGACCGCCCCGGCCAGCCAGCCCGCGTACACCTTCTGCCCGGCGTTGAACTTTCCGGCCGGCCGCCCGCCCGTGGGGTCCCGGCGCAGCGCGGACCGCAGCCAGACCCGGTCGTGGGGTCCGAAGCGACCCAGCCTGACCAGGTCGGCGCGCAGCGCCCGCGAGACCAGGCCCAGCAGGAGCGGCACGGCCAGCAACAGGCCCGACCAGGTGTGCGCGGTGACGACGAGGTGCCGGCGGCCCACCAGTTCGGCGAGCGGCGGCAGGTACAGGCAGGCCGCGGACGAGACGCACAGGCCCATCAGCACCGCGGTGGCCCGGTGGACGTGGCGCTCGGTGCGGCTGAACCGCGGGACCCGCCCGGCGGGGTCAGACGGTCGGGGCATCGTCGCGTCCGTTCGACCTGCCGACCCAGGCATCGACGTCGTATCCGACCCGCTCCCAGTAGCCGGGTTCGACGTCACGGGTGAGCGTGATGCCGGACAGCCACTTCGCCGACTTGTAGAAGTACATGGGGGCCACGTACAGCCGGGCCGGTCCGCCGTGCGAATGGTTCAGCGGCCTGTCCTGCATCCGCAGCGCCACCACGACGTCGTCCCGGCGGGCCTGCGGCAGGGTGAGGCTCTCGGTGTACGAGCCGTCGAAGCAGTTGAACCGGATCGCCCGTGCTTCCGGGAGCACCCCGGCCGCGTCCAGCAGCCGCCACAGCGGCACCCCCTCGAAGGGAGTCTCCGGCACCCGCCAGCCGGTGACGCACTGGACGTCGCGCACCACCCGGGTCTGCGGGAGCCGTTGCAGCGCGTCGAGGGTGTACGTGACCGGGCGCTCGACCAGGCCGTCGACGGTGAGCCGGTAGTTCTCCGGACCCCGTTCGGGAACGGACGGGGCCACCGAGTAGTAGCGGAACCCCCCGGCGTTCGGCAGCAGCTGGGTGAGGCCGGTGGGGTCCCGGTCCGCGGTGGCGCCGAGGACCGCTTCGATGCCGCCCTGGAGATGGGGAGCGGCGACCACCCCGACGGCGCCGAGGCCGACCATCCCGAGGACCAGTCGGCGGCCGATCGGCGCGCCCTGCCGGTCGGGGTCCGTGTGTGGTGCTGTAGGTGCTTGGCTCACGCGCCGATTCGACCACCGCCGGGGTCCGGACACCAGGTCCGGCGCCCATCCGTCAGACTTCCGTCACACCTCGCGGGCCGGCCGGATCACCGGCCCGCGTCCCGAGGGAACCGTCGAAGGTCGCCGGCCCGCACCCCGAGGGGCGGGCCGGCAGGTCAGGCCTTCCAGAAGAAGACGGCCGTCATCCGCTTCTCCTCCAGGGTCCGGCCCCAGTACCCGGTGGCGCTGTGGATCAGGTTGGCGGAGTAGAGCAGCAGCCGGTTGGCGCGGTGGGGGACCCGTACGTCCTCCTCGAAGGAGTCGGGGGACACGAAGCGGGTGCCCAGCGCATCGACCAGGTTGTTGTGCGGCGCGATCACCTGGTTGCCGCCCAGCGAGCCGCCGGGCAGGCTCTGGCGGTAGAAGCTGGTCCCGCAGTCCTTGGGCACCTTCGGGTTGAGGTAGAGCACGGCGGCGTAGCGGCACAGGCTCCGCGAATCGGTGTGCGGACGCGGCTCGCATTCGCCCTCGCCCACGACCTGGACGCAGTTGTGGTTGAACGTACCGCCGCCCGCGGGGCGCTCGGCCCAGATCTTCTGGGCTCCGGTGGTCTTGCGTACGAGCCGTTCCACCAGGGCCAGTTCGTCGGGTTCCAGACCCGGCATGGCGCGCAGCCCGGGCCAACTCTCGGGCTTGTGCGGATAGCCCTCGGTCCAGTCGTCCTTGGCCAGGCAGCGCTCCCGCACGGCGTCCGGATCGGGCAGTACGTCGTCCAGTACCCAGTAGTCGCGTCCGCGGGTCGGTCTGCGGTACGGGAGGACCGGGAGGGGAGGAGGTAGGGGCATGGGAGGGACCGTAGCCACGGTGCCGGTGCGGCTCGCTCCACAAGCAGTCAACGTTGCGTCAAGTGTTCACCATGGGCGGCGGAACAGTCGGGGGACGAGCCACGGGACACGTCCCGTGGCGCCCGCGGCCGGCCGGGCCGGGTGGTTCACTGACGGCATGCCGCTCGAAAACTACGGGGTGCTGTCGGGGACCCTGCACCGCCACTTCCGCGACCAGCCCGACGACCAGGGCCGCTGGTTCCACGTCCATCTGGAGGTCGACACGCCCGCGGGTCGCTACGCGTGCGCCGTCGACGTGGACAGCAAGCAATCCACCGTCGGCGTTCAGTGGAAGGTGTTCACCCTGTACGCCTCCGTGCTGGACCCGGTCGCGTCGCCGTCGCCCGGGTACCATGACCTCGCCCGCACCTCCGGGTCGGGCGCGATCGACTACCTCCGGCATCCGGCGCTCGCGGATCGCCCCGGCTGCCTCCTCGGCGGCCACCCGCCGCAGTGGGTCCAGCGCATCCTGGACCGGTTGAATCCGCCCCGTCCCTGGATCTCGGGCTCCTACCTGGAGGCCTCTCAGGCCCTGGAGCCGATCCTGGTCCCCGGGCGGCCGGTCCTGGTGTTCGGGGAGCCCTTCGACGAAGGGCTCGGCATGCACAACATCCACCAGAACCAGGGGGATCCGTACGGCAGTCAGTGGTGGCCGGACAATGGCACCTGGCAGGACGGGGCCACGCTGACGCGGCGCGAGGACGGACTGTTCGACGTGTTCATCTCCAAGTTCTCGACGCAGAAGGAACCCACCGACGCCGACGGCCACCCGGTCTAGTGCTGTGGCCGGTGAACCCTTCCGGCCACAGCACTATGCGTAGCGCCCCGGGCCGCTCCGGCCGTTGCCCGGCCGACGGACCGCCACGGCGGTGCAGAGCGCGGCGAGGGGCAGTTCCGCACACACCGCGAGCGCCGTGGCCGTCGCCCGGGCGCTGCCGGGAGCCGCGGTCGTCACGTCGAACCAGGCGTCCATCACCAGGAGCGCTGCCGTCGCGGCGGCCAGCGGCGCGGCGCGTGGATCGTGCCGCCTCAACAGGAGCCCCGTACCGCCGAGGCCGGTGGCCAGCACGGCGTCCAACCCGATCCACGCGGTGGACCAGTTGGACACCTCGGCGGTGTGCGGCAGCGTCTTCGCCAGCACCACCATCCAGGGGAGCAGAGCCGCTCCCGCGCCGATGAGCAGGGCGGCGGCCGGCCGGGGCGTGCGGCCGGCGTGGAAGCGCGGGGCGACGAGCGTCATGGCGGTGGTGCTCCTTCCGGCCCGGCGGTCCGTCCCCCGGGTCCGGCGACCACTCTGGTCGCACGGCGGACCGGAATCAGTAGCGGCACCGTCCGAACCGGCGGTGGCACTAGCTACACCTCCGAGCGGGCACCAGGGTGATGGCACGGCTCTGACCAGTGCGATTACCGTACGGGTATGGGACTTTCCGGGGCTTCGAGGCGTACCACTACCTGGATCGCCGACCATGCGCCCTGGTCGCCGTGGGCCCGGCGCAACACGGCGTTCACCGTGGCCTCGATCCCCATGGCCCTGCCCGCCGCGTCCGGGTTCACGTACGCGGTCGTGGCGCCGGGTCGCACGCCGGCCGTGCTGCTCGCGGTGCTGCTCCTGGGACCACTGCTCACCCTCCTCCAACGCAGCCGGTTCCGGGAGCTGCTGGGGATGGACATACCGGCCGTCGGGTACCAGCACCGGCCGCTCGTTCCGCGCGGGTTGCTCGAACGGATCCGCTCCGAGTCGACCTGGCGGCAGTACGGGTACCACCTGCTGGTCAGTCCGTTGGCCGGCATCGGCGGGGTACTGATCGTCCTCGCCTGGGCCGGCGGGGTCACCGGGGCCACCGTCTACGCCTGGGCGTGGCTGCTGCCCGTCGGGGACCGCGAGGCGGGTTGGACCCAGGACTTCGACGCGGCCACCGTGTTGGGCTGCCTGCTGCTGCTGGCCGCACCCTGGCTCACCGCAGCCCTGGCCCGGCTCGACGCCGTCGCCGCGGTCGCTCTGCTCGGACCCAACCGGGCCAAGGAGTTGGCACGCCGCGTCGAGGACCTCGCGGAGAGCCGGGCCGGCGTGCTCGACGCCGCCGACCTCGAACGTCGGCGCATCGAACGGGACCTGCACGACGGCGCCCAGCAACGGCTGGTCGCCCTCGCCATGAACCTCGGCATCGCCCGCGCCACGCTCACCGACCTGCCGCCCGAGGCGAAGGCCGTGATCGACGAGGCCCACCGCGAGGCCAAGGAGGCCATCGAGGAACTCAACAACCTGGTACGGGGACTGCATCCGGCGGTACTGGAGGACCGGGGGCTCGACGCGGCCCTCTCCGGGATCGCGGCACGCGCGCCCCTGCCCGTCGAACTGACCGTGGAACTGGCGCGGCGCCCGGACCCCACCGTGGAGGCCGTCGCCTATTTCGTCGTCTCCGAAGCCCTCGCCAACGTCGCCAAACACGCCCGCGCCTCCCGCTGCCGCGTGGACGCCCGCCGCGACGCCGACCTGCTGCGCATCACCGTCACCGACGACGGGGTGGGCGGCGCGGACCCGGCCCGGGGCACCGGACTCGTGGGCCTGCGCAAACGCGTAGGGTCGGTCGACGGAACCATCCTGATCAACAGCCCCCTCGGGGGCCCGACCGTCGTGACTGTGGAGCTGCCGTGCGGGCTGTGATCGCCGAGGATTCGGTGCTGCTGCGAATAGGGCTGGTCAAGGTCCTCGACATGGCCGGCTTCGAGGTGGCCGCCGAAGCGGGGGACGCCGAGACCCTGCTCGCCGCCGTCGCCGAACACGAGCCCGACCTGGCGCTGGTCGACGTGCGCATGCCGCCCGGATTCACCGACGAGGGCGTGCGCGCCGCCCTGATGATCCGTCAACAGTGGCCCACGACCTCGGTCCTCCTGCTCTCGCAGTACGTCGAGGAACGCTACGCCGCCGATCTGCTGGCCAGCCGGACCGGGGGCATCGGATACCTGCTCAAGCAACGGGTCGCCGACGTAGAGGAGTTCATCGACGCCCTCAAGCGGGTCGCGGCCGGCGGCACCGCCCTCGACCCGCAGGTCGTCTCGCAGCTGCTGCTGCGCCGCGGCGGCATCGATCCCCTGGAACGACTCACCCCGCGCGAGCGGGAGGTCCTCGCCCTGATGGCCGAGGGTCGTTCCAACGCCGGCATCGCGGCCCATTTGGTCATCAGCGAAAGCGCGGTCGCCAAGCACATCAACAACATCCTTGCCAAGCTCGACCTGCCGCAGGCCGACGGAGACCACCGGCGGGTCCTGGCGGTCCTGCGCTTCCTGGACGGCACGTCGTGAGCGGGGGCGGCGCGCCGCCCCGCTCGCCGCAGCGCACGGCGTGGATCGTGGTCGCGATCCTCAGCGCCGTGCTCGTCGTCGCCCCGGTCGCCCGACAGGTCTGGTCGTACCGGTCCACCCAGAGCGGGACGCTGAACGGGGGCAGCGGTGAACGGTCGGTGGCCGCCCTGGAGATCGACGCCGGCAGCGCCGACGTGCGCATCAGTCCCCGTTCCGACCGCCAGGTGGCCTACCGGGCCGACATGCGCTGGTCGCTGACCCGGCCGGAGATCGAGGAGAGCTGGCTCGGTGACACCCTGCGGCTGACGCCTCGCTGCCCGGCGGCCGGAGGCGTCATGAAATCCAGCGTCGGCTGTTCCGTCGACCTGGGCGTCACCGTGCCCGCCGGCATCCCGGTGAAGGTGACCGCAGGATCGGGAACCGTGGACATAAGCGGGCTGGGCGCGGCCGTCGACGCGGAGGTCGGGGCGGGGCAGCTGCGGCTGAGCGCGCTGAGCGGACCCCTGCGGGCGAGCGTCGGCTCGGGCTCGCTCGACGCCTCGGGACTCACCTCGCCACAGGCCGACATCCGGGCCGGGGCGGGCGCCGCCGTGGCCCGCTTCGCGGCTCCGCCGCAGCGGGTCACCGCCCGGGCGGGTACGGGCCGGCTCCGGCTGACCGTGCCCACCGCGACCAGGTTCCAGGTCACGGCCCGTGCGGGTTCCGGTCACTGCGAGGTCGCACCCGGGATGCACGATCCCGCGGCCCCCGGCCGGCTGGACATATCGACGGCCGCGGGTCGTGCCGAGGCGGGCTACTGAGGCGCACCCCACCACGCGGCCGGGCCGCCCTCGACGGCGGCTTCGGCCGCGTCTGCCGGGCCTTCGGAACTTCGGGCCTTCGGGCCTTCGCCTGGGGGCGGCCACGCCGGGGGCGTGGCCGCCGGTCCGGTGTCAGGCGCCGGGGGGTACCCGTGAGGGGCGGCCCGTTCCACGGGTGAGCGAGTACCCGAAGATGCCGGCGAGGGCGCCGAGCAGTCCGCCCGCCGCGGTCCAGATCCAGCGGTCGGACCACCGGCCGCCGGACCAGCCGTCGGCCGGCGCGCCGACTGCCGCCGGCTGCTGCTTCGCCGAACTCCCTGAGCCCGTCTGCACGGTCTTGCCGATCCCGGGTACGAGCGGCGCCGCGAGCGCGCCGTCCACGGCGAAGGCGCCGCCCGTGTCCTTGGTGGTGGCCTCGACCTCGGCCCGTACCGGGAGGCCGAGGTCCTCCTCCGCCACGCCGACGACCGTCAGCCGTACGTAGTAGCTGCCGGGCAGCGGGTCGTTGGCCCAGGGTTCCGCCCCCGGGCGGACGGTGCGCAGGGTGCAGGACAGCTCGACCGAGGCTGCTTCCTTGGCCGCCGCTGCCGTCTGCTTGCCGTACATGCACGGCTGGCGGCGGCGCAGCCCGTCGTAGACGTCGAGCTGCCAGGTTGAGGCGCCGTGCCGGTTCGCCGCCGGTGGCAGCTTCACCGAGGCCTTGACCGTGGCCCGCTCACCCGAGTCCAGCGGGACCACCCAGTAGAGGTAGTCGCCGGTGGACGCGTCGGCCGTGGCGCGCTGGCCCGGCTGGACCGCCGTGGCGGTGCGGAAGGCCGTACCCGCCTCGGTCGGTCCGGACGCCTTGCCGCCCGGGCTCGCGCTCGCGCTCGCCGACGGGGTGTCCGCCGAGGCCGCGCCGGCCGCGCCGAGTGCGCCGCCGACGGTGAGGGCAGCGGCGGTCAGTATGCGTACGGTACGCATCAGTTCGTCCTCCAGACCGAGATACGCCAGCGGGAGATCCAGCCCCACAGCAGGCCGGCGACGAGTCCGGCGAGCACCAGCACGCCGAGCAGCCACCAGCCGCGGCCGAGACCGAACGCCGCCACGTCCGAGGCGTCGTCGGGCCCGTCGACCAGGTCGATCGTGAGCTCGACGGGCAGGCCCGGGTCCGTCTTGACCGAGGCGGGCGCCGAGAAGGAGCTGCTGACCTGGAGGCAGACGGTCTCCGCGACCGGCTTGCCGTCCCCGTCCGTGTCGGCGTCGCCCAGTTCGGCCTTCGGGTAGCGCAGGCCGGTCGAGATCACGTCGGTGCGTCCGTCGCCCGCTTCCGAACCGCGGACGATCTCCCGTCCGTGCACGGTCGTCGCCCGCAGCACGACGCCGTAGTCGTTGTTGACCGCGCGGTCGGCGGCGATGCTCACCGAAGCGCGCAGTTCCTGGCCGGGCTTGACGTCGACCCGGTACCAGCGGTGCTCGCCGAACGTCTCGCGGTCGGTGTACAGGCCCGCCCCCAGCTGCGGTGCACCCGCACACTGCTTGGCGCCCTCGGTCGCCACCGGGGTGACGACCGGGGTGGCCGCCCGGTCCACCAACTGCTTCACACGACCGGAGAGTTCGGCGGTGTGCTGCACCGAGGTGTAGGTGCCACCGGTGGCCTCGGCGATGCAGATCAGCTGGTTGCGCGTCTTGGCGTCCGGGACGAGCCCGAGCGTGTCGATGACGAGGTGGATGCCTTTGGCCGCGATGTCCCGCGCGACCTCGCACGGGTCGAGCGGGGCGCAGGTGTCCTCGCCGTCCGTGATGAGCACGATCCGCCGGGTGGCGTCGCCCCCCTTGAGGTCCTCGGCCGCGCCCAGCAGGGCCGGCCCGATGGGGGTCCAGCCGGTGGGGGCCAGGGTGGCCACCGCGGCCTTCGCCTCGGTCCGGTCGAGCTTGCCGACCGGGTAGAGCTGCTTGGTGTCCTTGCAGCCGAGCTGCCGGTCCTCGCCGGGATAGGTGGCCCCGAGGGTGCGTATCCCGAGCTGCACCTCGTCCGGTGTGGCGTCCAGTACCTCGTTGAAGGCCTGCTTCGCCGCGACCATCCGGGACTTGCCGTCGATGTCGGTCGCCCGCATCGATCCGCTGACGTCCAGGACGAGTTCGACCTTGGGGGACTCCTTCGCCACCGGTTCGCCGGCGACGGCATTCGCCGGGAAGAGCCCGACCGCCAGAGTGGCCAACAGGCCGCAGGCCCCGGCCGCCACCCATTTTCTTGTGATCATCGCCGGATCGTATTGAGGATCGAGCGCCAAACCAAACCGTTCCCCCGTACCGGGGTTCACGCTCGATGGCCACCCCTACGGGGCCGAAGCGGTCGGCTGGGCCCGCTGCCCCACCGTCCTCGACCCGGCCGCGCCGACCGGACCGGAGTACCCGTACCCGTGGGCGGCGGTGCCGGATGAGCCCGACCCGGCACACCGGGCGACTCGAACTGGCGCAGCCGCTGCGCATCTCCCGTTCCGTGATGGCGCGCCGCGCCGCGCCGCAGTCCGGGCGACCGTCGAGCACGGCGGGCTGCGCGGCCACGGCGAGGCGGTGAGCAGCGCGTACCTCGGCCTGCCGGCCGAACGGACCACGGCGCACCTGGAACGGTCCCGTGCCGGCCTCGAAGGCCTCCCCGATCCGGAGACCGCCTGGCACGTGCTCGCTCGGCGTCGAGGCCGCCGGGCCACCCTGTGAGGACCGCGGCCGGCAGGTCGTCGGTGCCGGCGTGCGACCCACGACCCGGCACCCACGACCTGCCGGCGCCGCCGCCCGCGACTACCCTGGACGAGGGGACGGCGTGCAGTGCCCCGGAGGCGACCCCATGAGACGACGCCATCACTTCCACATCGATCATGCCGGGCACTCCGTCAGCGCCACCGTCGAGACCGGCCACCGGGTCGAGGTGGAGATCCTGGTCGACGGCAAGGAGACCGGCCACGGCACCACGCACGATGACCGGCCGGTCACCGTGCAGGTGGAACTGCCGACCGATCCGCCGCAGACGGTGTCCGTCCGTACGACACCCGGCCCCGGTGTTCCCCGCTGCGTCCTCGAAGCCCCGGACGCGGTTCCGCAGGTGATGTCCCCGCGCCCCTACTGACACGGCCGAGCGGCGTGCGACCCGACCGTGAAAGCCGGGTCGCACGCCGCTCGGGACGGGCTCAGGCGGGCGTCAGCCCACCTGGAGGGTGACGTCGTCCACCACGAAGGAGGTCTGGAGGGACTGGTCCTCCGCGCCCTGGAACTTCAGGCTGACGGTCTGGCCGGCGAACCGGGACACGTCGTAGCTCTTGAGCACGTAGCCCGGGGCCGCGTCCAGGTTGGACAGGGTCTCCAGGGTCTGGCCGCCCACCGAGACGGTGAACCGGTCGTAGACCACGTTCTCGTTCTCGTCGGTGTCGATGTGGAGGTAGAAGGAGAGCCGGCCCGTGGCGCAGCCGGAGGGGAGGGTCAGCGACTGCGAGGCGCTGTCCGTGTGCGAGCTGCCGTAGCCGTTCAACCAGGCCATGTAGGCGCCGCCGTGCGCGACCTGGCCGGACTGGTTGGTGATGACCCCGGAGGTGGCGGTCCACGGGCTGCTCCCGCTTTCGAAGTCGCCGTTGGCGACCACCTGGCGCGGGGTGCACGTGCCCCCGCCGTCGCCGACGGTCAGGGTGTAGGTCGTGCTGTGTCCGACCGTGCCGCTACCGGTGACGGTCAGGGTGTACGTCCCCTGCGCGGTGCCGGCACCGACCTGGACCGTGAGCGTCGAGGAGCTGCCGGACTGCACCGAGGTCGGGTTGAGCGTCGCGGTCACGCCGGACGGGGCTCCGGAGACGGACAGTGCGACCGTCTGGGGGTTGCCGCTCACGGTGGTGGTGTTCACCGTGGAGGTGACGCTGCCGCCCGGATTGGCGGAGCCGGCGGCCGGGGACGTGCTGATCGAGAAGTCCTGCGCCGGGGTGTCCCCGCCGACGGCCTGCTTCCATATCGCGTAGGCGACGCCGTCGGCGCTGCGGTCCAGGACCGTCGCGTTGATGTTGTTCGCGGTGTCGCAGGAGCTGTGGTAGCAGGAGTCGTACGCCGCGTTGGCGGTGCCGCCCCACTTCGTGGCCTGTGCCGAGGTCTTGCGGGCGCTGGCGCCGGCCGCGTAGCCGGACGTGGGGATGCCGCCCTGCTGGAAGGAGTAGTCGTCACTGCGGCCCTGGCCCTCGGTGTTCTCCTCGGGGGCGAGGTTCAGCGAGGTCCAGTACGCCTTCAGGGGAGCGGCGGTGGTGGAGTTGAGGTTGTTGATGAAGTAGCCGCCGTTGGGCGAGCCGACCATGTCGAAGTTGTAGTAGCCCTTGATGGCGGCCTTCTGCGCGCTGCTGAGCTGGCCCACGTAGAACTCCGAGCCGTTCAGGCCCTGCTCCTCGTCGGTCCACCAGGCGAAGCGCACGTGCTTGGTCATGGTGGGGTTCTTCTGCGCGAGGACGAGCGCGTTCTCCAGCAGGGTCGCGGAGCCCGAGCCGTTGTCGTTGATGCCCGGACCCGCAGAGACGCTGTCGAGGTGGGCGCCGAACATGACGATCTGGTCGGCCGGGCCGCCAGGCCAGTCCGCGATCAGGTTGTTGGACGGGTAGGTGCACGAGGTGCAGTTCTGCTCGGTGACGGTGAAGCCGGCCGCCTGCAGCTTGCCCTTGACGTACGCCAGGGACTGGTTGTACCCGGCGCTGCCGGCCCGACGGTTTCCGCCGTTCTGCGAGGCGATCGTGTTCAGCTGGGTCAGGTGCGCCTGGACGTTGGCCACGTTGATGTTGGGCGGGTCGGTGCCCGGCGGGGTCCCACCGACGTTGAGCGCGTAGTCGACGGTGTGCGCGAGGCTCGGGCCCTGGCCCTTGACGGTGACGGTGGAGGCTCCCGGCGCCGCGTTGGACGTGGCGGAGAGGGTCAGCGTCGAGGACTGGCCGGACTGCACGGTGGCCGGGTTGAACGAGGCGGTCACTCCCGACGGCAGGCCCGTGGCGGTGAGGGTCACCTGCTGGGCCTGCCCGGTGGTGGTGTTGGTGGTCACGGTGGTGGTCACCGAGGCGCCCTGCTGGACGGTGCCCGACGGCGGGTTCAGCGCCAGCGAGAAGTCGTCGTTCTGACCGCTCGGGGTGCAGGTCGGGTCGCCGGACTGGGCAGGCACACTGATGGCGTCCCAGGCGGCCTTGGTCCTGGTGAACAGGTTGCAGGTGGTCGGGTCGAGCGACTTCGCGGAGCTGAGGGTCGCCGTCCGGTACTTCTTGTAGGACATGCTGCTGGTCTTGAGCAGCATGCCGCCGTAGAAGATCTTGCCGGCGTTCTGGACGCCCACGCCGGTGACCGTGGACTGGTTGCAGGTGGGGCTGCTCGGCTTGCCGCCGCCCGGGTTGCTGCCTTCGGCCAGCAGGTAGAACCAGTGGTTCAGGGGCCCGGCCGCCGCGTGGACCTCCGTGCCGGGTATTGCGGAGCTGTAGCAGGCCGGGTCGTTGTTGACGGCCGGCGGGTTGTACATGTTCCGGATCGGTCCCCGGCCCTGGAGGTCGATCATCTCGCCGACGGTGTAGTCCGGAGTGTCGTACGGGGCCGGCTCGTTGGCGTACGCCTCGGTCAGCGCGCCGAAGATGTCTCCGGTGCCCTCGCCGAGCCCGGCCTCCTGGCCGCTGGTGCCGCCGGGGGTGTTGGAGTCGATGGCGTGCCCGTACTCGTGGCCCACCACGTCGATCCCGGCGATCCACTCGTTGGCGCTGTTGTGCCCGATGGTGACCGAGCTGCCGTCCCAGTAGGCGTTGAGGTCACCGAGGCCCACCTTGCCGGGGAAGCTGCGGCCGTTGCCGCTGACGCCGTTGCGGCCCAGCCACTGACCGAGCATGTCCCACTGCTTCTGAGCGGCGAACATGAGGTCCGTACAGCCGGTTTCCTTCGACGTCGCACTGCCCGTGCCCCAGGAGTCCGAGGACTTCGTGAAGACGCTGCCGGTGCTGTAGTCCGCGCAGCTCAGACCGGGCCGGTTCGGGTCGCGCAGCGAGTACGAGCCGCCCGAGGCCGTGGTGTCGATGGTGAGCGGGTTCGGGCCGTTCCACTTGCTGGTGCCGCTGCCGGCCACGACCTCGTCGTGACGGTCGACGACCTTGCCGGTGCGGGCGTCGACGAAGACGTGCAGCTTGCTCGGCGCCGTCTTGGTGCTGCCGGAGAGGACGGTCTCCCAGGCGAGGAACTGCTTGTCGTCCTTGATCTTGACGACGAGCCGGCTGTCGAGCACCTTGTCGACCTTCGCCAGCTCCGCGCGTGAAGTGGCCTCCGCCGCCTTCGCGGTGACGGAGGGGGTGGTCGCCACGTCGATCACGGTGGAGGAGGCCGACTGGAGGGCGCGGACCCGTCCTTCGCCGTCGGCGAGGACGACCGCGTCGCCGCCGACGACCGGCAGGCCGCGGTAGCTGCGTTCGTAGGAGACGGAGTACAGGTCCTTGACCCAGGGGGTGACCAGGCGCCGGTCGTACTGCTGCTGGGGCGAGTTGACCAGGGTGTCGAGACCGCTCCTGACCGCCGCGTCGGCGGCGGCGACCGCGCGCTCGGCGGACTTCGCCCGTGGGGACGGGGCGGGCTGGGCGTGCGGTGCGGCGGACGCGGCGGTGGCCAGCGTGCCGGCGAGGCCCGCGGTCAGCGCCATGGCCGCCACGGAAGCCATCCATCTGGTGGGCTGCAAGAGTCCACTCCGATCGTGTGTGGGGGGTTGCGGCTGGCTGTTCGCGCCGAGTATGGGCGTGGACATGGCGAGATTGGGACATCTCTGCGCGCATAAGACCCGCGTTATGGTGCGGTGAGGTCACGCTGCGTACGCTGCCGGGATGCAGCTGGAGTTGAGGCATCTGCAAGCCGTGTGCCAGATAGCGGAGTCCGGAAGCCTGGGCGGCGCGGCGCGGCGGCTGGGCGTCTCCCAGCCGGCGCTCTCCGCGCAACTGCGCAGGATCGAGCGGGTCACCGGCGGCGAACTGTTCGTCCGCGGCCGGCACGGTGTGGAACCCACCCCGCTCGGCCAGTTCGTGTTGGCCAAGGCCCGCCGCGTGCTCAACGAGATGGAGACGCTCGGAGCGGAGACGCGCGCCATGGCGACCGACGCCCCGCTGCGGCTCGGCTGCATCCTGCTCGTGCTGATCGACGGCCTGCTCGCACGGACGGACCTGATCCTGTCCGGGCGGGAGATCACGGTGGACGTGGAGCACTCGGTGACCGCACTGGTACGGATGCTCGGGGCGGGTCGGTACGACGTCATCGTGTACGGCGAGGTGAACGACCACGAGGTCGCGCTGCCCCAAGGGGCCCTGGCCCGGACCCTCGTGCCCAAGGAGCCCTTCTGCGTCCGGATGTCCACCCGGCACCCCCTCGCGGGGCGGGACGTCCTGGACCTCGCCGACCTGGCCGACGAGCTGTGGATGACCCTGGTGGAGGACGACGACGGCGGACCGGAGGCCCTGGTCGAGGCCTGCGCGAAGGCCGGCTTCGTCCCTTCCCTGCGCTACCGGATCACCGACCGCAAGATGCGCCACGACCTGGTGGCGGCGGGCCGCGCCATCTCCCTCACCCAGCCCACGGCCCCCGCCGTGGAGGGCACGGTGATGCGCCCGCTGCTGGGCACCCCGATCACGGGCCGCATCCGGCTCGCCTGGAACCGCTCGGCCGTTTCCCCCGGGCAGGCGGAAGCCCTCTACCGTGCGGCGGCCGGTGCGTACCTGGCCAACGTGGACAACAACGCCTTCCACCGGACGTGGTGGAACGCCCACCCGGAGGCCCACCCGCTGCTCGGGTGAGAGGCCGACCCGCAGTGCGTTCCAAGGGCTCCAGCGGGCCCGGTCCGCTCCTCAGGTGGGGACGTGGCCGGTGTACGGGAGGAGCTGTCCGTCGAGGACCAGGCCCGCGACGTGGTCGGTGACCATGTCGAGGATCTCCGCCGCCGCGGTGCCGTCGCCCAGGACCAGGAAGTTCAGGGTCAGCCCGTCCGTCATCGCCGCCAGATAGCGGGCCAGCACGGGGACGGGGACGCTCAGTTCGACGTCCGTGCCGCGACGCGCCTGCTCGATGAGTTCGCCGTACGTGTCGCAGTACAACGCGTACTGCCGCCGCGCCAGGTGTTCGAACCCCGGCTCGCGCAGGGCGTACTGCGTGAGCTCGTACGTGAGCATGTGTTCGGCGGGGTGGGCGCGGACGTGGTCCCAGTACGCCTGGAACCCGGCCCGGACGGTCTCGTGGAGGGTGGTGCGCGGCCGGATCGCTTCCTTCACGACGGCCAGGTAGTGCTCGGTGATCGTCTCGATGACGGATTCGAGCAGCGCCTGCTTGGAGTCGAAGCAGTAGTGGAAGACGCTCAGTGACACGCCCGCCTCGGCGGCGATCGACCGCGTCGTCGTCCTGGGGACGCCGTCACGGGTCATCGCGCGGATCGCGGCCTCGGTCAGCTGCCGACGCCGCTGCGCCAACGGCATCCGTGCCATGCGGATTCGGTTCCCTTCGTTCGCGTGCCGCGCCGGACGGTCGCCGGGGCCGGCCGGATCGGCTCACCCGATCCGGCCGGCCCCGGCTCCGGAGGTCGCCCCGGCGCCGTCAGCTGCTGTAGACGCCGACCTCGTGCAGGGAGTAGCCCCACTGGGTGCCGCGCCCCACACCGTGGATGCGTACGTAACGGGCCGGCACGCCGGCGAACTGGGCCGTGTCCAGGCCGCCGTCACCGGTGGTGGTGGACCACACGGTCTGCCAGTTCGTGTCGTCGGCGGAGACCTCGATGCGGTACGACCTCCCGTACGCGCGTTCCCAGTCGAGGGTGACGCGCTTGACGAGGCCGGGGGATCCGAGGTCGATGCGCAGCCACTGGTCGTCGCTCCAGTCGCTCGCCCAGCGGGTGCCCGTGTTGCCGTCCACGGCACGGCCGGGCGCGTAGCTGACGAACGGGTTCCACTCGGCGGAGCTGGCCGAGGCGGACGCGCCCGCGGCGAGGTTGACCCCGGCCTTGTGCTGCTCGGACGCCCCCCAGGTGTGGAGGTAGGACTCGGCGCCCTTGAAGAGGTCGTCCACGACCCCCTGGCCACCGACGAGCCGGATGTCCTCGATCCAGTCGGGGACCAGGCCGTAGTGCGAGGCGCCGTCGGTGTTGAGGTCCCAGGTGCGCTGGCCGGTGGTCTGCTTGTCGATGACGGAGCCGCCGTCGGTGCTGCGGAACGGGTACTTCACCGGGTTCGGGGTCTCGGCGCCGCGCGGGCCCGGCCAGCCGCCGACCCCGTTCATGTCGGTGCCGTACCCGTAGCCCACGTGGTACTTGTCGCGCAGCGCGTCCGTGCGCTTGGCCTCCGCGCTGAACGCCTCGGAGCCGCTCATGTACTGGGCGGCGAACCCGCCGAGCTTGTAGAGGCGTTCGGTCCAGCCCAGGTCCATCCAGCTGTGCGAGGAGATCACGCCCGGGTACGACTCGGACTCAAGGATGTCGAAGGCCCGGCCCGCCGCCTTGACGCTCATGTGGTCGACCTCGAGCATCATCTTGCGCTTCATCATGCCGCGCACGGCGTACTCGCCGAGGTCGGTGAGACCGCGGGTGTTGCACTGCGAGTCAGCGGCGTACGAGGGGACCGCCACCCCGGCCGGCAGCTCCTTCTGTGCCGAAGGCGCCGGCGCCAGGCCGATCGGGTTGTCGTGCTGCGGGCCGGCGCACTGCTCGGTCTTCCAGAAGGTGCCGGTGGACAGGAACTGCCCCACGTTGATCGCCGTACCGAGGGCGCCCTCGTCGAAGCGCACCCCGCACAGCGCGTTGTCGAACTTGTGGCACAGGAACATGCTGCGGACGCCGATCCGGTGCAGCTCGTCGAGACCGCGGTCGATGTCCTCCTTGCTGCACTGGGCGATGTCCAGGATCTGCTTGCAGCCGAACGGCTCGGAGGTCTCCACGCCCAGGACCACGGCAAGCTTGCCCTGCTGGATCACGTCACGGGCCTGCGCGGAGTCGGTGACGATCCGGAACCAGCCCTTGCCCGGGCCGCCGTACATCTTGTCGATGTAGGCCTGCATGTCGTAGGACTTCTGCGCTTCGAGGCGGATGGCGGTCATCTCGTCGCAGCTGCGGTCCTTGAAGAAGTAGACCGAGCAGATCACCCCGTTGGTGACCAGGTCGTTGACGAGCACCCGCTGACCGCCGCGCCAGGCACGTTCGATCCAGGCGTAGTAGTTCTGCTGGTGGGTCAGCGAGTCGTGGGCGGGCCAGTCCTTGAACGTCGGCCACCCGTTCGGGTCGTGCTTGCCGTCCCCGCCCTTGGTCACGAAGTCGAAAATGGCCAGCGAGCCGTCGGGGTAGTGCTCCGGGCAGTCCTTGAGGGCGTCGGCGACGCCCAGGTCGGAGAAGGCCTTGCCGCAGATCAGCCGGCCCCCGAAGCCCTCGTTGGACATGATGTGGTCGTGGGCGTCGACGAAGCCCCGGACCTGGCCCTGGGCGTCGGTCCCCTTGAAAGGCTCGCCCGTGACGTTGATCTGTGAGTCGGGCGCGGGCCGCGCGGTGGGGTTCCACCAGCCGGCCTCGGTCTCGGCGGCGGCGCCGGGCGCGGGGCCGAGGGCCATGGCCAGCACGGTGAGGAGCAGGGCCAGCACCGCGAGGGGGCCGCGCCTGCTGTGGGGAGATCGGGTCATGGTCATCACTCACGTCGTCGGTCGGCGGAGGGCGCGGTCGAGGACGCAGACCGTCTGAGGGAGCCGGTGAATTGTCATGTCCCGCGCAGGCAGTGCGACGAGAATCGTCACTGGCGCGAGCAGAGTCAATAGTCCGGGACAGATGACCTGATGGAATGTCAGCTTGAGCGCCCCGGGGCGGGCCGGGGCGTGGCGTGGCGGGGAAGGCGAAGGGGGCTGCGAGGAAGACGCCGCCCGCGAACCCGCCGGCGGGGAACCGGAGCGCACCTACCGTCGTCGCCCCCGTGCCCCGCCGGCCCGCACCCGCGGGCGGACGCCGCGGGGCGGGCGAACCTTTCCGGTCCTAGCCCTCGTCGAGGACGGCCGCGATCCCTTGCGCGAGGCAGGAGATCCGGTGCGCCGGGATTCCCGCGATGTTGATGCGCCCCGCGGTCGTTCCGTAGATCGCGAACCGGCTCCGCATCCGCAGCATCTGGCGCGGCGTGAGCGGCAGCATCGAGAACATGCCCTTCTGCCGTGCCAGCACATCGGCCGGAGCGCCCCAGCCCAGCGCGGTCAACTCCGAGGTCAGATCCCGCCGGTTGGACTCGATGCGCCCGCGCATCTCGTCGAGCTCGGTGCGCCAGAGGTCCCGCAGCCCGTCGTCCTCCAGGATCGTCGTCACGACCGCGGCGCCGTGCTCCGGCGGCATGGAGTAGAGGGTACGGGCCGCGTTCTGCAGCGCCGTTTCCACGTGCCGCAGCGACTGGCGGGACGAGCCGAGCACGACGGCGCAGCCGGTGCGGTCGCTGTACAGGCCGAAGTTCTTCGAACAGCTGATGGCGATGAGCATCTCCGGCACCCGCTCGGCGAGCATCCGGGTGGCCGCCAGATCGGCTTCCAGGCCGTCGCCGAGCCCGTGGTACGCGAGGTCCACGAACGGCACCCAGCCGTTCCGCTCGGCGAGCTCGGCCAGGGCCTCCCAGGCCCGGGCGGACGGGTCCACCCCGGTGGGGTTGTGGCAGCAGCCCTGGAGCAGGACGACGTCGTCGCGCCGCGCCCCGGCCAGGTCGTGCAGCATGCCCGTCGTGTCGGCCCGGCCCTCGGCGTCGAGCCAGCCGTACGTCCGCACGGTCAGGCCGGCGGCCTCCAGGATGGGCCGGTGGTTGACGTACGCGGGGTCGCTGATCCACACCGTCGTGCCCGGCCGGGTCCGGCAGATCAGATCGGCCAGCAGGCGCAGCGCGCCGCTCCCCGCGACCGTCTGGACCGCCACGGCCCGCTCGGTCACCCCGCCGGAGCCCAGCACCATCGAGAGCATCGCCCGGTTGAAGGAGGTGTTGCCGGAGAGCCCGCGGTACTCCTTGGAAGCCGAGCGCTCCGCGAGGCGCATCTCGGCCTCGCGGACGGCAGCCATGACCGGGGTGCCGCCCGTCTGGTCGCGGTAGACGCCGAGGACGAGGTTCAGGCGCTCGGGCCGCGCGTCGGCGCCGTACGCCTCGGTCAGGTCCCACAGCGGGTCGACGGGCGGCGGGAGGAGGAGCTCAAGCATGGACGGGAACCTCGGGCTGGGAGCTGGGGCGGGGGCGCCGGTTGGCGAGGGCGACACCCGCGGTGATGAGGGGGACGCCGACGAGTACGGCCACGGTCGGCGACTCGTCGAGCAGGGGGACGGCGAGCAGGACCACGGCGACCGGGCTGAGGCTGCCGACGGTGGAGCTGCGCTCCGCGCCCAGACTGCGGATGGCGAAGGCGTACAGCAGCCCGGCGCACAGACCGACGCCCAGTCCCTGCACCACCAGGAACAGGACTATGTCGCTCCCTGCCGCCGAAGCCAGGCCGGTGGGCAGTACGCCGGTCAGGACCAGCAGTGCCATCACCGCGAACGAGGGCAGGCACAGCAGCCCGATCGATCCGACCGGATCGAGGTCCACTTCCTTCAGTCCGACCGTGTACAGGGCCCAGAGCCCGCTGGCGACGAGCAGGATGCCGGAGCCGGCCAGCACGTGCGTGTTGAGCGGGACGACGTAGCGCCAGACCAAGGCGACCACGCCGACCGCGATCAGCCCGAGCCCGGCCGCCTGCGTCCCGCGGGGCGCGCCCCGACCGCCGGCGACCATCAGTGCGGAGACGAACAACGGCACCATCCCGGGGACGATCGAACCGACGAACGCCGCCGACGTGAGGGAGCCGCCGTACATCGCGGCCAGGAAGAACGGCACCCCGGCGCCGCAGGCGATCTTGAGCGCTGCGGCCGGGCGCACGGCCGCGATCCGCCGGCGACGCCGCCACAGCGCGGGCGCCAGGACGAGGAGCGGGACCCCGAAGCGCAGCAGGGCCGCGTCGGCGGGCAGCAGGGAGGAGGTGCTCAGGGCCCGGGCGCTGAGCGCGAAGGCGGCCCAGATCAGTACGGTCACGACCAGCGCCAGGGTGCCCTGCGCCTGCGGGGAGAGCCCTCGGGGGCCGGCGGTGCGGGCCGATGGGGGCGCCGCCGCGGGCACGGCATTCGTGGTGACCAAGGGGGCTCCTTCAGCCTCGTGGGCCGGAACCGGCCAGGAAGCAACGCTAGATCTTTTGTCGGGGCAGCCGATTGCCAGTTCTGCCCCTCGGACATACGTTTGGGGCAGAATCTGCCAAGGAGTGGTGATGGACGCGGTCGATCTGCAGATCATCCGGGAGTTGCAGGCCGACGGGCGGCTGTCCAACCAGGACCTCGCCGACCGGGTCAGGCTGTCCCCGTCGCCCTGTCTGCGCCGGGTGCGGCGCCTGGAGGAAGCCGGTCTGATCCGCGGGTACACGGCCATGGTCGACCAGGTCGCCTTCGGCCTGCCGATCACCGTGTTCGTCCGGATACGCCTGGACCGGCACACGAAGGAGGCGGTGAGCGTCTTCGAGGAGCACGTCGCCGTGATCGAGCACATTCAGGACTGCTATCTGATGGCCGGAAGCAGCGACTACCTCCTGAGGGTGGTCATCGAGAGCCTGGAGGCGTACGAGGCCCTGGTCCGCCACCGCATCCACGCCATCCCCGGCATCGCCTCGATCGAGTCGAGCTTCGCGTTCGGCAGCGTGAAGCAGTCCAGGGTCTATCCCAGCCCCGCGTGAGGGGGCGCGACCGGGGGCGGCGCCTGGAGGGGTAGCAGGTCGATGGGGGAGTGCAGGTGCAGTGTCGCGGGCAGGTCCAGCCGTCCCTGGCGGGACAGGAGGACGCGCTGCCGCACGGAGAGCCGTGCCTCGACCGTGCACGCCGCGCCGCGCAGGGCGATCAGCTGCCCGTCGCGGACGACGGCGACGAGCCCGCTGATCCGGAAGACGACGGTGAGCTCCACGTCGACGGTGGCGGCGCGGGCGCCGTCCACCAGCACGTCCACGTAGGGGCGGTGCGTGGAGGTGATGCTGTGAGTGGCCAGCGCGACGACCTCCTCGCTGCCCAGCGTCCGCCGGGTCCGGCGGGCGGCGGCCTTCAGGGCGGCGTGCTTGGACCAGCCCCCGGCCGCCAGGGAGATGAGGTCCAGGTCGAGAAAGCCGTCGATGACGGAGGCCAGTTCCGTTTCGACGGCTCGGCCCGCGGTGCTGGTGAGGCCCCGTACGCCGGGGAGGATGCCCGAGGCGGCCTCGTTCTCGTGCAGGAATTCGGCGAGCTCGTGGGTGCTGCGTCCCTCCTCCCGGCCGAGCAGGAAGGCCCGGACGGTGAGTGGCTCTACGACGGGGGCCGTGGTCATCAGCGTTCCTCCTCGAAGGTCTGGTCCCCCGGGTCCTCGTGCGGCTCCAGCCGTACGGTGCGGGTCGGCCGGTCGGTGTCCCGGTCGGGCTCGGTCAGGTCCGTCATCGCGGTGGTGGGGCGGATCTGGGCGCTGACGTGCTCGTGCACCCAGCGCGGTCCCCGGTGGGCGCGGCTGAGGAACACGAATCCGGCGGCGGCCAACAGGAGCACGCCGAGCAGGCTCGGGCCGACGACCCATCCGACGGGGGTCGTGGTGTTGGTGGAGTGGGGCGTCACGTCGATGGGGGTGCTGTCGCCCGGATCGGTGCGGCCGGGGTCGGCGCCACCCGGATCGGTCTGGCCCGGTTGCGTACCGCCGGGTTCCGTCTGACCGGGTTGCGTACCGCCGGGTTGCGTACCGCCGGGTTCCGTACCGCCGGGACGTGTGGGGCCCGTCACGCTGAACGTGGCCTCGGCCGCCTGTTCCGGCTCCGCCGTGCAGCGCGCCAGCAGCGTGTAGTCGCCTTCGGCCGCTCCCGGTCGTATCCCGAGTGCCGCGGTGAACGTGCCGTCGTCCGACACCGCGTGCGTGTCGAGCGGCTCACCGTCCCACAACAAGTCCACAGTTGAACAGTTGAACCCGGAACCGGAGACCGTCACCCGCGCGGTACCGGCCGGCCCCGACGTGGGATCGAGCGTCACCGTCGGGTTCTGCTCCGTCCCGGCGCCGGGGGTCACGGTGAACGGCGCCTCGGCGGAGATCTCCCCGTACCCGACGCACACGGCCGTTATGGTGTGGACTCCGGGAGCGGCGTCGTCCGGCACGGGAAGGCCGGCCGTGAAGGTGCCGTCCTCGACGGTGAGCTGCTCGGGGGCGACGGCCTCGACGGGGCTGTTGTCCCAGCGGAGCGCGGCCACTCCGGTTCCGGTTCCTCCGTCGACGTCGTTCGCCGCACAGCGGTCGAATCCCGAGCCGGCCACGCGGATCGAAGTCTGCACGGTGCCCTCGGACGGCTCAAGCGCCAGACGGGGCTCGGCCGCGGGCTCGGGCCGCAGTTCCACGGTGAACGTGGACGTGGCGGTGAGGTGCCCCTTTCCCTTCAGGGTGCAGGTGGCGGTCACGTCGTAGCCACCGGGGGTGGCGTCGGACGGTGCCGTGACGTCGGTCTCGAACTCGCCGGATTCGAGGTCCGCGCGGGTGACACTGGGGTTGGCGCCCTCCCAGGTGACGTGGATGTCACCGGCGCTCGCCCCGCTGCCACCGTAGGGCGCGTAGGTGTGGCAGTCCTCGAAGCCGTAACCGCGTACGACGATCCGGGTGCCGGGCAGGCCGTGGGTGGGGCTGAGCTCGATGGATCGGGCGGTCTCGACCCGGCCCGGCGGTGCGGAAGCAGCCGTGGCGACAAGTGGGCCCCAGGCGAGCGCCGTGCTCAGGAGCACTGCGGTCAGCGATCGGGCGGCCAATCGGGCAATGGGAAACATGACCCTCCGTGAGCTGCTTCCCATTCTCCTCCGTCGAGTCCGCGACGCCCAGTCCGCCGAGGAATCCGTCGAGTTCGAGGAGCGCTCGGCGCCGACGTGCAGGCAGGTCGTACCTGGTGTTGTGGGTGGACAGCTGTCCGTGCTCCGGAAGCCTTCGGTCCCGGGCGATGCGCCCCGCCACGATGAGCGCGCGTCCGTACGCCGTGAGTCCCGTCGTGTCCCCCCCCGGGGCGAGTCCGCCCGGCGTTGAGAAGACTCCCCCGTGCGACCGACACCGGCGAACCGGAATATTCATCTGAATTGATCACTGCGTGAGGTGCCCGGGCAGCGGGTTCCGGGTTCCGTCCGCCGTGCAGCAGGACTTGAGCGACTCTCCAGGATCTGTGGCGAATCTCGAGTGACCCACCGTTCGCCGTTGAGGAGATTCACCATGGATGTCACCGAGGAACCGCTTTGGCGTGAACTCTGCGGCTGGCGCGATTGCGGCGGTAGGCGGGACTTTCCGTACCAAGCCGTGATCAGCCACCTGCGTGCCGTCGGCAAGCACTTCCTCCCGCACCGGATCCTGGAGGTCCTCGCGGAGTGCCGGGACGTGCTGTCCGCGCGGCCGTCCGGAACGCACGGCGACGCCGATGCGGGAACCGTGCTCGCTCGTTTCCTCGGTGTCGTCCTGGACAAGTTCGACGACCGCTACGACTACCCCAGCTACACGGCCCTGCCGCTGCTGAGGGGGTCCGGGCCGGCGACGCCCGGCGACTGGCAGGCGCTGCGCCGCCGCCGCGACCGGACGGTCCTGCTGTTGCTCGCGGACCTGGTCGGTTTCGAACGCCGCGTCCTGGACGGCGCCCCGTCCGACCCTCAGGGCATGCTTCCCACGCCCCTGCTGTTGAACAAGCGGTTACGGCTCGCGGCGCGTGTGATGGAGGCGGCTGCACTGCGCGTCCTGGACGGCGCCGTCGACCCCGTCGCGGTCGCCACGACCCCGGGCCGGACCCCGGCCGGCGAACTGGCCGACGCGGTGATCGCCACCGCCAGTGACGAGGAGCGGCTGCTCCTGCTCACCAGCGTGCAGCCCGTCTACGTCCTCCACGATGAGTACCTGTTCCTGCGGGTCCTGCAGTCGTTCGAGGCGACCTTCACCTTCATGTCCGCGACGCTGGACGCGGCCGTGGGCGTCCTGCGCGGCGAACGCCCGGCCGAGGCGGCCGCGCTGATCGCCTCGGTCGCCGACGTGCTGCGCGAGTCCCTGCCGCTGTTCTCGCTGCTGGCCACCATGCAGCCCGAGTCCTTCCAGGAGTTCCGGCAGTTCACGGACGGCGCGAGCGCCATCCAGTCGGAGGGCTACAAGACCTTCGAGTCGTACTGCTCCACTCCCGCCCGAGCGCGGCTCGATTCGCCTGCGTTCACCTCTGTACCTGACGTGCGCGACGCGGTACTGGCCGGACGGGAGACCGTCCAGGGCACCTGGGAGGACGTGATCTCCAGCGGCTGGCTCTCCGAGCCGGACGCCGCCGTCGTGCGCGCCGCCGCCCGGCAACTGGAGGCGGTGCACCAGCGGTGGAAGCAGACGCACTACCGGCTCGCCGTCCGGATGATCGGTGAGCGGACCGGCACCGGTGCCACCGAGGGGGTGCCGTACTTGAAGTCGGTCATCTCCAACCGGCTCTTCCCCGCCATGGAGAACGCCTTGGAACACCAGCCCGTCGCCGGCTGACCGATCCCGAACCGGAGGACACCAAAGCTTATGAGCAAGCGAGCCACGACCGGGCGACCGGGGGCCGCCCGCCGCGCACTGAACCCGCAGGCGGAAGACCGGTTGCTGGTCTTCGAGTACGACCGGGGCAGCAACTACGAGGAGGACACCCGGCTCACCACGGCCCTGTCCGCGCTGCTCCCGGAGGACGGGCTCGTCCACCCCGACCAGCGGCTGTTCCAGTCCGTGCACCTCATCACGGAGTACGCGTGGGCGGCGATGCACTTCGAGATGGTCCGCGCGGTCGGCCTCCTCGACGAGAGCGACTTCCTGCTGACCGCGCAGGTGCTGGACCGGTCCGCCGCCCTGGGCCGGATCCCGGTGCAGGCGTTGCACACGCTGGTGGAGTTCCTGCCACAGACCGCCCTGCTCACCATGCGCGACACGTTCCCCGAGAACACGACGGGACTGGACTCTCCCGGCGCCCGCAACCTGCGCCGTGCCGCGCAGCCGCTGTGGGCGGCGTTCACCCGTGCGCTGGAGCGCTCCGACCTCACGCCCGAGGACCTGATCACCGCCCAGGGCCGCACCACCCGGCCCGCCGAGACGGAGCGCGCCGCGGCCGAACTGGCCCTGGTGCGACAGAGCCTGATACGCCTCGACGGGGCGGTCGCGGACTGGAAGCAGCTCCACCTGCGCATGGTGTGGGGCCAGTTGGGCGGTCACCCGGAGGCCGCCGCGTATTCCCCCGCCGGGTCGTCCGGTACCGGGTCGCGCCCCGAGGGCGGCCCCTCCTGTCCCATGCAGCCGACCAGCCTGCGCGGCGAGTCCACGCTCAGCCTGCGCAAGATGGCCGAACGCACGCTGTTTCCGCAGCTCTGGGACTCCGTGGATGCCATCTACCGACGTTTCGTACCCGCCGACGCGGCCTCCTGACCCCGAGGAACCTCCATGACATCGACGCTTCCCCCCGACGGCACGACGGCGGAACTGGCAGCCCTGACGCGTACCGCCTGGGCCGAGGGCCTGGGCCACGACGAGTTCCACGACGACGAGAACTTCTTCGAGGTCGGCGGCCACTCCATGTGCGCCGTGCGGATCGTGCGCTCCCTGAAGACCCGGCTGGGCATACCCCTGAGCGTGCGCGACTTCTTCGCCCACCCGACCGTCGCCGGACTGGCCCTGTACCTCAGCGAGGTCGTCGCGACCGCCGGCGACGGCGGCCCGGTCCGCGCGGAGGCCGGAGCGTGACCGCCGCCTCCTCCGCCCAGCTGGAGATCTGGCTCGCCGACCGCTGCGAACCCGATGCCGGCCGCTACAACATCCCGTTCTCCCTTGAGTTCCGCGGCCGGCTCGACGAGCGGGCCCTGCGAGCGGCACTGGCCGACGTCCTGGTGCGCCACCCGGCGCCCGCCGGACGGTTCGACACGGAGAACGGCACGCTCCTGCACATCGCCGAGCCGGCCGCAACGGTCCCGCTGCACATCGCCGCGCGCCCCGGCCCGTACGACCGGGAGGCCGCGCTCGCCGATGCTTCCCGGGCCGCCGAGCGCCCCCTCGACCCGGGCACCGCGCCCCTGCTGCGCGCCGAGGTGCTGCGGCACGACGACGGCTCCCTCGTCACGCTGACGGTGCACCACATCGTCGCGGACGGCCGCTCCGTGGAGGTACTCGCCGAGGACCTGATCCAGGCCTACCGCAGCCGGGCCACCGGCGGCGACCCGGGCTTCGACGTGGTACCGGTACCTGTCCCGCGCCCGGCCGCCGCGGCACCCGACGCCTACTGGACGCAACTCCTCGACGGCGACCCCGCGCTGCTCGCCCCGCTGCCCGACCTGGTGCGCCCCGAGGACGGACTGCGCGGCCCGGCCGGCTGGACCGAGCGCCCCCTGACCGCGGAACGACTGGCGGCGCTGCGCTCCCTCGCCGCCCGTGAGGGCGTCAGCCCGGCCATGGTGCTGCTCGCCGTGTGGAGCCTCCTGCTGCACGCCTGGTCCGGCGAGGACGACGGCGTGCTCGGCATGCCGTTCGCCGGACGTGACGAGCCGGGCGCCGAGGACGCCGTCGGCCTGTTCACCCGCGTGCTGCCCGTCCGGACCGTGCACGAGGCGGCCCGCCCGTTCGGCGACTACGCCGCCGCCCTCGGCGAACAGGTCCTGGAGTCGATGGAGGCGCACGCCGAGGCCGGCGACCCGCCGCCCGGCTCCACCCCGCTCTACTCGGCGGTCTTCCTGCACCAGCCGCAGGCCTCCGCGTCCTGGCAGCTGCCGGACGCCGAGGTCCGGCTGCTGCACCCGAACACCGCCGTCGCCAAGTACGACCTGGCGTTCGCGGCCGTCGAGGCCCCGGACCGGCTCGTGCTGCGCATCGACCACGACCGGGCCCTCTACACGTCCGCCACGGCCGAGCTGATGGCGGAGCAGATCGACCGCATGCTGGAGGCCGCCGTACGGCCCGGCACCACCTGCCGCGACCTGCTGGCCTCGCTCGCCACCGTGCGGCCCCCGGCCGGGAACCCCGCGTCGAGCACTCCGGTCACCGCGGCCACCGTCCCGCAGCTCGTCCTGGAACAGGCGCGCCGGGACCCCGATGCGCTCGCCGTCGTCCACAACGGCGAACGGCTCACCTACGGCGAACTCGTGCGCGACGCCGCCCGGATGGCGCACTGGCTGCGCATCCAGGGCGTGCGCACGGACGACCTCGTGGCGCTGCTGCTGCGCCCGGGCCGGGACACGGTGACCACGATGCTCGCCGTCGGTCTGGCCGGTGCCGCCTACCTGCCGCTCGACCCCGCCTACCCGGACGCCCAGTTGCAGATGGTGGTCGCCGACGCAGGCCCCCGGCTGCTCCTCGCCGAGCCCGGCGAGGAGCACCGGGTGACGGGGCTGCCCGTGCACACCCCGCAGGCCCTCCGGCTCGGCTCCGCCGCGCTGCCGGTGTCCGCACCGGAGACCTCGGCCGGTCCGGACACGGCGTTCAACGTGCTCTACACGTCCGGGTCCACGGGCCGCCCCAAGGGCGTGGTGCTGCACCACGGCGGCGTGCTGCGGATGATGCACCGCCCCGAGTTCCTGCCGCTCGGCCCCGACGACACCGTCTCGCACCTTTCGCCGCTCAACTTCGACGGCGCCACGTACGAGATATGGGGCGCCCTCACACACGGCGCGGCCCTGGCCGTCCTCGACAAGGAGCTCGTCCTCAGTCCCCGAGAACTGCGCACAGCCGTCCGCGAGCTGGAGGTGACCACCCTGCTGGTCACCACACCGTTGCTGAACCGGCTGATCGAGGACGCGCCCGACCTGCTGCAGTCGCTGCGCCGCGTCTACTTCGGCGGCGAGATCATCTCCGTCCCCCACGTCCGCAAGGCACTGCGTTGGGCGCGACCGGGCACCCTGCTGCACAGCTACGGCCCCACCGAGAACTCCTTCACCTCGTCCTGGCACCCCATCGAGGAGGTCGTGGACGGCGCGCGCACCGTGCCGATCGGCCGCGCCGTGCCCGACACGCAGCTGTACGTGGTGCTCGAAGGCACCCTGACCCCCGCACCGCCGTACGTACCGGGCGAGCTGGTGCTCGGTGGCGCGGGCGTGGCCCGCGGCTACCTGGGCGATCCGCGGCGCACCGCGGAACGCTTCGTACCGGATCCCTTCGGTGACGAACCGGGCGCCCGGCTGTACCGCACCGGCGACCGGGTGCGCTGGGCCGCGGACGGGCAGTTGGAGTTCATCGGCCGCGCCGACAACCAGGTGAAGATCCGCAGTCAGCGCGTCGAGCTCGGCGAGGTCGAATCGGCGCTGCGGGCCCACCCGGAGGTGCGGGGCGCCTTCGTCACCACGCGGATCAACGGCCGCGCAGAGAAGGAGATCGTCGGCTACGCCGTCCTGGAACGCGCTGCCGCCCTCGATTCCGTACGGGCCCATCTGCGGCGCGCGCTACCGCAGTTCGCCGTGCCCTCGCACCTGCTGGTGCTCGACGAACTGCCGCTGACCCCGAACGGCAAGATCGACCGCAAGCGGCTGCCCGCCCCGCTGGACCCGGCTGCGGCGCCCGCCGCACCGGCCGCACCCGCGCCCCGTGCGGTGCACGAGAGCGATCCGACGGCCGACGGGGTGACCGCCGCGGTCCTGAAGGCCTGGCGGGAGGTGCTGCCCGGCCGCACCTTCGACCGGGAGACCAACTTCTTCGAAGCGGGCGGCCACTCGCTGCTCCTCGTCAAGCTCCAGGACGCGCTGCGCGCCGCCACCGGCACCGGCCCGACCGTGGCCGAGCTCATGCGGCACACCACTGTCCGCGCCCAGGCCCGACTCATCGGCGGCACGGCCGCCGACGCGGAGGAGACGTCCGCGGCACGCCCGCCCCGGGCAACGGTGCGGGAGGCGGCGGACGACGATCTGATCGCCGTGATCGGCATGGGCGCCCGGTTCGCCGGCGCACCCGACCTGGACGCCTTCTGGGACAACCTCGCGGCCGGCCGCGACTGTTTCAGCGAGGGCCCGGGCCCGCTGGTGACCGAACGGGAGGACGGCACCCGGCGCGTCGCCCGTTGGGGCATGCTCGCCGACGGCACCGGCTACGACGCCGGCCTGCTCGGCTTCACCGCCGAGGACGTCGCGGCGGGCGACCCCCAGCAGGGCGTCCTGCACGAGGTGTTGTGGGCGGCCGTCGAGGACGCTTCCCTGCGCCTGTCCGACATCGCCCACCGCACCAGTTTGTACGCAGGCTGCCCGCGCGTGCTCCGCACCGACGGCGAGGCCCGGGTCGACGACGTCGTCAACGCCGACCCGACGTTCGTCGCTTCCCGCTTCGCCTACCTGCACGACCTGTGGGGAGAGGCGCTCCTCCTCGACACGGCCTGTTCCACCGGCCTGTACGCCGTCCACCTGGCCTGCCGTGCGCTGCTGCGCGGCGAGAGCGACTACGCCCTGGCCGGCGCCGTGTCACTCGACGGCGAGTCCGACGGGTCGTACACCTTCCGCCCCGGCTTCCTGTACGCGGACGACGGCGTGTGCCGGCCGTTCGACCGGCGGGCCTCGGGCACCGTCGGCGGGTTCGGTGCGGGTGCGCTGCTGCTGCGCAGGCTCTCCGACGCGGAGCGGGACGGGGACCCGATCCACGCCGTGATCCGGGGCAGCGCCGTCAACAACGACGGACGGGCCCGCGTCGGCTACTCCGCGCCCGGCGTGGAGGGACAGGCCCGCGTCATCGGCCAGGCGCTCGCCGCGGCCGGCGTCACGGGCACCGACATCGGGTACGTGGAGGCGCACGGCACCGGCACGCGGCTCGGTGACGCGATCGAGGCGACGGCGCTCGGCGAGGCCCTGGGCACGACGGGCCCGGCCGTCGCGGTCGGCTCCGTGAAGGCGTCGATCGGCCACTGCAACACGGCCGCGGGCATCGCCGGCCTGATCAAGGCCGTCCTCGCCGTGCACCACGGCGTACTGCCCGGCACGCCGAACGTGAGCGACCCGATCGACGAACTGGCCGCGCTCCGTGGCCGGTTCGCCCTGCTGACCGAGAGCCGGGCGTGGGATTCCCCCGCGGGCCGGCCGCGTACGGCAGGTGTGAGCTCCTTCGGCGTCGGCGGTACGAACGCGCACGTGGTCGTCCAGGAACACGCGCGGGAGGGGGCGTGACCCCGACCGTGCCGCGCCCGACGCGGCTCCCGACCCGTCCCCGGCACGCCCTGTGGAACGCCGGCGGTGGCCACGCGAGGCCGGACAGTGCCCCCGGACGGGCCCCGGCCGCCGACCCGACTGCCGAACCGGTCGCCAACCCGGCTGCCGCCCCGGCCGCGCACGCGTCCACCACCACACACCTCCTCCGGCCCGCAGCAGCGGGCAGGGGCGCCATCCACACCCGTACACGGGAAAGGGCGTGAGTTCCATCATGAGCACGACATTCTTGGAGGGAGCCGGCGCGCCGCGCGTCCTCGCCGTGTCGGCCCGCGACGAAGACGCCGTGGCGGCCGTGTGCCAGCGGCTCGCGGAGCGACTGGAGGGCGATCCCGCGCTCGGGCCGGACGACGTGGCCGTCACGCTCGCGCACGGACGGGAGCGGTTCGCCGTGCGGCGCGCCGTCACCGGCAGGGACCGCGCCGAACTCGCCGCCGCCCTGCGCGAAGCGGCCCGGGACCCGCGACCGACCGAAGCCGCCGGAGCCCTGGTCCTCGACCTCGGCGACGGCTCCGCGGTCACGGACGGCACCCCGGACCTGCCGCAGGTGGCCGAGGCGGTCGCACAGGCCGAGGCCCTGCAGCTGCCCCCCGGCTCCGACCGGTCGGCCGCCCGCACCGCCGCCGTGCTCCACGGCACCGGCGTGTGGCTGGCGGCCCGCGGCCTGCGGCCCCTCGCGGTCCGCGGCCAGGGCCCCGGCGCAGCCGCCGCGGCAGCCCTCCACGGCGCCCTGACCCTGCCCGACGCGCTCCGTGCAGCTGCCGACCGCACCACCGTCCCGGCGGCCCCCGAACCCGGTCGATCCGTATCGGTCGTCCGCCTGACCGCCCCCCGCTCCGCCGCGCCGGACGCCCCCTCGGCGCTCCCCGGCGGCCTCGCCGGAACCGGACTGTGCCTCGACCCCCTGGACCCCCACTCCTACGCGCACCTGTTCGCCGCCCTGTGGGAGCGGGGCGTCGATGTCGACTGCTCGCTCGACCGCGGCGGACGACGCGTACGACTGCCCGGCTACCCGTTCCGGCGGTCCGGCGAGGTCACCGGACCGGTCAGCGGACTGCGACCGCTCACCCCGCACGAGCAGCGCTGGCTCTTCCACGACCTCGTGCGGCGCGGCAGCGCCGCCGAGCACACCCTGTGCGCAACGGCCGTACTGCCCGGCCCGCTGCCCGAGCCGCGGGCCGCCGAGACCGCGCTCGCCGCGCTACAGCAGCGCCATCCCGCGCTGCGCACCGTCTTCACCCAGCACGGTGGCCGCTGGTTCGCCCGCACCTCGCCGGCCCCCGCGCCGGTGACCCACCTCGGCCGGGACCAGCGAAACGAGGTGCTCGCTCAAGTGCGGGCCGCCACAGTCGAAGCGTCCTTCGCCGCGGCCGACGCCCCGCTGGTGCGCTGCGCGCTGGCTCCGACGGGGGACGGCTGGGCCGTAGCGCTCGCCGTGTACGCCCCGGTCGCCGGGTCCTCGTCGGCGGACGAACTGCTCGCCGAGTGGGTCGAGCTGGCCGGATCCTCCCTCCGACCGGCCGCCGCCACCCTCTGATCCACCCCTGCCCTACCCCCGAAAGGACCCCCATGACAGCCGTACAGGACCACCTCGCCGCCGCTGCGACGCCTGCCGACTGGGCCGGTGCCGCTCCCGCCCCGATGGGCGTCGACCAGGCGTTCAACGGCTACGTCGCCGGTACCGTCGTCAACGCGCTCGACCGGCTCGGCATCTGGGAACGGCTCGCCGCCAACCCGCTGCTCGACCTGCGCGCCGTCGCCGCCGAGGCCGGCCCCGCCGTCCGCGAGCGGGTGCTGCGCGAGATCGTCCGCGCCGCCGCCACCTGCGGCTGGCTCCGCCTCCAGGACGGCGGCGACACCGCGCTGCTGACCAGCGCGGGCCAGGAGATGCTCCGCATGCGCGGCTACTTCACCTGGGGCGTCGGCGGATACAACGAGGTGTTCGCGCAGGCCCACCGGATCGCCACCGGAGAGGCCGAGTTCGGTACGGACGTGCTGCGCGACGAGGCGATGGTGGCCCTCGGCTCCGGCCAGAACGACCGTTCCTTCATGGCCGGCACCCTCGACTCCGTCCTCGCCGACGTCGACTTCTCGGTCCTCGCCGACCTCGGCAGCGGCATTTCCGCCCGGGTTTCGCGGGTCGTCGGCGAGCGCCCCGGCACCCGCGGCCTGGGCCTCGACATCAGCGGCCCGGCCACCGAGCTCGGCCACCGCACCATCGCCGAAGCGGGTCTCGCCGACCGGGTCCAGGCGATCCAGACGGACGTGCTCGACGTGTGCCACCGCGCGGCGCACCGCGACCGGCTCGCCGAGGTCGACACGGTCATGAGCTTCTTCCTCCTGCACGACCTGCTGGCGAACCCCGAGACCCGCCCGCAGACGTTCACGCGGATGCGGGAGGCGTTCCCGGCAGCCCGCACGTTCGTCCTCGCCGACACGATGCTGCGTCCCCACTCCGAGGACTCGACGGCGCTGCCGGTCTTCTCCCTGGGCTACGAGCTCGCGCACGCGCTCATGGGCGTACCGCTGCACACCAAGGAGACGTACGAGGAGCTGTTCGCCGCGGCCGGTCTGGTGCCGCGCCGGGTCGTGCCGTTCGGCACCCCCCACTCGTGGCTGTACGTTCTGGAGGCGCACTGATGCCCAACCCCGTCGCGGTGCTGCGGGAGTTCTCCCCCCGCACCCGCACCGTCCTCGCCGTCAACGCGGTCAACTCGTTCGGCGGCGGTCTCGTGCTGCCGTTCCTGTGGATCTACTTGAACGACGTGCGCGGACTGCCCGCATGGGTGCCCGCCGTGACGCTCGCTGTGCAGGCGGCCACGGCGGTGGTCGGGGGACTTATGTGGGGTGCGGTGCTCGACCGCTTCCCGCCGCGTACCACGGTCCCGCTGGTGATGGCGGTGGCTGGCGTCGGCACTGCCCTGTACGCGCAGGCGACCGGAGCGCCGACCGCGCTGGCCGCCGCCGTCGTGTACGGCTTCGGGATCAGCGGGGTGGGCACGGTGCTGCGCTTCCTGTACGCGGGGGCCTCCTCCGCACGGGAACGGGGACTGGCCTACTCGGCGGACTACGCCGTGTTCAACGCGATGACCGGGCTCGGCGTACTCGTCGGCGGCGTCGTGGCCTCGCTGGACACGGGGTCGCGAGCAGCCCGTTTCGTCGCGCTGTACCTCGCGGACGGAGCGACGTTCCTGCTGGCCGGAGCCGCCCTGTTCTGGCTGCTGCCGAAGGCCGTCGGGGCGGACGGCAAGAACGACGGGAGCACGGAGGGCACGCCGCGGATCGGCTACCGCGACGTGCTGACCCAGCGGCACATCGGGGCCTTGCTGGCCGCCCTGGCCATGTGCTCGCTCGTCTCGTACGGGCAGTTCCGCTCCGGTCTGCCCGGCTATCTGACCCAGGGCGGTGCCCTCGGGCCGGAGGGCATCTCCGGTGCCTTCGCGGTCAACATCCTCGTTGCGGTGGGCGCGCAGTTCCTGCTGGCCGAACGCATCCAGACGATCCGCCGCAGCACGGTCCTCGCCGTCTCCGGCGCGGTGTGGGCCCTGGCCTGGGCGCTGGTCCTGGTCGCCGGCCTGCAGCGGGGCGGCGCCGCGCTCGGCCTCGCCCTGGCCGGAGTGGTGCTGCTGTCGGTGGGCGAAGCCCTGGTCTTCCCGGTGGTGACCTCCCTGCTGAACGACCTGGCAGCGGAACGGGTCCGGGGAAGGGTCAACGCCCTGCTGTCCGTGGCCATTTCGACCGGATCGGTCGCCGGGCCCGCGCTCGCCGGCGCGACGCTGCCCTGGGCCGACGGCCTCGGTCTGATGGTGGTCCTGCTGGGCGGCTGTCTCGCCGTCGTGGCAGTGGCCGTACGGTTGCGCACGACCCTCACCGCGCAGGCGGACCTGCCCGCGCCGGAGGAGGACCCCACCGCCAGCGCCGACGCATGCGCCGCAGCGGAGCCCGACGCGGAGACGGCAGGTCCGGATGCCGGGACCGCGCAGCCGACCGCGCCCGAGCCCGTGAAGGCGGCGGCTTAGAGCGCGGCCCACGGATCGGGCCGGATCTGCGGGCGCCCGGGCGCCCCGGGCGCCGCGAGTGCGGCAAGGCCGTACGACCGGCCCCGGCCCCGGCTGCCCGGGGCCCGGCCCGGCCGCCGCACCCCCCGACCCGTCGAAGCACCACCCACCGGCCGTGGCCGGGCCGCCGCGGTGCCGCCCGTCGAGCGCACCGTGTCCACCGGCCGCGCGCCCGCGTGATCCGAACACCGAACTCCCTTGTCTCCGAGGTGCCGTACACCATGAAGAACTGGCCGCTCACCGGAATCAGCGTCCGCACGTCCCGCATCGAACTGCGCTGGCCCACGCCTGCGGATCTCGACGCGCTCGCGGACCGGGCCGTCGAGGGGGTGCACGCTCCCGGGTTCATGCCGTTCTTCTCACAGTGGACCGACGGCAGCCCCGAGGAGGTCGCGCGCCGCGTGCTGCAGCGCCACTGGAACGCCATGGCCTCCTGGTCGCCGGAGGACTGGACGCTCTACCTGGTCGTCGTGCACGACGGCGAGGTCATCGGTTCGCAGAGCCTGGGTGCGCGGGACTTCGGCGTCACCCGGGAGGTGCTGCTGACGTCCTGGCTGGCCCTGAGCCGGCAGGGCGAGGGCCTGGGCGGACACGCCCGGGCCGCCGCGCTGGAACTGGCGTTCACCGGGCTGGGCGCCGAGCAGGCCTTCTCCGTGGTGCGCCGCGGCAACGACGCCTCACAGGGCGTGTGCCGCAAGTTCGGCTTCGAGCACGACGGCAGCCAGATCAACGCGGTCCGCGGCGAGCAGGTGGTCAGCGACCGGTTCCGGCTCGGCCGCGAGCGCTGGTCGGCTCACCGTGCCGTCGAGGCAGAGGTGTCGGGTACGGAGTCCGCGCTGCCGCTGTTCGGAATCGGGACCGTGGCCGCCGGCCGGGGCGGCGCCACCCTCCCGTCCACTCCTTTGGCGAGCGTGCTGTCCGGCGTGCGGTACGCCGCGGAGTCCGACCAGCCCACGCCGTAGCGCCTACGGAAGCGGGCCCGGGAAGGAGCCCGCTTCCGTGCCCGAAGAAAGGAAGTCCCCCATGCCCGAGCATCCCGTCATCGTCGTCGTGTACGACACGGGCTCCGCATCCCTCATCGACATCGTCGACGGCCTGGAGCCGCTCGGCACGCCGCTGCTGGCGCTGTGGCCGTCCGACCACACCGAAGACGTCGGACCGCTGGCAGAGGAGCTGGCACCCGTCGTCCGGCTGGACGCACGGGACCTCGATGCGTCGGCCGCCCTGCTCCGTCCGTTCTCCCCGGACGCCGTCCTGACGTTCAGCGAGTCGAAACAGGCCGTGACCGCCGAGCTCGCCGAGCGACTGGGTCTGCCGTACCACACCCCGGCCACGGTGGAGCTGCTGCGCGACAAGTTCGCCCAGCGCCGGCGGCTGCGCGAACGAGGCGTCGACTCGGTGCGCTCGTACCTGCTGCACCGGCCGCAGGAGTGGGCGCAGGCCGTCGCCGCCGTGGGCCTGCCGGCCGTGCTCAAGCCGTCGAGCGGCGAGGGCAGCCGCAGCACCCACCTGGTGGAGGACGCGGGGGAGGGCGCCGAGTTGGTGGAGCGCCTGCTGTCGGGGGAACGGGCGGAGACGTCCCTGGTGCTGGAGGAGTACCTGCGCGGGCGGGACTGCGGCCGCTTCGGCGACTACATCTCGGTGGAGTCCGCAGTGACCGACGGGCGGATCTCGCACTGGGCGGTCACCGGCAAGTTCCCGCTGGCGCCGCCGTTCCGTGAGGTCGGCAACCTACGGCCGGCCCCCCTGCCGGACTCCGAGCGGACCGAGGCCCTGGACCTGGTGTCGGCCGCCCTGGAAGCGCTGGGGGTCACCACCGGGGTCACCCACACCGAACTGAAGCTCACCCCGGACGGTCCGCGGATCATCGAGGTGAACGGACGGCTGGGCGGCTGGCAGACCCAGTTGGCCCGGCTGGGCGGCGGGATGCCCGCCGTCGAACGCGCGGGGCGGGTCGCGCTCGGCGAGGACGTCTCGCGCGTCCGGGCCGACGAGGACCAGGTGGTCTTCGTCCGGTTCGTACCCGCGCCGCCCGACGGCGGCACGTACGTCTCCATGCGGGGGCTGCGGGCCGCGCAGGCCCTGGAGGGCGTGGCGAACGTCGTCATTCCGTTCTCCCCCGGCGCGCTGCTCCCCGCCGGGGTGCACTCCAGCGAACTGGCCTGGGTGGAGGGCGTGGTGCCGGACCACGACACGATGTTCAAGCTTGTGGACCGCGCCCTGGCCACCCTGTCCTTCACGGTGGAGGGCCCGGACGGGGAATTGCGCACCGTGACCGACGTCCCGGGGGCCGTACCGGCCTGCTGACGTCGCGCCCCGGCCGGTTCCGTGCTCCAGCGCCGCTCGAGCGGGATCGTCCAGGCTCAGCCCATCGAGAGGACCATAGCTGGAAAGGGAGTGGCCCTAGTGGCAACCGCCGAGATCCGCACCGACGTACCGAAGTTCCTGCCGGTCGCCGGCCACCACGAGCCCGCCCCCTTCTACCTGACGGCGGACATGTTCGGCGGTGTGCCGGTGCAGCTGGCGGGCGGCCCCATCGACCACCTGGTGGGCCGTCCCGTCGCCGACCCGCACCGGCACGAGGTCGCCGAGATCTACTTCCTCGTATCGCCCCACCCGGGCGGCGCCCGCATCGAGGTGACCGTCGACGGGGAGACGCACGAGCTGTCCTCGCCGGCGCTGCTGCACGTGCCGGCCGGGGCCGAGCACCGTTTCCTCACCCTGGAGGCGGAGCCAGGCAGTTACTGCTTCGGCGTGCTGCTGGGGGACGCCGCGTGACGACCGCCGCGATCGGTGCCGGCCCCGCCCGGCTGCACCTGAGTGAGAACCCGTACGGATCGAGCCCGTGGGCGCTGAAGGCCGCCCGCGAGGCCCTCGCACCCACGGCCCAGTACCCGGACCCGGCCCGCAAGGACGCCCTGGAGGCCATCGCCGAATGGGCCCGCGTCGACCGGGCGCAGGTCGCCGTCGCGAACGGCAGCGACGAGCTGGTCCTGTTGAGCGCACTTGCGCTCGGTGACCGAGACCGCCCCGGCGTCACCACCGCAGGGACGTTCCCCGGTTACCGGATCTGTCTGACGGCGGTGGGCCGCGGGTGCGAGGAGATCCCCCTCGACGGCATCCACACCGACGTCGAGGCCGTCGCGGCGGCGATGGACCGGGCGGGCGTCGTCTACCTGTGCCACCCGCACAACCCGAGCGGGGCGGTGCTCGACCGGGGTCGTTTCGACCGGCTGGTCGAGCAGGCCGCGGTCACGGGCACGCCGCTGGTGATCGACGAGGCCTACCTGGAATTCGCCCCGGCCGGCACCCCGCAGGTGCGCGACTACCTCGGAAGCGGCGCCCCGCTGCTGTCGCTGCGGACCTTCTCCAAGGCGTACGGTCTCGCCGCGCTCCGCATCGGCTACGCCGTGGGCAGCGCCGACCTCGTCGCCGAGCTGCGCGCGGTCCAGGACACCATGCCCTTCAGCGTCAACGCCGTCGCCCAGGCCGCGGCCGTCGCGGCGCTCGCCGACCAGGACCACCTGGAGGACGTGCACCGCCGCAACGCGCTGCGACGGGAATGGTTCCAGGGCGAACTCCTGCTGCGCGGGCGGCAGTCGCTGCCCTCCGCGACCAACTTCGTGGCCGTCCCCGTGGCCGACTCGGCGACCGCCGAGCGGCTACTGGCCGAGGAGTACGGCATCCTCGTGCGCGACGCGGGCCGGTTCGGGTTCGCCGGCCACCTGCGCGTCTCCCTCGGCTCCGAGGACGACCTCGTACGGCTCCTCGACGCCCTCGACGAGATCGACCCGGCCGCCGCCCTCCCCGAGGACGCCCGGCCGCTCCGGACCGCACCCGCCGGGGCCCCTTCCGTCTGCTGATCACAGCCGACCGCCGTCGCCCAACCGCGCGGCACCGCTCTACCAGGAGAACTCCGTGACGCACGCTGTCATCATCAACCCCCGTCAGCAGTACGCCGTGTGGCCCAGCGGGAACGATCTGCCCGCAGGATGGCGGACGATCGGCTGGACCGGCACCGAGCAGGCGTGCCTGGACCGGATCGCCGAGCTGTGGACGGACGGCCGCCCCGCCCCCGTGCGCGAGGCCGCCGCCGAGGACGCCGCCCGGCCCGCCCTGCAACTGCTGGCGACCGACCGGCTGTGGCTGCGTGAGGTGCTGCCCGCGGAGGCGCGGCAGATCACGGCCGGCGAGCCGGCCGGTCTCGACTGGCTGGGGGGCGCGCCCAGCGCCGAGACGCAGATCGCGGCGAAGATGCTCGTCCGGGCCGCCGACGCGGGACTGCACCAGTACGGCTGGGGCATGTACCTGCTGGTGCGGGCCCAGGACGCCCGGGTCGTCGGCGCGATGGGGTTCCACGGGCCGCCGTCCGACGGCTCGGCGGAGATCGGGTTCGACCTCGCCGAGCAGGCCAGGGGCCAGGGGTACGCCACGGAGGCGCTCGGTGAACTGGCCGCGTGGACGCTGCGGCAGTCCGGGGTCGACACGGTCGTCGCCACGACCACCGAGGACAACACCGCCTCGCAGCGCGTCATGGAACGGGCCGGCTTCACGCTCCTACCGGAACGCGATGCCGAAGACCTGCTCGTCTACCGCCTAACCCACTGACCGGCGATCCGCCGAGGAACCGAGGAACCGAGGAACATGGTGTCCCGTTCACTGCGCGCCGACGCCGTCCCCGCGGACACCGTCGCCGAGCCCCTGCCGCAGCCCTACATCTACCGTCGTCACGAAGCCGTCGAACCGGACTGGCGGCGCTTCCCCGGATGGCGCGACGTCACCGAACAGCAGTGGCGCGACCCGCAGTGGCAGCGCGCCCACTGCGTCAAGAACGTGCGCCAACTGCACGAGATCGCCGGGTCCGGGCTCGACGAGGCGTTCTACGCCGACCTCGAGGCCGACCAGCGCGAACACGCCACGATGTCGATCCTGCTGCCGCCGCACGTGCTGAACACGATGGCGCCGCACGCACCCGTCGAGACGGCCGCCTGGTACGAGGACCCGGTGCGCCGGTACATGCTGCCGGTCGCCTCCGACCGGCATCCGTTGTGGCCCAGCCATCCGCTCGCCTCCCGCGACTCGCTGCACGAGGTGGAGATGTGGGCGGTGGAGGGCCTGACGCACCGCTATCCGACGAAGGTGCTCGCCGAACTGGTGACCACCTGCCCGCAGTACTGCGGGCACTGCACCCGGATGGACCTCGTCGGCACCTCGACCCCGCAGGTCACCAAGTACCGCTTCGTACTGCGTCCCGCCGACCGGCTGGACCGCATGATCGATTACCTGCGTGCCACGCCGACGGTCCGCGACGTCGTCGTGTCCGGCGGAGACGTGGCCAACGTGCCCTGGCCGCGGCTGGAGGCCTTCGTCGGCCGGCTGCTGGAACTGGACTCGGTACGGGACATCCGGCTGGCCAGCAAGGGCCTGATCGGGCTGCCCCAGCACTGGCTGTCCCCGCAGGTGCTCGACGGCGTCGCCAGACTGTCCGCCCGGGCCCGGGAGCGCGGCGTGTCGCTGGCCCTGCACACCCACGCCAACGCGGCGCAGCAGATCACGCCGCTGGTCGCGGAGGCGTCCCGGGCGCTGCTGGCGGCGGGCCTGCGCGACGTGCGCAATCAGGGCGTACTGCTGGACGGCGTCAACAGCACGCCCGAGGCACTGCTCGACCTGTGCTTCGCCCTGCTCGACTCGGCCGGGGTCATGCCGTACTACTTCTACCTCTGCGACATGATCCCGGGCGCCGAGCACTGGCGGCTGCCGCTGTCCCGCGCCCAGGCGCTGCAGCGCTCGATCATGGGCTACCTGCCGGGGTTCGCCACGCCGCGGGTCGTCTGCGACGTTCCGTACGTCGGGAAGCGCTGGGTGGACCAGACCGACGCCTACGACCGCGAGCGCGGCATCTCTTACTGGACCAAGAACTACCGCACGACGGTCGACCAGGACGACCCGGAGGCGCTGGACCGGGTGCACCACTACTACGACCCGGTGCACACCCTGCCCGAGGAGGGGCGCAAGTGGTGGACCAGCGCCGAGGCCGCCGAGACGCTGATGTGCGAGGCGTCATGACGTCCGGCGCGACACGCACCTCCTCGCCGTTCGGGCTGCACCGGGTCCTGGAGCCCGCCGGCGTACTGCCCCAGGCCGCCCGGCGGCTGGACACCGATCCGCAGCTCGCGCCCGACGAGGTCCGCATCGACGTCACGTGCCTGAACCTGGACGCGGCGTCGCTGCGGCAGTTGCGCGAGGCGCACGGCGGAGACGGGGACGCCGTGCGGCGCACGGTGTGCGACCTGGTCCGGGACCGCGGCAAGATACACAATCCGGTGACCGGGTCGGGCGGCATGCTGATCGGCACCGTCGCCGCCGTGGGGCCGCAGTCGCCGCTGGGCCTGCGGCCCGGCGACCGGGTCGCCACCCTGGTGTCCCTCACCCTGACGCCGTTGCAGATCACCGACGGGCTGCGTGACTGGGACGGGCTGAGCGAGCGCGTCCCGGCGCGGGGCCACGCGATCCTCTTCGGCCGGTCGATCGCCGCCGTCCTGCCGGACGACCTGCCCGACGAACTCGCCCTGTCCGTACTGGACGTGTGCGGCGCGCCGGCCCTCACCGCCCGGATCGTCGACTCGTACACCCGGTCCGGGACCGCTCCCTGCGTGCTGGTGCTCGGCGCATCCGGCAAGTCCGGATCGCTGGCGCTGGCGGCTGCCCGCCGCGCTGGCGCCGGCCGACTGGTCGGCGTGGTGCCCGATGCGGCGGAGGAGGCCGCGCTGCGCGCCGCTGGACTCGCCGACGAAGTGGTGCGGGCCGACGCCCGGGACGCGCTCGCCCTGCACGAGCTGCTCGACGGCGCGGGCGGTCCGGCCGACGTGACTGTCGTGTGCACGGACGTGGGTGGATGCGAGCACGCGGCAGTGCTGGGCACCCGCGACGGCGGCTCGGTCGTGTTCTTCTCGATGGCGACGTCGTTCAGTGCGGCGGCGCTCGGCGCCGAGGGGCTGGCCCGCGACGTCACCTTGCTGATCGGAAACGGCTACCAGCCGGGTCACAGCGCCCTCGCCCTCGACCTGGTCCGCGAGGTGCCGGGCGTACGCGCCCTGTTCGACCGTACCGCGGGACATGCGGGGAACGGAGACGTGCGATGACCGCCCCCGCCCCCGCGTCGGCAGACGCGCCCGCGCCTGCCTCTGTACCGGTCCGGGTCGGCCGAACCGGACCGACCGTCCCCGGAAAGCTGGGCCTGGACCCGGACACGGTGGCACGGGCCCGTGAGCTGGCGGCCCGCGCCGGCCGTCCCGTCGTCGATCTCGCCCGATCCCACACCACCGTGTCCGTCGAGCGCGCCACCCTGCGCCTGGCCGGACTGGACGGTGCCGACCCCGAGGGCATCCCGTGGGTGAACCGGCTCGTCGACACCGTGGCCGACGCCGTTGGACTGGAGCACGGCGTATGCCTGCCGGTGTGGGACGCGCTGCGCACCGGCCGGTACCGGAACCTGGCCGATCTGGCGGCCTGCGCCGCCGCCCGCACCGTGTCGTTCCGGATCCCCGCGGGCGCGGACGCGGACGAGGCGGCGCGCGCGGCCCGGAGCGCGGTCGCCCGGGGCATCGACACCATCGACGCCCGCCGCGCAGAACGCACGCGCATGGCGGCGGAACTGGGCGATCCGCCCGCCCCCTGGATCTACCTGATCGTGGCCACGGGCGACATCTACGAGGACATCCGGCAGGCCCAGGCGGCGGCCCGCGGCGGCGCCGACGTGATCGCGGTCATCCGTTCCACCGGCCAGTCGCTCCTCGACTACGTTCCGGAGGGCGCGACCCGCGAGGGGTACGCAGGCACCTACGCCACGCGCGAGAACTTCCGGCTGATGCGCGCCGCACTCGACGAGGTGTCCGCCGAGCTGGGCCGCTACGTACGGCTCACCAACTACGCGTCCGGGCTGTGCATGCCGGAGATCGCCGCCCTGGCCGGGCTGGAACGTCTCGACATGATGCTCAACGACTCGATGTACGGAATCCTCTTCCGAGACATCAACCCCGTGCGTACCTTCGTCGACCAGCGGTTCTCGCGGCAGCTGCACGCCCGCGCCGGCATCCTCATCAACACGGGCGAGGACAACTACCTCACCACCGCCGACGCCGTCGACGCAGCCCACACGGTGACGGCCAGTCAGCTGCTCAACGAGTACTTCGCCAAGGAGGCGGGGCTGCCGGACGGACAGCTCGGTCTCGGCCATGCCTTCGAGATCGACCCGGACCGGCCGGAGTCGTTCCGCCTGGAGCTGGCCCACGCCCTGCTGGCCCGCGAGCTCTTTCCGGACGCACCGCTCAAGTGGATGCCGCCGACCCGGCACATGACCGGCGACGTCTTCCGCGGCTACCTGCTCAACGGCTTCTTCAACCTGGCCGGAGCACTCACCGGGCAGAGCATCCTGCTGGTCGGGATGATGACGGAGGCCGTGGTCACCCCGTTCCTGTCCGACCGCGACCTGGCCCTGCAGAACGTCCGATACGTCCTGGGCGCGGCCGGCTCGCTGGCCGAGGACTTCCGCCCCGCCCGGGACGGGTTCATCGCCCGGCGCGCCCACGACGTGCTCGACGAGGCCGTAGGGCTGCTGGCGCACATCTGCGACGAAGGCCTGCTGGACGCCATTGGGCGCGGCACCTTCGGCGGTATGCGGCGTCCCGCGGACGGCGGCCGCGGGGCGGACGGCGTGGTGCGCCGCGCACCCGGCTACTGCAATCCGGCCGCCGACATCCTGGATGGAACCGAGGCCCGATGATCACCGATCCCCAGCCCGCCAATTCTCAGCCCCTCAACACCCAGCCCGTCGACTCCCAGCCCGTCGACTCCCTGACCACGGGCCCGGTCCGCCCCTACGGCGACACCACTGACGACGGCATGGTGCAACTGTCCTTCACCCTGCCCCTGCCGCACGGCGCCCGCGCCGAGGGCGCCGCGCTCCAACTCGCCCGCCGGATGGGGATGGAGCGCCCGCTGCTGGTGCACAGCAAGGCAGTCGGCGGCACCGACTTCAGTTTCTTCGTCGTGTACGGAGCCGTCGCCCACGCCGTGGACCTCGCGCAGGTGCAGGTGGCGGAGCGCGACTATCCGCTGCTCTCCGCCAAGGAGGCGGACACGGCGATCCGTGACGGGCTCGGACGCAAGCTCGTCGTCCTCGGTGCCTGCATCGGCACCGACGCGCACACCGTCGGCATCGACGCCATCCTCAACATCAAGGGGTTCGCGGGCGAGAAGGGCCTGGAGTACTACAAGGCGATGCGCGTCCTCAACCTGGGCGCGCAGGTGCCGGTCGACGAACTGGTGCGCAGGGCGCGGGCCGAGCAGGCCGACGCGGTCCTGGTGTCCCAGGCCGTCACCCAACGCGATGCCCACCTCACCAACGTGCGCGAGCTGAGCGCGGAACTGCGGGCCGAGTTCGCGGACCACGAGCGGCCGCTTCTGGTGGTCGGCGGTCCCCGGTTCGACGCCTCGTCGGCCGCCACGCTCGGCGCCGATCGGATCTTCGGCCGCGGCACCACACCGGGCGACGTGGCGAGCTACCTGGTGCACGCACTGGTCCCCGCCGCGTCCCCCGTGTCCGCGGCCGTCCTGGAGGGCGCCGTCTGACGGTCCGCCCCGCCCGCGGACCCGCTCCGTCCCTCGCCCGCCCCGCAACGTTCCCCTGGGAGGATCCGATGAACACCCACACCGGCGTCGACACGCTGCCGGCCCCGAACCGGCCCGCCGGTGACGTCGACGGTCCGCTGACGGCCGCCGGCGCGGACCCGGCCGGGTCCGCGCGACCCGCCGACCGCATCGACACCCGCTTCGCCGGCGCCGCCGTACGCAACGCCGCCCGCACCGCGACCTGCGACGCCGACGGTACGACGTCCTACCTCGAACTGGACCGGCTCGCAGACGAGATCGCGCAGCGCCTCCAGGGCCGCACCGGCCCGGGCCGACTGGTGGCGCTGCGTGCCGCCCGCAGCCGCTACGCGCCCGGCGCCGTCCTCGGCATCCTGCGTTCCGGCGCCGCGTACCTGCCGGTCGACCCCAACTACCCGGCGGCCCGTCAGGAGTACCTGCTCCAGGACTCCGGCACCGAACTGGTGCTGTCCGACAGCGGCCTGCTGGCCGACGAGACCCCGATCGCCGAGGCGGGCCCCTTCGTACTGGCGGCCCGCACCGCGTCCCGTGCGGGTGCCGCCGCGCCGCCGCTCCTCCCCGACGACACCGCGTACGTCATCTACACCTCGGGCTCCACCGGCAACCCCAAGGGCTGCATGGTCGGCCACGCCCAGGTCCTCGCCCTGATGGACGCCGCCGTGCCGCTGCTCGGCACCGGCGCGGACGACGTGTGGACGCTCTTCCATTCGCTGAGCTTCGACTTCAGCGTCTGGGAGCTGTGGGGGCCGCTGCTGTACGGCGGCCTGCTGGTCGTCGTCGACCGGGAGGCCGCGACGGACCCGCTGGAGTTCGCCGGACTGCTGGCCTCCCGGCGCGTGACCGTCCTGAACCAGGTGCCGTCGGCGTTCGGCAACCTCGTCGCCGAGGCCGTCGCCGAGCAGGTCCGCCTGCCCGACCTGCGCCGGGTCGTCTTCGGTGGCGAGGCGCTCGTGCCCGCGGACGTGGAGCGCTGGTGGGACGCCGGGATCGCACCGGACGCGGAACTGATCAACATGTACGGGATCACCGAAACCACGGTCCACGTCACCCACTGCCCGCTGACCCGCGAGACGTTGCGGGACGCCGTGCCCGGCCGGACACCGATCGGCCGTCCGCTCCCGCACCTCGCGGTCACCCTGAGGGACGCCGGGGGGCGGCCCGTGCCGGTCGGCGAGCCGGGCGAGATCTGCGTCGGCGGCACCGGCGTCAGCCACGGCTACCTGGGGCGGCCCGACCTGACCGCGGCACGTTTCGTCGATGCCGGGGACGGGGCCGGTCGGTACTACCGCAGCGGTGACTGGGCGGTCGCCGACGCCGACGGCCTGTTGTACTACGCCGGCCGTCAGGACGGCCAGGTCAAGCTGCGCGGGTTCCGCATCGAACTCGGCGAGATCGAGTCGGCGCTGCGCGCCGTGCCGGGCGTGGCGGGCGCGGCCTGTCTGGTGACCCGGGACGGTCACGGCGACCCGTCGCTCACCGCGTACGTCGTGGCGGACCGCGACACCGTGCCGGCGTCAATGGTCCGTACGACGCTCGCCGAGCGTCTGCCGGCGCACATGGTGCCGCAGCACGTCCGCCACCTGGACCGGCTGCCGGTGACCGCGCACGGGAAGCTCGACCGCGCGGCCCTGGCCGCGTAGCGCGGCACGGACCGCAGCGCTCGACACCGGCACTGCGGTCCGACCCCGCAGAGGTCACGGTGGGCCGCGGAGCGTCGTGCAAGCGAACGGACGTGCTGGAAAGCCGTCGACGTGCTCGGATGCCCGGTGGACATGCCGCGCGGGGTGACCGCTCGTAGCCTGAAGCTGGATGCCCGTGGACGTCCCTGTCCACGGGAAGAGGTTTCTGCCCGGCGGTCGGCGGGCGGCGGGAGGTTGCCCCATGAGCAGGCGCGGGACCGCCCGCCTGTCCCTCGCGGCGGGCACTGCGGCGATTCTGGTGCTGGTGGTCTTCGGCGAACTCTCAAGCCTCGTGCTCATGGGGGTGGGATGGGCGGGCCTGGTGCTCACGGCGGCCGGCGTGTGGTGGATGCTCACCCGCACCGGCTGGATCAGGGTGCTGGCCGCGCTGCTGGTGGTCGCCGTGCCGCTCGGTGTCCTGGTTCTGTACGCGACCGCCGGGCTGCTCTGGGTCGTCCTGCTCTCGCTCGGTCTATGGGCGCTGGCCGTTTCCGCGGGCAGGGCCGCCCTCGCCGAAGACCGTCCGCCGAGCATGCCGGAGCGCTCCGTCAGCCGGGCCGAGCATCCGTTCCTGATCATGAATCCGCGCTCGGGCGGCGGAAAGGTCGAGAAGTTCCACCTGGCGGAGCGGGCCAGGGCCCTGGGAGCCGAGGTCGTCGTGCTGGATCCGGACCGGCGGCAGGACGTGGCCGAGCTGGCACAGCGGGCCGTCCGGGGCGGAGCAGATCTGCTCGGCGTGGCGGGTGGCGACGGTACGCAGGCACTGGTCGCCGGCGTGGCTGCGGAGCACGACATTCCCTTCATGGTGATCAGCGCCGGCACCCGAAACCACTTCGCCATGGACCTGGGCCTGGACCGGCAGGACCCCTCCCGGTGTCTGGAGGCACTGACCGACGGCGTCGAGCTGCGCATCGACCTCGGCTACCTCCATGCGGGAGAGCCCGTGGACCGGAGCGCGGGGCGCGTCTTCATCAACAACGCCTCGTTCGGCGTGTACGCGGAAGTGGTGCAGAGTCCCGCCTATCGCGACGACAAGGCCCGCACGATCCTGGAGATGCTGCCGGATCTGCTGACTCACCACAGCGGCGCGCGGCTGAGTGTCCGTGCCGGTTCGCTGACCATGGAGGGTCCCCAGGCCGTACTGGTGAGCAACAACCCCTACCAGAGGGGTGACCCGGCCGGGCTGGGGCGCCGGGAGCGTCTGGACTCCGGCGAGCTGGGGGTGCTGGGCGTCGGCGTCGGCAACACCGCCGAAGCGACGGAGCTCCTGCTGCGGGGCGGGCAGGGCCGTGGGCTGACCGAGGGTACCGCCCGGGAGGTCGTCGTCGACGCCGACGCTCCCGTCATCCCGGTCGGTGTCGACGGTGAAGCGTTGACGATGCCGACTCCGGTGCGCTGCCGTCTCGCGCCCGGCGCTCTGCGCGTGCGCGTGCCACGGCGCCGGCCGGGCGTACCGCACAGCACGCCGCCGATGGACTGGGGCCGGGTGCGGCGCCTGGCGCTGACGATGGGGCAGGTGGCGGCAGGACGCGGCGCCGCCTGATCACCGGCTGGTGCCGGTCCGGCCGACGAACGGCGTCCGGTGTGAACCGCCTGCGGTACGGGTGCGGTCAGGGGTCATGCCATGCGACACCAGAAGCGTGGTCAGGACGACTCCCGCGACTAGTCCTTGGCCAGCCCACTGGCGCTGGTAGGACGACACCGCACGCGGGCGAGGACGGGGGAACAGCCGACGCATCAGAGGACGGGGAACAGCCGACGCATCACGTGCTTCTCGACCGGCGGGCCAGGAGCTTGCCCAGTTCCCACAGGAGCAGGAGCGCGAAGGCGGACAGCAGGGCCCAGCCGAACTGCCGCGCGTTGATCGACGTTGTTCCGAGGAGCCTGCGGAAGCCGTCCATCTGGGTCACCAGCACCGTCAGCGCGAACTGGACCAGGGCCACCCGGTTCATCTGCTTGCTGTCGAAGGTGGACGGGGTCAGCACCGAATCCGTCTCGCTGCGGCACTCGAACGCGGCCACGATCAGACAGAGGGCGAAGGCGGTGAACGCGATCGACTGACCGGTCTCGACGCTGTCGAAGTGGGCCTCGCCGAGCTTGATGAGTCCGAGCAGGACGATGCTGATCGCCAGCCCGCCGATTCCGACCGTGAGCAGTACGGGGCGGGTGAGCACCGATTCCCCTCGCGGACGCGGCCTGCGCTTCATGAGCCCGGGGCTCTCCTGGTCGAAGCCCAGAGCGAAGCCGAAGGAGGCGTTGACCACGAAGTGGATCCACAGCACCTGCGGCGGGGTGAAGGGCTCACCGGCGGCGATGTTGAAGACGGTGGCCCCGAGGAAGGTCACCACGAAGGTGACCAGCAGCAGCAGTACGAACCGGATGTACTTGGTGAGGTTGTCGTAGATCCGCCGGCCCTGCTCCACGGCGTAGACGATGGTGGCGAAGTTGTCGTCGGAGAGGATCATGCGTCCGGCGTTCTTCGCCACGTCCGTGCCGCTGCCCATGGCGATACCGATGTCGGCCGCCTTGATGGCGGGCGCGTCATTGACGCCGTCCCCGGTCATCGCCACGACGTCGCCCTTCTTCTTGAGCGTGTTGGCGAGCAGCACCTTGTGCTCCGGTGCGACGCGCCCCACCACACCGATGTCGTCGATGCGCGCGAGTTGCTCCTCCTCGCTCATGGCGGCGAAATCGGCGCCGAGGACGGCCTCGCCGGGAATGCCGAGCTGCCGGGCGATCGCCGCACCGGTGGTGACGTCGTCTCCGGTCACCATGCGGACCCGGATGTGCCCGGCCTGGGCGTCGGCCACGGCAGCCTTGGCGGCCTCGCGGGGCGGATCGACCATGCCGACGAGACTGGTCATCCGCAGGTCGGTGACGTACGTGAGCAGGTCGCCCTCCGGATCGAAGCCGGCGGGGTCCAGATCACGGGTGGCCGCAGCCATCACCCGGCGCCCCTCGCCGCCCATCCGTTCGGTCTGCGCCTGGGCACGCCCGGCCAGGTCGGCGTCCCACGCAACGGTCTCGCCCGCCGCGAATGCTGTGGTGGCCCGCGCCACCACCGCCGGGACCGCGCCCTTGACGAAGCACCGGACGACCTGCTGCCCGGAGGCGTCGACCGCCGAATTGAAGGTGGCCATCAGTTTGTAGCCCGGGTCGAACGGCAGCGTGGCGAGCCGGGGCAGGCTCTCCCTGGTGGCATCGACGTCCAGCCCGGCCTTGTGCGCGAGCAGCAGCAGCGCGCCCTCGGTGGGATCGCCCACCACCTTGCCGTCCACCAGCTTCGCGTCGTTGGCCACCAGGTACGGCAGAATCGCCTCCTCGATGCGGTCGGTGGAACCTGCGGCGTGGTGGATCTTCCCTTCGAGCCCGTAGCCGGTGCCCGAGACGGTGTACCGGTCGGTGGGGCTGATCACTTCGACGGCGGTCATCTGGTTCATCGTCAGGGTGCCGGTCTTGTCCGAGTTGATCGCCGACGTGTACGCCAGGGTCTCGACCGAGGGCAGTTCCTTGACGATGGCGTTCCGCTCCGCCAGGTTGAGGCTGCCGACGGACAGGATGGCCTGGGTCACGGTCGGCAGGGCCTCTGGGATGGCGGCGATGGCCAGTGAGACCGCGCTGATGAACAGGGCGTCCCAGGCCTGGTCCCGTTGCCGCCCCAAGGCGAACATCACGATCATGGTCAGGCCCGCCGCTCCGGTGATCCACAGCGTCAGGGTGTCGAGCTCCTTGGTGAGCGGTGGCAGCTCCTTCTCGGTGGCCGACAGCATTCCGGAGATCTTGCCGAGTTCGGTGCGGGCGCCGGTCGCGGTGACGACGAGTACGCCGCTGCCATGGGTGACCGGGGTGTTCATGAACGCCATGTTCGTCTGGTCGCCGGGTGTCGGTCGGGCGCCCTCCAGCGTGCCGGTGTCCTTCGAGGCGGGAACGCTCTCGCCGGTGAGCGCCGACTCGTCGATCTGCAGGGCACTGGCTTCGATGATGCGTCCGTCCGCCGCCACTTGGTCCCCGGCGGCGATGAGCACGATGTCGCCGACGACGAGCTGTTCGGCGGGGATCTCGGCCTCCGTCCCGTCCCTGCGCACCCTCGCCGTCGCCTTCATCATCGACTGCAGCGCGTTCATCGCGCTCTCGGCCTTGCCCTCCTGGCGCAGGCCGATGATCGCGTTCAGCAGGGTCAGGACGACCAGCAGGATGGCGGTGGTCCACTCCCTGATGAGTAGCGAGACGACCGCCGCGGCCAAGAGGACGAGCTGCATGTAGCTGCGGTACTGCATGAGGAACCGGCGCCAGGTCGGAGTTCGCTTCTCCTCGGGCAGCGAGTTCGGGCCGTGCGCGGTCAGGAGTTCCGCGGCCCGTGCCGCGGAGAGACCGACCGCAGGATCGACGCCGAACGCAGCTACGACCTCCTCGGGAGCACGCGTGTACCAGCCGCCCTCCGAAGCCCGAGGCTCCTTTCCCACCGAATCCGACCGCACCGTCATCGTTCTGCCTCCGATCCGTGTCCCCGGACGCGTCCGGGCCGATCGCGCGCCGATCCGACAGGCCCTAGCCGCGCTTCTTCTTCCTTTTCTTCTTCTTCGGCCTGTTCCCCGTCTGCCCGTCTCCGCGGTCAGTGGTTCCGGAGGCCGATGGATGTACGGAGGCGTACGGATCGGCCGGGGTCCCGGCGGGGGCTTCCTGCTCCAGCTCCCACTTGGTGACGAGCAGATCCCTGCGCGCCTCGTTCCCCACGTCGGGGTACTGGGGGTCGATGTCCATCAGGGTGTGCACGAGGACCGCCGCCGCCGAGATCCGGGCGAACCACTTCCGGTCCGCCGGCACGACGTACCACGGCGCCCACTTCGTACTCGTGGCCGACAGCATCTCGGAGAACGCGTCCTGGTAGTCGTCCCACCGGCGCCGCTCCCGGACGTCGGCCGCAGAGAACTTCCAGTTCTTCTCCGGCAGGTCGATCCGCTTCAGGAAGCGGGTGCGCTGCTCTTCCTTGGACAGGTTCAGAAAGATCTTCACCACTTTGAACCCGTTGTCCGTGAGGTGGCGCTCCCAGTCGTTGATCTCCCGGTAGCGTCGGTCCCACAGGCCCGACCGACGTGCGCTCTCCGGCAGCTTCTGCCGTACGAGGTGCTCGGGATGGACCCGAACGACCAGGACCTCCTCGTAGTGCGAGCGATTGAAGATGGCGATCTCGCCGCGCGTGGGCAGCCGCTGGGCGTAACGCCACAGGTAGTCGTGGTCGAGCTCCTCGGCGGAGGGCACCTTGAAGCTGCTGACCCGGACGCCCTGGGGATTGACACCGCTCATCACGTGGCGGATCGTCCCGTCCTTGCCACCGGCGTCGAGTGCCTGGAGACAGAGCAGTACGCCGTACGTGTCCTGGGCGGCCAGCCGATCCTGGTACTCGGCCAGCAACGACACTCCGGTCCGCAGCAGCTCGATCCCTTTCCGCTTCTTCAGACCGGCCTTGTAGCGGGGATCGAAGTCCCGGTCCAGGCGCACCTTCGATCCCGGTTTCACCCGTAGTGGCCGGATGAAATCCGCGATGCGTTCGGCTCTCTCGTCCGTCATCACCTATGAGTCCTTTACTGAGTCCTTCTCCGGTCCGGGGTGGGCAGGCGTCTCGGCGGCCAAGTCGATCACAGCCGGCTCCGCACCGCTTCGGGGCCCGTTGGACGGTGTTGCGTCCGGCTCCGGGCCGTCTTCCACGTCGGCGACGGCCTGACCGGCAGCCGTGCGACAGACGGCACTGAGCGTCTTCCGGGACCGGCGTTCGACCAGGATCGGGACGTAGGCTCTGACCCTGGCCCGGTGGAACGATTCGTACGCGGTCCTGACCGTCGCCTCGACCGTCGCCGCGTCCACAGAGGGATAGGCGGCCCTCAGCCGAGCCACGGTGTTCCGGATGGAGACGAGTTCGTCCTGCGAGTCGAGCGGCGGGCGGTTCGGCGGCCCTACGGGATCGGCGCGCTCCACCGGCCCGGAGCGATGACCCAAGCCCTCGACGGGCAGGCGCGCGCCGACTTGGGGCGCCTGCTCTTCGACCGTCATGGCGGCACTGATCCCATGTCCCATGACCTCCAGACCGCAGAACCCCCGCATCTCGCCATCGCCGCGAGAAGGCCTTCGCGCTCATTGTCTGCTCGCCCGGACAAGATCGCTCCCCGGGGCAGCGGTCGAGACGCCACAGATGGAGGCGTCGGTGCACTGCCGCGGGGCCGCAGACCGAGCGGACTCGCCCCCGCGCAGCGGGCCACCGGGCCCGGAGGGTCTGCTGGCAGGGGCCGACGAGGCGGAACGCGGCCGGCTGGCCGCTGTGCCGTCGTGGAGGCCGGGGGCCGTGTGCGGCCCCCGCAGCCGCCCGCCGACCCGTGGTCGAGGCCATCCGAGCAGCCGAGAGAACCCGGACAGCGAGAACCTCGTCCGTCGCGGGTCCGAGGAGAAGACGAGGATCCCCGCTGGCAGTCCCTTGCAGGACACGCCGCACGTCGGTGGGTCCGTCAGCAGCACGCATGGAGGGCCGTGACGCCTGCCGGGCCCGTCGGGGTGCCTGCCCGCAGTCGCCCGTTCTCAGAGCGGGACGCCGCACCGCCGGCGATCCGGTTGCTGAGCAGTACGCAGAAGACCATTGGCTGACGTGCCGAGGATCGGCCCCGACCCGATACAGCGCCGCGTCAACCGCCGTTCCGAACCTCCGTCTTCGGTCGGCGGTTTCCCGCCCACGAGTTGGGGGTGAATTCGACGGTTGGCGGCCCTTTGTGTCAGCGGCTGTCGGCTGGCGGCTCGTGCGCGGCGTTCGCCGCCGGGTGAGCCTTGGCGAGGGTGCAGACGCCGTCCACGCACTGGCGCTCCAGACGGCCGCGCGAGATGGTCTGCGCCAGGCCGACCATCCAGCAGGTGGGGCAGCCGCGGAAGGCGATCAGGGCCAACGGTGCCGCCAGCAGAGTGGCCGGGCCGGCGACGGGCACCAGGGCGATCGAGCCGAGGATCAGCCCGAAGCCGATGACGCCACGCGCCAGGTGGCGTGGGACGGACTTGCTGGCGAAGTTCGTACCGGGCCCCCCGGACTGCGCGGTGGCCCGGGCCTTCGCGCCCTGCGCGGTGTTCACGGTGTTCACGGTTGTGAGTCTCCTCCGGCTGGTTGGTCGATGGCTTGGCCGGGCGCTCGGTCGGTCGCTGCCAGTGAGTGACGGAGGGCTGCGCGCGCTCTGTGCAGCCGCGATTTCATCGCGGCGTTGCTCAGACCGAGTGAACGGGCGACGGTCTTGCCTGGCAGGCCCTGCACGTCCCGCATGATCAGGACCTGCCGCTGGTCACGGGGAAGGGCACTGACCGCAGCCGCGATCCGCTCCACCTCCAGCCTGTGCAGCACCGCGTCCTCGGCGGACCGTTCCGCGGACGAGTCCGGTTCGGTCGACGCCTCGTCCCTCCGCGAGACGAGTTGCCGTACCTGCCGGAGGCATTCGTTGCGCACGATCCGGAACATCCATGAGGCGAGCGCACCAGTGGCCCTCAAGGTGCCGATCTTCCGGTAGAGGGTGATCAGCGCCTCCTGTGCCGCGTCCTCCGCGTCCTGCGGCGATGCGCACAGCGACATGGCGAACTTGCGCACATGAGGCTGCGATTCCATGACGACGGTGGCGAGCGAAGTGGCATCGCCGTCCTGAGCGGCCTTGATCAGCCGGTCGTCCGGCCAAGCGAATCGTTGTTTCATCTGTTACTCATATTCGGAAGGCGCCCTGCGCGGCGCTGGTCAGCGTCGGCTCTTGTAGCGCCGCATCAGGTGCCAACTGCACGCGCCCACGAGCAGGGCTCCGATCACAATGAGGCCAGCGACCATCATGGGTGTTTCCTCCCGGTTCTGCCGGCCCGTTCGGCCGGTACGCAGATAAGAGGCGGGGAGGTCCGGAAAGGATTCACCTCCGGTCGAAGTTTTCTGTGCACGGTCCATGGCCCCGCTCGCGCAGCCACGGCACGCGGTCCGGGACGGTCACCACGCGGCCAGGAAGGTGAGGGGGGATCCTCCGTCAGGTGCGGGCGCGAGCGCCCGTCACGGCCACCCGAGGGCGCCGCCCACGTGACCTTCCGCAAGCGGACGGGGAGTTGGGCCCGGACACATGGCGCCATCCGCGCGGAGTAGGAAGAAACGATCACCATGGCCGCCCGGCCGCCCGGCCGCCCGGCCGCCCGGCCGCCCGGCCGCCCGGCCGCCAGGTTGCTCGTCGTCACGGCACTGCCGCTCGCGCCCGCCTCGTTCTTCACCGCCGACCCGGCGGTCACGCGTGACATCGCGCGCCCCCAGCTGTCGGCCACCGCCGAAGCTCGGTGCGACGTCGCGGACGGAGATCACCGGGATCTCCCGCCGAGGTGACGGTCACCGAGAAGCCCCTGGCCGGCGTCGTGTGCGGCGGGCTCCCAGCAGGTCAACGACGACAGTCCGGGCCGTCGGCGGTGCGGCGCGTGGTCTCCCGCGGGTGGGGAAGCGGTCGGCGTCGGCCCAGCGTCGCGCCCTGTCCACGCCCATGCCGAGCAGCCGAGCAGCCGAGCCGCCTGACCGATGGAGTAGGGCTCCGGACGCGCAGCATACGTCGGGTGGCGGCGGGAGGCTAACACGCGGGGGACGAGCCCTTCTGGCCGGTGAGGTCACGGTTGTACAGCCACCCGGTGGTGTTCGTGCCGTCCACGCGCACGTACGTCCACTGATTGCCGTACGAGTTGACGATGTAGCAGTGGTACCAGAGCTTCGTGCCGTCCTTGACCAGGGCGCCGGTGGGGCAGTTCTGGTACGGCGCGGCCAGTAGGTGGTGGTCGCCGGAAATGTAGCCGTAGGTGCCCGGCTTCGGGTCCTTGTGGGTCCAGCCGGTGCAGCCCGTCGGTACGGGGCTCGGCTGGGCCGGGCCGGGGGAGGACGCCGTCGAGGAGGGTGGCGCCGTGTCCGACTTCTTCGAGGCGGCGGCGGACGGCTTGGCCCGGGACCCGGAACCGGAGGGTGAGGGCCCCGTGGTGTCCGTGTCCTTGCCCGGTAGGCCGCCGGCCGCCGGGGAGCCACTACCGGGCACCGGCACCGGCGTCGGCGCCGCCACCCGCACCTGGTCACCGCCGCCCCCCGTGGTCACGGCGTAGGTGACACCGCCGGCTGCGAGTACTGCGACGGCCGCCGCGGCTATCGCGACCCGGCTGCGGCGGCGCGCCCGGTCCGCGACCTCGGAGTTCCGTGCGGCGGTCGGCGGCTGGCCCGGCGGGGGGAATCCGTTGTGCTGAGCCGGGACATGAGGTTGCGGAAACGATACGGCGCCCACACCGCCACCGACCACGCCACCGACCACGCCACCGACGACCGGCGGCGGCCCGAAGCCGACGGGCGGCCCCACGACGGACGGTGCCGTCGGGGTCGGCGCCCCGGCGGTGGGACTCGGCTGCGCGGGCTGCGCCCCGGCTCCGCCCGCCGCCACCCGTTCCAGCATCGCGCGGGCCTGGTCGGCGGTGGGCCGGATATCCGGCTCCTTCGCCATCAGAGCCAGCAGAACCGGCGCGAGCGGTCCCGCCCGCCGGGGCTCGGGCAGCGGTTCGGCGACGATCGCGGCCAACGTGGACCACACCGAAGTGCGGCGGAACGGCGAGACGCCCTCCACTGCCGCGTACAGGGTCATCCCGAGCGACCAGATGTCCGAGGCCGGGCCGGGCTCCCTGCCCTGCGCGCGCTCCGGCGGCAGGTAATCGAGCGAGCCGACCAGCTCACCGCTGCGGGTCAGTTTCGCCATGGCCTCGTCGCCGGAGGCCTCCATGGTGGCGATGCCGAAGTCAGTGAGCACGACCCGGCCGCCCCGCTCCAGCAGCACGTTGCCCGGCTTCACGTCCCGGTGCAGGACGCCGGCCTGGTGCGCGGCGTCGAGCGCGTCCATCAGCTTGGCGCCGATCGCGGCGGCCTCGTACGGGTCGAGCGCGCCGCGCTGCGCCACCAAGTCGTCGAGCGAGGGTCCGTCGACGAGTTCCATGACGATGACCGGCAGGCCCTGCTCCTGGGTCACGTCGTGCACGGTGACCACCCCGCTGTGCCGGATGCGGGCGGCGGCCTGCGCCTCGCGCTCCATCCGGGAGCGCAGGTCGGCCAGTTCGGACTCGCTCGCGTCGGTGTAGGCCCGCAGGACCTTGACGGCGACCTCCCTGGCGAGCAGTTCGTCGACGGCCCGCGCGACCACTCCCATGCCGCCGCGGCCGATCACGGAGGTCACCCGGTAGCGCCCCCCGAGCACCTTGCCGACGAGATCCCCGTCGTTCTCTCGCCCCTTTTGGCCCGCTGGCACCACATGCTCCGTTCCACGACCGGTATTCGTTTCGACGCCCTGACGGGGCACAAGCGTAGATGCATGATCGACCGGCAGGTCGTGCGGTCGACGCCCGCGCCCCGGCGGCCCTCAGGTTCGCGGCAGATGCGACGTCGTGTTTTCGTAGCCGGCACTGCCGGGCCGCTCGGCCGGGGCATAGGAGAAGGCTTTCAGCATTCCGGTCTCGAAAGCGTCGCAGGAGGACAGTTCGGCACGGCCGCCCAACGCACCTACCAGGCCGTCCGCGCGAGCTCGGAGGCGCGGCGCTGAGCCGGCTGGCCACCGCCATGATGCACGGCCAGGACCTGCCGTCCCTGCTCGAGTAGGTAAGGGAGGACTTCGGCCTGGACGCGGTCAGCCTGCTGGAGAGGGATACCGGGCATGGCGCCGAGCTCCGCTGGTACGTCCTTGCCGGCGCCGGCGAGGATCCACCCGAGCGCCCTTATGACGCCGACGTGGAGAGCCCCGTTGGCGACAACGTCACGTTGGCCGCCCGTGGGTTGTCGCTGAGCAGTGACGACCAGCGCGTACTGGCAGCGTGCGCGGCCCAATTGGGTATGGCGTACTCCCACGGTCGCCTTGCCGCCCACGATGCCGAATCGGGCCTGCGCGCCCCAGCCGAACACACCAGGGTCTCTTTGCTCCTCATCGCGAGCCGAGACCTGCGGGGTCCGCTCCGCACGGCTGGCGACGCGCTGAGCAGCCTGGGTACCCTCGCGGACCCTGGGGGGAGGCCCGCATCCTCGACACGGCCCGCTCATCCTTGCGCCGAGCGGGTCGGCTCGTCTCGGATCTCGACGACCTGAGCCGACTGTATGCCGGCTCACCCGACCTCCACCTGCGCCCGGTCGACCTGGACGAGCTACTGACCGCCGTGATGGACGCCCTGGGTCCTGGCCGTACGCTTCGCTGCATCCTTCCGGAGCAACTGCCCCATGTGATCGCCTACGCGGCCGTTCGGGCCCGTGTGCCCACCACTCTGACAGCAGAGGCGCAGCGGCACAGCGTGCCGGACCGGCGCGCGCGGTGGACCGTATCGCGGTCGATGCGCTGCGCCAGCTGTCGCAGGGCGGTCGCGCCGTACAGCAGGGTGCCGCGCTGGATCGGGTTGCTTCGTCGCGACCTCATCCGGGTCGAGGCGGCCGAACTTCACTGGCTCTACGCGGAACACCGCATCAGCGACACCACTCGCCGCGGCCTCCAGCGCACCCTGGACCTGGAGGAGGCGCGGCTGGACCTGGCGAGATGCTGATCAACCGGATCCGTGCCGCCTGCGGCGAGACGGATCTACCGCACGGCGCCGGCTTCTCCAGAGCATCGTGCCGGCCTCCCGCCCCTGGTGGACGGATGCGCAGCCGCGGGCCGTCGGCGATCACGCGCAGCTCCGGCCATGGGTGCCGCTGCCGCAGGACTACGATCCCCACTTTGCGCAGGAGTCACGATGGCGAGGAGTCACGGTCTGCTCGGCGTAGCTCTCCGGCTGCCAGGACGACATATGCAGCACAGACGAAGAGCAGGGCAGGGATTGCGAGCATGCTGCGTTGATCGCTCTCCAGGACAGCCTGGTACTGACCTTAGGAGATCTCGACCCTGCCGCGCGCGTCCGGCGTGGTGGATGACGAACCGCAGCCAGCACGGAGGCCGCACTTCCATATGATCAGGAGTTCCGCCTCCGCCAGCTCCACCCGGGCCCACGGACCGCCGCCAGGACTTCGCGATCACCGCCGCGGGCTGCCCGGAGCGGCCCCCATGGTTGTCCCGGCCCCTGGCCTCCACGAGCGCTGCGTCGGCCACTCGCCGTCGAGAATCGTCGCCGGATCATGCGGTCGGGGCCTGACCGGGGCTTGACCGGGGCCTGACCGGGGCCAGGTCGGGCAGCGGCGGCCGGGAACGTGTCGTCGCGGCGGCGCGTTGAGGGGGTAGTGGTGGACGACGACACGTGGAGGTGTCCGCAGATGTCCAAGCGCGGCAAGGTCGCGGTTGCCGGAGTCGCGGTAGCCATCCTGTTGTTCTGGACGGTCGGGTTCTGGGCCGGCCTGCTGGTCCTGATCGGAGTGCCGGCGGCGGCCTATCTGCTGCTGGACTCCTCCCAGCGGCGCCGACTGCGGGGGATATCCAGAAAGCAGCTCGGCCGCTGAGCGAGCGGTCGCGTGGCTGACGGCCGGCACTTCGGGATGCGTACGGGCGGGCGCGCGGGGCCGGCGGTGGCTCTGCGTGCGGGCCTGGTGGGCCGGTATGCGGGCGGAGCGGCGCCGCTGCCCGCCCTGTCGGACATCCGGCCCCCGGCCGGCTGTGCCACCGTTGGTGCCCGGACCGTATCGGCGCCCGGCTAGTAGTAGTCCCGCATCAAGGTCGTGGCCCACTCCGGCTGGTTCGGTTCGCCACGTGGACCGAACTCGACCATGTACGGCTTGAGGTCGAGGACCGGGGTGCCGTGCACCGCGTCCAGGCCCTCCACGTGCACGTCCAGGCCGTCCACCTTCAGGATCCGGCACCGGGAGACACCCAGCCGGTTCGGCCTGTTCTTGCCGCGCTGGGCGAAGATGCCGACCAGCGGCCAGTCCGGGTTGCCCCGCGGGCGCCGCGCGCCCGTCTCTACCTTCTCCACCGGAACGCGGTCGAAGTGGTAGACGACCTCGAGGTGCGAGAACTCCGCCAGTCCGTACAGGGACTCCGGGCCGAACCGCTCGGCGTCCAGGCGGATCACCGCCGTCTCCCGCCCCCAGTCGTCGTCCGCCACCACCGTGCGGCCCCCCACCACCACGGCCACCGGTTCCGATACCACCGGCACTGGATCTCCCTCGCTTCAGGCCGGGCGCACCGCGACGCGATCCAGCGCCGCCAGCAGCTCCGGAAGTTTCGGTAGTTCATGATCCCCGTCATGGGGAACCGTGAGGACCTCGCTCGGTTCCTCGTCCAGCAGCACGAAGGCCGTGCCGTCGGTGCGGGCCACCAGTGACCACCCGGGTCCGTCCACCCGCAGGATCCGCGCGCCCACGGCTGCGAAGGAGGACCGCACCCGCCCGGGCGGCGGCGGGCTCTGCGTGTATTCCAGGGCTTCCTTGAGCGCCCGTGCGAGCCCGGGGTGCGCCGCGGCAGCCGCCCCGCCGTCCGTCGCGACGCGGTCGCCCCACTGGGCCCACTCCCGGGCGATCTGGTCCGCGCCCATCCGCCGCTGCACCGGCCCCCACGCCTCGGCCGAGGGCGGTGACAGTGGAACCCGCCCGGTGCCGTCCGCACCCTGTTCCGGATCGTGTGGCTCCGGTATGCCCGGGGTCGCCACCGACAGGTCCAGCGGCCAGCCCGCCAGCGAAACCACGATCGTCCGCTCGTCGGGGGACAGGTCGTACGCCATGCCGCAGTCCCAGGAAGCGATCGCCGCGGCCACGAGCGACACGTCGTCCACGACGACCGTCCAGCGCGCACCGTCCTCGTCCTGGCCGAGCACCAGCCCGTACCCCTGCGCGGCCGGCTTCACGCCCAGCAGCGCGCAGGCCTGCGGGAAGTCGTCACCCAGGAGGCTGGGAAACTGCGCGGGGGTCAGCAGTACGGCGGTGAGCACGTAGAGCGAACCGCCCCCCTCCTCGTCGGACACGTGGCCTCCCCGGTCGCTCTCTCGTCGGCGCACCCTAACCAGTCGGTAACCCCGGCGTCGAGAGCTTGCGGGCGGCGATTTCCAAGCCCGCTACCTGCACGTAGAGTTGGTCACCCGCCACAGAAAGGGACACCCGGTGCAGCGTTACGACCGGCTGAGGGAGATCCTCCGTCTCGACCCCGACAAGGACTTCCTCACCATCTACCGGCTCACCGCCACGTATGAGTTCCCCTGGGACTTCACCCGGGCCCTGGAGCTCGCCCTCTTCCGCACGTACGCCGTCCCCAGCATCGGTCGTCTGCTGGCCGAGACCGCCGAGTTCACCGACCGCCCGCAGAAGCGCTACGACGACACGGCGCTGCTCCTCGACGCCGTCGTGGAGCACGGGTTCGAGAGCGAGACCGCCCGCACCGCGATCCGTCGCGTCAACCAGATGCACCGCAGCTACGACATCAGCAACGAGGACATGCGTTACGTCCTGTGCACTTTCGTGGTGATTCCGGCACGCTGGTTGGACGCCTACGGCTGGCGTCCGATGACCCACCACGAGCGCCGGGCCAGCGCGAACTACTACGCCACGCTCGGCCGACACATGGGCATCACGGACATCCCGGGCTCCTACGAGGAGTTCGAGGAAACCCTGAACGCCTACGAGGAGGCCCATTTCGGCTGGGACGAGGGTGGCCGCCAGGTCGCCGACTCCACCATCGGCCTGATGGCCTCCTGGTACCCGGCACCCCTCGCTCCCGCCGTGCGCGGAGCGAGCATCGCACTCCTCGACGAGCCGCTGCTCTCCGCCTTCCGCTACGAGCGTCCGCGCCCGCAGGTCCAGCGGCTGGTCCGCGGCGCCCTGTGGCTGCGCGGACGAGCGGTGCGACTGCTGCCCCCGCGCCGGGTCCCGCACTACGCGCGGCAGAACCCGGAGATCAAGAGTTACCCCCACGGCTACGACGTGGGCGAGCTCGGCACGTTCCCCGTGCCCGGCTCGGGGGGATGCCCCGTGCCGCATCCCCGCCGCCCGGCCGGAGCCGAGGCCCAGCCTCCGGCGTGATCCGGGGCACCTCCGCGGACGCCGGGCGAGGTGCCGACGTACCGGCGTCGTGAGGGGTGTGCCGGGTCAGGCGCGGCGCACCGCGAGGACCAGGAAGCGGGCGTCCTCGTCGGCGTACGAGATCATTTCCCAGCCCGAACCGGTCAGCAGGGGGCGGAGGTTGTGCTCGGCCCGCAGGTCGTCCGGCGTCAGCGCGCGACCGTGCCGGGCGGCCAGGGCCGCTCGCCCGATCGGGTGAAACAGGGCGAGCCGGCCGCCGGGCCGAACCACACGGGCCAACTCACTCAGGTTCGCCGCCGGGTCGGGCAGGTGCGCGATGAGTCCGGCGGCGAAGACCGCGTCGAGCGCCCGGTCGCGCAGCGGCAGCCGGGCCACGTCCGCGAGCAGCAGCGTGCCCTCGGCGTCCCGACCGGACCGCTGCGCGGCGGCCAGCATCTGCGGGGTGAGGTCCGCGCCGAGCACGGTACCCGTCGGACCGACGGCGGCGCGCAGTGCGGGGAGCGCCCGCCCGGTCCCGCAGCCCGCGTCGAGCACGCGGTCTCCGGGTCGCAGACCGAACTCGGCCACGGCCGTCGCGAACGCGGGGCCGTCCTCGGGGAACTTCCTGTCCCAGTCGGCGGCGCGTGCCCCGAAGAAATCCTGCACGTGCGTGTGGTCTTCGCTCATGCGCACATGATCCCGCACTTCTCCGTGCGTGTGGGCGGTGCGGAGCTCGCGGGCGGAGTGGGCGGAGTGGGCGAGGCGGGCGATGCGTGTGCAAGGAGACACGCCGTGTGATCGCAGACGTACGCATCTCTGTCATATTCCAGCAGTTCCAGCGGCTTTCGAAATGCGCCCCTTGTTCGTCCCGTCACCCGGACTAGCGTCCCGGGGCCATGGGACACCTAGACCACGCGGCCTACGGCTGGCTGACCCCCGTACTGTCGTACGCCATGGCGTCGATCGGCGCGGCCCTCGGGCTGCGCTGCACCGTCCGCGCGCTCGCCGCGACGACGCGGTCCTCCCGCCGCAACTGGCTCCTCACTGCGGCCTCCGCCATCGGCACCGGCATCTGGACGATGCACTTCGTCGCGATGCTCGGCTTCAACGTCACCGGCACCGAGATCCACTACAACGTGCCGCTGACCGTCCTCAGCCTCCTCGTCGCCGTGCTCGTCGTCGGCGCGGGCGTGTTCGCCGTCGGCTACGGACGGGGCCGCAGCCGGGCCCTGGTCATCGGCGGCCTCACCACCGGGCTCGGCGTCGCCAGCATGCACTACCTCGGCATGGCCGCCCTCCGCCTGCACGGCAGCATCTCCTACGCCCCGCTCGTCGTCGGGCTCTCGGTCGTCATCGCAGTCGTCGCAGCCACCGCTGCCCTGTGGGCCGCGCTCAACATCAAGTCGTCGGTCGCCGTGGCCGCCGCCTCGCTCGTCATGGGCGCCGCCGTCAGCAGCATGCACTACACCGGGATGCTGGCCGTCGCCGTCCACGTCGCTCCCTCGGGCCAGACCCTGCCCGGTGCCACCGCGATGCAGTTCATCTTCCCGCTCGCCGTCGGGCTCGGCTCGTACCTCTTCATCACCTCGGCGTTCGTCGCGCTGTCGCCGACCGCTGACGAACGTGCCGCTTCTGCTTCAGCTTCCGGTCCCGCACCCGCCGGTCGGCGCGTGGGCGAGCGGGCAACGGCCGCGCCGGCCCACTGACCTGACACGACCTGACCTGGCCCGTCCTCACACCCCGACCCCGTAGGACCGCACCCGGAACGAGGAGCCATGCGCACACCCCGCAGAAGACCGGAAGCAGCGGCGCCGCAGCTGCCCGCGCCCCCGGCCCGCGGTCGCCGGGCCCACGCCGGACCGCCCGCCGAGGAGCCGGCGGCGGAGCAGGTCCGGCGCAGCGCCCGTCCTGGCCCGGCGGCCGACGCCGACGGCCGCGGGTCCGCCCGGTTACGGCTGCGCCTACGCCCCGGCACCGTACGGGCGAAGATCGTGTCGCTCCTGATGGTCCCGATCGTCTCCCTGCTCGCCCTCTGGGGCTTCGCGGCCGTCACCACCGCGCAGGACATCGCCCGGCTCAGCCGTGTCCAGCGGGTCGACGCGCAGATACGCACTCCCGTTGCGGCTGCCGTGACCGAGCTCCAGGCCGAACGTCGCGCCGCCCTCCGACACCTGGCCGACCCCGCCACCGACCAGCGCGCCGCCCTGGAGCAGCAGTCGCGCCGCACCGACGCCGCCGTCCGCAGGCTCCGACTCGGCGACCGGCACACCGTCGCCGAGTCCGGCGACTACCGCACCGACGTGGTCGTGCGCGTCGGCGCCTTCGTGGCCGCCGCCGAGTCGCTCGACTCCACCCGCAAGGACGTCGCCGAGCGCCGGGCGACCCCGGACGCGGCGTACGAGACGTACACCCGCGTGGTCGACACCGCGCTCGCAGCCAACGGCTCGCTCTCCGGAGGGGACGAGGCCGAACTCGGCCCCGCCGCCCGCGTCCTGCTCGAATTCGCCCGGGCCGGCGAACTCCTCTCCCGCGAGGACGCACTGATCGCCGTACCGGGCCCGCGTACCGTCGAAACGCTTCGGCGTCTCACCGGCGTCATCGAGGCCCGCCGCGCCCTCACCGCGAGCTCCGTCGACGACCTGCCCGCCGCCCAGCGAGCCGCCTGGCAGTCCGTCGCCAAGAGCGCCGCCCACGCCGAGCTGACCACCACCGAGGACCGGGTGCTCGCCACCGGCCCCGCTGCCGCCACCGGCCCGGCCGCAGCCAAGGAGACCCGTGGTGTGCCGACCGGCTGGGACGCCGCGTACACGAGCATCAGCACCTCGATGCGGGAGATCGAAACCGCCGCGCACGCAGGCACCGTTGACCGCACCGACTCCTTGGCACAGGGCGCACTCAGCCCCGCCGGAGCCGCCGGGCTGCTGGGCCTGGCCGCCGTCGCCGCCTCCCTCGTCATCTCGGTCCGCATCGGCCGCACCCTCGTCGTGGAACTCGTCTCGCTGCGCAACACCGCTCTGGAGATCGCCCACCGTAGGCTTCCGCAGGCCATGGACCGGCTGCGCGCGGGCCAGAGCGTTGACGTCGACGTCGAGGTCGACGCCGGGACCCCGCCCGGACCGCCCGCCGACGACGAGATCAGCCAGGTCGGCGAGGCGCTGGTCACCGTTCATCGGGCCGCGCTCAGCGCCGCCGTCGAGCGGGCCGAGCTCGCCAGCGGGGTGAGCGGCGTGTTCGTCAACCTGGCCCGCCGCAGCCAGGTCCTGGTGCACAAGCAACTCACCCTGCTCGACTCCATGGAGCGGCGCGCCGACGACCCCGGCGAACTCGGCGACCTCTTCCGCCTCGACCACCTCACGACGCGGATGCGCCGGCACGCGGAGAGCTTGATCATCCTGTCGGGCGCTGCTCCGGGGCGCGCCTGGAGGATGCCGGTCCCGCTCACGAACGTCGTACGGGCCGCCGTCTCCGAGATCGAGGACTACCCGCGGGTGGAGGTTCGCCAGCTGGTGGAGGTCGCCGTGATCGGCGGCGCGGTCGCCGACCTCACGCACCTGCTCGCAGAACTCATCGAGAACGCGACCCAGTTCTCCCCGCCCCACACCAAGGTTCGCGTCAGCGGTGAGCCCGTCGGCGCCGGATACGTCCTGGAAGTCGAGGACCGGGGGCTCGGCATGGGCCGCGGGACCCTCCACGACGCCAACCGGCGCATCGAGCAGTCCGAGGCCCTCGACCTGTTCGACAGCGACCGGCTCGGGCTTTTCGTGGTCAGCCGGCTCTCGGCCCGGCACGGCGTGAAGGTGCACCTGCGCACCTCGCCGTACGGGGGCACCACGGCAGTGGTGCTCTTGCCGAACTCCCTGCTCCAGGGCGCCATCGAGGCAGGCGCCGCCCCGGATCCGGCTCCGGCCGCGGAGCCGCCGCTCGACGCCTCGGAGGAACCGCGGGAGACGGCACCGCGGCCGTCCGCGATGACCGTGGTGCGGGAGGACGCCCGCCCCTGCGGAGTACGGGAGGAGGCGCGCGGCATCCAGGCCCCGGACCGCAGTCCCGTAGGGGAGGAGCCGCGCAGGGCCCCGGTCGCATCCCTGAGGCCGCGGGGCCCTGTGGGCGGCGCGGTAGTTCGTACGCAGGCCCCACCGACTCCGGCCCCGGCGGCAGCTCGGGCTCCGGCGCCGTCTCCGGCCCCGGCTCCGGTGGCGGGGCCGCGGCCCGGTCGAGGCTCCGCCCCGGTCCCCGACGCCCAGGCCGGCACCGACCCGTCGGCCACCGAACTGCCGCGTCGGGTACGTCAGACCAGCCTGGTCCCGCAGCTGCGCGAGAGCCCCGCCCCGCAGGTCCCGGCCGGGGTGCGCCTCCCTGAGGAGCCGCCTGGGCGCAGCCCGGAGCAGGCCCGGGACCGGATGACGGCCTACCGGGCCGGTTGGGTTCGCGGCGTCCAGGAGAACTCCGCCCCTGCAGGCAGTGAAGGAGAAGTGTGATGATCGAGCACGAGAGGTTCGACCTCGACGGAGTCCGCCGGTCCGGCGAACTCGACTGGTTGCTGGACGACCTGGTGGTTCGTGTCCGCGAGGTGCGTCATGCCGTGGTCCTGTCCAACGACGGTCTGGCGGTGGGTGCGTCCTCTGCGCTCAGCAGGGAGGACGCCGAACACCTGGCCGCGGTGGCCTCCGGCTTCCACAGCCTGGCGAAGGGCGCAGGTCGGCACTTCCACGTCGGGGGCGTGCGCCAGACGCTGGTGGAGATGGACGAGGGGTTCCTCTTCGTCGCTGCCGCCGGGGACGGCTCCTGCCTGACCGTACTCAGTGCCGCCAACGCCGACATCGGATTGATCGCCTACGAGATGGCCCGGCTCGTGAAGCGGGTCGGGGAGCACCTGTACACGCCACCGCGGTTCACGGCGCGGCCGCCGGCCGCCGGCTGAGACGGCGGTCGGGTACGTGAACGGCCAGTGGTACGACGCCGACGCGGGTCCGCTCGTCCGGCCGTACGCCATGACGGGCGGGCGCACGAAGCCGGGACCCCACGGGGTCCGGTTCGATCTGATCGCGCTGGTCGTCGTGGACGCCGGGGGCACCGATGCGGCGGCCGAGTCGCTGCTCGGCCCGGAACACCGGGCGCTGCTCGGGCTCTGTCGGTCCGAGACCCAGTCGGTGGCGGAGCTCGCCGCGGACGCGGACCTGCCCGTGGGCGTGGTGCGGGTGCTGCTCGGGGACCTGCTGGAGGGCGGTCACGTCAAGGTCAGCCGGCCGGTGCCGCCGGCCAGGCTGCCGGACGAGCGGATTCTGCGTGAAGTCATCGAGGGATTGCGAGCGCTGTGATGGGACAACACCACAACGGACCCGTGGGGCCGGCCCCGGTGTCCGATACCGGCCCGGAGGCCGACGACGACCTGGCCGCGCTCGCACTGAAGATACTCGTGGCGGGCGGCTTCGGGGTCGGCAAGACCACGCTGGTCGGCGCCGTCAGCGAGATCCGGCCGCTGCGGACGGAGGAACTGCTCAGCGAGGCCGGTGAGTCGGTCGACGACACGGGTGGGGTGGCCCAGAAGTCGACCACGACGGTGGCCATGGATTTCGGGCGGATCACCATCCGGTCCGGGCTGTCCCTCTACCTGTTCGGGACGCCGGGGCAGGACCGGTTCTGGTTTCTGTGGGACGAGCTGTCGCGGGGAGCGTTGGGTGCGGTGGTGCTCGCCGACACGCGACGGCTGGAGGACTGCTTCCCGGCGGTGGACTACTTCGAGCACCGGCGCATCCCGTTCGTGGTGGCGGTCAACTGCTTCACGGACGCGCGGCGGTACGGGGCGCGCGAGGTGTCACGGGCACTGGACCTGGAGCCGGGGACACCGGTGGTGCTGTGCGATGCGCGGGACAAGGACTCGGGGAAGGAAGTGCTGATCAGGTTGGTCGAGTACGCCGGGCGGGTGCACACCGCCCGGCTCCTGGACTCGGTGGAGCCGCAGGCCGATTCCGTATGAGGCGACCGGCGGGTGCGCAGCCGATCGCGTCAGTCGGCCACGCCGGAGACGGAGATCACCTTGTCGATCGTGACGCGGACGAGGAGTTCGCCGGGGACGGCGTTGCGGCGGCCGAAGGCCTCGGCGCTTTCCGCGCCCATGTAGCGCGCGCCGATCCGCGTCGCCCAGCGGCGCATCTCGTCGAGGTCCTCGGTGATCTCCGCGCGGCCCTGGAAGATGACGTGGGAGAACGGTGGCCGTTCGTCGTCCACGCAGAGCGCGACGCGGCCGTCACGGATCAGGTTGCCTCCCTTGACCGTGCCCTTTCCGGTGTTGAACACGAAGGAATCGCCGTCGAGGACGAACCAGACGGGTGCGATGTGCGGGCTTCCGTCCTCGCGGACGGTGGACAGCTTTCCCGTGCGGGTCCCGGCCGAGACGAATGCCCGCCATTCCTCTTGAGTCATCTTCCTCGCCATGAGGACATCCTCCTTGCCGGAAAGCCGCTGGTGGGGAAGGCTTGCGGCACTTACTACCAGGGGTGGGGCGCAGCCGCACCGGGCGGCGTCAACGGGGAGGGGCTCGAAATGGCACTGGACAAGCAGCTCGACTGGCTGCTGGACGATCTGACGCGCAGGGTTCAGCAGGTCAGGCACGCGGTGGTGCTGTCCAACGACGGCCTGGTCACGGGTGCGAGCGCAGGGTTGGTGCGGGAGGACGCGGAGCACCTGGCGGCGGTGGCAGCCGGGCTGCAGAGCCTGGCGAAGGGGTCGGGCCGGCACTTCAGGGCCGGCGAGGTCCGGCAGACGATGGTCGAGTACGACGACGGCGTGCTGTTCGTCATGGCGGCGGGCTCGGGGAGTTCCCTGTGCGTGCTCAGCGCTGCCGAGGCGGACATCGGGCAGGTTGCGTACGAGATGACGCTGCTGGTCAACCGCGTGGGAGAGCACCTGGGCGTGGCGGAGCGGCGGATCACCGGGGGCTGAGGGCGGCGGCTCCCGGACGCGCCGGCGGGCAGACCGGACCGCGTGGCGGCAGCCTGTACGGAGTTATCCACAGGCCTCGCGCGATGTCGTAGCTCTGGGTTACGGTCTTCACACAGAGTGATCACCTACTCGTGGGGGAGGCCGTCATGGAGGTCACGACGCGGAAGGGGTGCGTCCCGCCGGATGCAGGGGTGCACGCATCACCGGAGGTACGGGCGCCCGAGCGGCACCGGACGGATGCGAGGCCGGACCCGGCCGTCGGCGGTGCCCGGGCCGCCGGGGTGTTGGGGCTGACCCGGAGCGAGTTCGCCAGGGCCGTCGAGCTGGGCATCGTGCACGCCGGACAGCCGACGCGCTGCGGAGCCGCACGGTACACGGGGGCGGAGTTGGACCGGGTCGCGGCCTCGGAGGGATTCCCGGACGCGCTGCGCGAACGGGTCGAAACGGTGGCCGGCGCCGAGGCTGCGGGCAGGGTGCTGGGCATCAGCCCGGGCCGGTTCACCCGGCTCGCGCGCTGCGGGCACATCACCCCCGTGGGCTACCGGATCAACCGGTACCGGACGGTGGTCTGGCTCTATCTGGCCGCGGAGTTAAGGGATTTCGCCGCCCGGGACCAGGGGATGCTGCGCGGGAGCGCGCCGCCGACGGACCGGGAGCTGATGGCGGCCCATGCGGATCTGCGGCCACGGAAGTGGCGCGGTCGGCATGTGGGCCTGTTGCTGAGACGAACCACCGATCCCTGGGGGCGGGCCGCCGTACTGGCCTCCGTGCTCCCGGAGGAAGAGGTGCGGGCGGCCGTGCCCGATCCGGCGGAGCGGATCGTGCTCGCCGCCCTCGCTCCGCCCCCGCCGTACGGCCATCCGCAGATCCCGGCCGCGGCGGCCGTGGCGGACAGGCTGTTGACGGCGGAGCCGCCGGCCGAGATCCATTGGTACCGCGCCAGCCTGGACTTCGCCCTGTCCAGGGCGCGCGGTCAGTCGAAGTCGACGGGGGAGAGGGGGCCGACGTAGACCCAGGCACCGCCCTCCCGCGTGAAGGCGCTGTGCTCGTGGAGGGAACCGGTGTGCCCGCCCTCGCGGTAGTGCGCCCGGAACTCCACCGAACCTTCCGTCTCGAACATCCCACCGCGCTCGGTGCCGAGCACCTCCAGTCGCACCCAGCGCTGCCCCGGATCCAGGTCGAGCCGGTCGGGCCGGGTGTTCGGATGCCAGGAGCGCAGCAGGTAGGCGGTGTCGCCGACGGCGAACGCGCTGAACCGGGAGCGCATCAACAGCTCGGCGGTGGGCGCCTGCTGGGCACCGGAGTGGAAGCGGCCGCAGCACTCGGAGTAGCTGGCGGGCAGCCCGCAAGGACAGGGGAGGACGGGGGTGGCCATGGGTGTGCTCAGCTCTTCGGGGTCGATTCGGTCGGCCCGTTCGACCGGGGCGACGGGGACTGGTAGGGGCGGAAGAGGCCTTCCTGGACGACGGAGACCAGCAGCCTGCCCTCCAGGTCGTAGATGCGGCCACGGGCCAGGCCCCGGCCGCCGTGCGCGATGGGCGACTCCTGGTCGTACAGGAACCACTCGTCCGCGCGGAACGGCCGGTGGAACCACATCGCGTGGTCCAGTGAGGCCATGTCGAACCCGCGCATGCCCCACAGCGGTTCCACGGGAATGCGCACGGCGTCGAGGAGGGTCATGTCGCTGGCGTAGGTGAGGGCGCAGGTGTGTACGAGCGGGTCGTCGCCCAGCGGGCCGACCGCGCGCATCCACACCGCGCTGCGGGGGTCGGCGTCCTTGAGCTCCTTCGGAGTCCAGCGGAGCCGGTCCACGTACCTGATGTCGAACGGCTGGCGTCGGGCCATGCGTTCCAGCGCCTCGGGCAGCGTACCCAAGTGCTCGCGGACCTCGTCCACGACCTTGGGGAGCGTGTCCGGGTGGGGAAAGTCGAGTCGAGGAGGCAGCTGGTGCTCGATGCTGCCCTCCTCAGGATGATGGAAGGAGGCGGTCAGGTTGAAGATCGTCTTGCCTTGCTGGACCGCGGTGACGCGACGCGTGGTGAAGGACCGCCCGTCACGCACCCGCTCCACCTGGTACACGATCGGCACCCCGGGAAGGCCGGGGCGCAGGAAGTACGCGTGCAGGGAGTGGACCGGGCGCTCGCTCTCGGTGGTGCGGCCGGCGGCCACCAGCGCCTGGCCGGCGACCTGCCCGCCGAAGACCCTCTGGAGGGACTCCTGCGGGCTGGCGCCGCGGAAGATGTTGACCTCGATCTGCTCCAGGTCGAGCAGATCGACCAGCCTCTCGGCGGGGTTCGTCATCAGGGGTTCTCCACGGTCGGGTGCGGCGGGGCCGGTCGCTTGCGGGGGTCGGTCAGAGGGTGCCGAGCTCGCCGACCGAGGTGAGTCGGATGACCGCCCGGCCCTCCTCGTCGGAGGCCGCGAGGTCGACCTCGGCGCTGATGCCCCAGCCGTGGTCCCCGTTCGGGTCCGCGAAGGTCTGGCGGACGCGCCACAGGCCGTGCGCAGGGTCCTCCTCGATCTGGAGCAGCTTCGGACCGCGCGCGTCGGGGCCGGTGCCCAGGTCGTCGTACTCGTCCCAGTAGGCGTCCATGGCTTCGCCCCAGGCGTCGGCGTCCCAGCCGGACTCGCCGTCCAGCTCGCCCAGCTCGTTGATGTGATCCAGCGCGGCCAACTCGACCCGGCGGAACATGGCGTTGCGGACCAGTACGCGGAAGGCGCGCGCGTTCGCGGTGACCGGCTTGACCTGGTCGGCCTTCTCCTGGGCCTGCTCCGCCGTCTCCACCTCCGGGTTCGCCAGCTGCTCCCACTCGTCGAGCAGGCTGGAGTCGACCTGGCGGACGAGCTCGCCCAACCAGGCGATGAGGTCCTGGAGGTCCTCGGACTTGAGGTCGTCGGGGATGGTGTGGTCCAGCGCCTTGTACGCGCTCGCCAGGTAGCGCAGCACGATGCCCTCGGTGCGGGCGAGTTCGTAGAAGGAGGTGAACTCGGTGAAGGTCATCGCACGCTCGTACATGTCGCGGATGATCGACTTCGGGGAGACCGGGTGGTCACCGACCCACGGGTGGCTCTTGCGGTACACGTCGTAGGCGTGGAACAGGAGCTCTTCGAGCGGCTTGGGATAGGTGACGTCCTGGAGCCGCTCCATCCGCTCCTCGTACTCGATCCCGTCGGCCTTCATCGCGCCCACGGCGATGCCGCGTTCCTTGTTCTGCTGCGCGGCCAGGATCTGGCGCGGGTCGTCCAGCGTGGATTCGACGACGGAGACCATGTCCAGCGCGTAGGAGGGGGACTCGGGGTCCAGCAGGTCGAAGGAGGCCAGCGCGAAGGTGGACAGCGGCTGATTGAGTGCGAAGTCCTGCTGGAGGTCGACCGTGAGCCGGATGGTGCGGCCTTCCGCGTCCGGGGTGTCGAGCTTCTCGACCACCCCGCCGTCCAGCAGCGAGCGGTAGATGGCGATGGCCCGGCGGATGTGCCGCAGCTGGGCCTTGCGCGGCTCGTGGTTGTCCTCGAGGAGGTGGCGCATGGCCTGGAAGGCGTCGCCCGGACGGGCGATGACCGACAGCAGCATGATGTTGGTGACCTTGAACCGGGACGTGAGCGGCTCCGGGTCGGCGGCGATGAGCTTCTCAAAGGTGGTGTCCGACCAGGCGACGAAGCCCTCGGGAGCCTTCTTGCGCACCACCTTGCGGCGCTTCTTGGGGTCGTCGCCCGCCTTCGCGAGCGCCTTCTCGTTCTCGATGACGTGCTCGGGTGCCTGGGCGACCACGTACCCCGCCGTGTCGAAGCCCGCCCGACCCGCGCGGCCGGCGATCTGGTGGAACTCACGGGCACGCAGGGTCCGGACCCGGTTGCCGTCGTACTTGGTGAGCGCCGTGAACAGCACGGTGCGGATCGGCACGTTGACGCCGACACCGAGGGTGTCGGTACCGCAGATCACCTTCAGCAGGCCGGCCTGGGCCAGCTTCTCGACCAGACGTCGGTACTTCGGCAGCATGCCGGCGTGGTGGACGCCGATGCCGTGCCGGACGTAGCGGGAGAGGTTCTGGCCGAACTTGGTGGTGAAGCGGAAATTGCCGATCAGTTCGGCGATCTTGTCCTTCTCCTCGCGGGTGCACATGTTGATGCTCATCAGCGACTGCGCCCGCTCGACCGCCTGGGCCTGGGTGAAGTGCACGATGTACACGGGGGCCTGCCGGGTCTCCAGCAGCTCGGTGATCGTGTCGGTGATCGGCGTCGTGACGTACTCGTACGACAGCGGGACGGGCCGGCTCGCCGAGCGGACCACCGAGGTCGGCCGACCGGTGCGTCGGGTCAGGTCCTCCTCGAACCGCTTCACGTCGCCGAGGGTCGCCGACATCAGGATGAACTGTGCCTGCGGGAGTTCCAGCAGCGGGATCTGCCAGGCCCAGCCGCGGTCCGGCTCGGCATAGAAGTGGAACTCGTCCATGACGACCTGGCCGATGTCGGCGTACTTGCCGTCGCGCAGGGCGATGGAGGCCAGCACCTCGGCGGTGCAGCAGATCACCGGGGCGTCCGCGTTCACGGAGGCGTCGCCGGTCAGCATTCCCACGTTCTCGGTGCCGAAGAGCTTGCACAGGTCGAAGAACTTCTCCGACACCAGCGCCTTGATCGGAGCGGTGTAGAAGGTCACCTTGTCCTGGGCGAGGGCGGTGAAGTGCGCACCCGCAGCGACGAGGCTCTTGCCCGAGCCCGTCGGGGTGGACAAGATCACGTTCGCCCCGGAGACGACCTCGATCAGAGCCTCCTCCTGAGCCGGGTACAGGGTGATGCCCTGATCCTCCGCCCACGAGGAGAAAGCCTCGAAGAGGGCGTCGGGGTCGGCGTTCGGCGGGAGCTGATCAATGAGGGTCACACCCCCCATCTTGCCTGGCTTCCTGCCGGATGAGGGAACCGGCGGGAAGAATGAAGATCACCGCCGGTACGCTGTGCCGTTGACCGGGCCCGAATGAAACCGTCAACGGGGCCCGACCACCACACGACTGGGGCGGGTACGACCATGATGGGTCCGGCGCACTCACTGTCCGGGGCGGCAGCCTGGCTGGGGGTGGGTGCGGCGGCTGCAGCCGCCGGGCACCCGATGCCCTGGCCCGTCCTCGTCGTCGGCGCGCTCATCTGTGCCGGCGCAGCCCTCGCCCCCGACCTCGACCACAAGTCGGCGACGATCTCCCGTGCCTTCGGCCCGCTCTCCCGCGGCCTGTGCGAGGTGGTCGACAAGATCTCCTACGCCGTCTACAAGGCCACCCGCGCTCCGAAGGACGCCCGTCGCACCGGCGGCCACCGCACCCTGACGCACACCTGGCTGTGGGCCGTCCTGATCGGCGCCGGCTCCTCCGCGCTGGCGGTCTCCACCGACCGCTGGGGCGTGCTCGTGCTGCTCTTCGTCCACCTGGTGCTGGCCGTCGAAGGCCTGCTGTGGCGGGCTGCCCGGATGTCCAGCGACATCCTGGTCTGGCTGCTCGGCGCCACCAGCGCCTGGATCCTGGCCGGCGTGCTCGACCAGCCCGGCAACGGCGCCGGTTGGCTGTTCACCGACCCCGGTCAGGAGTACCTCTGGCTCGGCCTGCCGATCCTGCTCGGCGCCCTGGTTCACGACATCGGCGACGCGCTGACCGTCTCCGGCTGCCCCGTCCTGTGGCCCCTGCCCATCGCCGGGAAGCGCTGGTACCCCATCGGCCCGCCCAAGGGGATGCGCTTCCGGGCCGGCAGCTGGGTGGAGCTCAAGGTCCTCATGCCGGTGTTCATGCTGCTCGGCGGCATAGGCGGTGCCTCGGCCCTCGGATTCATATAGTGCTGTGACCGGAAAGGTTCACCGGCCCGCGGGCTGCCGGTCCGGACGACCCGGGCGCCCCGGGCGACCCGGATGATCCGGACGTTTCCCGCCGTACGGGTGCTCCGGATCGCCCGTACGGGTCCCGGGCTCCCGGGCCCGTACGTCGGCCATCGCGCGACGGCGGGCACACGGGCGCGCCGTGCGGGTCAGCCGTGCCAGGAGCGCCACAGGGCGGCGTACGCTCCGTCCGCCGCCACCAGATCCTCGTGCGAGCCCAGCTCGCTGATCCGGCCGCCCTCGACGACCGCGATCACGTCCGCGTCGTGCGCGGTGTGCAGCCGGTGGGCGATCGCGATGACCGTACGCCCGTCCAGCACCCGTGCCAACGACCGCTCCAAGTGTCGCGCGGCGCGCGGATCCAGCAGTGAGGTGGCCTCGTCCAGCACCAGAGTGTGCGGGTCCGCCAGCACCAGCCGGGCCAGCGCGATCTGCTGCGCCTGCGCCGGGGTCAGCGCCGTACCGCCGGAGCCGACCTCGGTGTCCAGGCCGGCCTCCAGGGCTCGGGCCCAGCCGTCCGCGTCCACCGCATCCAGCGCCTCCCACAGTTCGGCGTCACCCGCCTGTGTCCGCGCCAGCCGGAGGTTGTCACGGAGCGAACCCACGAACACGTGGTGCTCCTGGTTGACGAGGGCCACCTGCTCGCGCACCCGCTCCGCGGGCATCCGCGACAGCCGGGCCCCGCCGAGGGTCACCTCGCCGGTGCGCGGGGCGTAGATGCCCGCCAGCAGCCGGCCGAGGGTGGACTTGCCCGCGCCGGAGGGACCGACCAGTGCCATCCGGGTGCCGGGCGGCACGGACATGGACACCTGGTGCAGCACGTCCACCCCCTCGCTGTAGCCGAAGCGGACCTCGTCGGCCCGGACGTCGCGCCCGTCCGGGGAGACGGCCGCGTCACCGGCGTCCGGCTCGATCTCCCGCACGCCCACCAGGCGGGCGAGGGAAACCTGGGCGACCTGGAGTTCGTCGTACCAGCGCAGGATCAGGCCGATCGGATCGATCATCATCTGGGCCAGCAGAGCGCCCGTGGTCAGCTGCCCCACCGACATCCAGCCCTGTAGTACGCAGTAGCCGCCGATCATCAGTACGGAGCCGAGGATGGTCACGAAGGCGACGTTGATGACCGGGAACAGAACCGTCCGCAGGAACAGCGTGTACCGCTCCCAGGCCGTCCACTCCTTGATGCGGCGCTCCGACAGCGCGATCCGGCTCGCCCCGAGGCGGTGCGCCTCGACCGTGCGGCCCGCGTCCACCGTCTCGGTGAGCGCCGCCGAAACGGCCGCGTACCCGGCGGCCTCCGAGCGGTACGCCGAGGGCGCCCTCTTGAAGTACCAGCGGCAGCCGATCAGCAGCACCGGTAGCGCCAACAATGCGGCCAGGGCCAACGGCGGTGCGGTCACCACGAGCGCCCCGTAGAGCAGTCCGGCCCAGACCACGCCGATGGCCAGCTGTGGTACGGCCTCGCGCATGGCGTTGGCCAGGCGGTCGATGTCGGTGGTGATGCGCGACAGCAGGTCACCGGTGCCGGCCCGTTCGAGCACGCCCGGCGGCAGGCCCACCGACCGTACGAGGAAGTCCTCGCGCAGATCGGCCAGCATCTCCTCGCCGAGCATCGCGCCGCGCAGCCGGACGAGCCGGACGAAGAACGTCTGGACGGCGAGCGCCAGTGCGAACAAGAGGGCCACGCGCCCCAGATGGAGCTCGCGAGCCCCAGCCGAGAGCTCGTCCACGACCTGGCCCAGCAGGTACGGGCCGACCATGGAGGAGGTCACCGCCACCGTGTTGACGGTCACCAGCACCACGAAGGCCCGCCGGTGCCGCCGGAACAGGCCCCGGACGTAGCCCCGTACGGTCGCCGACGTGCCCACGGGCAGGGTGGCGGCCGATTCGGGGGCCGCCGGATCGTAGTGCGGCGGAGCCACGCCGATCATGCGGATTCCTCGATCTCTGTGAGTGCTCTTTCCAGCCGGGTCAGTTCCACCCCGGCCAGCCGCTGTTCCTCGTCGGTCTCGCGGGTGACGACCGCCCGGTAGAGCGGTTCGCCGTGCAGCAGTTCGCGATGCGTACCGGTTGCTGCCACCGTGCCTTCGTGGATCAGGACCACCCGTTCGGCGCGGTCCAGCAGCAACGGCGAGGAGGCCAGGACCACCGTGGTGCGCCCGGCGCGCAGGGCGCTGATCCCGTCCGCGATCCGTGCCTCGGTGTGCGAGTCGACCGCCGAGGTCGGTTCGTCCAGCACCAGCACCTCCGGGTCGGTGGCCAGGGACCGCGCCAGCGCGAGCCGCTGGCGCTGTCCGCCGGACAGGGATCGGCCGCGCTCGGTGATCCGGGCGTCCATCGGGTCGTCGATTCCGTCCGGCGCCGACTGCAGCAACGCGTCGAGGACGTCGCCGCACTGGGCGGCGGCCAGTGCCGCCCCGGGCTCGACCGCTCCGGACGCGGGTACGGCGAACAGCTCACGCAGGGTGCCGGACAGCAGAACCGGATCCTTGTCCTGTACGAGGACCAGCGTGCGCGCGGTGTCCAGCGCGAGCTCGTCGAGCGCGACCCCGCCCAGCAGTACCGAGCCTCGCTCGCCAGGGGCCTCGTCGTCGGCCGGGTGGCCGCCGAGGCGCTCGGCGAGCCGGCCCGCCATGTCGGGGTCGCCGCACACCACGGCGGTGAGTCGGCCCGCCGGGGCCAGCAGTCCGGTCTCGGGGTCGTAGAGGTCGCCGCCCGGTGCCGGAGCCTGCGCCACCGCGTCGGCGGTCGATGCCGGCTCGGGTGCGTTCGTACGCGTCAGCGACAGCACCCGGGCGGCCCGTTGGGCGGAGGGCCGCGAGAAGGAGTACGCCATGGCGATCTCCTCGAAGTGGCGCAACGGGTAGAGCATCGTCGCCACCGCACTGAACGCCGCGACGAGTTCACCGACGGCCAGCCGCCCGTCCTGGACGAGGACGGAGCCGTACCAGACCACGGAGATCAGCAGGACGCCCGGGAGCAGCACTTGGACCGCGGAGATCAGCGCCCACATGCGGGCGCTGCGGACGGCGGCCTTGCGGACCTCCTGCGAGGCCTCGCGGTAGCGGCCCAGGAACAGTTCCTCGCCGCCGATGCCACGCAGCACCCGCAGGCCCGCCACCGTGTCGGAGGCCAGTTCGGTGGCCTTGCCCGCCTTCTCGCGCTGGACGTCGGCCCGTTGGGTGGCGCGGGGCAGCAGCGGCAGCACGGACAGGGCGAGCACCGGGACACCGATCGCGACGACCACACCGATCGAAGGCGCGTAGAACAGCAGGCCGATGCAGATGACGACGACGGAGAGGGCGGCGGCGAGGAAGCGGGAGACCGCTTCGACGAACCAGCCGATCTTCTCCACGTCACCCGTGGAGACCGCCACCACTTCGCCCGCCGCGACCCGTCGGGTCAGGGCCGAGCCCAGCTCGGCGGTCTTGCGGGCGAGCAGTTGCTGCACGCGTGCGGAGGCGGTGATCCAGTTGGTGACGGCGGCCCGGTGGAGCATGGCGTCGCCGACCGCGATGGCCGTACCGGTCAGCAGCAGCAGCAGCGCGCCGACCAGGAGCAGCCGGGCGCCGTCGCGGTCCACGACCGCGTCGACGCCCAGGCCCACCGCGTACGGCAGTCCGGCGACGCCGCAGAAGTGCACCAGCCCCCAGTACAGGCTCTTGAGCTGTCCGCCGAGTTGGCCCCGCCCCAGCCACACCAGGAAGCGCGGGCCGGAGCGAGCATCTGGTACCCCGGGGTCCGGATACGGAAGATCGCTGATCTGCATGACGCCTCATGACTGGTCGGGTGGTTCAAACCGTGCAAGGTTCGCCTTCCGGGCCGGTTCGAGGCAATCGATTTTGCGTTGGCCAAAGCCTGACGCAATCAGGTCTGCGGCCCGGCCGGCCGACCACCAGGTCGAGGACCCACCGCCAGGTCAAGGACGCGTGGCCCGCTCCAGTTCCAGCAGGGCCGAGTAGTAGCTGCGGCCGGTGGCCCGGTCCATCCCGACTTCGCACATCCGGTTCGCCGAGAGGTGTGCGTCGAACGTGCGCGCCGTCACCTCCGCCGCCTCGCGTTCCGTCGCCGACGCCGCCAACTCCGGATGCAACATGCCCCGGTCGCCCGCGAAGGCGCAGCAGCCCACATCGTCCGGAACCACCACTTCCGCTGCGCAGGCCTCGGCCACTGCCCGCAGCTGCGCCTCATCACCCAAATGGCGCATCGAGCACGTGGGATGCAGCACCGCCGAGCCCACCGTGCGCCGGACTTCCAGGTGCGGCAGCAGTGCGTCCGCCGCCCACACGATCGAGTCGAGGACCGTCAGTTCCGCGTGCAGCGCCCGGTTGTCTTCGGTCAGGTACGGGACCACCTCGTGCGCGAGCCCCAGCGTGCAGGAGGACGCGTCGACGACCAGCGGCAGGCGCCCGCCGGCGGTCCAACCCCAGGCGGCCTCCACGATCCGGTTGGCCATCACCCGGTTCCCGGCGTCGTAGCCCTTGGAGTGCCAGATCGTCGCGCAGCAGGTGCCGGTGACGTCGCCCGGGATCCACACCGGTCGGCCGGCCCGCTCCGCGAGCGCCACGACGGCCTCGGGCAAGGAGGGACCCGGGCGCCCCTCGGGACCGCCGAAGATCCGGTTGATGCAGGCCGGGTAGTACACGGCCGACGCGCCCGTCCGCCGGGTTACGGGCAGCTTCTTGGCGGCTGCTGCGGGGATCTGTGGCAGCCACTGCGGCACCAGTTCGGGGCGTACGACCCTGCGCGCGGATGCGGTGACCGCCCCCAGGAGCCGGTTACCGCCCCGGTCGGCGATCTTGCCGGCGGCGGCCACGGTCAGCCGGACGCCGGCCTCCACGGCCGCGAAGTGCTGCGCGGCGAATGCGGCCACGCGCTCCTCGCGCGGACCGTTGCGGCGGTGGCGGAAGTCCCGCATCAGGGCGCCCGTGTCGATGCCGACCGGGCAGGCCAGTCTGCAGGTGGAGTCGCCGGCGCAGGTGTCCACGGCGTCGTACCCGTAGGAAGCGAGGAGGCCGTCCAGCACCCGGGAGCCCGGCTGCTGGCGCACCATCTCACGGCGCAGCACGATCCGTTGGCGGGGCGTGGTCGTGAGGTCCTCGCTGGGGCAGGTCGGTTCGCAAAAGCCGCACTCGATGCACGGATCGGCCACGGCCTCCACATGCGGAATGGTCTTCAGCCCGCGCAGATGGGCCTTCGGGTCGCGGTCGAGGAGGATGCGTGGGGCGAGCAGCCCGTCCGGGTCGACCACGCGCTTGGTCCGCCACATCAACGCGGTGGCCTGGGGCCCCCACTCCAGCTCCACGAAGGGTGCCATGTTCCGACCGGTGGAGTGCTCGGCCTTGAGCGAGCCGTCGAACCGCTCCACCGTCAGACGGCAGAAGGCGTCCATGAACGCCTCGTACCGTGCGACGTCGGAGGGCTCCGAGGCGTCGAAGGCGAGCAGGAAGTGCAGGTTGCCGTGGGCCGCGTGGCCGGCGACGGCCGCGTCGAAGCCGTGCTCGGCCTGGAGTGCCAGCAGCGCCTCGCATGCCTCGGCCAGCCGGGAGGGCGGCACCGCGAAGTCCTCGGTGATCAAGGTGGTGCCCGAGGCGCGGGCTCCGCCGACGGCCGTGACGAAGGCCTTGCGGGCCTTCCAGTAGCCGTTGACGGTCCTCGGGTCCCGGGTGAAGGAGTTGGTGATCGAGGCCACCGGCGCGACCAGGTCCAAACGGGCGAGCACCTCGGCCGCCCTGCGTTCGTACGCGACGCGGACCGCTTCGTCGGGAGCGCGGAACTCCACCAGCAGGGCGGTGGTGTCCTTCGGCAGGTCCGCCCAGTCGGCGGGTACGCCCTCGACGCTGACCGACGCGCGCAGGGTGTTGCCATCCATCACCTCGACGGCGAGCGCCCCCACCTCCGTGAAGAGTGGTACGGCAGCTGCTGCGGCGGGCAGCGAGGGGAAGAACAGCAGGGCGCTGGTGAGCTCGCGGTCCAGCGGCAGGGTGTCGAAGACGACCTCGGCGATGAAGCCGAGCGTGCCCTCCGAGCCGACCATCAGCCCGCGCAGGATCTCGACGGGGGTGGTGCCGTCCAGGTAGGCGTCGAGCCGGTATCCGGTGGTGTTCTTGATCTCGTACTTCGCCCGGATCCGGGCGACGAGCGCCGGGTCGGCCTCGATCTCCCGCTTGATCTCCATCAGCCCGTGGCACAGCGCCGGTTCCGCACGTGCCAGCTCCTCGTCGGCCAGCGGGTCCGCGGTGTCCACGACCGTCCCGCCGGGCAGTACGACCGTGAGGGACGAGAGCGTGCGGTACGCGTTGCGCGTGGTCCCCGCCGTCATGCCGGAGGCGTTGTTGGCGACGACTCCGCCGAGGGTGCACGCGATGGCACTGGCCGGGTCGGGCCCGAGGACCCGGCCGTGGCGGGCGAGCGCGGCGTTGGCCCGCGCAACGGTGGTTCCGGGCCGGATCCGGGCTAGCCGACCGCCCTGCAGCACCTCGATGCCGCGCCAGTGGCGGCGTACGTCGACCAGGATGTCCTCACCCTGTGCCTGGCCGTTGAGCGAGGTCGCGGCGGCGCGGAAGACGACCTCGCGCCCGCGTCCGTGGGCGTAGGAGAGGACCGCGGAGACGTCGTCGATGTCCTCGGCGATCACGACCACCTGCGGCACGAACCGGTACGGCGAAGCGTCGGAGGCGTAGCGGACCAGGTCGGAGACCTTGCACAGCACCTTTTCGGCACCCAGCAGCTCCGTCAACTCGGTCCGCAGCGGCTCCGGGGTGCCGGCGGCGCGGTGCTCGGGGACCCGGTCGGGGGCGGGACCGCTGACGCTGCGCGGGCGCAGGGCCCCGGGCTCCGGTTCCAGTAGCGGCATGCGCGACCCCTTGACTACTCGTTCGGCCCAATCCGCGGGCGCGTCTCCCGGCCCCGGGGCGACCTGGTCAGCAGCGGCGTCCCAGTGGGGCGTCCGTCAGCGTGTTCAGCAGGCCGCCCAGCACCTCGCGCTGCTCCGCGGTCAACGGAGCCAGGATCTCTTCTGCCGCGTCGGTTCGCGCGTTGCGGAGCCGGCGCAGCGTGGCGCGCCCCGTGTCGGTGAGCTCGATCCTTATGACGCGGCGGTTCGCCGGGTCGGGTGCGCGGCGCACGCACTCGGCGGCCTCCAGGCCGTCCACCAGCGTGGTCACGGCGCGGGGCACGACTTCCAGCCGGGCCGCCAGGTCCGCCATCCGGGGCGGCTGGTCGCCGTCGTAGTGCGAGACGAGGCGCAGCAGTCGGCTCTGGGCAGGGGTGATGCCCAGCGGTTCCAGGTGGTGCTTCTGGATCCGGTGGAGCCGACGGGTCAGCCGCAGCAGCTGTTCGGCGAGCACGCCGTCTGTGCTGTCGGTTTCGGAAGCGGTGCTCATACTGGGAACAATACCAGGACCAGATTCATTGTGAGCATAGGTAACAATGAGCTATGCTCATTCGAGTCTCGTCAGAAGGAGGCCCATGCGCCCCGAAGAACCGAAGTGGACCCCATCGAAAGAAGCCCTCGATCCCAACCGGCCCGCCCCTGCGGACCAGCCCCGTGAGCTGCGCCGGATCGTGGGACTGTTCCGTCCCTACCGTGGCCGTCTGGCCGTCGTGGGGCTGCTCGTCTGTGCCTCCTCGCTCGTGGGCGTGGCCTCGCCGTTCCTGCTGAAGGAGATCCTGGACGTCGCCATCCCCGAAGGGCGTACCGGGCTGCTCAGCCTGCTCGCGCTCGGCATGATCCTCACCGCCGTCGTCACCAGCGTCTTCGGCGTGCTCCAGACCCTGATCTCCACCACGGTCGGCCAGCGCGTCATGCACGACCTGCGGACCGCCGTCTACGCCCAGCTGCAGCGGATGCCGCTGGCCTTCTTCACCCGTACCCGCACCGGCGAGGTGCAGTCCCGCATAGCCAACGACATCGGCGGCATGCAGGCCACCGTCACCTCGACCGCGACCTCGCTCGTGTCCAACCTCACGGCCGTGATCGCCTCCGTCGTCGCGATGCTCGCACTCGACTGGCGGCTCACCCTCGTCTCCCTGCTCCTCCTGCCCGTGTTCGTGTGGATCAGCCGACGGGTCGGCCGCGAGCGCAAGAAGATCACCTTGCGGCGGCAGAAGCAGATGGCCGCCATGGCCGCGACGGTCACCGAGTCCCTGTCGGTGAGCGGCATCCTGCTCGGCCGCACGATGGGCCGTGCCGATTCGCTGACGCAGTCCTTCTCCGACGAGTCCGAGAAGCTCGTCGACCTGGAGGTGCGCTCCAGCATGGCCGGGCGGTGGCGGATGTCCACCATCGGCATCGTCATGGCTGCCATGCCCGCACTCATCTACTGGGCCGCGGGCATTGCCCTGCAGTCGGGCTCCCCTTCACTCTCGGTCGGCACCCTGGTCGCCTTCGTCACCCTCCAGCAGGGCCTGTTCCGGCCCGCCGTGAGCCTGCTGTCGACCGGCGTACAGATCCAGACCTCGCTCGCCCTGTTCGGTCGGATCTTCGAGTACCTCGACCTGCCGGTGGACATCACCGAGCGCGAGGAACCGGTGCGCCTGGACCGGGCCAAGGGCGAGATCCGGCTGGAGGGCGTGCACTTCGCTTACGACTCCAAGCACGGGCCCACGCTGACGGGGATCGACATCACCGTCCCGGCCGGCGGCTCCCTCGCCGTGGTCGGCCCGACCGGTTCGGGCAAGAGCACCCTGAGCTACCTCGTGCCCCGGCTCTACGACGTGACGGGCGGCCGGGTCACCCTCGACGGGGTGGACGTGCGCGACCTCGACTTCGACTCGTTGGCCCGTTCGATAGGCGTGGTCTCCCAGGAGACCTACCTCTTCCATGCCTCAGTCGCCGACAACCTGCGCTTCGCCAAGCCGGACGCCACCGACGAGGAGATAGCCGAGGCGGCCCGAGCGGCCCAGATCCACGACCACATCGAGTCCCTGCCCGACGGGTACGACACCCTGGTCGGCGAGCGCGGTTACCGCTTCTCCGGTGGCGAGAAGCAGCGCCTCGCCATCGCCCGCACCATCCTGCGGGACCCGCCCGTGCTGATCCTCGACGAGGCCACCAGCGCGCTCGACACCCGCACCGAGCACGCCGTGCAGCGGGCCATCGACAACCTGTCCCAGGGCCGGACCACGATCACCATCGCGCACCGGTTGTCCACCGTCCGCGACGCCGACCAGATAGTCGTCCTGGACAAGGGCAGGATCGCCGAGCGCGGTACGCACGAGGAACTGCTGCAGGCCGATGGCCGGTACGCCGCCCTCGTCCGCCGGGACCAGGAAGCCGCGCTCACGCCCGAGGCGGCCGCGGGCCGGCAGGTCACGGCGGCCTCGGAGACCGAGATCGGGACACCGGTCGGGGCGGGTCCGGTCGAGGAGTCCGCGCAGCCGACTCCGGTGAATGTGTGATCGTAGGATGAGCGCTTGGGCGTCATGTCGGGAATTTCGGGCTTCACGGGTTAGCGTGCCCGCATGCGTCATGAGTACCGGCCGCCACGGCGTCGTTCCCGGCTCACCCGCCGGGGCCGTCTGGCGCTCCTCCTCAGCATGTTGCTCGCGATCTGGGCGATCACCCTCCTTCCGCTGATACGGAGTGAGGAAGCCCCCGAGAAGCCACGCCGGTTGACCATCCCCGAGGGGTGGCGGGCCCCTCAGGTCTACGCCGCGATCGACCGTGAACTGAAGCTCCCGGCGGGCTCCACCAAGGCGGCGGTCGCCACGGCTCCACTCGCGCTGCCCGCAGAGGCGAAGGGCAATCCGGAAGGCTTCCTGTTCCCGACGACCTACCCGGTGACCTCGAAGTCCACGCCGGCCGGCCTGCTCGCGTACATGGTGCGGACGGCCAATCAGCATCTCGCCACCAAAGCCGTCGCGGACGGCGGCACCCTGCACGGGATGACCCCCTATCAGACGGCCACCCTCGCCAGCATCATCGAGGCGGAGGCCGAATCCCGCGCTGACAAGGGCAAGGTCGCCCGAGTGGTGCACAACCGGCTGGCCCGGTCCATGCCGCTCCAGATGGACTCCACCATCAACTACGCCTTGGGCCGCAGCACGGTGGACACCAAACTCAGCGACACCCGGATCAACAGCCCCTTCAACACCTATCAGCGCCAGGGGCTCCCGCCGACGCCGATCGGTAGCCCCGGGCTGGAGGCCATGACTGCGGCCGTTGCGCCGACGCCCGGCGACTGGCTGTTCTTCGTCACCGTGAAACTGAGGGACACGCGGTTCTCGGCGACGTACAAGGAGCACAAGAGGAACGTCGCGGAATTCAACCGGATCCGGGCCGACGCGAACGCCAGGAGCAGCGCGGGTGCGGGGAGCGACGCGAACGCCGGTCGTGTCCAGGCGGGCCACCGCGCCGGTTAGGCGGAGGCGACCGCCGCTTCGCTGATTCCGGCGGCGTCGCGGGCCAGCAGAAGGCGGATCTCGCGCACTGCGGCCCGGCCCGCGCGGTTGGCGCCGATCGTCGAGGCCGACGGGCCGTAGCCGACCAGGTGGATCCGCTCGTCCCGGGCCGCGCGGGTGCCTTCGAGTCGGATGCCGCCGCCCGGCTCGCGCAGGCGCAGCGGGGCCAGGTGGTCGATCGCGGCCCGGAACCCGGTGGCCCACAGGATCACGTCGGCAGCCACGTGCCGTCCGTCCGCCCACGCGACGCCGTCCGGCGTGATCCGGTCGAACACGGGTAGGCGGTCGAGCACCCCCGAGGCCAGCCCGGCCGCGACGGCCTCGTTCAGCGGGAGCCCGGTCACGCTGACCACGCTTTGCGGGGGCAGCCCCCGACGCACCCGTTCGTCGACCAGGGCCACGGCCGCCCGCCCCTCGGCCTCGCCGAAGCCGCCCTCGCGGAACACCGGGGGCCGGCGGGTCACCCAGGTGGTCTCCGCCGCCACCTCGGCGATCTCCAGGAGGTGTTGCACCGCCGAAGTGCCGCCGCCCACCACGACCACCCGGGCCCCGGCGAACTCGTGCGGGCCCGGGTAGCTCGCGGTGTGCAGCTGGCGGCCCCGGAACGTCTCCTGGCCCGGGTAGCGCGGCCAGAACGGGCGGTCCCAGGTGCCGGTGCCGTTGATCAGGGCCCGCGCGGACCAGGCCCCGACCGAGGACTCCACCCTCAGCCGCCCGGCCGTCCCCTCCCGTACCGCCGTGACGTCCACGGGCCGCCGTACGCTCAGGCCGAACCGGTCCTCGTACGCGGCGAAGTACTCCCCGATCACCGCCGAGGACGGCCGCTGGGGGTCGGCGTCGGTGAGTTCCATACCGGGCAGCGCGTGCATCCCGTGGACTTTGGCGTACGTCAGCGACGGCCAGCGGAACTGCCAGGCGCCGCCCGGACGCGGCGCACGGTCCAGCACCACGTGGTCGATCCCCGCCCGGGCCAGGTGGTAGGCGCTGGACAGCCCTGCCTGCCCGGCGCCGACGATCACCACGTCGACGTCCTCGCCCCCATCCCCGCCCCCACGCTCGATCCCGACTGCCGCACGCCGCATCAATTCGTTCACGGTTCTACTAACTCGCGGTGGCGGGCGGATCTTCCCTCCCGCTCGGGCGCGGCGCCCGCCGCTACGGCCGCACCGGCCGCACGGTCGCAGGGACCGGGCCGGTCGGCTGCAGGGTGAGCCCCGGGAAGACCGCCGCCGGGTCGGGTCCGGTGTCCAGGTGGAAGCGGCGGGCCAGGACCGCCAGTACCAAGGCCGCCTCCACCAGTGCGAACCTCGCGCCCAGGCAGGCCCGCGGGCCCCCGCCGAACGGAAACCAGGCGTGTTCCGGCACCGGATGCGGGGCGTTCGCGTCCCAGCGCTCCGGGCGGAAGGCCTCCGGATCGGGGAACCACCGTGCGTCGCGTTGCACCGACCATGGACTGGTCCACACGCCCGTGCCCGCGGGTACCCGACGCCCGCCGATCACCGCGCCCTCCCCGGCCACCGCCGAGATCAGCCAGACCGGCGGATACAGCCGCAGCGCCTCCTTGACGACCTGCTGGGTCCAGGTGAGCCGCGCATAGTCCTCGTACGTCGGCAGCCGCCCGCCGAGCACCCGGTCCAGCTCCTCGCTCAGCCGGGCCCGCGCCGCGGGGGCGCCCGAGAGCAGCTGCCAGGCCCAGGTCAAGGTGGTCGAGGTGGTCTCGTGGCCCCCGATGTAGAGGGTGATCGACTCGTCCCGCAGCTCCGTGCGGGACAGCGGCCCGCCGTGTTCGTCGCGGGCCGCGAGCAGTCGGCCGAGCAGGTCGTCCCGTTCCGCTCCGCGCGCCGAGGCCGCCTCGTGCTCCCGTATGACGTGCTCGACCTCCCGGTCGAGGACGGCCACCGCCGCCCGCATCCGGCGTCGCCCGGGAGTGCGCACCCAGGGCGGCAGGAACAGCGTCAGCCCTCGGAACTCGGCCCCGAGTTCCCGCTGGGCAGTGGCCATCGCCTCGCTGATGGGCGCCTCCCGGCCTGCTGCGTCGCTCCCGAACAGGGTGCGCACCGCAATCCGCTGGGTGAGTCCGGCCATCTCCCGGTGCACGTCGATCCGCGAGCCCTCGCTCCACCCGCCGGCCAGCGCGTCGGCGCACTCCACCATCGTGGCGGCGTACGAGCGCACCTGCCGGGGCCGAACGGCCGGCTGCACCAGCGCCCGCTTGCGCCGCCAGTCCTCGCCGGTCGCGACGACGACCCCGTTGCCGAGGAGCTGGCGGAAGGCCCAGCCCAGGGTTTGCGGCCGGAACGTGCTCTCGACCGCGCCGAGGAGTTCGGCCGCGTGCTCGGGCCGGGACACCATTATGTTGCGCTGCGGGCCGAGCGCCCACGGCACCCAGTCTCCGTAGTCGTCGCGCAGGGACTCGAAGAAGGCGAGCGGATCACGGGCGAAGGCGGGGAGGTTCCCGAGGAACGGCCAGCGGCGCGGTCCGCGCTCGGCGTCCGAGGGCAGCAGGGTGGCGGTCACGCCCGCATGGTGACAGCGCGCCGCCCAGGCCGCCAGAGGCCCGCACCCTCCCGGGAGCGCGCCCGGCCCGTCGCAGTGGTCCGACGCCCGGCCGCGGTGGCGGGGGTGCCCGGTGCCCCGTCCGCCTCAGGACCTGGCCTCAAAGGCCCGGCCTCAGGACCCGGCCTCAGGACCTGGCCTGGGAACCGGGACCCGCCCCTGGGACCGGCCGGCTCAGCGAGAAGCGAGCCATGCGCAGGCGGTGTCCGCGCTGAACCCCTGCTGGCCGGAGCGGAAGAGCAGCCCGGCAGCCGTGAAGGCCGGGTCGTCGGCGGTGGCCGTCACGTACGGGACCGCCACGCAACCCATGCCGGCCGCGTGGGCGGCCTGCGCGCCCGGCACCGCGTCCTCGAAGACCACGCAGTCGGCGGGGTCCGCGCCGAGGCGGCGGGCCGCCTCCAGGAAGACGTCCGGAGCCGGCTTGCCGAACGCCACCTCCTCGGCGGAGACGGCCGTCGTCAGCAGCGCGTCCAGGCCCGTGCCGATCAGCACCGCGTCGATCGCCTCGCGGGAGGAGCCCGAGGCCACCGCCATCGAGACGCCCTCCGCGTACAGCCGCTCCACGCACGTGCGCATTTCCGGGAAGACCTCGGTCCCGGCGCGGGCCAGCTCCAGGTAGGCGGCGTTCTGCTCGGCGAGCAACTGTTCCACCGGGGCCGGGATTCCGTACCGCCGCTTGAGGATCTCCAACGTCTCCAGGGTGCCGATCCCGATGAAGCGGGAGTGCTGCTCCCAGGTGAAATCGGGGACGCCGTGGTGCTCCAGGGTGCGGCGCCCGGACTCGTAGTAGTTCGGTTCGCTGTCCACGAGGGTGCCGTCGAGATCGAATATGACGGAAATCATCAGCTTTTCCCGTTCTACCTTCTCTTCCCGTTGTGCCGTGTCTGCGGCTGTCCCGGCCGTCCTGTCAGGACGTGCGCGCTGCCCGTCCCACGGACTCGACCAGCGGCAGCAGCCGGTGGGCGACCCGCTCGCGCAGCGCCACCTCCGTACGGGTGCGGACCACGCCCGGGAGCCGGATCAGCCGTTGGATCACGTCCTCCAGGTGCGCGTTGTCCCGGGCCGCCACCCGGGTCAGTAGATCCCCGCCGCCGGTGATCGAAAAGGCCTCGATGATCTCGGGCACGGCGGCCAGCGCCTCGCCGACCTCGTCCAGGTGCCCCTGGGTGACCTCGATGTGGACGAACGCCAGCACCGGATGGCCCAGCGCGGCGGGGGAGAGTACGGGACCGGTTCCGGTGATCACCCCGGTGCGCTCCAGCCGGTCCAGCCGGGCCTGCAGGGTGCCGCGCGCGACCCCTAGGAGCCGGGCGTACTCGCGGACGCTGGTGCGCGGCTGCTCGATCAGCAGGCGCAGAATTCGGGTGTCGAGTTCGTCCACCGCCATGCCGCGACTGTACCAACGGCCCAGTGGAGCGGCCCGCCGTGGCGGTGCGGCGGCAGGTGCATCCGAACGCACCGGTCCGCCGGAATCCCTCACGGGGCTGCGAACGCGACCACGCACGAAGACCCGGGCCCGTACGAAGAGCGGAGACAGCCATGACCGGTCTGCACTGCCTGGTCACCGGGGCCACCGGCTACATCGGAGGCCGCCTGGTGCCCCAGCTCCTCGACGCCGGACACCACGTCCGGTGCCTGGCCAGGTCCCCCGAGAAGCTGCGCGACCACCCCTGGGCCGGGCGGGCCGAGATCGTGCGCGGCGACGCCACCGACGCCGAATCCGTCGCCGCGGCGCTCCAGGGCATCGACGTCGCCTACTACCTGGTCCATGCCCTCGGCGGGGGATCCGGATTCGAGGCCCGCGACCGCGCCGCCGCCCGGATCTTCGCCGAGCAGGCCCGCGCGGCCGGTGTCCGCCGCATCGTCTACCTCGGCGGCCTCACCCCGGCCGGCATCCCGGTGCGCGACCTCTCCCCGCACCTGCGCTCCCGTGCCGAGGTCGGCGAGATCCTCCTCGCCTCGGGGGTGCCCACCACCGTCCTGCGCGCCGCCGTCATCATCGGCTCCGGCTCCGCCTCCTTCGAAATGCTGCGCTACCTGACCGAGCGGCTACCCGTCATGGTCACTCCCAGCTGGGTCGGCACCCGCGTCCAGCCCATCGCCGTCCGCGACGTCCTGCGCTATCTCGTCGGCAGCGCCACCATGCCGCCCGAGGTCAACCGCGCCTTCGACATCGGCGGCCCCGACGTGGTCACGTACGAGGAGATGATGCGCCGGTACGCCGCAGTCGCCCAACTGCCCCGGCGGTTCATCCTGCGCGTCCCCTTGCTGACCCCGCGGCTGTCCAGCCACTGGATCGGTCTGGTCACCCCGGTGCCGCGGTCCCTGGCCCGGCCGCTCGCCGAATCGTTGCGCCACGAGGTGGTCTGCACCGAGCACGACATCGCCCGCTACGTCCCCGACCCGCCCGGTGCTCCCATCGACTTCGACCAGGCGCTGGCGCTCGCCCTCCAGCGCGTGCGGGAGGCGAAGGTGACCACCCGCTGGTCCTCCGCCGGGGTGCCGGGCGCGCCCAGCGACCCGCTGCCCACCGACCCCGACTGGGCCGGCGGCAGCCTCTACACCGACGAGCGCGAGCGTGCCGTCGACGCCTCGCCCGCCGCACTGTGGCGGGTGGTGGAGGGCATCGGCGGGGAGAACGGCTGGTACTCGTTCCCGCTGGCCTGGGCAGTGCGGGGATGGCTGGACCGGCTCGTCGGCGGGGTCGGCATCCGGCGCGGGCGGCGCGACGCGGCCCGGCTGCGGGTGGGGGATTCCCTGGACTTCTGGCGGGTCGAGGAGATCGAACCGGGCCGACTGCTGCGGCTGCGCGCCGAGATGCGGCTCCCGGGGCTGGCCTGGCTGGAGATGTACGCGGAGCCGGAACCGGGCCGGAAGCCGGAGCCGGAGCCGGAGCCGGAGCCGGAGCCGGGCCGGAAGCCGGAGCCGGAGCCGGAGCCGGGCCGGAAGCCGGAGCCCGAGCGGGGCCGGGACCCGGGGCAGGGCGGCGCGGGCCCGCGCGCCCGCTACCGGCAGCGGGCCCTGTTCCACCCGCACGGCCTGCTCGGCCACCTCTACTGGTGGAGCGTGTCGCCCTTCCACTCCGTCGTCTTCAACGGCATGGCCCGCAACATCGCCCGTGCCGCCCGCCGCTTGGACGAAGCGGACGCCGCGTCCCGGGCCCGCCAGCCCGAAGGCCCGGCATCCCGATCCGCCGGGCCCACCGCATCCGTGGCGCCCGCACCGGCCGAAGTACCGGACGACAGCCGTTCACCGAAGCCCCCACCACCCCCACGGCCCTGACGCGGAGCGAGAGAACCCATGAACGTCGCGGTGGTCCTGTACACCTCGGACCTGCGCCTGCACGACCATCCGCCGCTGCTTGCGGCGCTGTCCTCCTGCGACCAGGTGGTCCCGCTCTTCGTCCGTGACCGTGCCGTCGATGCGGCCGGCTTCGCCGCCCCCAACCGGCTCGCCTTCCTCGCCGACTGCCTCACCGACCTCGACGCCGGACTGCGGGAGCGCGGAGGCCGTCTGGTGCTGCGCTCCGGCGACGCCGTGGCCGAGGTCTGCGCCCTCGTCCAGGAGTGTGACGCCGACGAGGTCCACATGGCGGCCGGAGTCAGCGCGTACGCGCACGCCCGCGAGGAAAGGCTCCGCTACGCCCTCGAAGCCGAGGGCCGGCGCCTCTACGTGCACGAGGCGGTGATCACCGCCGCCGCCCCCGGGGCCGTACTGCCCGCCGGCTCCGACCACTTCGCCGTGTTCACCCCCTACCACCGCCGCTGGTCCGAGCTGCCGCCCCGTACGGTCGCCGCCGCCCCGCGCTCCGTCCCGGTGCCCGACGCCATCGGCTCCGATCCGCTGCCGCGGCGCGCAGCCGTCACCGGGGTTTCGCCGGGCCTCGCACGCGGCGGCGAGCGCGAGGCCCGCGACCTCCTGACGCGCTGGCTGCGCGCTGGCGTCCCGCACTACGAGGACACCCACGACGACCTCGCCGGCGACGCCACCTCCCGACTCTCCCCGCACCTGCACTTCGGCACCCTGTCGCCGACCGAGACCGTCCACCGCGCCCGCGCCGTCGGCGGCTCCGGCGCCGAAGCGTTCGTCCGGCAGATCTGCTGGCGCGACTTCCACCACCAGGTGCTCGCCGCCCGGCCCGACACCGCCGTACGGGACTACCGGGACCGCAGCGACCGCTGGCGCACCGGGGCGGCGGCCGAGGAGGAGACCGAGGCCTGGAAGGAGGGCCGCACGGGTTACCCGGTGGTCGACGCGGCCATGCGTCAACTGCGCCACGAGGGCTGGATGCACAACCGTGGCCGGCTACTCGCCGCCAGCTTCCTCACCAAGACCCTGTACGTGGACTGGAGGGTCGGGGCCCGGCACTTCCTGGACCTCCTCGTGGACGGCGACCTGGCCAACAACCAGCTCAACTGGCAGTGGGTGGCCGGGACGGGCACCGACACCCGACCCAACCGGGTCCTCAACCCGATCCGCCAAGGCCTGCGGTACGACCCGACGGGCCAGTACGTGCACCGCTGGGTGCCGGAGCTCGCCGATCTCGCCGCCCCACAGGTGCACGAGCCGTGGCGGCTGCCCGGCCTGGAGCGTGCCCGGTACGACTACCCGGACCCGGTCGTGGAACTCTCCGACGGGCTCGACCGGTTCCGACGGGGACGGGGCGTCGCGTGAGGGCCCGGCCCACCTCCGCGGTCGTATCGTGAGCGGGTGGACCGCGTGACTGCGACACCCCCGCAGGACCAGGGCGACGCCGCGCTGAGCACCGGAGCCGTGGCCCGGCGCCTCGGGGTCTCGCCGACGACCCTGCGCTCCTGGGAGCGCCGGTACGCCATCGGCCCGGCCAGCCGTGAGGCCGGGCGCCACCGTCGCTGGACCCCGCGGGACATCGCCCGTCTGGAACTGATGTGCCGGCTCACCGCCCAGGGGGTACCGCCCGCCGAGGCGGCCCGGGCCGCACTGGGCGGTGAGCCGGGGGCGTCCGGGACCCGGGCAGCGGAACGGCCGACGAGCCCAGGGGCACCAGCACCGGCACCGGCACCCGCACCGTCATCCACCTGGACGCCGGTACGGACACCCGAACGGACGTCAGCAGAGACACCGGCACGGGGACCGTCACTCGCACCGACCCCGGGTGGCCCGGGTGGCCCGGGCGCCCTCCCGCTCGGGCCGGTCCGCCCGGAGTGCCGGGGGCTGTCGCGGGCCGCCGTACGCCTGGACGCGCCGACCGTGGCGGAGCTGCTGGACGCGGCCCTGGCCGAACACGGTCTGATCACCGCGTGGGAAGAGGTCATCGCGCCGACCCTGCACGCCGTGGGCCGCAAATGGGCTTCTGCCGGTGAGCGCTACGTGGAGGTCGAACACCTGCTGTCCTGGCACGTCTCCTCGGCCCTGCACCGGATCCGGCCCGTGCCCGAGCCGCCCCGGACACCGCCCGTACTCCTCGCCTGCGTGCCCGGCGAGCAGCACAGCCTGCCCCTGGAGGCGCTGACCGCGGCGCTCGGTGAGCGGGGCCTGCCCACGCGGATGTTCGGCCCGGCGCTGCCCGCCGAGGCCCTGCACGCAGCCGTACGGCGGACCGGCCCGCGCGCCGTCGTGCTGTGGGCGCAGTCCCGTACGACCGCCGACCCCGCCCTGGCCCGGTCGGTGTCCGCCATCGAGTGGGGGGTACGGGGCGCGCGCGCCCACTCGGTGCTGCTGCTCGCCGGACCCGGCTGGGGCGCCGGCACACCGGCCCCGCGCACCGAGCGCCTGCACGGGCTGCGCTCGGGCCTGGCGGTCATCGAGTCGCTGGCACCGCCGCGGGCATCGACCGGCGCAGCTGGTGCAGAGCCCTTCGCATATGGCTCTTGACGGTGCCGAGCGGTAGCCCGGTGCGGTCCGCGATCTGCATCTGGGTCAGGTCCCCGTAGAAGGCGAGCCGTAGCACCCGCTGCTGTGCCACGGGAAGCCTGGCCAGCTCCCCGAGGACCACCACCCGGTCCACGACCTGCTCCGCCTCGTGGCGCGCCGGGCTCCCGGGGAGGTCGGCGGCCCCGGAGGCGACGCGCGCGGCGGCCTCAGCCGCCCGGGCCCGCCGGGTCCGCGCCTCCAGCGCGTCGGCCACCTTGTGCCGGGTGATTCCGGTGATCCAGGCGCCGAGCCCGCCGGGACCGGGCCGGTAGCGGTGCCGGCCGTTCCAGGCGGCGAGGAATACCTGCTGCGTGACGTCCTCGGCCTCCCGTTCGTCGCCCAGGCACCGCCGGGCGAGCGAGTGCACCAGTGGCCGCCAGCGGCGGTAGACCGCCTCCATGCAGCGTTCGTCGCCCGTGGCGAAACCGTTCGCGACCCGGTTCTCCTGCTCTCTTTCGTCCATGACACGAGCCTCGCCAGCACGGACGGGACGGCCAACTCGCAGCGTTTCCGCATCGAATCCATCCCGGGGGCCGTGACATGCCGCCCGGGTGCTCCGGCGTCGCCCTGCCGGAAGGCTTAGGGTCCCAAGAGTGAGTGACCTACTGCTGGTGAGGCACGGCGAGACGGCATGGAGCGCCACGGGGCGCCACACCGGGCGCACCGACGTGCCGCTGACCGCCGCCGGGGTAGAGGAGGCCATCTCGCTGGCCCCGTTCTTCCGTGACCGGACCCCCGCCCTGGTGCTGACCAGCCCGCTGCGCCGGGCCGTCGTAACGGCCCGACTCGCCGGGCTGAGCGGCGGGGAGACCGACCCCGACCTGTACGAATGGGACTACGGCGGCTACGAGGGCGTGACCACGGCGGAGATCCGGCGGAGCCGGCCGCGCTGGTCGTTGTGGACCGACGGCGTCCCGCCCGGCGACCCGGATCACCCCGGCGAGAGCGCCGCACAGGTCGGCGCCCGTGCGGACCGCGTCCTGGCCCGTGCGGCTCGGACCCTGTCCGGGGAGCGCGGTGACGCCGTGGTGGTGGCCCACGGCCACTTCCTGCGCGTCCTCACGGCCCGCTACCTGGGCCTGCCGCCGCAAGAGGGCCGGCTCTTCCTGCTGCGCACGGGCACGGTCAGCGTCCTGTCCACCGAACACGGGCTCCCGGTGGTCGCGGGCTGGAACACCCGCCCCTAAGTCCCGCATGCCGAGAGGGCGGCGGGGTCGCATGGGATTCTGAAACCGTGCGTGCCCTCCAGGAGCTTCGTACGGGTACCGGTCCCCAGCCGGTGGCCGCACGCCGGGCCGTGCGGACCACGCTCGCCGCCTGCACCGGCTTCTACGGGTTCCTGTACGGAGCGGGTCAGCCCGTCAGCGCCACCTACGCCCTCTTCGCCGCCGTCTCGCTGGCCGGGCTGTCCCGGATCCCGGGGACCGGACGGCAGCGCGCCGCGGTCATGGTGCGGCTGCTCCCGGTCGCCTGCCTGCTGGTGACCGCGGGCACCTTCCTCGCCGTCAGGACCTGGAGCGCCGTGTTGGGCACGGCGGTCATCGGCTTCTGCGTCGCCTTCGCCGCGGCGGCCGGGCCCCGACCCGCGGGCGCCGCCGCCGGCCTCCAACTGCTGTACATCCTCCCGAGCTTCCCGCCGTACGCCCCGCACACCCTCGACGAGCGGCTGACCGGCACCGTCGCCGGCCTGGTGCTGCTGATCCTGGCCGAGGCGTGGGTGCTGCCCGATACGCGGGTCCCCACGTACGCGGAGCGGGCCGCCGACGCAGTGGCCGAGGCGGCCCGGTGCGCCGCCGCGCTGGAGCAGCCGCCCCACGCCCTGGCCGCGGCGGCGGCCGACCGGGCCCGGGCAGCCGCCGAGTCGCTGAGGCCGTCCCGGGTCCCGGAGGCGGAGCGGCCCGCCGGACCCGGCGTGCGCGAGCGGGCGCTGGCCCACACCGGGCTGGCCGCGCGCACCCTGCTGTCCCGGCTCCGCGACCTGCCCGCACCCGCGGCCGGGCGTCCGCCGGTGCAGGCCGGGCTCGATCTCCTGGGGGCGGTCCGCGCGTCGGCCGCCGGGACCGCCACGCTGCTGCGCGGCGGCGGCCCGCCCGCCGGGGGCTCGGCGGAGCTGCGCGGGCTGCGGGCCCGGACCGCGGGAACACTCGCCGCCCTGCCGGACGCCCGTCGCAGGCAGGCCGCGCTCCTGGAGGTGGCCGACGCCGCACTCGTGCTCCGGGCGGCGGCCGACCTCGCGGTGGAGGGGCGCGCGGCGGCCCGGGACATCGACCCCCCGGACCGGTTCTGGTACGCCTGGCTGAGCCCGCTGCGGCTGTGGTGGCACCGCCTCGCCGTGCACACCGGACCGAGGTCCGTGTACTTCCAGAACGCCGTACGGATGGCCCTGGCCCTCGCCGTGACCCGTACCGTCGCCGGCGTCGAATCCCTCCCGCACGGCTTTTGGGCGATGCTCGCGGTCCTCAGCCTCACCCGGACCACGGCCGTACAGACCCGGGGGACCGTGCGCACCGCACTGATCGGTACGTTCCTGGGCGCCGTCGCCGCGGGCAGCGTGCTCGCGGCGGCCAGCGGGACGAGCATCGTGTACGAACTCATGCTGCCACCGCTGATGTTGGCCGCCTTCTGCGTCGGGCCCGTGCGCGGGGTGGGCTGGGCGCAGGCCCTGTTCACGCTGGTGGTCGCCATTGCCTTCGCCCAGCTGTCGCCCGTCACCTGGCGGCTGGCCGAGATCCGCTTCCTGGACGTGCTCGTCGGCAGCGCCATCGGCATGGTGTGCGGGGTGCTGGCCTGGCCGCGCGGAGCCCACGACGAACTGGGTCGGGCCGTGGCCGGGCTGCTGCGCGCCGCTGCCGATGACGTCGAGGTGACCACCGCCGCCGTGGCACCCCAGGGGCTGCCGGAGCTGCCGGAGCCGGTGCCGCCGGTGGCCCGCCGGGTCCGGATCACGTTGACGATGGCCGAATCGGCGTACGCCCAGTACCAGAGCGAGACGCAGCGGCCGGCCGGCCCGGGCCGGGACTGGCATGCCGCCGTGATGACCGGGCACCACGTGCTCTGGGGCGCCGAGCGGGTCCTGGAGAGCCGGGGCGGTACGCCGATTGCGGGGCCCGCGGCGGATGAACTCCGCACGTACGCGGCCCGGGTGGCGGCCGGGTTGCGCCGGGCGGCGGCCCGGGCCGACGTCCCGCGAGCGGCGGGGCCGAAGAGCCCATCGGGGCCATCGGGGCCATCGGGGCCATGGGAGCCATTGGGACAGGGCGGGCCGGAGGGCGGTACCCGGGATCGGACTTCCGGCGCGCCCGGCCGGACTGCGCCCCTCGACGCGGGGCCCGCGTACTTCGCCGCGACGGCCTGGCTCGACTCGCTGACCGCGGACCTGGAGCTCATCGAGTCGCGCCATCCCTCCGTCGAAGGCCGCATCCCCGGTTGAGCTGACGGACACCCGGGCGGCCCGTGCGGCCCGCACCGCGACACCTCGCACGGCAGTGGCGCCGCCCCGCCGTTTCCCCGGCGCGCGTCGGGGCAGAACCTACCGCGACGGAGAGCGGCCCCGGCGCCGCGGAGCGCGAACCGAGGGTGAGGGGCGGCGATGAGCGGTCGCAAGTCCGCGGCGGAGGTGTTCGACGAGGTCGGCGCACGGTACGAGGAGGTGTTCGGGCGGGTTCCCGGACAGCTCGCCGCGTTGGACTGGCTCAGCGCTCGGCTCGCCCCGGGCGCCCACGTGCTGGACGTGGGCAGCGGTACCGGCCGGCCGACCGCCGAGGCCCTCGCGCGCGCCGGCTGCGCGGTGACCGGCATCGACGTTTCGGCGCACATGGTCGCCCTCGCACGGGCCAGGGTGCCCCAGGCCCGCTTCGAGCAGGCCGACGTACGGACGTACGGGGCTGCGGAGCGCGGCTATGACGCGGTGTGCGCGTTCTTCCCCCTGCTGGTGATGTCCCAACGGGACGTGGGTCGGGCGCTGGAGCGGATGGCGTCGTGGGTGGCGCCCGGCGGGTACTTCGTCATGGCCACCGTGCCGGGCGACATCGACGACCTCGACATCGTGTGGATGGGGCACGAGGTGACCGTCAGCAGCCTGTCCACCGAGGAGCACCTGCGCCGCCTGACCGCGGCCGGGCTGGAGGTGCTGGAGCACCACACCGAGGTGTTCCGGCCGGAGGCCGGACCGGCTGGGGCCGCCGGCCACACGGGGTCGGCCCGGCCCGTCGAGCCGGAGGAGCACCTCTTCTGCTACGCGCGCCGACCTGCCCGACCGCGGAGCGGCTGACCGAGCCGGTCGGTCCCACGGCTGGTCCGTTGGCCGTGGGCGGCCTGACCGTGCCCCGCGGTACTGGGCCAATGGACCAGTGAGGGGGGCCCGTGTTGAGCCAGTGGGCCTTCGGATGCTTATCTGTGTCGTATCCATGTAATTTCGGCGCCGCGCAGCGCCGGGCGGCAACGAGGCCGGTCCGGAGCGCGGTGCCTTCGCTGTGCCCGCCTGCTGCCCACCACCCCCGGGCGGCCGTCGGGCCGGCGCGCACCACCTTGAGGGGGGCGGCACACCGCCGTGAAGAGGATGTTCGTGGCTCCGGATCCGGGGCGCCTGAGATTGAGGAACTCGCTGCGGGCCGTGATCGGCGTCGGGCTCGCCGTCGCCGTCGCCGAGGTGTGCGGCCTCTCCCTCACCGCGTCCATCACCGGGGGGCTGGCCGCCCTGCTCGCCCTGTTCACCGTGCTCGACTCCAGCGTGCACGCCCAGCGCGTGACGAGCGCGCTGCTTCCCGTCGCCGGGTTCCCGGTCCTCGCACTGGCCACCACCCTGCACGGGACGCCGCTCGCCCGGGACGCCGCCTTCCTCGCCGTCGTGTTCGTCGGGGTCTACGCCCGCCGCTGGGGGCCGCGCGGGCACGCCCTCGGGGTCTTCGGCTTCATGATGTTCTTCGTCACGCAGTTCCTGCACGCCGTCCCCGGCCAGCTGCCCGAGCTGTACGCCGCAGTCGGGCTGGCGCTGCTCTCCGCCGGAGCCGTGCGGTTCCTGCTGTGGCCCATCGAGCGGCGCACCCCGCCCCCCGCCGCGCCGCCCGGCCTGCCCGGTACCGGCCTGGCCCGGCCGACCACGCGGCAGGCCTTCCAGGCCATCGCGGCCTGCGCCTTCGCGCTCGGCATCGGGCAGGCGCTCTCCGAGGACCGCTGGTACTGGGCCGTCGGCACCGCCTGGTGGATCTTCGTCAACACCACCTCCCGCGGGGAGACCCTCGTCCGCGGATTCCGGCGGGTCCTCGGCACGGTCGTCGGCATCGCCGCCGGCCTGCTGGTCGCCGTACCGCTGCACGGTGCTCCCGCGCCCACCGCCGCACTGGTCGCCGTATGCGTCTTCGGGATCTTCTACACCGCGGCTCCCTCGTACTCCTGGATGATGTTCTTCGTCACGGTCATGGCCGGCTTGCTCTACGGGCTCCTCGGTGTGCTGCACCCCGGGCTGCTGCTCCTGCGCTTCCAGGAGACCGCGATCGGGGCGCTGGGCGCCGCCCTCGCCGTGGTGCTCGTCCTCCCGGTGACCACCCACGCCGCCAACGACGCCTGGATCCAGCGCGCCCTGCACTGCGTACGAGCCTCCACCGCGGCTTCCCTCGACCGCCTCGCCGGGGACCCCGCAGCCGATCCGGCTCCGCACGCCGCCGAACTCGAACTGTTGCTGGGCCGTGTACGGATGGCCCTCGCGCCCCTGGTCCACCCGCTGAGCCCGCTGCGGGCCCGCAAGGCCCGGGCCCGCCAGGTCCTCGGGCTGCTCGACGACTGCGCCCGGGAGGTGCGCGGACTGGTGGCCGTCGCCGCCGACCCGTTGGCCTCGCACGACGCCCGACTGGCGGCAGCGTGCTGGCGGGTGGAGGCGGCAGTGGAGGCGCTGACCGCTCCGCAGGGTGCGGCGGAGCCCGCCGCCCCCGCCCCTCCCCGGCCCGCTGCTGAGGAGCGGGCCCTCGCGCACCTGCACGGTCTGGAGCACGCCCTCGTCGCCCTCCACGCCCCGCTGCGCACCGACCCGCGCTCGCCCCTCGTCATCAGTGCCTGATCGCGTCTGACTGCCGCTGACCGCCTGCGACCGCGCTCGATCGGGGCGGGCGGGCCGGGCGGCCATCGCGGGTGCGGCACCGTTCACCTCTGGTGGGAGGGGTTACGCGCGACGTCAGAGGTCAGACCATTGATCGTGGCGGATCGTACGCCCCGTCAGCTCCGCCCGCAGGGCGATGGCCCGAAGAGCACTCGGCGGAGTGTTCCGAATCTGCCTGCCGCACCCGTCTCACCTGCGGCATGTACAACGGGTGATTGTTCACAGCACATTCGTTCAGCACGTACAGGGTGGATCTGGTTGGACAGGGGGTAACCGCCCGGGATGGAAATACTTCAACAGCGCTCGACCGCAGCCCAAGTGTGGGAAGCGGCCGAGGAGTTCATCCGACTCTTCCACCGGGAGAATCCGCAGGCCGGTGACCCGCGGGCTCGGCTCGCCTCCGTGCGGGCCGAGCTCGCGGAGACGGGCGGGTACCGGCACACCCCGCAGGAGCTCGCCCACGGGGCCAGGGTCGCCTGGCGCAACAGCAACCGCTGTATAGGCAGGCTCTACTGGAACTCCCTGCGGGTGCGCGACCGCCGCGACCTCACCGAGGCCGACGAGATCGCTGCGGAATGCTTCCAGCACCTGCGCGAGGCGACCAACGGGGGCAAGGTCAGACCCACCATCACCGTCTTCGCCCCGGACACCCCGCAGCGCCCCGGTCCGCTGATCTGGAGCGAGCAGCTCGTCCGGTACGCCGGCTACGGCGACCACCACTCGATCACCGTGGGCGACGCCCGCAACGCGCCGCTCACCAGGGCGTTGCTCGGCCTCGGCTGGACCGGCGGCGCCGGCACCCCCTTCGACCTGCTCCCGCTGGTGGTCCAGGGAGTGGACGACAAACCCCGCTGGTTCGACACCCCGCCCGACGCCGTGCTGGAGGTCCCGATCGAGCACCCCGACGAACCCGGCTGGGCGGACTGGGGGCTGCGCTGGCACGCCGTGCCCGCCATCTCCAACATGTGCCTGGAGATCGGCGGCATCCACTATCCGGCCGCCCCCTTCAACGGGTGGTACATGGGCACCGAGATCGGTGCCCGCAACCTCGCGGACACCGACCGGTACCACCTCCTCCCCGCCGTTGCCCGCCGCCTCGGTCTCGACACCTCCAGCGACCGCTCGCTGTGGAAGGACCGGGCGCTCGTGGAGCTCAACCGGGCCGTGCTGCACTCCTTCGACCGGGCCGGGGTCACCATCGCCGACCACCACTCCGAGTCCCGGCGCTTCCTCAGCCACATAGAGCGGGAGGAGCGCAAGGGGCGGGAGGTGGGCGCCGACTGGTCCTGGATCGTGCCGCCGATCTCGGGCTCCGCCACCCCGGTCTTCCACCGCACCTACGACGACCGGCCGAGCTCGACGGCGTACGTGCACCACCCCGGCGCACAGGAACGCGCCCAGGGGCGAGATCTGGTCTAGACCTTCTGTTAACGTCGGCTGCGCACGGATCGATCCGAAGCGGTGGAGAGGGGCGTCCAGTGGGCGACACGGACGGTACGGACGTCGTGAGCGGGGCGGACCGGGGCGGTGAACCCCGGGTCCGCATCGGCTCGTTCACCTCGGGAGGCGGTCGGGGCGTCACCACCGCGGCCGTCGATCCGGCGACCGGAGCGCTGACCCTGCTCTCCGTCAACGACGCGATCGCGGACCCTTCGTACCTCACCTTCGACCGGGACACCGGAGTGCTCTATGCCGTGAGCGAGACCGAACCGGGCGCTGCCGCCGCTTTCCGACCCACCCCCGAGGGCCTCACCGCCCTCGGTCCCGCCGTCCGGGTGGGCGGCTCCGGGCCGACGCACCTCAGCGTGGCCGGGCGTCGACTGCTGACCGCCCACTACACGTCCGGCAGCGTCAGCAGCCTCCCGCTCGCGGCGGACGGCAGTCTGTCCGGGCCCGCCTCGGTCCTCGCCCACCGCGGCTCCGGCCCCGACGCGAGCCGCCAGGAACGGCCGCACGCCCACCAGGTACTGCCCGACCCCAGCGGCAATTGGGTGCTCAGCGTGGACCTCGGTACCGATTCGGTACGGGTCTGCGTGCCGGACCCGGCCACCGGCGCCCTCCGCCTCCACGGGGAGACCGCGCTGCGCGCCGGGACGGGGCCGCGGCACCTCGCCTTCCATCCGGACGGGATGGTGGTCTACGTCCTGCACGAGCTGGAGCCGCAGCTGACCGTCTGCCGTTGGTATCCGGGCTCCGGGCGACTGGAACCGGTCGGCGAGGTTCCGGTGGCTTCTACGGGCGCTCCAGGGGCCGTACGGGTCTATCCCTCGGCCGTGGTGGCCTCGCCCGACGGTCGCTTCGTGTGGGCGGCGGTGCGCGGCACCGACACCCTCGCCACCTTCTCGCTCGCCGGCGGGGCCGAGAAGCCGCGTCTCGCGGGCAGTGTGGCTTGCGGCGGCAGTTGGCCGCGGGACCTCGCCATCGACCCCTCGGGGCGCAGGCTGTACGCGGCCAACGAGCGCTCCGGGGACGTCACCTGGTTCGACGTCGACCCGTTGACCGGGCTGCCGCGCCGGGCCGGCTCGCTGCCGGTGCCAGCCGCCACCTGCGTGGTCTTCGGCTGACCGGGCCCGCCGGAGTCCCGCTGCACGCACGAGGGCCCGTGTCCCGGGGCCCCGGACGGAGTCCGGGGTGCGGTTCCGGGCACGGGCCCTCGTGCCAGCGGCCCTGGCCACCTCCCCCGGACGGGGTCCGCGGGAAGGCGGCCAGGGAAGGGTCAGCGGGCGCCGGCGCCCTGGCTGATGCCCAGCGCCGCGGAGTACTGGGTGACGACGAGCTTGCCGAGCGCCGAGTAGGCGCCGAGCACCTCGGCGGTCGCGCAATCGGCCTCCTTGCAGGCCGTGTCCAGCAGCCCTTCGGCGGCCTCCGGGCCGATCAGGTACGGGGCCAGCGCGAGCTGCGTGGAGCCCTCGCTGCGCAGCTGCTCGGCGACCGCGGCCACCGAGCCCTCCTGGTCGAGGGCGGCGGCCTTGACCGGCACGGCGAGGCGCGCGGCCAGCAGCATTCCGGTGACCCCGGCGACCTGGACGGCCTCCTCGCCGCCGGTGGTGGCCACGATGATGCCGTCGGCGGCGGTGGTGACGGTGAACAGCCGGGCGCGGTCGGCGCGGGCCAGCCCCGCCTCGGAGAGCCGCACGTGCAGGCCCTCGGCGAGCAGCGGGTGCGGGCCGAGCACCTCGGCCAGCTCGGCGGCGGCCGAGGAGTCCATCACGGCCTGGCGCATCCGGCGCAGCAGGTCGGCGTCCGGGCCGGCCAGCAGCGGGACGACCACGGCGTCCGGGCCGGTCGGCGCGGGCACCTCGTGGCCGGCAGCGCGGGCGAACTCCGCGCGCGCGACGCGCTCGGCCGCGACCGCGGTCAGTACGCCGGAGAGCGCCGGGAACTCGGCGGCCTCGGCGTCATCGCCCTCAAGAAAGCCGATGCGGGCGTCCAGGCCCGGCAGCTCGGAGCGGCCGATGCTGATGATCTCTTCCGCGAGCCCTCGCGAGGCGGCCGAGGGGGCACCGGGCACGGCGAGCACCAGCGCGGGCGCGCCCTCGGGCGCCACCGCGGGCTCGGGTCGGCGGTGCCGTCCGGCAGGGCGGGGTCGCGGCATTCGTACGGGCAGGCCATTTGCGGGCCCAGTGGGGGAGCTCATGGCGCCGCATGCTACTGGCTTATCGGAACGCAGTGTTCGGGCAGGGCCTTAACGGGCGGCTTCTGTCCGTATTTATCCGTTGAATGTCGTATACGGTTCAACCGAATGGTCAACTGGCTGCGGGGAGTCGCCAGTCCACCGGCTGTGCCCCCTGGCGGACCAGCAGATCGTTCGCCCGGCTGAACGGCTTGGAGCCGAAGAACCCGTTGTCGGCGGACATGGGGGAGGGGTGGACGGACTCCACGGCCGGCAACTCGCCCAGCAGCGGCCGCAGATTGCGCGCTTCCCGGCCCCACAGCACCGACACCAGCGGCTTCCCGCGCGCCGCCAGCGCTCGGATCGCCTGCTCGGTGACCGCCTCCCAGCCCTTGCCGCGGTGCGCGTTGGGTTTGCGCGGGGCGGTGGTCAGGGAGCGGTTGAGCAGCAGTACCCCCTGGCGCGTCCACGGGGTCAGGTCACCGTTCGCCGGACGCGGCACCCCGAGGTCCGCGTACAGCTCGCGGAAGATGTTGTCCAGACTGGGCGGCCACGGGCTGACGTCGGGCGCCACCGAGAAGGACAGGCCCATGGCGTGCCCCGGGGTGGGGTAGGGGTCCTGGCCGACGATCAGCACCTTGACCTCGTCGAAGGGCTGCTGGAAGGCGCGCAGTACGTGCGCCCCGGCCGGCAGGTACGTTCTCCCCGCGGCGATCTCGGCGCGGAGGAAGTCGCCCATGGCGGCGATCTGCGCCGCCACCGGCTCCAGAGCCCGGGCCCAGCCCGGTTCGACGATCTCGTTCAACGGTCTTGCTGCCACAGTGAGTCACTCTACTGGCCGATTCAGTGAGCCAGTACCGCAGCCCGGACACACAGCACGTCGGGCAGGTGACCGGCCAGCAGTTGCCAGCTGTCGCCGTCGTCGTGGCTGGCGTACAGCTCGCCGTTGCGGTTGCCGAAGTAGACTCCCGCCGGGTCGGCGTCGTCCGTGCACAGGGCGTCCCGCAGCACCGTCCCGTAGTGGTTCCCGGCGGGCAGCCCGCGCGTGAGCGGCTCCCAGGTGGCGCCCGCGTCCCGGGTGCGGAAGACGCGGCACCGGTGTTCGGCCGGGACCCGGTCGGAGTCCGCGTTGAGCGGGAAGACGTAGGCGGTGTCCGGCCGGTGCGGGTGCGCGGCCACCGCGAAGCCGAAGTCGGAGGGCAGTCCGCCGCCGATGTCCGTCCACCGGGCTCCCGCGTCGTCGCTGCGGTACACCCCCCAGTGGTTCTGCAGGTACAGCCGGCGTCGGTCCCCGGCGTCCTGGGCGATCTTGTGTACGCACTGGCCGAACTCCGGGTGCGGATCTGGCAGGAACACCGCCGAGACCCCCTCGTTGGACGGGACCCAGCTGGCCCCGCCGTCCCGGGTCCGGAACACCCCGGCGGTGGAGACCGCCACCGTCACTGCGTCGGGATCGCCCGGGTCGGTCAGCACCGTGTGCAGGCCCTCACCTCCGCCGCCCGGCACCCAACTCCTGCGGCTCGGGTGCTCCCACAGCGGTCGGACCAGCTCGAAGGACTCCCCGCGGTCGGTCGAGCGGAACAGTGCTGCGGGCTCCGTGCCGGCGTACACCACGTCCGGGGCCTCGGGGCCGGCCGGATGCAGCTGCCAGACCCGTTCCAGGGAGGCCCCGGTGTCCTTGGGGAACTTCACGGCCGGCGCGGCGGGCTCGTGCCAGCTCGCCCCCAGGTCGTCGGAGCTGAAGATGGACGGCCCCCAGTGCGAGCTGTCCCCGCCGACCAGCAGCCGGGGGGTCGCCCCGCGTCGATCGACTGCGACGGCGTAGACGGCCTGGGCGTTGAAATGGGGTCCGTCGAACGTCCACGGGCCGCCGTCCCGCCTGAGGCCGATGAAGAGGCCCTTGCGGGTTCCCGCGAGCAGGAGCACCTCTGCCATGGTCGACACCTCCGGCCTTCGCCGTCCCGGTCGTCGTGCTGAGCACCTTCCGGCCAGTCTGCACCCGGCCCCCGTCAGTGGCTCGGTAGCCGCTCCGCTGGGCCGACCAGTCGGTCGCCATCGATCAACAGGCGTACGCAAAGGGTGGCTACTTGATCGTAGGAGGCCGAAAGGGGTTGACTTCCACCTCTGCCACCGCACGCGAGAGGCAATACGTGGCCACCGAGCACCTTTCCCCGCTCGACCTCGCCTTCTGGCGGATCGAATCCGCCGCCCACCCCATGCACCTCGGCGCCCTAGCGGTCTTCGAAGCCGCCCCGCAGGCCCCCGGCCCCGTGGCAGGCCCCGGTCCCGGTCCCGAGGCGGACCCCGGGTGCGACCCCGCGCTCCGGGCCGCCGAACTGCTCACCGCCCGCTGCGTCGCCGTCCCCGGCCTGCGCCGCCGCATCCGCGACGTGCTGCTGCCGGTCGGCGCGGCGGCCTGGTCGCCCGATGCGGACTTCGATCCGGCCCGGCACGTTTTCCTGGTCCGCACCGCCGACCCGCAGGTCGCCGCCGGGACCCTGATGGCACGACCGCTGGACCGGGACCGGGCGCCCTGGGAGGCGCACGTCCTGGCCGGACCGGATCCGAGCTCCTTCGCGGTGCTGTTCAAGTTCCACCACGCCCTCGCCGACGGGCTCGGCGCCCTCGCGCTGGCGGCCGAGCTCTTCGACGAGGGCCCGCCCGTACGGGGTCCCGCCCGGCCCCTCCCCGCACCGGCGCCCACCGGCTCCGTCCTGCGCAACCTCCCGGGGATCCTGGCCGCCCGGGTCCAGGACGTCGGCCAGGCCCTGGAGATCGGCGCCTCCGTCGCCCGTGCCGGGCTGCCGCTCGGCGTTCCGGCCGCCCTGACGGCCGTCCCGGCGCGGACCGGGACCCGCGCGGTGGCCGGCCTCGCGCTCGACCTCGACGACGTCAACCGCATCCGGAAGGTCGCCGGCGGCACCGTCAACGACGTGCTGATCGCCCTGGTCGCGGGGGCCCTGCGGCGCTGGCTGGTGGGCCGAGGGGGCCCCGAGCCGGTGGGGCCGGGTCCGCGGGCCCTGGTACCGGTATCCCGCCGCAGGCCCGGCAGAGCCGCGAAGTACGGCAACCGGCTCTCCGGCTACCTGCTCCGGCTCCCGATCGCCGAGTCGGACCCGCTGCTGCGCCTGGATCGGGTGCGCACCGGAATGGACCGCAACAAGGAGGTCGGACCCGCTCGCGGCGCCGGGGCCGTCGCACTGTTGGCCGACCACGTCCCTCCGCTCGGGCACCGGCTCGGCGGCCCGTTGGTCGCCCAGGCGGCGCGGTTGCTCTTCGACATCCTGGTCAGCAGCGTCCCCCTGCCCAGTTTCACGTTCTCCCTCGGCGGTAGCCGGGTCCGGGAGGTCTATCCGCTCGCTCCGTTGGCCTGCGGCCACTCGCTCGCGGTCGCGGTCTCCACGTACAAGGGCACGGTCCACTACGGCCTGGTCGCCGACGCGGCCGCCGTGCCGGACCTGGCGGCGCTCGCGGAGGCCCTGCGTGCCGAGCTCGACATGCTTGTACGAGAGATGTCGTAGTACGAAGAAATTCGTAGTACGGTGAGTCTCGTACGAGCCGTCGATCGACGGCGCGCCCGGCCCCATCCGGAGAGTCCTTCATGCGTGCTGCCCCCGTCACAGCCCCCGCCGCTCCCGCTGCTTTCGCCGCCCTCTTCGCACCCCTCGCGCTGCGTTCGATCACCGTCCCGAACCGGGTGTGGATGGCGCCGATGTGCCAACACGTCGCCGAGGCGTCCGGGCCGGCTGCCGGCGTGGCCCACACCTGGCACCTCGCGCACTACGCCGCCCGTGCGGTGGGCGGTACGGGCCTGATCCTCCAGGAAGCCACCGCTGTTTCCCCGGAGGGCCGGATCTCCCCGTACGACCTCGGCATCTGGAACGACGCCCAGGTCGAGGCGCTGCGTCCGATCACCTCCTTCCTCAAGGAGCAGGGGACCGTTCCCGGCATCCAGATAGCCCACGCCGGGCGCAAGGCCTCCACCGGCCGCCCCTGGGAGGGCGGGCGCTATGTCGGCCCGGAGGCGGACGGCTGGCTGCCGAGCGCCCCGAGCCCGGTGCCGTTCGACGAGGGCGACCCGGTGCCGCACGAGCTGACGATCGATCAGATCCACGAGATCACTGCTCAGTTCGCGGCGGCTGCCGGGCGTGCGCTGGCCGCCGGCTACGAGGTCGTAGAGATCCACGGAGCCCACGGCTACCTCATCGGCGAGTTCCTCTCCGCCGAGAGCAACCGGCGCACCGACGAGTACGGCGGCTCCTTCGAGAACCGGGCCCGCTTCGCCCTCGAAGTCGTGGACGCCGTACTGGCGGTGTGGCCGGAGCAACTGCCGCTGTTCTTCCGCGTCTCCGCCACCGACTGGCTGGACGAGTCGGGCTGGACTCCCGCGGACACGGTCCGGCTGGCCGGACTGCTCAAGGAGCACGGCGTGGACCTCCTGGACGTGTCCACCGGCGGGATGGCCCCGCGCGCGACCATTCCGGTGGGCCCCGGCTACCAGGTGCCGTTCGCCGCCGAGGTGAAGGCCGGAACCGGCCTCCCGGTCGCCGCCGTCGGTCTCATCACCGAGCCGGAACAGGCCGGGAAGATCCTGGCCGAGGGGGAGGCGGACGCGGTCCTGCTGGGGCGCGAGTTGCTGCGCGACCCGTACTGGGCCCGCCGTGCAGCCGCCGAACTGGGGGCGGAGGTCCGGGTGCCCACCCCGTACCACCGGGCCTGGTAGCCCGGCGGCAACCTCCGGCTCCGCAGTGGGCAACCCGTACGGCAGGGTCGATGTACTACGGTGGTTCTCGTACGAGAACGGAGTCGGGCGAGCGGAGCAGCAGACGTGACGGACACGGCCACCACCCGCCCGCGCACCCTCGCCCATCCCGGGCTCCAGGAGATCCGGTTGGAGGCGGTGCTCCACGCGCTCTCGGACCCGGTCCGGCTGTCGATCGTCCGGGACCTCGCCGCCGCGCCGGACGAGTTGGCCTGCTCGTACTTCGTGCTGCCCGTGACCAAGTCGACGACCACGCACCACTTCCGCGTCCTGCGCGAGGCCGGAGTGATCCGTCAGACCTACGTCGGCACGGCGAAGATGAACGCACTGCGCCGTCAGGAGCTCCAGACACTGTTCCCGCACCTGCTGGACAGCGTGCTCGCGGCAGCCGCCGCGGAGGAGGAGCGCCGGGCCGGCCCTTAGCCGCCGCCCCTGGTGGATCCGCCGGTGGTGCCCGCCCCCGCTGCGCCCAGCAGTCCCGCCCAGTCCGGGATCTTCACCGAGTGGCGGCCCAGTGAGCGCCCGAGGCCAGCCTCCGCCGCTTCGATGGCCGTCCAGCCCTGCCATTCCACCGGATGTAGACCCGCTGCGCGCAGGGCGTCGAGCGGGTCCCCCGGCAGCTCCCGCCGGGCCAGTGCCGCCGCGTCCTGGAGCAGTGAGGACGCGGTCTCCTTGGCGCAGGGCCGGTTGGTGCCGATCACCCCGGTCGGGCCGCGCTTGATCCAGCCCGCCACGTACTCGCCGACCGAGGCCCGGCCCGCGCGCATCACCCGCCCCGCTGCGTGCGGGACCGTCGCCGTCGCCGGATCGAAGGGCAGGCCCGGCAGGGGGACGCCCCGGTACCCCACCGAGCGCAGCACCAACTGCGCCTCCACGTCCTCGTAGGCTCCCGTCCCGGTGACCCCGCCCCGGCCGTCCGGGGCCGTCCGCTCGAAGCGCATCCCGCGGACCCGGCCGTCGGGACCGCCCAGTACCCGAACCGGGCGCAGGTAGAACCGCATGTGGATCCGGCGCTCCGCGTCACCCGGCTCCTGCTCCGCCCAGCCGCGCAGCACCTCCAGGTTGCGCCGGGCCACCGCGGGCAGTGCGGCGGCCGTCCCGGGGTCGGCGTACGCGGGATCGAGCGCCAGCTCCGCGGGGTTCACGAGGACGCCCACACCCGGGAGCGTGCCCAGCTCCCGCAGTTCCTTGGTGGTGAACCTGCCCTGCGAGGGCCCGCGTCGGGCCACCATCGACACCGACGTCACCCCGCTGTCCGCGAGCGCGCCCAGGGCCGCCTGGGGCATGTCGGTCGGGGCCAGCTCCGGTTCGCCGCGGGCCAGCATCCGCGTCACGTCCACGGCGACGTTGCCGGCGCCGACGACCACGGCCGAGTTCACCCCGGGCAGGTCGAAGGCCTCGGCCGCGGCATCGGGGTGCCCGCTGTACCAGGCGACGAAGGCCGTGGCGGAGTGCACCCCGGCCAGGTCCTCGCCGGGGATGCCCAGCAGTCGGTCGCGGGCGGCCCCCACGCAGTAGACCACGGCGTGGTACAGCTCCAGCAGCCGTTCGGTGGGCAGCTGCGGCCCGCCGACCTCGACGTTGCCGAGGAAACGGATCCGCTCGTCCTCCAGTACGGCGCGGAGGCTGCCCTGAAGTGATTTGATCTTCTCGTGGTCCGGGGCCACCCCGTACCGCACCAGCCCGTACGGCGCGGGCAGCCGGTCCAGTACGTCGACGCGCACGCCCGGCACCTCGCGCTGCTGGACCAGTGTCTGAGCGGCGTAGACCCCGCTGGGGCCCGAACCGACGACGGCGACACGAAGCACGGCGGAGCTCCTCCCGCAGGTGCTCCCAGCATGCCACCGGGTGCGGCGGCCGTCAGCCCATCGCGCGCATCCGGTGGATCTCGGCGGTCTGCGTGGCGATCACCTCGTTGGCCATCTCCTCCACCGCCCCGTTGTTGCCGGCGGCCAGCGCCTCGCCCGCCATCTTCACGGCGCCCTCGTGGTGTGCGGTCATCAGGGTGAGGAAGAGCCTGTCGAAGTCGGCGCCCTCGGCCGCGGCGAGCTGCGCCAACTGCTGCTCGGTGGCCATGCCCGGCATCGGGCCGTGGTCGTGGCCGTCGGGGGCGCCGGAGGGCGCCGGGTAGCGGGCCAACCACTTCTCCATCCCGCCGATTTCCGGCTGCTGGGCGGCCGAGATCCGTTCGGCGAGTCGTTTGACCCCGTCCGCGGAGGCCCGTGTCGGGGCCAGTGCGCTCATCGTGAGGGCCTGTCGGTGGTGTTCGACCATATGACGCACGTAGGCCCGGTCGGCCGCGTTGGGGCTGTCGTCGGGCTGCCGCCGGGCGGCCTCCTCGGGGGAGAGGGTGCGGGCCTTCTCGCCTGGTCGGCCGGGGGCGATGACCGCCGCGCCGCCCTTCTTCGCGGCGTCCCCGTCGTCGCCGCTGCGGCAGCCGGCCAGGACGAGCAGGATCCCCGCGGCCAGGACCGCCGCGGTGCTTCGACCGAGTAACCCTTTTGCCATGTCCATGAAAGGAACATACTGCCGGGGTCCTGGTTCCGTTCCCACCCCGAGCGGAATCGATCGGACTCCCATGGGAGGGCACAGTGACCTCGAAGCACACCACCAGAGTGCGGCACAGGAGTCTGGGGGCGGCCGTGGCCGCGGCCGGGCTGCTCACCACGCTCTTCGCGGCCGGCCCCGCGGCCGCCACCCCGGATCCGGGGGACTTAGCACCGGGCAGCGCCTCCTCGCAGGGCGCGGACCCGACCTCGGGCCGTGAACTCGCCCCCGGCGAGATCCCCGGCCAGGACGAGATCGTGCACAGCGCCAACGTCAAGCCCCTGGCCAACATCCCGAGCACGTACCCGGGAGTCATCAACACCGACCTGGCCTTCCAGGGCAAGTACGCCTACGCCGGCAACTACAACGGCTTCACGATCTACGACATCGGCAACCCCAAGGCCCCGAAGGCCGTGAGCCAGGTGCTCTGCCCCGGCGGTCAGAACGACGTGTCCGTCCAGGGAGACCTGCTCTTCCTCTCCACCGACTCCTCGCGCAGCGACGACTCCTGCAACAGCGTCTCGCAGCCCGCGACGGAGAAGTCCTCGTGGGAGGGCATCAAGATCTTCGACATCAAGGACAAGAAGAACCCCAAGTACATCAAGTCCGTCGAGACCAACTGCGGTTCCCACACCCACACGCTGGTGCCCGGCGACCGCGACATCTACCTCTACGTGGCCTCGTACTCCCCGAACGAGGCGTTCCCCGACTGCCAGCCGCCGCACGACGGCATCTCCGTCATCAAGGTCCCGAAGAAGGCCCCGACCCAGGCGGCGGTCGTCGCCTTCCCCGTCCTCTTCCCGGACGGCGGCAACCCGGGCGCTCCCACCAACCCCGGCGTCAGCAAGACCACGGGCTGCCACGACATCACCGTGTTGCCGTCGAAGAAGCTGGCGGCCGGCGCCTGCATGGGCGACGGCATCCTCTTCGACATCAGCAAGCCGGAGCAGCCGCGGGTCATCGACCGGGTGCAGGACAACGTGAACTTCGCGTTCTGGCATTCGGCGACCTTCAACGAGAAGGCCGACAAGGTGGTGTTCACCGACGAACTGGGCGGCGGTGGCGGCGCCACCTGCAACGAGGCCACCGGCCCGAACCGCGGAGCCGACGGCATCTACGACATCACGGGCAGCGGCGACCAGCGCAAGCTCGTCTTCCGCAGCTACTTCAAGATCCCGCGCCTACAGGCCGACACCGAGAACTGCGTGGCCCACAACGGCTCGCTGATCCCGGTCGGTGGCGGCCGCGACATCATGGTCCAGGCCTGGTACCAGGGCGGCGTCTCGGTGTGGGACTTCACCGACTCCGCGCGCCCCCGGGAGATCGGCTACTTCGAGCGTGGCCCGCTCACCACCGACACGCTGGGACTCGGCGGGTCCTGGTCGGCGTACTACTACAACGGACACGTCTACTCGAACGACATCGCCAAGGGCCTCGACGTACTGAGGATCGACGACTGGCGCACCGAGAGCGCCAAGTGGGTGTGGATGGACCGGCTCAACGTGCAGAGCCAGCCCGTCTACCACTGACCCCTTGCCGGTGCTAGCCGGTAGACGGAAACGTTCCGCCGGGGGGCGGTCCGCCGTCCGGCGGAACGCCGAGTTCCCAGTCCAGGCCGTAGCGCTGGAACAACTCGGCGCGCAGCATCGCCAAGGGCATCGGAGCCCCCGGCAGTAGAACCGCGACCACCGCACCCATCAGCAGGGCCCGCAGCAGCGGGTAGTCGGTGTCCACGTCCGCCGATCCGTACCGCGTGACCGTGTCCCGGAGCAGCTCCGCCAGCCGCTGCTGCTCCGGGCACTGCACGAACCCCTCGGCCTGGAGGATGCCCGCCATGTGCGTCCGCATCAGCAGCGGCTGGTCCCGGGCGAGCCCGAGTACCGCGTCGACGGCACGGGCGAGCCGCTCGCGCCCGTCGTCGGTGCGGGGCTCCCGCTCCAGCGCCGCGTCCAGCGTGAGGTGCATCAGCCGGTGCACCGCCGACTGCAGCAGTTGCCGTTTGCCCGGGAAGTAGTACGAGACCAGGCCGCGGGCCGCACCCGCACGGTCGGCGATGTCGCCGAGCGTCGTGGCTTCGTAGCCGTGCTCGGCAACGAGTTCGACCGTGGCCTGGAGCAGCCGCTCCCGGGAACGTCTGCGCAATTCTTCATTGACCGATGCGCTGCGCGGGGACATGCTTACTCCTGCGTTGACTGGCTCTGAGCCAATATACTCAGCGCACGGGATCGCCTGCTCTGGGCGACGCGGGGGATCGCCCAGAGCAGCGACGTCCACACCTCACGAAACGGCCGGTTCCGGCCGATGCCCGCGGGTGGGGAGCGAGAGCGCGAGAGCGACCACCGCAGCGCCCAGCAACCACCCGGCGACGACGTCCGATGCCCAGTGCACGCCGAGGAAAAGCCGGGTGAAACCCACCCCGAGCACGGACACGGTGGCCAGCACCCACGCCGTCCGGGCGGGGCCCGACACCCGCGCACGCCGGGGGGTCGCAGTCTGCCGCGGCAACAACGAGAGCAGCAGTCCGCACACCACCGTCGCCGTCATCGCATGCCCGGACGGGTAGGCCGCATAGTGCGCCGAGTCGACCGGATCAAGCCACACCGGGCGCTCGCGCCCCACCAGCACCTTCAGCCCCTGTTGCACCGCCGAGGCCGTCGCCGTGGCCAGCACGATCCGTAGCGCCCGCTGCCCGTCACCGCGCCGCCACAGCCACAGGCAGACGAGGGCCGCCACCGCGCGCAGGGTCCAAGGGTCCCAGACCCAGTCGGTGAGCACCCGCACGAGACCGGTGACCCCGGGCCGGGCGACGGCGTGCGCGTGCAGACTCCGCGCGACCCGGTCGTCGTACGAGAGGAGAGGCCGCCACCGGGCCGCCACCAGTGCCGTGAGGACGGCGGCGAGCAGCGCACAGCCGATCCCCGTCCGTCGTACGCCGTCGATCCGCATGCCGAGATCCTCGCACCGGACATCCGCCATGCCGGGCACACCCGCCCGCCGGGCTGTCGGGCCGCCGGACCGGATCAGGCGAGCGCGCTCAGCCCCGGCACCAACGCCACCGCCAGCGGCACAACCGGAACCAGCGTGGCCAGTACCGTCAGCCGCAGCCGGCGGCACGCGGACAGCCGGGGCGCCGCCGCCAACAGCCGCCGCACCCGCTCCGAGACGTGCGGCTGCGGGGTCGCGTACGGCCCGAACACCCCCCGGTCCTCATTGAGCCCGACCAGCGCCAGCGCGATCGTGAGCCTCCCGAACCGCCGCGAGGCCACGTCGTCGGCGGCCAGTTCGACGAGCCGGTGCATCTCCGCTTCGAACGCCGCGAACACCGGCACCTGAGGGAATCCCCCCGCCAGGGCCCGCGAACAGTGCAGCAGCCAGTCGTGCCGTGCCGCCGCGTGCCCCTGCTCGTGGGCGAGCACCGCGTCCAACTGGCTCCCCTTGAGGCGCCCGAGCGCGGCCGTGGTCACCACCAGCTGCGGAGCCGTACCCGGCAGCCACCACGCGTCGGGCCGCGTCCCCTCCAGGACGACGAGCCGGGAGCCGGCGGGATCCTCCCCCGGCAGCAGCGGCGCCCGGACGAGGAGTTCGGCGCCCCGGGCGCGCCGCCGGGCCCGGGCCCGCAGCACCTCCCGGGTCAGCCGGGCCCCGGTCCACAGCCCGCCGCCCGCCAACGCCAGCGCGGTACCCACGGCCCACGGGCCGCCGGTCGGGCCCAGCCCGTACGCATCGACCACCCCGTGCGGGGCCGCCGCGAAGAGTCGGCCGCGCACCGCCAGCCAGGCCGCGGCAGCGCTCAGCAGCATCGCCAGGGCGAAGCACAGGAGCACCGCGCCCACCACGCACTGCCACACCCACAGCGCGACGACGGGCTCACGCTCGGGCCACTCGGCCCGGGCCAGTAGACGGGGGGCGAGCACCGCGGTCAGGGCGCCGAGCAACAGGAGTGCGGCGGGGACCATCATGCTCGCCAGCCTATGAGCGCACGGCTACCTGCGGGTACGGCCTTTCCGTATTGGTGACGCAGGACACGTTTGCCCATCCGGTCACAGACTGAGCAGCATCGCCAACATTCCCATCCCCATGGCCAGTCGGCAGGCACGCGCCAGCTCGTCCGGCCCCGCGGGCAGGCCGCCGACCACCGGCTGCGCGGCCCCGCCCGGCGCCACGAGCCGCGCCCCGCCGAGCAGGACGTACCCCGCGAAATAGAGGAGCAGGGTCCCGGTGACGAGCGGCAGGCCCCCGCCGCCGTGCCCCTGCCCGGTGGTCATCGTCACCGCCATGTACGCCATCGCCAGCGAGCCGACCAGATGGTGCGTGTGGTGCACCCCGCCCCGCAACAGCCACAGGGCGTGGAGCGCGGCCCCGCAGAAGACGACCGACAGGACCACGGGCCGCCACGCCCCGGAGCCCGCCGGCACGGCCATCACCGCCATCCCGAAGCCCATCAGCGCCTCGCCCGCCGCGCCGCCGCGCGCCTCCCGGCTCGATCTGCGCACCCGCCGCAGACAGTAGGCACCGCTCACGGCGCACAGCAGTACGAGGAGCCAAGCGGAGAGGACGGCGGGCAGGGACAGCGCGGCACCGTGCACGGAGGAACCTCCCGGTTCGTCGGCGTCACGGGAAGAGATGCCCCGGCCCGGACGCCCGCACGCCGCCCCGGGTTAGGCTCTCCGTGCCGCACCGGGCATGTCATATGCCGCTGAGCAGAACGGAGCCCCCCGATGTCGTTCGCCCACCCGACCGCCCACCCCACCACCCTGAACTTCCGCAGTGCCGTGGAGGCGGACGTACCGGAACTGGTGGCGCTCGTCGAGTCGGCGTACCGCGGCGAGGCCAGCCGCGGGGGCTGGACCACGGAGGCCGACTTCCTGGACGGGCAGCGCACCGACCCCGACGGGGTCCGCGCGATCATCAACGCCGCCGACGGCGTCCTGCTCGCCGTCGAGCGCGCGGGCGAGCTCGTCGCCTGCTGCCAGCTCGAACACCGGGGCGACCACGCCTACTTCGGAATGTTCGCGGTCCGTCCCGGGCTCCAGGGCGGCGGCCTCGGCAAGGAGATCCTCGCCGAGGCGGAGCGCCGCGCCCGCGGGACGTGGGACGCCAGGGAGATGCGGATGACGGTCGTGAACGTACGGGAGGAGCTCATCGCGTACTACGTGCGCCGCGGCTACCGGCGCACCGGCGAGCTGAGCCCCTTCCCCTACGGTGACGAGCGCTTCGGCGTCCCGCTCCGCGACGACCTGGCCTTCGAGCTGCTGGTCAAGCCGCTGTGACCGGGGCCTGAGGCGACTGCGGTCGCGGGTACGGGTGCGGGTGCGGGCGGGGATGCCGGTGTCCGCGCGTCAGGCCGTGAACCGGCCCGTACTGCGGATCTCCGGGAAGTCGGTGGCCGCGCCGTCCAGTTCGAGCGCCCGCGCCAGCCGTAGCTGCTCCAGGGTGTTGACCGTCCAGGCGGTCACCCGCAGCCCGGCCCCGTGCGCCGACTCCACCGTCTCCAGGGTGAGCCGCCGCAGGTTCAGGGCGAGCGTTCCAACCCCCGTGGCCAGGGCCCGGTCCACGATGTCCGCGGCCCCGTCACCGCCGAGGTCCGCGACGAGCACGGTCCGGGCACCCGGCACCAGCCGGGCCGCCTCGGCGAGCACCGCGTCGTCGTAGGAGGCCACCTCCACCCGCGCGCTCAGATCGCGGCGCCGGACCAGCTCCGCCAGTGCGCCGACGGCGGCCCGGTCCTGGACCGACACCTGGAGCGGGGTCCGGACCGCTTCGAGGACCTCCTCGAAGACCGGCACCCGTTCGCCCTGGCCGGCGTCCAGCTCGCGTAGTTCGGCCAGGGTCAGATCGGCGACTGCCCCGGCACCGTCGGTGGTGCGGTCCACCTCGGGGTCGTGCAGGACGACGAGCACGCCGTCCTTGCTCAGCTGCACGTCCAGCGCGATGACGTCCATGCCGGAGCGTTCCGCACGGACGAACGACCGCAGGGTGTTCTCCGGTTCGACACCCATGACCCCGCGATGACCGATGGTGAGGAAAGTCAAGGTTCTCTCGCTTCCGTCGACGGCGGCTCTCCGCGCGGTCGCGGTGTCCCGACCGGCCGCGCGCGGTGAGGACGCATGCTAGTGCGCCGACGATGCGATGGGACCGCCCGTGCAAACCCCCGAAAACGGCCTGCGGCCGGTTCACGCCAGGGGTGTGCGCCGCCGAACGCCGGGCCGTGGTCGTGCCGCATCACCCGGGCGTGGGCGCGTCCCCGTCGCCTTGACGTTCCACTGACCGGCCCCGGCCCAGCATGGTGTCCTGCCGTGGGCGTGGGCGTGGGAGCAGCACCTCGGCGGGCGGTCGGTGACGGACGTCACCCGCTCGCCCCGCCGCTGATCGTCGGGGACCGCCGGTGGTCACCGATCCCGCTGAGGCCGCCGCCCGCCCACTTCGTCACCGCTGGTTGCGGTCCGCTCCGCGCCGAGGGGGTGGTGGGCGCAAGGAGGTTGCGCGGGGCCGGTGTTGCAGTGCGCGAGGACCGTTACGCGGGCCTGTTCCCCGCTCCCTCCTGCTCTCCGCACGGCTCCGCGCCGCCCGCAGAGCCACCGAGGAGACGGGTGTAGCCATCACCCGGAGGATGGTCAGACGGGAAGAATTACGGCGCCCATGGGGGTCGAGCAGGATAATTTCCTGAGCAATCTCTTGAGCAGGAGAGGCTTACATGCATACGCTGTCTATACGTGAGGTTCTCCTGTGGAGGAAGTGACATGACGGAAACTCTTGTGGCGGGTTCTGGCGGTGCGGTGATAACCGCCGGTGCGCGGGTGGTCGACCACCCTGCGTGGCCCGAGCTCAAGGCCGCCGTGGAGGAGATCCGCCCCTGGCAGTCCAAGGACGGTTCCATCGACTTCGACGCCGCGGACGCCCCCGCGCCGGTTGTCGTCGAGGCTGCCGTCGAGCGGGCGATCGCAGCGGTCGAAACGCTGTCGCCGCTGCTGCCGCACGCCACCGCGTACCACCAGGCGCTCGTCGGTGACCTGCGCAAGTGGGTCGCGGACGGCTTCAAGGTGCCGGACTTCCTGGACTCCCTGCTGGCCTTCCGCCCGGCCGCCGAGCGCGCCGACGGACTCCAGCACCTGGTCGTCTTCCCCATGTACACGCAGAACGGCAACCCGGACCGCAACTTCGAGGCCGTCGTGCTCAAGATGGTGTGGCCCGAGTGGCTCTCCGAGCTGGAGCGCACCCGGTACGACAACCCGCTCTTCCTCGGCATCACCTTCGAGGACTTCACCCCGGGCTACGACACCCACTCCGCCGTGCTCTTCCCGGAGACCATCGCCGTCCGCGAGGCCCCCGAGCGCTTCACCTGGGGCGGTATCTTCTGCGACCGCGAGGCCGCCCGCTACCGCAAGGTCACCGAGGCCGCCGTCGACATCCTCGGCATCGAGCTGCCCGATGACATCGCCCGCATGGTCGAGGACCAGGAGCGCTGCGAGAAGGCCTTTGTCCTGTGGGACATGGTCCACGACCGTGCCCACAGCCACGGCGACCTGCCGTTCGACCCCTTCATGATCAAGCAGCGCCAGCCGTTCTGGATGTACGGCCTGGAGGAGCTGCGCTGCGACCTCACCGCCTTCAAGGAGGCCGTGAAGCTGGAGTCCGAGGGCAACGAGCACGGCCGTGACGTGCAGTACGCCGTCCTGTTCGACCGGATGTTCCGCTTCCCGGTCTCGGGCGACCGCAACCGCAACTACGACGGTCTCGGCGGCCAGCTGCTCTTCGCGTACCTCCACAAGCACGATGTCGTGCGGTGGACGGACAACAAGCTGAAGATCGACTGGATGCGTGCCCCGCAGGTCACCAACCAGCTGTGCGGGGAGATCGAGGACCTGTACCGGGCCGGCATCGACCGCCCGAAGCTCGTCCACTGGTTCAAGGCGTACGAGCTGGTCTCCACCTACCTCGCCCCGCACCCGGGATCCAAGTGGGCCAAGGGCCCCGACGCCCTCGACCTGACGCAGCCGCCGCGCAAGCTCGTGGACGACGTGCTTCCGGACGAGTTTCCGCTGAGCATGTTCTATGAGGCGCTCGCCAAGAAGCTCAAGGGAGTGATCGCCGCCACGAAGGGCATCACTGCAGTGAACGCCGATTCGGACGAGCGGGCCGCCGCGTGAGCGCTCGCCCACAGGAGGCTGCACAGATGAACAGTGCTGGGAAGTCCGGGAACGGGAACGGCAGGCTCCAAGGGGCTGTGGTCGCGGTGGCCGGGGCCGGTGGCCCCGCCGGCCGCGCCGCCCTGATCCGTCTCGCCGAGGCGGGTGCCGTGGTCGTGGCGTCCGACGCCGACGCGGCGCGGCTCGCGGAGGCCGTGGACGCGGCCCGCTACGCCCACGGTGGCGCCACCGTCGTCGGTGACACCGTGGACCTGCTCGACCTGGACGCCACCAAGGCGTGGGCTGAGCGGACCGAGAAGGAGTTCGGCCGGGTGGACGGCCTCGTCCACCTCGTCGGCGGCTGGCGCGGTAGCGCCTCCTTCACCGAGACGGACCTCGCGGACTGGAACTTCCTCGAGAAGCTCTTGATCCGCACCGTCCAGCACACCTCGCTCGCCTTCCACGACGGCCTGCTGCGCAGCGACCGGGGCCGCTACGTCCTGGTCAGCCAGTCCGGCGCGCACAAGCCGGTGGCCAACAACGCCGCGTACAACGCCGGCAAGGCGGCCGCCGAGGCGTGGACGCTCGCCCTCGCCGACTCCTTCCGCAAGGCGGGGGGCGAGGAGGGCCCGGGCGCCGCAGCTGCGATCCTGGTGATCAAGGCACTGGTGCACGACGCGATGCGCGCCGAGCGTCCCAATGCGAAGTTCGCGGGCTTCACCGACGTCAAGGAGCTGGCCGAGGCCATCGCCGGCGTGTGGGAGCGGCCCGCCACCGATGTGAACGGACAACGTCTGTGGCTCACTCCGCAACCGTGAAGACCGATGCCCGTCGACACCACGATCCGGCGGTGCGTGGTTTCGCGAGCGACAACTACGCGGGGGTCCACCCGGAGATCCTGGAGGCCCTCGCCCTGGCCAACGGCGGCCACCAGGTCGCCTACGGCGAGGACGAGTACACCGAGCACCTGCAGAAGGTCATCCGCAGCCACTTCGGGCCGTACGCGGAGGCCTTCCCGGTCTTCAACGGAACCGGCGCGAACGTCACGGCCCTCCAGGCCCTGACCGACCGCTGGGGCGCGGTGATCTGTGCCGAGTCGGCGCACATCAACGTCGACGAGGGCGGGGCGCCGGAGCGGATGGCCGGCCTCAAGCTGCTCACCGTCCCCACCCCGGACGGCAAGCTCACCCCCGAGCTCATCGACCGGCAGGCCTGGGGCTGGGAGGACGAGCACCGGGCGATGCCGCAGGTCGTCTCGATCACCCAGAACACCGAGCTGGGCACGGTGTACACGCCGGACGAGATCCGGGCCATCTGCGAACACGCGCACGGCAACGGCATGAAGGTCCACCTCGACGGGGCCCGGATAGCCAATGCCGCCGCTTCGCTCGACGTGCCGATGCGCACGTTCACCAACGCGGTGGGCGTGGACGTGCTGTCGTACGGCGGCACCAAGAACGGCATGATGTTCGGCGAGGCCGTGGTGGTCGTCAACCCGGACGCGGTCCGGCAGATGAAGCACATCCGCAAGATGTCGATGCAGCTCGCGTCCAAGATGCGCTTCGTGTCGGTGCAGCTGGAGGCGCTGCTCGCGAAGGACCTGTGGCTGCGCAACGCCCAGCACGCCAATGCGATGGCGCAGCGGCTGGCGGCGGGCGTGCGCGAGACCGACGGGGTGGAGATCCTCTACCCCGTGCAGGCCAACGCGGTCTTCGCGAAGCTGCCGCACGAGGTGTCGAGGCGTCTGCAGCAGCGTTACCGCTTCTACTTCTGGGACGAGGTCGCCGGCCACGTACGTTGGATGTGCGGCTTCGACACCCTGGAGGAGGACGTGGACGGCTTCCTCCAGGCACTGAAGGAGGAGCTGGCCCGCTGACGCGACCGCCCTTCACATGCGAATAGATGTGCCCTCGATCGTAAATTCATTGATCTACGGTCGGGGCATACCTATGGTCCGGGCCATGCAGCTCATCCCGCAGAACCCGCACATCCATGCGTACGTGTCGCTGACGAGGTCATCGACCACGGCCACCCGCTCGTACGGGAAACGGCCGAGGCGCTCTGGACCGCCACCGGGACGCACATTCATACGCCAGGGTCGCATTCGAGTTCGTTCGTGACACCATCCCCCACTCCGCCGATTCCGGGGACCGTACGCCCCGAACTCGGCGAGGTCGACTACCCCGAGCTGTACGCCGCCCCGCACCCGGCCCCGCTCAAGGCCCTCCGGGAGTCCGCCGAGCGGTCGGAGCCGTGGCGGAACCTTCCGACGGCGCTGTAGCCGCCGCGGCGGCCGGTACGGGCCGCTGCCGCGCGATGAGGGCGTGCAGCGGGGCGGCCGCCAGGATCAGCGCGGAGATCCCGGCCAGCAGGGCCTGGGGCGGCGCGGAGGCGGCGAACCCCACGAGGGCCGCGCCGACCGATGCGGCGGTCAGCTTGAGCCCCGCACCGAGGGTGAACACCTGGGTCCGTACGGCGTCGGGGGCGTATGCGGAGCGGATCCGGAGGGTGGCCGTCAGCAGGGGGCCGTCGCACCACCCGGCGGCGGCGAACAGCGCCGCCCCGACGGCGACGGAAGGGGCGAACGCGGCCGCTGCCAGGGCCACTCCGGTGCCCGCCATGGCCCAGTGCGCCAGGCGCCCCGGATCGACGGTCGTGATCCGTCCGAGCGTCAGCGAGCCCGCCAGGGCGCCCACTGCGAAGGCCGTCATCAGCATGCCCCCGGCGCCCGGACTGCCGAGGCGCGCGGCCAGCAGCACCGAGGTCGTGGTGAGCATGCCGATGCCGACGAAGGCCAGCGTCGTGGCCGTGGTGATGGCCCGCAGTTCCCGGATGCGCCACAGCGCTGCCAGTCCCGCGCCCAACCCCGGCGCGTCCGGCGCTGCGTCCCGGTGCGGCGGCGCCCCGTACGGGAGGGTCGCGGCCAGCGCCGCCGCGAGCGCCCCGGCCAACGCGAGCACCGCCATCGCGGGCGCGACCCACCCCAGCGCGGCGGCCAGGCCGATCGCGGCCGGGGCGGTGACGGCTGCCGCGTTGTAGGTGGAGGCGTCCCAGGCGTAGGCCCGATCGCGCTCGGGTCCCGCCGGGACCAGGCCGGCGACCAGGCTGGACATCCCGCCGGTCACCATCGGTCCGCAACTGCCTCCGAGCAGCGCCACCGCGAGCACCAGGGCCGCCGGGGCCCGGCCCAGCAGCAGGGCCAGTGCCGCGACCGCGCAGGCGAACCCGGCCAGCGCGCCCACGTGGAACATGCGAGGTCGGCGGGTCCGGGCCGCAGCGGCCCCGGTGAGGGGAGCAGCCACCACGTGCGGCGCCAGCCAGGCGGTCAGGACGAACGCCCCGTGCGCGGCGCTCCCGGTGCGCTCCAGGGCGAGCAGCACCACCGCCAGGCTCGTGCCCTCCGCGGCGAACCGCGCGGCCAGTGCTGCTGCCAGGTACCGCCCGAACCCCTGCATCCCCGGCCCTCCGCGATGTGTGACCCGCTGGCTGTAACGTGATGGCAGTGCAAGACGTTACGCGACGCGGGTGCGGGGCGAAAGGACGTGGGATGAGCGACTCCGGACAGGGCTTCTCGGTGGTTCGGCGGGTGATCGACCTCTCCGAGGCGGTCCGTGTCGACCCCGACGTCCCGCGCGCCGGGCTCGCGGCGCTGCTCGCGCGGCACGGCGAGCGCCCCGCCGACCTGGCGGAGGGCGTCTTCACCGAGACGGCTGCGGCCGAACTGCGCGCCGCAGCCCGGCGGATGGCAGCGGTGCTCGTCGAGACCGACGAGGACCGCGCCGCCGGAGCCCTCAACGACCTGTTCGAGCAGTACGGAGCCCGGCCCCGCCTGACCCGGCACGACGGTCACCCCTGGCACCTGCACGTGGACCGGGGGCAGGGGGCCGGGTGGGGTGAATGGTTCCTGGCCTCCGGGGCCCTTGCGCTGTCCCAACTGCTCACCGAACACGGGCGGATCGTGTGGGGCGCCTGCGCCGCCGCGGGCTGCGGGAGGTTCTTCCTCGGGACCGGCCCCGGGAGCGCCCGTCGGTACTGCTCCACCACGTGCGCCACTCGGGCGCGGGTCGCCGCTCACCGGCAGCGCAAGCGGGCCGAGAGGGAGACTGGACGATAGGAAAGTTTCCTGTCGGATACGTTGTCAACTTGGCATGCCCATGGGTACTTTCGGCGGCAGGAATTTCCTGTTCCGCCCACCTCCGACCGGAAGGCGCTTCATGCGTTACGGAGTCCCCACCGGGCTGGCCGCCCTCGCGCTCGGTTTAACCGCAGCCCTGGCCCTCACCCCCATGGCACACGCCGGCCCCCCGCGACCTGCCGACGCCCCCGCCCCGGCCGCCGCCCCCGCGCAGTTCGTCCACCCCGGAGTCCTGAACAGCCGCGCCCAACTGGACTTCGTACGCACCAAGGTGCAGGCCGGGCAGCAACCGTGGAAGGCGGCGTTCGACGCCATGCTCGCGAGCCCGTACAGCTCGCTCTCGCGCACCCCCGCACCGCGCGCCGTCGTCGAGTGCGGCTCGTACTCGAATCCCAACATCGGCTGCTCCGACGAGCGCGAGGACGCCATCGCCGCGTACGGCGACGCGCTCGCCTGGTACGTCACCAGGGACGCGAAGTACGCGAAGAAGTCGATCGAGCTGATGGACGCCTGGTCCGCGAAGCTCAAGGACCACACCAACAGCAACGCCCCGCTGCAGAGCGGCTGGGCCGGTTCCACCTGGCCGCGGGCCGCGGAGATCATCAAGTACACCTACACCGGAGGCTGGCCGAACCAGGGGCGGTTCGCGACCATGCTGCGCGACGTCTACCTGCCCGAGGTGATCGACGGTCGGCCGAACAGCAACGGCAACTGGGAACTGATCATGATGGACGCCGCCGTCGGCATCTCCGTCCACCTCGACGACCGCGCCGCCTACGACAAGGCCATGAGCATCTACCGCGGCCGGGTCCCCGCGTACTTCTACCTGGCGTCCGACGGCCCACAGCCGAAGTACCCGCCGCGCTCCGGCATCGACACCCGTAGCGAGCTGATCGACTACTGGCACGGGCAGAGCAGGTTCGTGGACGGCCTCGCACAGGAGACCTGCCGGGACTTCGGCCACACCGGCATGGGGATCGCCGCCACCATGCACGTCGCCGAGACCTCGCGGATCCAGGGCCGCGACCTCTACCCGGAGTTCAAGGACCGCTTCCGCCACGCGCTCGGCTTCCACGCCACCTACGAACTCGGCGCGCCGGTGCCCTCCTGGCTGTGCGGAGGGAACCTGACCAAGGGCATCGGCCCGTCGACCGAGGTCGGCTACAACGCCCTCCACACGCGCCTGGGCGTGGGCATGGAGAACACCCGCAAACTCACCGAAGCGCGGCGCCCGGCCGGCACCGAGAACCACTTCGAGGCGTGGGAGACCCTGACCCACGCCGAGAACCCCAACTGACGGCGGGCACGCCGCGGGCCCCGTCGTGAACGGCGGGGCCCCAGGATCACCCGACCCGGTGGTCCGGAATCAGCCCGCTTCCTTGACCTGCGCGGCGGTCGGCGCGGTGCCCCCCAGGTGCGCCGGCAGCCACCAGGAGTCCTCAGGACCCTTGGGGGCGGCGGGGTAGGCGCGCTGCGCCGCCTCCAGCAGCTCCTGCACCCGCTCGCGCAGACGGCGGGTGATCGCCCCGGCGTACTGGTCGGAGGGCGCCTCGATGGGCTCGCCCACCCGCATCGTCACCGGGATGTGGCTGCGCTTGAGGTTCTTCGGACGCCCCTTGGTCCACAGCCGCTGGGTGCCCCACAGCGCCACCGGGATCAGCGGGACGCCCGCCTCCTGGGCCATCCGCGCCGCGCCCGACTTGAAGCTCTTGAGCGTGAACGACTGGGAGATCGTCGCCTCCGGGAACACGCCGATGATCTCGCCCGCACGCAGCGAGTCCAGGGCGTGCTGGTAGGCCGTCTCACCCTGTTTGCGGTCCACCGGGATGTGCTTCATCGCGCGCATCAGCGGCCCGGACACCTTGTGGCGGAACACCGACTCCTTCGCCATGAAGCGCACCAGGCGCTTTTGCGGCCGGGCCGTCAGGCCGGCGAAGATGAAGTCGAGGTAGCCGATGTGGTTCGACACGAGAACCGCCCCGCCCTTGCGTGGGATGTTCTCCGTGCCCTTCATGTCGATACGGATGTCCAGCGCCCGGAAGAGGGTGTGGGCGGCGCCGATCACCGGAGGGTAGACGAGCTCAGCCATGAGGGGGAGACCCCGCTTTCTGCCTGGGGAGGTGCTCCCGGCCGGAAGTTACGGCTGCGTAGGTACGCGGCCCTTGGGGATCGTGCCCCATACGCGGGCTGCTGGCCAGTCCAGACGTCCGTGCCCGAGGAGATTCTCGTCACGCCGGGAATGCGGCGCGTGCCCGGGGCGCTCGGATCAGCGTACGAACGTACTTCGATGATGCGTGAACGGGGTCCGCGGCGAGGGCGGCCGACCGCCCGACCGCGGCGGTGAACAGCAGCGACGGGAGCAGGAGTGCGCGAGGACCGGGGCGGCAGCGGCGCGGGTGCCGAACGGCCGGACACGGGGCGCCGGGGCGCGGTGGAGCTGGGTGCGCAGCTCGGGGAGCGGGCCAGCCTGGTGCAGTTCTCCAGCGCCTTCTGCCAGCCCTGCCGGGCCACCCGGCGGATCCTCGCCGAGGTGGCGGACATGATCGAGGGCGTCGAGCACATCGAGATCGACGCCGAAGCCCGTCTCGAACTGGTGCGCGCCCTCGGCATCGAGAAGACTCCGACCGTACTGGTCCTGGACTCGGCGGGCCGGATCGTCCGGCGTGCGAGCGGCGTGCCGCGCAAGGCCGATGTGATCGCTGCCCTGGGTGCGGCGATATGACGGGCGCGCCGGTACACGCGCCCGCACACAGCGTGACGCGCCTCGCATCTGCCCGTTGCGGCTTGACTGTGTACACGAGAGATCGCCAGGCTGGCGGTATGCGGTATGAACTCCTGCTTTACGGGCGGGTCCACGTGGACCTCGTCCGCCACGCGAGCGCGCGCTGTCGGGTCTGTGCACGACCCCGGCCCCTGACCTGATCCCGCCCGCGCCCGCCCGCCGCCTTCGCGGCAGAAGGAAGCACCTCCATGACGGCCCCGACGGCCCAGTCCGCACGTTTCAGCTCCGGTCAGCCCGGCTCGCCCGATCTGCTCCGCTCCGTCTTCCGGCAGCACGCCGCGGGAGTGGCCGTGATCACTGCCGGGGATGGCGGCCGACCGGTCGGGTTCACCGCGACCTCACTCAACTCCGTGTCCGCCGACCCGCCGCTGCTGTCCTTCACCATCGCCACCGGGTCGTCCAGCTGGCCGGTGATACGCGATTCCGAGCACCTTGGCGTCCACATACTCGGCGAGCACCAGAAGGAACTGGCCGGTCTCTTCGCCCGCAGGGGGGCCGACCGTTTCGGACCCGCCACCGGTTGGGCCGAGGGTCCGCACGACGTTCCCCTGCTGGACGGCGTACTGGCGTGGCTGGTGTGCCGCGTCGTGGCGCGGGTGCCGGCCGGGGAGCACCGGGTGATCATTGCGGAGGTCGTGGTCGGGGACCCCGTAGGGGAGGGGCGGCCCCTGCTGTACCACCAGGGTCGCTTCAACGCGTTGCGCGACTGAATCGTCCCTGCTGGGGCGGGTTCGGGTGGCGTTGGACAGATCACAGTTCGCGAGCCTTGCAACCGTGGGGGACCCACGGTGTACTGACGAGTAACATTCCCTTCGGGGCGCGGGCCGCCCCGACCGGGATCCGCCCGACAAGGCGCCTATGCTGCCTGCACAAGGCGGTATCAGAAAAAAGACGATGCGGTAGGAGAGCCGGCGTGAGCCTGAGGATCGTTGTCTGTGTGAAGTACGTGCCCGACGCCACCGGCGACCGGCACTTCGCCGATGACCTGACGGTCGACCGCGACGACGTCGACGGTCTGCTGTCGGAGCTCGACGAGTACGCCGTCGAGCAGGCGCTGCAGATCGCCGAAGAGGCCGACGACGCCGAGATCACCGTCCTGACGGTGGGCCCCGAGGACGCCAAGGACGCGCTGCGCAAGGCGCTGTCCATGGGCGCCGACAAGGCCATCCACGTCGAGGACGACGACCTGCACGGCACCGACGTCATGGGCACCTCGCTGGTGCTCGCCAAGGCGATCGAGAAGGCCGGCTACGACCTGGTCATCACGGGCATGGCCTCGACCGACGGCACCATGGGCGTGCTCCCGGCGATCCTGGCCGAGCGCCTGGGCGTCCCGCAGGTCACCCTGCTCTCCGAGGTCAAGGTCGAGGACGGCACCGTGACGGGCCGCCGCGACGGCGACTCCGCCAGCGAGCAGCTGGAGGCTTCCCTCCCGGCGCTCGTCTCCGTGACGGACCAGTCGGGCGAGGCCCGCTACCCGTCCTTCAAGGGCATCATGGCCGCCAAGAAGAAGCCGGTGGAGTCCTGGGACCTGGAGGAGCTGGAGATCGAGTCGGACGAGGTCGGCCTTGAGGGCTCCTGGACCGCGGTCGACTCCGCGGCGCAGCGTCCGGCCCGCACCGCCGGCACGATCGTCAAGGACGAGGGCGAGGGCGGCAAGCAGCTGGCCGAGTTCCTGGCCGGCCAGAAGTTCATCTAAGAGCTTCGGCCGACACCCTCTCGATCGCCCCCTGACTACTTCGCATTCGCAGGAGCACTCCTATGTCTGAAGTCCTCGTCTACGTCGACCACGTGGACGGTGCCGTCCGCAAGCCCACCCTTGAGCTGCTGACCCTCGCCCGCCGCATCGGCGAGCCCGTCGCCGTCGCCCTCGGCGCCGGTGCCGAGAACACCGCCGCCGTGCTCGCCGAGCACGGTGCTGTCAAGGTCCTGACCGCCGACGCCCCCGAGTTCGCCGAGTACCTCGTCGTACCCAAGGTGGACGCGCTCCAGGCCGCGTACGAGGCCGTCTCCCCGGCCGCCGTGCTCGTCCCGTCCTCCGCCGAGGGCAAGGAGATCGCCGCGCGCCTGGCGGTCCGCATCGGATCCGGCATCATCACCGACGCCGTCGACCTGGAGGCGGGTGACGAGGGTCCGGTCGCGACGCAGTCCGCGTTCGCCGCGTCCTTCACCACCAAGTCCCGTGTCTCCAAGGGCACCCCGGTCATCACCGTCAAGCCGAACTCGGCTCCGGTCGAGGCCGCCCCCGCTGCCGGCGCCGTCGAGGCGCTGGCCGTGACCTTCGGCGCCCTGGCCACCGGCACCAAGGTCGTCTCCCGCACCCCGCGCGAGTCGACCGGCCGCCCCGAGCTGACCGAGGCCGCGATCGTGGTCTCCGGCGGTCGCGGCGTCAACGGCGCCGAGAACTTCCACATCATCGAGGAGCTCGCGGACTCCCTCGGTGCGGCCGTCGGTGCCTCGCGCGCCGCCGTCGACGCCGGCTGGTACCCGCACACCAACCAGGTCGGTCAGACCGGCAAGTCGGTCTCCCCGCAGCTGTACATCGCCTCCGGCATCTCGGGCGCGATCCAGCACCGGGCCGGCATGCAGACCTCGAAGACCATCGTGGCCATCAACAAGGACGCCGAGGCCCCGATCTTCGACCTGGTGGACTACGGCGTGGTCGGCGACCTCTTCACGGTCGTCCCGCAGCTGACCGAGGAGATCAAGGCGCGCAAGGGCTGACCTGCGCTCCTCTTCGTAGCCTGACCTTTCGGGGCCGTGCGGTGTTCCTCACCGCACGGCCCCGAGTCGTTGGGGCGCGGTGGCGGAGGGACCATTGACGGGGCGGAACCCCGACACTAAATTCTGCTATGCGGATCTAATCTTCCGTTAAGCGGAAATGAGGAGTGTGCACGATGGGTCAGCAGGAGAAGGTGGCGACGAGCCTCGCAGGCGTGGTCAGCGAGGGCATCAGCGCCTCCCTCGCGCCGGTGGACGCGGAGCTCGCGCGCCGCTATCCGGGCGACCCCGGCACCCGCCAGCCCGTCCACACCGTCTACGTCCCCGGTGACGTCTTCGGCGCGGACACCATCCGCTCCTGGGGCGACCAGGCCCTAGCGGCCCTCGACGAGCACGCCCCGGACGCCGCCACCTTCGCCCGGGTGCTCGGCATCAGCGACGAACTGGCCGTCCCCGTCTACGAACGTGTCCGCGCCAAGCTCCGGCGCGAGCCCATCGAGGACCTCCGGGTCGACTTCGAGGACGGGTTCGGGGTCCGCTCCGACGAGGAGGAGGACCAGGCGGCGGCCCGCGCGGCCCGCCTCGTCTCCGAAGCGTTCTCCAACGGCACGAACGCCCCGTACATGGGCATCCGCATGAAGTGCATGGAGTCCAACGTGCGCGACCGCGGCATCCGCACCACGGACGTCTTCCTGTCCGGGCTGCTGGAGCACGGCGGCCTCCCGGACGGACTGGTCCTCACCCTCCCGAAGGTCACGTACGCACAGCAGGTCACGGCTTTCGTGAAGCTGCTGGAGGCCTTCGAGACCGCCCGCGGGCTGCGTCCGGGCCGGATCGGGTTCGAGATCCAGATCGAGACCAGCCAGTCGATCCTGGCCTCCGACGGAACCGCCACCGTGGCCCGGATGATCGGGGCGGCCCAGGGGCGCGCCACCGGCCTGCACTACGGCACCTTCGACTACAGCGCCTGCGTGGGCGTTTCCGCCGCGTACCAGTCCAGCGACCACCCGGCCGCCGACCACGCCAAGGCGATCATGCAGGTGGCGGCCGCCGGCACCGGCGTACGCGTCTGCGACGGCTCGACCAACGTCCTGCCGATCGGCACCACCGCGCACGTCCACGAGGCCTGGAAGGTGCACTACGGCCTCACCCGCCGCGCCCTCGCCCGCGCCTACTACCAGGGCTGGGACATGCACCCCGGCCACCTCCCGACCCGCTACGCGGCGGTCTTCACCTTCTACCGCGAGGGTCTCCAGACCGCTGCCGCGCGCCTGAAGGCGTACGTGGCCAAGATCGAGGGCGAGGTGATGGACGAGCCCGCCACCGCTAAGGCCCTGGCCGGCTACCTGGTCCGCGGCCTGGACTGCGGCGCGGTGGGCGCGGACGAGGTCACCGCCCTGACGGGGCTGACCCGCGCGGAACTGGACGCCTTTGCCATCCCCCGCCGCTCGGCGACCCTGACCGCGACTTCGTAGGTCCCGCCCGCCGCGGCCCGATCCGGGTCGCACGCGCCGTGCCGAACACCGGCTGTGGGAGATGCTTGACGCCGCTTGCGGTGTCGACGAGTCCAATCCCGTACCCGCCCCCGCGGCCACCCCTTTGCAGCTTATGGCGGCCGACGCGATGCAGCCTGCCGAGCCCGGTCAGACGGACGGCGGGAGTTCGCCCGAGCCGCGGGGGATCAGCCGGGTCGGGAGTTCGATCCGGGTCGCGGGGAGGGAGGCGCCCGCGAGGCGTTGGAAGAGCCGGTCCGTGGCCACCCGGCCCAAGGCCGCCGCGTCCTGGGCGACCACCGTCACGCCGGGGCGCAGCAGGTCCGCCAGCTCGAAGTCGTCGAAGCCGACCAGGGCCACCGGCCGCGGGTGCTCGGCCAGGACCCGTACCAGCGTCACCGTCACCCGGTTGTTCCCCGCGAAGACCGCCGTGACGGGGTCGGGACCCGCCAGCATCGCGCGGGCCGCCGCGGCGACGCGGTCCGGGGAGGTCGAGCCGAGGGATTGCCAGGCGTCCGCCGCCCGCAGGCCCGCGTCCGCCATGGCCGTACCACGGTCTTCAGGCCCACGCCCGCACGGGCCGCCACGTCCTTCATGGTCGGCCGGTTGCCGTAGCGGGGCTCGGACGGGCGGCGGCTCTGCGGCACGGGACGAAAACCTCCGGAGGTGGGGGCGCGGCTGCGACCTTGAGGATAAGCACTGGGCCGGTGACCGGGTTTCCGTGGCAGGGTGATGCGGGCAAGCCACTGGGGGCTCCGGACGAGCCATGGGGAGAGGGGTAGACGTGATTGTCTGGATCAACGGCACATTCGGCGCCGGGAAGACCAGCACGGCGCGCGAACTGACCGCAATCCTGCCGGACAGCACCCTGTACGACCCGGAGCTCATCGGCGACGCACTACGCCAACTGCTGCCGGGCAAACGCCTCGCCGAGGTCAGCGACTACCAGGAGCTGCCGAGCTGGCGGCGCCTGGTGGTGGACACGGCCGCCGCGATGCTTGCGGAGCTGGGCGGGGTGCTGGTGGTGCCGATGACGCTGCTCCGACAGGAGTACCGGGACGAGATCTTCGGCGGGTTGGCGGCACGACGGATCGCGGTGCGACACGTGCTGCTCGCCCCGGAGGAAACGATCCTGCGCGAGCGGATCGCGACGCGGGAGGAGCCAGGGGACCCGGAGGACGTGGACGTACGGGTGCGACAGTGGGCGTACGACCACATCCCCGCCTACCAGCAGGCGTTGGGCGGCTGGCTGGCCGCGGACGCGCACGTCATCGACAACGGCGCGCTGAGCGTGCGCGAGACGGCGGAGCGGATCGCCGACGCCCTGCGCACGGACGCTGCCGGGGTGTGCGACATCGTCCAGACACCGGAACCGACGCGGGAGACGGTGGCGGCCGGGGTGCTGCTGTTCGACGACGAGGACCGGGTGTTGCTCGTCGATCCGACGTACAAGCCGGGTTGGGAGTTCCCGGGCGGGGTCGTCGAGGCGGGCGAGGCACCGGGCTGTGCGGGGGTGCGGGAGGTGGCGGAGGAACTGGACCTGGACCTGGGCACCGTGCCGGAGCTGCTGGTCGTGGACTGGGAACCGCCGGTGCCTCCTGCGTACGGGGGCCTGCGGCTGCTGTTCGACGGGGGCCGACTGTCGGCGGAGACGGCCTCCGGCCTCCGGCTGCCGGGACCGGAGTTGCGGGCGTGGCGCTTCGTGACCGAGGAGGAGGCGCACGGGTTGCTGCCGGCGGTGCGCTACGAGCGGCTGCGGTGGGCGCTGAGGGCACGGGAGCGGGGGCGCCCGTTGTACCTGGAGGGGGGCCGGCCCGTGCCGTAGCCCTGCGTGCCGTAGCTCTGCGGGCCGCGGCCCGCGCTGCGACCGCTCGGCCGCGGCGCGGGACCCGTCGGGCGGGGACCGCGTCCAGTGGTCAGGGGAGCGACGGTTCCGCGGCCGTGGCTGCGCGGAGGGTGGCCGCCGCGTCCCTCGTCAGCGGGTCGCCGTGGCCGAAGCACACCACCGACGGCGACAGCCCCGCCAGCCGGCGGAACGAGGCCAGGGCCCCGGTGCGGTCCACGTTGAAGACGCCCAGCACCACCCCGTCCACCCCTGCCATGCAGTCGCCCACGAACAGCACGCCGTGGGACGGCAGGTGGATCCCGATGCTGCCCGGAGTGTGCCCCGGGGCATGCACCACCACCGCGCCGTCACCGAAGGGGAGCACGTCGCCGTCCTCCAGCTCGCGGTCGACCCGGGTCGGCGGCGCCTGCGGGACCGTCAGACCGTGCTCGTACAGCGGTAGTTCCCAGTCCAGCAGGACCGGCTCGGGGACTGGGAGCTCGCCCCGGATCACCGGGGCCTCCAAGCGGTGCGCCAGCACCTCCGCGCCCCAACGCGCGGCGAGTTCCTCCGCGGCGCCGACGTGGTCACGGTGGCAGTGGGTCAGGACGATCCGCTCCAGCCGCCCCGGGTCCAGCCCGAGGCAGCGGATCGCGTCCTCGACGGCACTCGCGGAACCGGCGTGACCGGAGTCGATCAGGGTCAGGGCTTCGCCGTCGCGCCACAGGTACGCCTGGCCGATCGGGAAGCGCAGCATGTGGAGCCGCTGGGGGAGTACGTCGACGAGATCCATACGACGAACGTAGACGCGCCGCCCCCGCTCCCGGCCGGCCTTTCACCGGGAGCGGAGTTCGCCCGTAGCGCAGGTCAGGCGCGCTTGGACTCCGCGTAGTTGACGAGGAACAGGGCCTCCGCGACCGACAGGCGTTCGAGCTCCTCCGGGGAGACGCTCTCGTTCACCGCGTGGATCTGCGCCTCGGGCTCGCTCAGCCCGATCAGCAGCATCTCGGCCTCCGGGTACAGCGACGTCAGCGTGTTGCACAGCGGGATCGACCCGCCCATGCCGCTGACCTGCATCTCCTGGCCGGGGTAGGCCACCTGCATGGCCGCTGCCATCGACGCGTACGCCGGGCTGTCCGTGTCCGCCTGGAACGGCTGGCCCTGGCCCACGACCTCCAGCTCCAGGCGTGCCTGCCACGGCGTGTGCGCCACCAGGTGCGCCTCCAGCAGCTTGATGGCCTCCGCCGTGTCCACGCCCGGCGGCACCCGCAGGCTGATCAGCGCGCCGGCGCTCGCGTGCACCGACGGGGTCGCGCCGGTCACCGGCGGGCAGTCGATGCCGAGGACGGTGACGGCCGGGCGGGCCCACAGCCGGTCCGCGATCGTGCCCTCGCCGATCAGCTCGACCCCGTCCAGCACCTTCGCGTCGGCCCGGAAGTCCGCCTCCGGGTACTGGAGGCCCTCCCACACCGCGTCCGAAGCCAGCCCGTCCACCGTGGTCGAACCGTCAGCAGCCCGCAGCGAGTCCAGCACCCGGATCAGTGCGGCCAACGCGTCGGGGGCGACGCCGCCGAACATGCCCGAGTGCAGGTTGCCGCCGAGAGTGTCGATCTTCACCTTGATCAGCGTCATTCCGCGCAGGGTGGCCGTCACCGTCGGCAGGCCGAGCCGGAAGTTGCCCGCGTCACCGATGACGATCGTGTCGGCGGTGAGCAGTTCCGGGTGCGCCTCCGCGTACTGCTGGAGGCCGCCCGTGCCCTGCTCCTCCGAGCCCTCGACGATCACCTTCACGCTCACCGGCACGCCATCGTTGGCCTTCAGCGCGCGCAGCGCCAGCAGGTGCATGATGAAACCGCCCTTGCAGTCCGCGGCGCCGCGCCCGTACCAACGGCCGTTGCGCTCGGTCAGTTCGAAGGCGGGGGAGATCCAGGCGGCGTCGTCCAGCGGTGGCTGCACGTCGTAGTGCGCGTAGAGGAGGACGGTGGGTGCACCCTCGGGCCCAGGCAGGAAGCCGTAGACCGACTGGGTGCCGTCCGGAGTGTCGAGGAGCGCCACGTCCTGGAAGCCCTCGGCGCGCAGTGCGTCAGCCACCCAGTTCGCCGCGCCCTCGCTCTCGCTCCGGGGGAACTGGGCCCAGTCCGCCACCGACTGGAAGGCCACCAGCTCGGTCAGCTCCTGCTGGGCGCGGGGCATCAACGAGGCGATGGTCTCGGCGATCGGATTCTGGGACATGGGCACGCTCCTCTTGGGTGCGACGTTGTGGTACGTGTACGCCTCCCGCATCCGCGTGGTGGGCGTTTGCCGGGTACGGCGAAAGACAGTCTCGATCCTCGCACAGCGAGACGGGCCGGTCTCGCGCCGTAGGATTTCCCTGCATCGGAGCAACCGCATGATCAGGAGCAGCAGCACATCGTGAGCAGCGACGACAGCAGTGACGGCGTACCCGACACGTCAGCAGGGCAGGCCGCTCAGGGGGCGGGGGACGAGATGGCCGGGGGGACCGGCGAGGTGTGGGACGTGGTCGTGGTCGGGGCCGGCCCGGCCGGTGCCTCGGCCGCGTACACGGCGGCGACGGCCGGGCGGCGCGTCCTGCTGCTGGAGAAGGCCGAACTGCCCCGGTACAAGACCTGCGGCGGCGGGATCATCGGCCCTTCGCGCGATGCCCTCCCGCCCGGTTTCGTGCTGCCCTTCAAGGACCGCATCCACGCGGTCACCTTCTCCCTGAACGGGAAGCTGACCCGGACCCGCCGCTCGCGGCAGATGCTGTTCGGGCTCGTCAACCGGCCGGAGTTCGATGCGGCGATGGTCACCGAGGCCGAGAAGGCCGGTGCGGTCGTCCGTACGGGTACGGCCGTCGCGCGGGTCGAGCAGCACGGGGCGGCGGTGCCCGACCGGCGTACGGTCGCCGTGGTGCTCGCGGACGGGGAGACCGTCCTGGCCCGCGCGGTGGTCGGCGCGGACGGCAGTGCGAGCCGGATCGGCGCGCACGTCGGGGTCGAGATGGATCAGGTGGACCTCGGCCTGGAGGCGGAGATCCCCGTTCCGCAGACGGTCGCCGAGGACTGGAAGGGCCGGGTGCTCCTCGACTGGGGCCCGTTGCCCGGAAGTTACGGCTGGGTCTTCCCGAAGGGCGACACCCTCACCGTCGGGGTCATCTCGGCGAAGGGCGACGGCGCCGCGACCAAGCAGTACCTGGAGGACTTCATCGCCCGGCTCGGACTCGCCGGCTTTGAACCCGCCCTCTCCTCCGGGCACCTGACCCGCTGCCGCAAGCCCGATTCGCCGCTCTCGCGAGGCCGGGTGCTGGTGGCGGGCGACGCGGCCGGACTGCTGGAGCCGTGGACCCGCGAAGGCATCTCCTTCGCGCTGCGCTCGGGCCGGCTGGCCGGAGAGTGGGCCGTGAAGATCGCCGAGGCGCAGGACGCGGTGGACGCACGCCGCCAGGCCCTCAACTACGCGTTCGCGGTGAAGGCCGGGCTCGGCGTGGAGATGGGTGTCGGCAAGCGGATGCTGACCGCCTTCGAGGCCAAGCCGGGGCTGCTGCACGCGGTGATGACCGGCTTCCGCCCGGCGTGGCGGGCCTTCGCCCGCATCACCCGGGGTTCCACGACGCTGCCCGAGCTGGTGCGGACGTATCCGCTGGCCCGCAAGGCCCTGCACGCCTTGGACGGCAGGCAGGCGCGCACCCGCGCGCAGGAGCCGGGGCAGGGGAACAGGCCTCGGCCGGGGGAGCAGCAGGCTCAGCCGGGGGAGTAGCTCCAGGGCTGGATCCGGGGAGCAGGTCCCGGACCGGGTGCCGGCGCCCTCCGGGGAACGGCGTACGCAGGATCGCGGCGGTCCTGCCCGTATGTGCGGGCAGGACCGTCTTCGTTTCGATACGGACAACCGGGCGGCGCGGGGCGCCTCGTGCCGGTCAGTTCGACACCGTGATCCGGAAGACCGGGTGGTCCCCGACGGTCGCCAGGATCTGCGCGTCGCTGGAGTCCGCGGTGACGCCCTGGAAGTACTGGTTGACCTCCCAGCCCCACTTCTTCAGGTACGCGCGGATCAAGGGGACCTTCAGTGCCGGGTCGGTGACCTCGGTGGCCGTGAACGCGCGCACCTTGCGGCCCACCCGCAGCTCGCCGCGGCCCGCCGCGCGCATGTTGCGGACCCACTGGGAGTGGCCGCGCGCCGAGACCAGGTACTGCTCGCCCTCGTACGTGTGTGGGTTGACCGGGATCCGCTGCATCTGGCCGGACTTGCGGCCTCGCACCGACAGCTCGGCGGAGCCGGCCAGGCTGATGCCGATCCGGGCGAGCTTACCGAAGAGGGAATTGAAGCGGGTGGCGAGCGGGCCGGCCTGGACGTAGTACGGGGTGGGCGCACTCATGACTGCCTCCGGACTGTGGGAGAGCGGTGCTCTCGCTTGAGATCAGTGTGCACGGATCGCCGCACCAAAGCAAGAGCGCTGCTCTCGAAAAGGGGCTGTGCTCCCATTTTTGGGCACTGCTCTATAGGCGTGGCACACTGCTCGCATGAGTACCGTGCGCGGGGCCCGGGAGCGGGCCCGTATCGAGGTCACCGGCGCCATCAAGGACGAGGCGCGCCGCATGCTCGCGGCCGAGGGCGCCGCCAAGCTCTCGCTGCGCGCCGTCGCCCGTGAGTTGGGCATGGTCTCCTCCGCCCTCTACCGGTACTTCCCCAGCCGTGACGAGCTCCTCACCGCGCTCATCGTCGACGCCTACGACAGCGTCGGCGCCGCCGCCGAGGAGGCCGATGCCCGTGCCCTCGCCGTCGGCGCCCCGCCCCGCGCACGCTGGATCGCGGTGTGCGAGGCCGTCCGTGTCTGGGCACTGGAACACCCGCACGAGTTCTCTCTCATCTACGGCTCCCCGGTCCCCGGCTACCGCGCCCCCATGGACACCGTCGGCCCCGCTTCCCGGGTCGGCAACGTCCTCATCGGTGTCGCCCGTGCCGCCCACGCGGGCCGCGGGCTCGCCCTCCCGCCGCTGCCCGCCGGTCTGCGTCCCGAAGCCGTCCGGATGACCGCCGACTTCGCCGAAGGGTTGCCCCCGGAGGTCACCGCAGCCCTGGTCGCCGCCTGGGCACAGTTGGTCGGCCTCGTCTCCTTCGAGCTGTTCGGCCAGTTCAACCGTGTCGTCGAGGACCGTGACGCCTTCTTCACGCATGCCGTGGGCCAACTGGCCTACGGGGTAGGGCTGCCCGCCGCATGACCGCGGCCACGCGGCCACCGGCGGCCGTCGTCGCCGGGGCAGTGGGGCCCACTACCCGCACGATGTGTTCGCGGGCGCCGTTCTGGCCGCTACGGCGGCCCCGGTGCTGCCGCTCCTCGTCCTGACCGCTGCCGTGCGGGCCGGGTCAGCGCTGCTCGGGGGCGCACGCGGCCGCCGTGCCGGGCATGCCGGGCAGGACGTTCCTCGGCGACGATGAGTTCAACGCTTCGATGAGCGGGTACGCGGTGACCGTTGCGGCGGCGGCCCCGGCGCTCCTGCCAGGGCCCGCAGCTTCCGTTGCCGTAGGGTGCCCCGACCGTCAAAGCCAGGAGTAGGCCCCGGACGGGCACGCTGCCCTCGGTCGCCGCCTCCAGCACGGGCCTCGCCCATGAGGGCCCGCCCGCCTCCGCACCAGCACGCGGTAGCCCGTCGCCGACGCACCTCTGGTTGTAGCCCGTCGCCGACGCACCTCCGGTGACGTGCACCGCCCCGTCGGTTCCAGCCGCCGCCCGGCACCAGCAGGAGCAGCGACCCTCCCCCTGCGACCGCCAGCACGGTCGCCGCCGACAACCTCCGCCCCCATCCGTAGTGCCTGATCGTGTTCATGGCTTCGACGCCAGGTGCGACGCAGCGCGGGCATTCGGCCGAACGGCGACCCGCGACCCCGACGATCGTCGGGGTCGCAGCGCCGGGGCGCCCCCGCGGACCGGTCAGACGATGGCAGCCGTCTGGGTCCAGTGCCGGGCCAGCGACTCGTCCCCGGTCACCTCGGGACCCGCCAACGGGAGCCGGTTCCACAATGCCGCGTACAGCCACGAGGCCACGCCGGTCACCTCGCAGTCCGGCGCCTCGCCCGTGTCGCCCTGCACCGTTCGGGGCGGCTCTTGCGACACGTGTACGGTCCATACCGCGCCCGTGTCCGCGGAGCGGATCCGCAGCACCCGCGGCTCCTCGGCCCGCACCCGGCTGCGCGGGCGCGCGTGGAAGCCGGTCAGCAGTTCGTCCACGCCGTCCTCGGCGAACTCGGCTGTCACCGGGGTGTAGAGCGCCCCGAGCGCCGCCTCCGCGTCCATCCGGTGCACGGTCGTCTCGTGCGCCTGGCGCCGCGCCCAGAACGCCAGCGGCGAGGGCGCGGCCGTCGGCAGGAAGGTCCAGCACTGCACGTCGGCCGGGGCCTCGGTCAGGGTCCGGACCAGTGCCGCGTGACCCTCGCGGTACCAGGCCAGCAGCTCGGCGCCGGTCAGCTCCGGGGCGTCCGGGAACGGGCCCGGTTCCACGATCGCGTCCCTGACGTACCCGGCCGCCCAACGGTGCACCGCGCCCGTGTGCCGCAGCAGGTCGGCGACGCGCCACCCCGGACAGGTGGGGATCAGGGCGTCCGTACCCGCGCGTTCGGCCACGTCGGCGAGCAACTCGCCTTCCCGCGCAAGGGTTTCCACATACTCGCTGATCTTCATGCGGGCAGTGTCCCACCGAGCACTGACAATGGAGCCATGGACGGGGAACTCTTCCCGCGCGAGCGTACCGAGATCGCCCCCGGCGCCGTGCACGTGCCCGACTGGCTCCCGCTTGAGCGCCAGCGGGAGCTGTTGCAGGCATGCCGCGTCTGGGCGCGCCCTCCCGCGGGGCTGCGCACCGTACGGACTCCCGGGGGCGGGACGATGACCGCCCGCCAGGTGTGCCTCGGACTGCACTGGTATCCGTACGGGTACGCCCGTATGGCGGTGGACGGCGACGGGGCCCCGGTCAAGCCGCTGCCCGGCTGGCTCGCGCAGCTGGGGCAGGAGGCGGTGGCCGCCGCGTACGGAGAACCGCCGCGGCCGGGCGCCGGCACCGGGGAGGCGTACGACATCGCCCTGATCAACTTCTACGAGGAGGACGCGCGCATGGGCATGCACCGCGACGCCGAGGAGAGGTCCGGGGCGCCGGTCGTCTCCCTCAGCCTCGGCGATGCGTGCGTCTTCCGCTTCGGCAACACCACCTCCCGCGGCCTCCCGTACCGGGACGTCCAGCTACGCAGCGGTGATCTGTTCGTGTTCGGCGGCCCGGCCCGGCGGGCCTACCACGGGGTGCCGAAGATCCTGCCCGGTACCTCACCGCCCGAGCTCGGGCTGACCGGACGGCTGAACATCACGCTCCGGGTCGGCGGGCTGGAGACCCCCCTCGACTGAACCGCGGCTCCGCGCACACCGCCGATCATGCGAGGATCGCTTCCATGAACGGCAACGGGGCCCCGCCACGGGTGGGGGATGTGACCACGGTGTCCGCGGTGTCCGCAGCGTCCGCAGCGTCCACGACGGCTTCGACGTCTTCGAGGACCAAGCTGGAGCGGGGTCGGGGTGCCCTCGGTCCGGCGCTGGAGCTCGTCCACACCGGTCGGGCTCCGACCCGCGCCGTCCTGACGGCCGAGCTCGGCGTCACGCGCGCCACGGCCGGGGCGGTCGCCGCCGAGCTGGAGGCGCTGGGCCTGATCCGCGTCGACTCCCGCCCCGGCGGTGCGGGCGGCACCCAGGGCCGCCCCTCGCACCGGCTCTCCATCGACGAGAACGGCCCCGTGGCGCTTGCAGCGCAGGTCCACTCCGACGGGTTCCGGGCCGCGCTGGTCGGGCTCGGCGGGCGGATCGTGGCCACCGCCCCCGGCAAGGTCACCGTCTCCGCCGACCCGGCGCAGGTGCTGAGCGCGGTCGTCGAGGCGGGCGCGGCGCTGCTCGCCGACACCGGCCGCCGCTGCATCGGCGCGGGGCTGGCGGTCCCGTCGGCGGTGGCGGAGCCGGACGGTACGGCGCTCAACCCACTGCACCTGGCTTGGCCGGCCGGGTCTCCGGTGCGGGCCATCTTCACGGAGTGCGTGAGGGCGGCCGGGATCGATGGCCCGGCCCTGGCCGGGAACGACGTGAACCTCGCCGCGCTGGCCGAGCACCGGCACGGCGCCGGGCGCAGTGCCCAGCACCTGCTGTGCGTGGCCACCGGCCACCGCGGCGTCGGCGGGGCGCTGGTCCTGGACGGCCGCCTGCACACGGGGAGTTCGGGTCTGGCCCTGGAGGTCGGCCACCTCACCGTCAACCCGGAGGGGCGGGCCTGCCACTGCGGCGGTCGCGGCTGCCTGGACGTGGAGGCGGACCCGTTGGCCTTCCTGACCGCGGCGGGCCGCACCCCCGGCCCGGAGGTGTCTCTGCTCCAGCAGGCCCGGGACCTGCTGCGCGACGAGTACACGGAGCCGGCGGTGCGGGCGGCGGCGGAGGAGCTCATCGACCGGCTGGGCCTGGGCCTCGCGGGGCTGGTGAACATCCTGAACCCGGACCGCATCATCCTGGGCGGGTTGCACCGGGAGCTACTGTCCGCGGACCCCGAGCGGTTGCGCGCGGTGGTCGCGGACCGCAGCCTGTGGGGGCGCAGCGGGGGAGTGCCGATCCTGCCGTGCACGCTCGACCACAACAGCCTGGTGGGTGCGGCGGAACTGGCGTGGCAGCCTGTCCTGGACGATCCGCTGGGGACCTTGGGGGCGGCGGCCTAAGCGGTCTCAGGGAAGTGGGGTGCGTTTCCGCGTCGTTCGGTGCGTGCCTCACTTCCCCGAGCCCGCTTAGCAGGAGGGGCCGGTGCCCGGGCGGTGCGAGCGCTGCGTTCCGGACGAGCGTTGCGTTCCGGACGGGCCGGTGGCGCGCTGCCGGGACTGCCCGCACGGACGAACGAGCCTGCATCCCGTGCCGGGCCGCTTCGACGGCCGACCCCGTGGCCGCCCTGCTGCGCGAGCGGCCCGCGGCGCGGCCTGCCGGCCGCGTACGCCGCTCCCCGGACGCACGACGTGACCGCCGAGGTGTACTGCGGCACGGGCTCGCTGCTGCCGCCGCCGCTGCCGCTGCCGCTGCTAACGATGGCGTCCACGGGCCGCGGTACCGCGCACCACCCGGGCCGACGGCGAGGCGCAGGCCGCGCGCCGCGGCCCCGCGCCCACCCTCACCCTCCTGACGCTGCCCGGTCCGGACGGCTCCGGGGAAGGGCGGCGGGGAAGGTCGGGGCGGGCACGGGGCCGTGGCGACGGTGGAGGCCGTCGCCAAGGCCCGACCGGCACGGTGCGCCTCTGGCCGGTGGGGTGCGGCGGCGGAACCCTCACCCGGGCCTGGCGCCGACCGAGGCCGCCACCGACAGGCCGGCCGGTACGGCGCCCGGGTCCACGGCGACGACCACCGCCGGCGCGGGCTCCCGTACCTGCTTGGCTCCGCCCCGCGTCGGGCGCCGTTGCGCCGATGTGGCCGGGGCGGCAGGGGCGGCGCGCAGTGAGAACCACACCACCTTCCCCGGACCGTCGGCCTGGTGCCGAGCACCCCAGGCCTCGCTGACGGCCGCCACGAGGGCGAGTCCGCGCCCGCAGGTCTCCAGTGCGTCAGCGGCGGCTTCCCGTAGCACGGGAAGCCGCGGATCGCTGTCGTACACCGAGACCGTGAGCCGTCCGAGCCGCAGCTCGATCTCGACCGTGCAGGTCTTGTCCGGTTGCGCGTGGCGGTGGACGTTGCTCAGCAGCTCCGTCACACCGAGCGCAGCCCGGTCTATGAGCGGATCGAGCTGCCAGTGGCGCAATTGCGCGGAAACGATCCTCCGGATCTGTCCGATCCGGGACGGCAAGGCCTGCAGTTCGACAACGCAGTGCCTGCGTGAGTGACTGATCACGGCTGCGACTCCCCGACATGAGTGTTACGGGTGCTGCACCCTCAGTAATGCTCCACCAGGGTCACCCACGGTGCGCGTGTATGCAACCGAACGCGATCGAAAGCGATCCGCATGGATACCCAAAGTGACTGTTTGTGCAGGTGAGGGAGGTACATTGCGAAAGCAGGGGGCGAAGCAACGCATGAAGGAGCAAGGCGCATGAGCACCACCCGTACCTCCGGTCCGACGGTCACCACCATCGACGTCGACCGTAGCGACGCGGACTACCGCGCCTGGCTGAAAGAGGCCGTCCGTAAGGTCCAGGCCGACGCCAACCGCTCCGCCGACACCCACCTGCTGCGGTTCCCCCTCCCCGAGGAATGGGGCATCGACCTCTACCTCAAGGACGAGTCCACGCACCCGACGGGCTCCCTCAAGCACCGCCTCGCCCGCTCGCTCTTCCTCTACGCGCTGTGCAACGGCTGGATCCGCCCCGGCCGTCCGGTCATCGAGGCCTCGTCCGGCTCGACCGCCGTCTCCGAGGCGTACTTCGCCAAGCTCATCGGCGTCCCGTTCATCGCCGTCATGCCGCGCACGACCAGCCCGGAGAAGTGCCGCCTCATCGAATTCCACGGGGGCGAATGCCACTTCGTGGACGACCCGATGAAGATGTACGAGGAGTCGGCCGACCTCGCGGCCCGGACCGGCGGGCACTACATGGACCAGTTCACGTACGCGGAGCGGGCAACGGACTGGCGCGGCAACAACAACATCGCAGAATCGATGTACCAGCAGCTGCGCCTGGAGCGGTACCCCGAGCCTGCCTGGATCGTGGCGACGGCCGGCACCGGCGGTACCTCCGCGACCATCGCGCGCTACGTGCACTACATGCAGCACGACACCCGCATCTGCGTGCCGGACCCGGAGAACTCGTGCTTCTTCGACGGCTGGACCGCCAACGACCCGAACGCGAGCAGTGGTTGCGGTTCGCGCATCGAGGGGATCGGCCGTCCGCGGATGGAGCCGAGCTTCGTTCCGGGCGCCATCGACCGGATGATGAAGGTGCCGGACGCGGCGAGCGTCGCCGCATGCCGCGCGCTGGAGCAGGCCATCGGCCGCAAGGCGGGAGGCTCGACCGGTACGGGCGTGTGGAGCGCGCTGAAGATCGTCTCGGAGATGGTGGCGGAGGGGCACAAGGGCAGCGTGGTCACGCTGCTGTGCGACCCTGGCGACCGCTACCTGGACAAGTACTACTCGGACGACTGGCTGGCCTCGCAGGGCCTGGACATCGCCCCGTACGCGCAGACGATCGAGAACCTGCTGGCGACCGGGGTCTGGCGCGAACCCTCGGCCTGACCCGGGCCCCCCGGGCCCGGGCCCTGGCCCTGGCCCGGGCCCGTTCCCGGGCCCGTTCCCGTTCGCGGGCCGACGCGTCGCGGTCCCGCCGGTCCGAGCGTGCGGCGGACCTCCCGCGTTACTGGCCGGCCTAGCGCTGCGCGGACAGGCGGGCGTCCAGGGCCCGTACCGCGGAGCGGAAGGAGTGCCCCAGGCCGGGACGGGTGCCTGCGAGGGCGAGCCGGAAGAGGGCCGGGCCGTCCGCCGCGAAGGTCCAGCGGAGGTGGGTGCCGGACCCGGGGTCGGCGGGCGTGAGCCGCCACTCCTCCAACAGGGCGCGGACTCCCGGGGCGTTGGTCTCATCGACCCGGTACGCGTACCGCTGCTCCGGATCCGCCGCCATGATCGTCTCCTGGAAGCGGACCCCGCCCATCAGCCGGACCTCCCGTCCCGAACCCCCGTGCGTCGGCCGGGCCAGGGTCACCGCCCTGAACCAGTGCGGCCAGCTCTCGACCTCCTCGGCCAGGGCCCGGTACACGGCCTCGGGCGACGCAGCCGTCCGTGCGGCGAAGGTCAGGCGGATCGGGGCGTCCTCGATGAAGTCCAGCCCCACCGGGCGGAGTCGGCGAGCCATGACGGTCCCTCCTGGAGGTGACGATCGGAACACTCGTGTGGTCGTGGTGCGCGTACCCTAGCTGACGGACCATTAGATGTCCGCTGCAGGACCGGGCAGGACCGGGCAGGACCGGGCGGCAGCGGGCGCGGGCGCGGGGCCGAGGGCGGGCAGGACGCGCGCGCACGGCCCGGAAGGTCACCCGGACGTGCTCTAGGCGTGCGGTCCGCCGCGCGGGATGCTGGATCCGCGCTGATCCCGCCCCGCGAGCGGAGGCCACCGTGCCGGACACCCCCAAGCCCCCGCATCCCCTGGCCGTCGAACTCCACACGCCCCCGGGGCCCTTGGCCCTCGAACTCCGCGTCCACGGAGTCCACGGCGCGGCCCCCGACGAGTTGCTCGGTGATCCGCGCACCGTCCGGATCACCGGGGACTCGACCGCCGCCGTCTTCCGCCGCGCCGTCGACGCCGACGCCGAGTCCCACCCCGAGAGGTACGCCGGCCGTCCCGTGACCGAGGCCTACTGCTGGGCCCGGCTCACCTCCGGCAACGGCGCTCGCGCCCTGTGGCTGCTGCTCCTGCCCTTCATGGTGGTCAACCTCGCCCACTGGGCCCGGCCGGCCGCGCCCGTCACCGGTCCGGCACCGTGCGCGGTGCGGACGTACGGGCTCCTCGTACGGATCCTCGCCCTCAGCCTCACCCTGCTGCTCATCGCCGCCGCCTGCGAGGTCGCACTCGATCTGCTCGCCTGGCAGTGCGCGGGCTCGGACACCTGCACCGGCCCCCGCTCCTGGCTCCGGTTCATGGAGCCCGGCGGTTGGTGGGGCCAGCCCGGCCGACGCCTCGCGCTCGGCGCGCTGGTCCCGGCGGCACTGACCGGGCTGCTCTGGTTCCTGTCGAACCGTACGTGGAGCGCGTACGAATCCCAGCCACCGCCCGCGGGAACGGCCGTTCCCGTGACCGGAGGAGACGGTACGCCCGCGCTCGGCCGGCCCGGATTCTGGTACGGCCGGCGGATCGTGGCCCGGTTGCGCGCCGCCCACACCGCCGCCGGGCTGCTCACCGTCGCGGTCGCCGTCGCCGCACCCACCGCCCGCTACGACCGCCGTGCCGGCACCCCCGTGCTGGAGGCCCTCGGCTGGGCGCTGGAGGTGCTGCTCGCCGCAGGCGCGGTCGCCGTCGCCTGGGTCGTCTGCCGGCGCGGCCGGACCGAGGTCCGCGCCGACCACCGCCTCGACCGGGCCGCCGTCACCCTGCTGCCCGGCGCCGCTCTCGCACTGCTCGCCGCCGTACTGCTGTACGCGGGCTGGTCGCGCCCCGGCTGGACCTCCTCCGGGAGGCTTCCGGGCGACTTCGCCTTCGGCGCGCTGATGCTCGGCCAAGGGGGCTGCGTCCTGCTCCTCGCAGCCGTCGCGGTCCGCCTCTACCGGCTTGCCCCGGACCCGGCGACCGCCCTGTACGGCCTCGGCGGTCCCGCCATCGCCATGCTCGGCTGCGCGCTCGGCGGGGTGATGTCCGGCGGCGTCGCCCAGCGGGTCGCCGACTGGCTCGACGGTGGTGCCGCCCCGGGAGCGGCCGGCCCGGCGGTGCCCGCGCCGCCGGTGCTGCTGTCCTGGCAGGCCGCCGTCTTACCGCCGCTGCTCCTCGTCCTGGCCCTGCTCGCCGCCTGGTTCGCGGTGCGCGGTGCCCGCGCCCGGCGCCGCATCGCCGCGGTCGTGGCCGCCGAGTACCCGGGAGAGGCGCCCGACGAGGACCGCAGCCGCCGGATCGCCGGGGCCCGGGCCGCCGCCGCGCTCACCGACGCGGTCCCCTGGTTCGTGGCCGCCGTCTCCGGGATCACGCTGCTGCTCGGCGCGGGGGCCCTCGCCGGAGCACGGCTCAGCGGACAGGTTCCGGGCGAGGCCGCCCGGGGCGCGCACCCGCTGCTGGAGACCGCCGCCCGCGTCGCGCAGGACGCCGGGTCGTGGCTGATCGGATTCGGCATCGCCGCGTTCGTCACCTGGGGGCGCCGCGCCTACCGGGATCCTGCCGCACGCCGCACCATCGGAGTGCTGTGGGACGTCGGCACCTTCTGGCCGCGCGCGGCCCACCCCTTCGCGCCGCCCTGCTACGCCGAGCGCGCCGTCCCCGACCTGACCTGGCGGATGACCGGCTGGACGGGACGCACCGGCGGTCGCCTGGTGATCTCCGGCCATTCCCAGGGCAGCGTGCTCGCGGCGGCAGCCGTCTGGCAGTTGCCGCCGCACGTCCGTCGCCGGGTCGCGCTGCTCACGTACGGCTCCCCGCTGCGCCGGCTCTACGGACGCTGGTTCCCCGCGTACTTCGGCGCGGGGCCGCTCGCGGCGCTGCACCGGGACGTGGACTGCTGGCGCAACCTCTGGCGCGCCACCGACCCGATCGGCGGCCCGGTCCTCGCGGATACCGATGCCCCCGCTCCCGGTGACGGTGCGCCCGCTGCTGCGGGCCCGCCCGGTTCCGTTGACCGGGGGCCGCTCGCAGACCCGCTCGCCTACGGGCGCAGCGCCCGGTACCCGCTGCCGGCGCCGATCCTCGGCCACTTCGACTACCAGGCCGATCCCGCCTTCGCCGGCGAACGCGACGCCCTCCTCGCCCGGTTGGCCCACCCGGATCACCCGGCCAAACATGCCATGCCGGCATGGCCCGCACTGCTTGACGCCGGCGACGTCCCCGGTCCGCCCGCCGTACCGGCCCCGAGGGAGGTCAGCAAGGAGCCGGCAGCGCCGGCAGATCCTCCGGGAACAGCAGAGTGAGCTCGTCCGTGCCCGGGTCCGACAACTGCGCCACCCGCCCCGCATGCCGCTCGACCATCGACTCGAAGGTCTGGCGCGCGGTTCGACCGTTGCCGAAGGCCGGTCCCTTCGGCAGCTCCGTGAAGTACGTCAGCAGCGCCTCCGCGGTGCCCTCGCCGAGCCGGTACTCGTGCTCCTCCGCCTGCTGTTCCACGATCCGCAGCAGCTCCTCCGGCCGGTAGTCGCTGAAGGTGATGGTCCGCGAGAAGCGGGAGGCGACCCCCGGATTGACGGTCAGGAAGCGGTCCATCTCTTCCGTGTACCCGGCGACGATCACCACGACCGCGTCCCGGTGGTCCTCCATCAGCTTCACGAGGGTGTCGATGGCCTCGCGCCCGAAGTCACGGCCCGAGTCCTCGGGCGCCAGCGCGTACGCCTCGTCGATGAACAGCACGCCCCCGCGCGCCCGCTCGAAGGCCTCCTGCGTGCGGATCGCGGTCGATCCGATGTGCTCGCCGACCAGGTCCACTCGGGAGACCTCGACCAGGTGGCCGCGCTCCAGGACCCCGAGGGAGGCGAGGACCTCCCCGTAGAGCCGGGCCACCGTCGTCTTGCCGGTACCGGGGGAACCGGTGAAGACCAGGTGGCGGCGCACCGAGGCGGCCTTGAGGCCCGCCTGCTGCCGCCGCCGACCCACCTCGATCATGTCGGTGAGTGCCCGCACCTCGCGCTTGACGCTCTCCAGACCCACCAGTGCGTCGAGTTGGCCCAGCACCTCGCCGGAACCCCGCCCCGCGGCCTCCTGCTCCATCCCGCCGGTCGGGCGGGGCGACGGCACCTGATCCGTTTTCGCCGCGGAGTCCTGGACCGCGGCGACCGTACGGATGCCCGCGCGCTCGCTGGTGAGGGCGCCGCCCGTCACCGGCTGGGCGGCGAGCCGGGCCCCCGACTCGTCGCTGGTGCACTCCTCGGCGACCGGGCCGTCCTCCGCGAACTCGTACCCCCCGCGCGCGCAGCGCTCGGTGCGGCAGCGGGTCAGCGTGGTGCGGCAGCCGTCGATGACGTGGAAGCCGAAGCCGGAACTGCCCGTCACCCGGCAGGACCGGAAGCTCCCTCGGCCCCCGGCCGACACGTAGAACCCGGCTTCGGAGGGGGAGTTGACCGTGCACCGTTCCAGGGTGGGATCGGCGCCCTTGGTGACGATCACCCCCGTCTGGACCGCGTCGATCGTGCAGTTGGCGAGGGTGCCGCCGCTGCCGTGGTCGCGGAACCAGGCCCCGGTCGCGGCTTCCCGGATCCGGCAGTCGTCGACCTGCGCGGTCGCCCCGTCGCTCACCGAGACGGCCGTGTTGCGCACCTGGGACAGATCGCTGTCGACCACGTCGGCGCGTGAACCCCGGTCCAGCACGAACACTGCGTCCGGCACGTCGTGCACCCGGCAGGAGCTCAGGGAGACGGTGGCCCCGTCGCTGATCCATACCGCCGGATAGTCACCCGTGCTGTCGTGGATCTCGCAGGACTCGGCATCCACCCGCGTGCCCGGATCCCACACGGACAGACCGTTGCGGCCGAACCGGCGGACGGAGGTGCGGCTGAGCGTGAGCACCGAACGGGACCGCAGGTCCACGGCGTTCTCCGGAATGTCGTGGATGTCGCAGTCGGTGAGGCTGAGCACGGCGTCCGTGTCGAGCGTGACCCCGTCCGCGGTGGTGCGGTGCACCGAACAGTCGGTGAGGCGGGCCGCCGCGCGGGCGGCGATCTGGACACCGGTGCCCTTGATCTCATAGACCTCGCAGCCCAGCGCCTCCAGGCCGGAACCTTCGCCGGTGACCGCTATGCCCGCGCCCGAGGCGTGGTGGATCCGGCAGCGCTCCAGACGCGGATGCCCGCCGCCACGGACGGAGACCCCCGCCTGCCCGGCCGCGACGACCTCGCATTCCTCGAACACCCCGCCGCCCCCGTCCAGCACGGCGATCCCGACGCCCGTCGGGTTCTCCACCGTGCACCGCCGCACCACGGGTTGGGCTCCGCCCCGCACCTCGATGCCGGCCGCGGACCGGGTGGTCACCCGCAGGTCGGTGAGCTCGGGGCAGCCCTCCTCGACGAGCAGTGCGGGCGTCGCCCGATCCTGCCCCTCCAGGTGCAGGTCCTGCACCACGGCCGAGGCGCGCACCGTCAGCGCGACCCCGTCGAGCGGGGCGATCCGCACCGAACCGACCGAGCCCTCCGGCCCGCGCAGGGTGACGGCACGGTGCAGCACCAGGTTCTCCCGGTAGGTGCCGGGTGCGATGGACAGCACGTCCCCGTCACTTGCCGCGGCGAGCGCGGCGGCCAGCGTCGGATACTCACCGGAGCGGCGCCGCCAACGCGAAGACCCGCCGTACGTCACCTGGACCGTGCCCTGTGCCATGGTGCTGTCGTGCCCCCGCCCTCGTACTCGCCCTGTAGAAGCGACTGAAACCGTCCGAGCCGCTCACCGTCGTGGCAGCGATCGATCCGGCCGCTCCACCGTAGCGCGCGCGGCGCCGGTGGGCCGCCAGGTCAGCTGCCCGCGCCCGCCCGGCCCCAGTCCGGTCCCGCCGCGGCCCACGCGCGGTCCAGTAGAACGTACCGCCGATACATGAGCCGTCGTACGACGAGTCGCCGGAGCGTCTCCACCAGTGCGGCCGCGCCGAGAGCCGCCGCCAGGCCCACCACTGCCGCGTGGACACTGGCGGAGGACGGGTCGAGCGGTCGCCCGACGAGCCGGCCCTGCATATCCGTCCATATCCGGAACCGTTCGCCCGCGCGGGGCGGTTCCTCGGCTGCCGGCACCGTCCCCTGGTGGCTGCTGCCGTCGGGCGCCGTCCATGACGCCACGATCTGCGTGCGTTGCGGGGTCTGATGCTGCGCCGCCGGTTCCGGGCCCGCCCCCGCGGGTGGTTCCGCAGCCGGCCGGACCACCACCGCCGGTACCAGGTGCCGCTCCTGCTGTTGTTCGCGCGCGGCCCGCTGGAGCGTGCCGTCCACCTCCAGCCCCGCGACCGTGCCGACGGCCGGGGCCACCAGCAGGACGCACACCAGAGCGGCGAACGCCACCCACGCCTCGAAGAGATCGGTCGGGCGGCGCAGTGGATTGCGCCGCCAACGCCATACACCCGTTGCTGTTTTCACGGTCCGGCACCCCCTTGCCTCCGTCTGCCTGCGGTCCAAGCCTCCCGCACGCCCCGGTCACCCGCATTCCGGCACGTGCGGAGGGCCTGTCACCCGATCCGGTCCGGTGCTCCCGGACACCGAAGCCGAGCTCCCGCACCTTCCCGCCACACCTGTCGATTGATCCAACGGCCCGGTCGCGGTACTTGGTTCCTGCCTTCCCCCAGAGCCCCCCGAAGGTGTCATTCCGAGGGGACGTCCGCGCGGCCCCGCTCATTCCAGGACACGGACCTCGTCGCCGACGCGTACCGTGCCCGCCCGCACCGGGACCAGCTGTCGCCCGAAGGCCAGTGACTTGCCGATCCGTCGGTGCCGGGCCAGGGTCTTGAGCGGCTCCTTGCCCCGTTCCGCCGTCGCCTGGTCGGTGGTCGTGACGATGCACCGCCCGCACTCCCGGGCCCCGCGGAAGACGGCGTCGCCGATCGCGATGCGCCGCCAACCGTCCTCCGCCCACGCCTCGGCGCCGGCGACCACCACATTGGGGCGGAAACGGTTCATCGGCAGCGGACCCTCCTCGGGATGGTCCCCCTGTGCGATCAGCGAGTTGAGGGCGTCCAACGATGCGCGGGTGGTCAGCAGCACCGGATAGGCGTCGGCGAGGCTCACCGTCTCGCCGGGAAGCGCGTAGTCCGGGTCCACGGGCCGTCGTACGGCAGGGTCGTCCATGTACACCAGCCGCGCCGGCAGCCCGAGGTAGGCGCTGAACCAGTCGGCCGCGGTACCCGCCGCGACCACGGTCTCGATCTTCTTGCCGAACAGTACGACCGCCTCCAGCGGCCCCGGCTGCGGCACCTCCACCACCAGCTCGCCCATGCCCGGTGCCGACAGTGCGACGGCGCCGCCCCCCAGCGGACGCGCCGCGGCCAACGCCAGCCGTGGCTGCTGGCGTTGGGTGATGACCGTGCCCTCGGTGTCGACCAGTGCCCAGCGCCGGTCCCCGGACAGACCCCAGGGCTCCACGGCCACCTCGTCGGGAGCAGTCCCCGCTACCGACTTGACGGGGTGTACGTGGAGCTCCTGGACACACAAGTTCGACATGGGAGCATCCTGCCAGGAGCTCCCGCCGCAGCCCCAGCGAGTATCCGTGGGGCCGGTCAGTAGGCGCGCCCCTGGTACGGGCGGCCGTACGGGTCCTCGTAAGAGGCGGCCGGGACCGGCGCCGGAACCTGCATCGGGCGCGGGGCGGCCGGCCGCATCGCCTCGTACCCGGTGCCCGTGGCCATCGGCCGGGGCGGCTGCGGCTGGGCCTGCTGCATGTAGCCCGCGCGGGCCGCGACCGGCTGCTGCTGCGGGATGTACGGAGCGGGCGCGTTCTGCAGGGGCATCGGTGCGGGCGCCGCCTGCTGCTGGTACGGGTACCCGTACGCCGGTGCTTGCTGCTGCTGCGGCATGGCCGGCGGCAGCGCGGGCAGCGATGAGGCGAGGGCCGGGAGGTACCCACCGCTCGAGTAGCCGGCGCTCGGAGAGTCGTAAGCGGCCGGAACGCGGATCGGGGCGATCTGCGGAGTGCCGCGTTCGGCGACGAGGGAGTCGTAGATGGGGGTGTCCGGGAAGGAGGGCGCGGAGTAGTAACCGCCGCCATAAGTGGAGCGGGGGGAGGTCATGGGACCTAAGTTAAGCCCACGACTTCACCGGGTCCATAGCGAGGTGTGACCAACACCGCGCTGACCTGCATCTTCGCAGGTCAGGGCCACAGCTTTCACTTCACGTTCACGTGCACGATTCGCCACTTCCACCCCAGCTTGTTCCTACTCGTACTCACCGGTTGGGTGTTGCACCGAGTTGCTGCTGACGCAGCGTCACAACACGGTGACCTGGGATGACATCGGTTCGTGCGGCCACGAGCCGTTTCACGCGTCGCTCGGACGGGCATAGGTCCTCCCCTTCCAAGCCGCCCCGCGTCCCCGGTAGTGCTGGACGGCCGAGTCGACGGTCATCAACAGGTACAGGAACGCCGTGAGCGGAAGCAGCGGAGCCAGCGCCGCCGGCTGCCGGTAGTAGCGCAGCATCGGGAGGTACGTGCCGGCCATCAGCAGCCAGGCGACCCCGCCGGCCCACGCGGTACTGGTACGCCCGGTGGCCAGGCCGGCGAAGAGGGCGACCGGCGGGACGAGGTACACGAGCGCGAGCCCGGCCACCGTCCCGGCCAGCAGTAGCGGCTGGTGGCGCAGTTGCGCGTAGGCGCTGCGCGCGATCATCTTCCAGAGGTCCGCGAGGGCGGGGTACGGGCGCACGCTGTCCACCCGCTCCGCCAGCCCGAGCCAGATCCGCCCGCCCGAGCGCTGGACCGCGCGGGCGAGGGAGACGTCGTCGATGACGGCCTGACGGATCGAGTCCGGTACGCCGGCCCGTACGGCCGCCTCGGTGCGCAGTAGGACACAGCCACCGGCCGCGGCGGCGGTCCGGCCGGTGGGGCGGTTGATCCAGCGGAATGGGTAGAGCTGGGCGAAGAAGTACACGAAGGCCGGTACGACCAGGCGCTCCCAGGGGCTGACGGCACGGAGGCGGGCCATCTGGGAGACGAGATCGAGGCCGGCGCTGGTCGCGGCCGACACCAGCTCGCGGAGGCTGTCGGGCTCGTGCGCGATGTCGGCGTCGGTGAGGAGCAGGTAGTCGGGCTCGGTGTCACGGGCGGTCCGGGCGAGCGCGATGCCGTGCCGCAGCGCCCACAGCTTGCCGGTCCATCCGGGGGCGGGGTCGCCGGGGGAGGCGACGGTGAGGGGCAGCCCGGGGTGCTCCCGGGCCAGGCGCAGCGCGAGGGTGCCCGTCCCGTCGGTACTGCCGTCGTCGACCAGGATGACCTCGGCTTCGCCGGGATAGTCCTGGGCGAGGAGCGAGGGCAGGCTGCGGGGCAGCACCTCGGCCTCGTCCCGGGCCGGGACCACGACGGCGACGGACGGCCAGTGGGCGGGGGCGGAGCGGGCAGGGAGCCGGACATCGGTCCGCCAGAACATGCCCTGGGCGCACGTGAGCCAGATCCAGACGGCGAGGGAGGCGTAGGCGGTGCAGAGAAGGCCCATGCCGGCAGTGTGCCGAACCCCGCGGGGCGCGTCGCGCATTCGGGTGGGCGCGGGAGCAGCGTGGCGCGGGGCGGACGTGGCGGGTCGGCGGGGAGGGGTCCGGGCCGGAAGGTGTGGGCCGGGCCGCGGGAGGTGTGGGCTGGGCCGCGAAGGCGCGGGCCGGGGCATCCCGCCCCGTCCGCGCCTCCTCCGCCCGGTGCGTCGATTAAGGTGACCAGGTGAAGATCGCCCTCATGGACTCCGGAATCGGCCTCATCGCGGCGGCCGCGGCGATGCGGCGGCTGCGGCCGGACGTGGATCTGGTCCTCTCCTCCGACCCCGCCGGCATGCCCTGGGGGCCGCGTACTCCGGCCGACCTGACCGAGCGGGCCCTAGGCGTGGCCCGGGCCGCCGCCGGGCACCGTCCGGACGCGCTGATCGTGGCCTGCAACACCGCCACCGTGCATGCCCTGCCCGCGCTCCGGGCCGAGCTAGAACCCGGCATTCCGGTCATTGGCACCGTGCCGGCGATCAAGCCCGCCGCCGCGCCGGGTGGCCGCATGGCCATCTGGGCCACCCCCGCCACCACCGGCAGCCCCTACCAGCGCGGGCTGATCCGCGACTTCGCGGCCGGGGCGCGCGTCACTGAGGTGCCCTGCCCGGGACTCGCCGACGCCGTCGAGACCGGCGACGACGCGGCCGTCGCTGCGGCCGTCGCCGCAGCCGCCGCGCTGACCCCGGCCGACGTCACCGACGTCGTTCTCGGCTGCACCCACTACGAGCTCGTCGAGGAAACCATCCGCGCCGCCCTGGCCGAGCGGACCGGTGGCGCGGAGCTCAGCTTCCACGGCTCCGCCGAACCCGTCGCCGTCCAGGCGCTGCGCCGCCTCGGCGCCCTCCCCGAGCCGGGACTGCCCCGCACCGGCTCCCTGACCGTCCTGCTCAGCGGACAGGAGGGTGCACTGCCCGCCGCCGCGCTCGGGTACGCCGAGGGGCGGCTGCTCGTGGGGGAAGGTGCGGTCGTCGGGCGATGACCCCGCAGGGCCTCGCCCTCGTCGCGGTCGCCACGGAGCCGGCCCGGACCCGCTGCCACGGTGAGGACCACACCGTGGCGTCCGTGGCCCGTGCCCGGGACGGCCGGACCGTCCAGGGCGTGAACGGGTACCACTTCACCGGCGGTCCCTGCGCCGAGCTCGTCGTCCTCGGTGCGGCCGTCGCCCGGGCGTCGATGCGCTCGCCACGATCGACGCCGTCGGGGACGGCGATCTTGGCGTGCTCCCGCCGTGCGGCTGCTGCCGTCAAGTGCTCCTCGACCTCCACCCCGGGCTGCGGGTGATCGTCGGGTCCGGCGACCTGCTGCGGTCCGTGCCCGTGGCGGATCTGCCCCCCCGAGGGCTACGTCCGCCCTGCGAGCGCCTGAGCCAACTCGCACAACTCGTCCGCGCCCAGCACCCGGCCCCCGAACCCGGGCAGCGGCACGTGCAGCGGCCCGGTCCACTGCCGCGGGATCGCCGCCTGGCCGTAGCGGGCGCCGGCCAGGGTGCCGGTGACCGCCGCCACGGTGTCGGTGTCCCCGCCGAGGTCCACGGCGGCCCGTACGGCCCCGGCGAACCCGGTGGTCGTGCGCAGCGCCCACACCGCGGAGCCCAGGCACGGCCACACGGCCCCGTTGAACTCGGTGGCCAATCCCGGATGCCAGTCGGGATCGAGCACGCGTGCGTACCGCTCGCGGTGGTCCGGGTGGACCGCGCCGAGCGCGTCGGGGACGGCGGCCAGCGGATCGCTTCCGTCCAGGGTCACCCGTACGAGTTCGTGCAGTACGGCCGTGCCCTCCCAGGCCGCCGCGTCGCCGTGCGTCAGGGCCGCGATCCGCCGGGCGGCGTCCATGGTCGCCTCCCGCCCGGCTGCGGCGAAGTACACCGCCGAGGTCGAGGCCCGCATGAGGGAACCGTTGCCCGCCGCCCGTGCGTTGAGCTGGAAGTGAAGCGCGGCGGCCAGGTCCCAGGCCTCCCCGTTGGTCAGCACGTCCTCGGTCTGGAGCCCGATGTCCTTGGGGGCTCCGGCCGCCCAGCGCTGGAACCGCCCGAAGATGTCCGCGAGTTCGAGACCACCGTGCTCCAGTAGGGACTCACCGACCAGCACCGCCATCTGCGTGTCGTCGGTCGCCTCGCCCGGATCCCAGCCACCGCCCCCGCGCATCTCCTCGCCGCGTGCGCTCAACTCCCCGGCGGGGCCGAACTCGTAGGGCGCACCGAGCGCGTCGCCGACGGCCGAGCCCAGTACGGCGCCCACGGCGCGGTCGAGTCGAGTGATCACGGTTCCTCCTCGGGCTGGTTCGGGGCACGCGCAGGCCGGTACACCGTGTGCGAAGCCTTCCAGATCGTCCGGGCCGGGCTCGACCGGCCCGCCCCGGCCCCACCCCGACTCGCCCCGGTTCGGCCCAGGTTCGGCCTGTGCGGGTGCTACGCGCCCGCCAACCGCCGTGCCAGCTCTTCGCCGGACACGTCCTCCAGGTGGGTCAGGAAGACCCACAGGTGCCCGGACGGGTCGCGGAGGATGGCGGTCCGGTCGCCGTGGAACTGATCGGCCGGGGGTTGGAGCAGCTCCGCACCCTCGGCCGTCGCCGTCCGTACGAGCGCATCCACGTCCGGTACGTAGACGTGCAGGGCGGCGGAGGTGCCGCCCAGCGCCGGCGGGGCGGAGAAGGGGCCCTCGGAAGCGTCCCCGAGCATCAGCACTGCCTCACCGATCCGTATTTCCGCGTGCAGCACCCCGCCCCCCGGGTGGTCGAGCCGGACGTCCTCGACCGCGCCGAAGGCCCGTCCGTAGAAGGCCAGTGCGGCGGCCGCGTCGGCCACCATGATGTGCGGCACCACCGCCGTGCGGTAGCGCTCCGGAATGATCTGCGCCGTCGGCGCGTGCCCTGCCGTGTGAGTCGTCATGCGGCGACCGTAGAACCTGAAGTTTGCTTGAGGTCAACACCGGACGGTCACGCCGACGACCGCGCGACCGCGCATGACCGTGCACGACCGCGCATGAGCGTGCACGGCACGTACCGAGAGCGCGGCGAGCGAGGCGACTGCGGCCACGGACAGTGGCGCAGATGCGGAACGTGAGTACGCTGCTACACATGACGGTTCACCCCCCGGGTCCGCTGTGGACGGGCCGGGCCTCCAACCGCGCGCAATGGGTGCTCGCCGCGGCCGGTGCGGCCTGCCTGGCGCTCGGCATCGAGCTCGCCGTCGACTCCACCTGGACTGCGGGCATCGTCCCGCTGCTGATGGCTGTGATCGGCTGTGTCGCGGTCGGGCTGCTGATCCTCTACGGCACCCTCGCCTTCGTGTACGTCGCCGTCACCGTCGACTCCGAGGCCGTGGAGGTCCGCTGCGGCCACATCGGGCTGCCGCGCCGGAAGATCCGGCTCGCGGAGGTGACGTCCGCCGAGTTCCTCCCCCGCATCACCCCCCAGCAGTGGGGCGGCTGGGGCTACCGCTGGCGCCCCGACAAGGGCACCGCGGTCATCGTCCGGCGTGGTGAGGGCCTGGAACTCAGGCTCGTCGACGGCAAGCTGTTCACCGTCACCGTCGACGACGCCGAGCACGCGGTCCGCGTCATCCGCACCCACCTGCGTGCCCTCACCCAGTGAAGGTCCGCTCCCGCCCGATACGGGTGGGGACGTACACTCCGCCAAATGAGCAGCAGTGTCACCCGAGAGCCCGGCCGCGCAGCCGAACCGGACGCCGGAACCGAAGCCGTCGCATCCCCGAAGAGGGGGCGGGCGGCTTCCTGGTCGGTGCGGGCCCTCCTCGCCGCCGGCTCCGGAGCACTGCTCTACCTGAGCTTTCCGCCCCGCCCGCTGTGGTGGCTCGCCCCCTTCGCCCTCGCCGTGCTCGGCGGCTGCCTCCACGGCCGCCCAGCACGCGCCGGCTTCGGCCTCGGCTTCCTGCACGGCCTCGGCTTCCTGCTGCCGCTGCTCGTCTGGACCAGCGAGGGCGTCGGCCCGGTCCCGTGGATCGCCCTCGTCACCCTCGAAGCCCTCCTGGTCGGCCTCACCTGCCTCGGGATCGCCCTCGTCAGTCGCCTCCCCGCCTGGCCGCTGTGGGGCGCCGGCGTGTGGATCGCGGGCGAGGCGCTGCGCGCCCGGGCCCCCTTCGGCGGCTTCCCGTGGGGGAAGCTGGCGTACGGCCAGGCCGACGGCTTCTTCCTGCCGCTCGCCGCCCTCGGCGGCACCCCACTGCTCTCCTTCGCCGTCGTACTGTGCGGGTTCGGGCTGTACGGGGCCCTGCGCACCGCCCGCAACCACCCGCGCCGGGCCACCGCGGCCCTCGCGGCGCTCACCGTCGCAGCCCCGATCGGCGCGGCGTTCGCGGCCCGCCCCCTGGTCTCCGACGCCGCCGAGGACGGCACGGCCGTGGCCGCCGTCGTGCAGGGCAACGTCCCGCGCGCCGGGTTCGACTTCAACGCCCAGCGCCGCAGGGTCCTCGACAACCACGCCAACCGCACCCTGGAGCTCGCCGAGGACGTCGTGGCCGGCCGGGTCCGCAAGCCCGACTTCGTGGTCTGGCCGGAGAACTCCTCCGACATCGACCCGTACACCGAGCCCGATGCGTACGGCGTCATCGACCGCGCGGTCAAGACCATCGGGGTGCCGGTCGCGATCGGCTCCGTCCTGGCCCCGGAGACCGGCCCGCTGCGCAACACCATGATCCTCTGGGACCCGGTCAAGGGCCCCACGGACACCTACGACAAGCGCAAGATCCAGCCCTTCGGCGAGCGCATCCCGATGCGTTCCTTCGTCCGGCTCTTCAGCGCCGACGTGGACCGGGTGCGGCGCGACTTCGGCCCCGGCAAGGAGCCGGGCGTCTTCGCCATGGGCGGCAGCCGGGTCGGCATGGTCACCTGCTTCGAGGCCGCCTTCGACGACGCCGTCCGCTCCACCGTCCGGGCCGGCGCGCAGGTGATCGCCGTACCGAGCAACAACGCCACCTTCGGCCGGTCCCAGATGACGTACCAGCAGCTCGCCATGGACCGGGTCCGTGCGGTCGAGCACAGCCGGACCGTGCTCGTCCCCGTCACGAGCGGGGTGAGCGCCGTCATCCGCCCCGACGGGAAGATCGTCCAGCAGACGGAGATGTTCACGGCGGACGCGCTGGTCGCCGAGATCCCGTTGCGTTCCACGCAGACCCCGGCCACCCGCGTCGGCCCGCTAACCGAGTACGTGCTGCTCGTGCTCGCCGCCGGCGGCCTCGGCTGGACCCTCCTGCGCCGGGTCCGGGCCCGCCGGATGTCCTGAGCGGAGTCGGCGCGCGCAGCCTCGTAGGGTCGGGGGATGACCACACCTGACTTCATCCGCGCGATCCGCGCCTCCGCCGGGAACCAGCTGCTCCTGCTGCCCGGCGTCACGGCCATCGTCTTCGACGACCGGGGGCGGGTGCTGCTCGGCAGGCGTTCCGACACCGGGCGGTGGTCCGTGGTCGGCGGGATCGCGGAGCCGGGGGAGCAGCCCGCCGAGACCGCGGTGCGCGAGGTGTACGAGGAGACGGCGGTGCGCTGCGTCCCCGAGCGGGTGGTCCTGGTCCAGATGTTGCAGCCGATCACGTACCCGAACGGCGACGTCTGCCAGTTCCAGGACATCACCTTCCGCTGCCGGGCGACCGGCGGAGAGGCCCGGGTCAACGACAGCGAGTCGTTGGAGGTGGCCTGGTTCGAGGTGGACGCCCTGCCGACGCTGGAGCCGTTCGCGGTGGACCGCATCCACCGTGCCCTCCAGGACGGGCCGACCTGGTTCGAGTCCCCGTCCGGGGGCTGACAGCGAGCCCGGAGCGGGCCGGTCGGAGGCCCCGGCCCGAGGGGTGGACCAGAGCGGGGCCGGTCGGAGGATCAGCCCGCCGAGACGGCCGCCTCGCGGTAGAGCTCCAGCGCCTGGTCGCCCATCACCGCGCTGTACGAGACCTCCGGGACGGTGCCGCCGGCCTCGTAGCCGCCGAGGACCCCGGCCAGGGCACCGTCCGCGAGCCAGGGGCTGCCGCTGGTACCGCCACTCAGGTCGGGGCAGTCGATGCGGCGCTGGGTGTCGGAGAACAGGCTGGTGGTGTTGGCGCAGCGCAGCGGAGTCTCGTCGGTGCTGGGGTATCCGATGATCGCCACCGTCACATCGGCCGGCTGCTCGGTGACCACCGGGAAGCCGCCCACCGCGTCCTCGATCCGCCGGGCGCCGCCGTCGGCCGGGGCGACCGTGGCGAAGGCGACGTCATCGTCCGGGTCCTGCCCGTCCGTCCAGCTCGGGGCGACGTACGTGCCGGTCAGCTTCCACAGCCCGTACGGGGCAGTGCCGTCCCGGTAGCCGGGTGCGAACACGGTGGTGTCCGGGTGGTCCAGGCAGTGCGCGGCGGTGGCGATCACATTGCGGTCCGCACTGCGCACCACGGCCGCGGTGCAGAAGTGCCCGCCGTCCAGGCCGCCGGCGAACAGGGCTCCCACCCGGTTCGCCGCTGCGTCGGACCCGGCCTCGGCGGTGACCCCGAGCGGCGGCACCGCCGCCGCGTCGGGCAGGTCCACGCTCAGTAGGGCGGCCATCGCGGCCAGCGTCGGCAGGATCCGGTAGGCCCGCCGGCTGTGCGCGGCGCGGTGGGCCGGTCGGGAGGGCATGAGCGCGATCATGCACCGAGCCTGCCCACCGAAACTATGTCCGGAGCTCGGAGTTCCATATGAATGCGCTGTGAATCGCGTACGGAATGCGGACCCGCGCGCCGCGGGCGACGGGGCTCCGCAGGCGACGGGGCTCCCCGCGCGCGAGACTGACAGGGGCTGCCGAAGGGTCAGGAGGTGTCCCGTCATGACCGCACGGCACCGCACGCCGGTGATGTTCATCCATGGGCTCTGGCTGCATTCCACGAGCTGGCAGGGCTGGGCCGACACCTTCAGCGACGCAGGGTACGAGCCCCTGCTGCCGGAGTGGCCCGGCGAGCCCGACACCGTCGCCGAGGCCCGCCGCAGGCCCGACGACCAGGCCGGGGTCGGCCTGGTCGAGATCTCCGACGCACATGCCAGGATGATCCGGGCCCTGCCCGCCCCGCCGGTCCTCGTGGGGCACTCGGTGGGCGGCTTCATCGCCCAGCACCTGCTCGGCGAGGGCCTCGCCGCGGCTGCCGTGGCCATCTGCCCCGGGCAGATCAAGGGCGTCATGGCCATTGCCCCGGCCCAGGCCAGGTCCACCTTCGCCGTCCTGCGCGACCCCGGCAACACCCGACGGGCCATCTCCCTGAACCGGGAGCAGTTCCGCTACGGCTTCGCCAACGCCGTCACGGAGCAGGAGTCCGACGAGCTCTTCGAGGAGTGGACCGTCCCGAGTCCCGCCCGCCCCCTCTTCCAACTCGCCCTCGGCAATTTCACCCCGCACTCCCCGGCCCGGGTGGACACCCGGAACGAGACCCGCGGCCCGCTGCTCCTGCTCTCCGGCAAGCTCGACCACACCGTCCCGGACCTGCTGATCCGCTCCACCTACAAGCAGTACCGGCACTCGCGAGCGACCACCGAGTTCCAGTGCTTCGAGGACCGCGGCCACTCCCTGATCATCGACCACGGCTGGCCGGACCTGGCCCGTGCCTCGCTGTCGTGGCTGGGATCGCACACTCAGGCGGCCCACCCCCGGGCGGCCTGAGCACCCGCCTTCGGCGTTCGTACGCGCACACCCGCGGCGAAACGACCGGCCGGTCTATGGACGACACGGACGGTTTCCGGACCGGCTGTTGTGCACCGCGGAGCGTGATCGCCGGACCCCACCGCCCCTAGCCTCGCCGCAGGAGCACGAACGAGGGGCGGTACCCGGTGAACTGGCTGATCCACGACTACCGCGAGAGCGATCTCGCCGCTGTCGTCCACCTGATCGACACCACGGCCGAACTCGGCCAGGAGTCCGTCTTCTCGCTCGCCGAGTGCATCAGCGCCCTCACCGACCGGCAGCCCTGCGTGGTCGCAGTCCACCAGGGAGTCCCGATCGGCGCGGCCCTCGCCTGCGTCACCGGCGAGCGGGCCTGGGTGATGCGCATCGCGATCGCCGCCGGCTGGCGCGGCCGGGGCCTGGCCAGTGCGCTGCTCGTGGAGCTGGAGCGGCGGCTCATCGCCGCCCGCGTCGGCAGGATCGCGTACGTCCTGCCCGAGGAGGACCTGTTGGGGGAGGGCCTGCTCAACGCCGGCTACACGCGCCAGCCCGCCGTCGCCTACTTCGAGAAGACCGAGCCGCTGCACGGACCGGCGGCCGGCCTCCTCGACGACCTCGGCGGCCGATTCCTCCCCAACGACCTGTGGTCCAAGGTCGCCGGCATGGAGACGGAGAAGGACCTCATCGAGCGGCGCGTGGTGCTGCCGCTCGCCGAGCCCGAGCGGGCCGCCGCGCACGGCGTGCAGCCGCCGCGCGCCATCACCCTCTTCGGCCCGCCCGGAACCGGCAAGACCACCTTCGCCCGCGCCATCGCCTCCCGACTCGGCTGGCCGTTCGTGGAACTCCTGCCCTCCCGCCTCGCCGACGAGGGCAACCTGGCGGCCGCGCTGCGCGACGCCTTCGCCCGGATCGCCGAGCTGGAACGGGTGCTCGTCTTCATCGACGAGGTGGAGGAGATAGCGCCCGTGCGCACGGAGCCCGCGCAGCCCGGCGGGATCCACGGGGTGACCAACGAACTGCTCAAGCTGATCCCCGGATTCCGGGAGGGCGACGAGCGACTGCTCGTGTGCGCCACCAACTCCGTCCGCTCCCTGGACCCGGCCTTCCTGCGGCCCGGACGCTTCGACTACCTGATCCCGATCGGCACCCCGGACGCCGGGGCGCGCGCCGCGATCTGGTCCCGCCACACGGCGGGTCGGGCCGACGTTGACGTGGCCGCGCTGGTGGCGGCGAGCGCGTTGTTCACCCCGGCCGACATCGAGCACGCGGCACGGATCGCGGCTCAGGTGTCCTTCGAACGGGACCTGGAGGCGGTGGGCGCACGGGGCACGGCGGCGACCCAACCCGGCGCGTCCACGGGGGACTACCTGGCGGCGGTCGCGCAGTGCAGGCCGACGGTGACCCCTGCGATGACGGGCGAGTTCGAGGCGGACATCACCGCCCACGCCCGCTTCTGACCGGCCTGCCACGGACAGGTCGCGCGGTGGCCCGCAGCTGCTCCCCCGAGCGGCTGCGGGCCACCCCCGCGGACGGGGCACCCGTACGGGTTCCTACGGCTGGCGGGCGCAGCGGTACGTGAACTGCGCCGCGGCGGTGCGCTGCCCGGGCGACAGCAGCTCGACCCTGGCCTCTGCCGCGTAGGTGCCGCGGCCCTGGAAGGTCCACAGCAGGTGCAGCCGGGCCTCTTCGTGCCCGCGCGGCACCCGCTCGGTCAACTGCTCCGACCGTGTGCCGTCGCTGCGCACCCACCGGTACGTGAGGGTCCCCGGACGCCCGTTGGTCCGTACGACGGCCACCACGTCGGCCGTCGCGTCGCAGCCGGGACCCTGTGGATCGGCGATCGCCACGCTCACGTCCCGCACCTCGAGGGCCGGGCCGTACCGCTGCCAGGCCAGGTAGGCGAGCACCGCGAGCAGCACGACGGCGGCCAGGGTGTACCGGCGCCATTCGCCCAGCCGCCGGCGCCGTACCGGTGTGGCGACCACCGGGAACGGAGCGGGCATGGCCGCGGTCACCCCGGGCCCGAACCGCATGACCGACCCCTCGACCCGGTCGGGCACGGCCTCCTGCGGCTGCGGCGGACCGCTGAACCAGTGGCTGCCCAGGACGGTGGCGCTGTAGTCGTCGTCGCTCATGAGATCGTGCACCGCCTGATGAAGACCTGGGCCGTCGAGGAACCGTTACCGGCGGCGGGCTTGGTGGTGGCCCGCACGCCCCAGTAACAGCCCCGGCCGGAGAAGGTGTGCGCCTGGCCGAGCGACACCGCGGCGCCCGGCTGGTAGATGAGGGTGTCCGGTGAGCCGTCGGGCGTGCCGAGTTTGCCCGCCGCGTCACCGGTGAACCACTCCAGCACCACCGTCACCGGGCCCGTGCCCTTCGCCTCGACGGTGACGGTCGCCTGGCCGACCCACGACCCCGTCTGGCGGATCGTGACGGACACCGCCCCGACGACCACCGTCGGCTTCGGCGAGGGCGGCGGGGTGGTCGGCGGCTTCGTCGTGGGCGGGGTGGTCGTGGGCGGCGCCGACGGCGAGTAGCTCGGGCTCGGGGTGAGCGAGGGCGAAACCGACGGGGAGGGGGAGGGGGAGGGGGACGGGGAAGCTGACGGGGACGGCGTGGTCGAAGCGCTCGGCCCCTGAGCCGGCGTCGGGCCCGTACCGGAGGGGCTGGCGCTGGACGTCGCGAACGCGTTCAGCGCCGAGGCCCCGCCGGGCTCCGCGCCGGCCGCACTGTAGGTGAGCGCGGCCACCGCTCCCAGGACCAGCGCCGCGCCGGCCGCGATCAGGCCGCGCTTGCCGGGGGCCCAGCCGGAGCCGTTGCCGAGGGAGGTCGTCGCCACCGCCGTGGTCCCGGAGGCCGGGGCGCCGGCGGAGGGGAACAGCAATGGCAGCAGCGCGGCCAGTGCCGCGAGCTTGCGCTGCCCGCGCTCCTCCCAGTCCGGCCCGTAGGCGGCCAGCGCCACGCCCTCCAGCTCCGTCACGAACGCCTCGGCGTTCTCCGGCCGCTGCTCGGGGACCTTGGCCAGACCCCGACGGATCAGCGGGCGCACCGGCTCGGGCGCCTCGGTCTCCGGTACCGGCGCCTCTATGTGCTGGACGGCGAGCTCCGCGAAGTTCTCCCCGGCGAAGGGCTTGCGCCCGGTCAGGCACTCGAAGAAGGTTGCCGTCGCCGCGTACACGTCGGCCGCGGGCGAGGCCGGCCGGCCTTGCCACTGTTCGGGGGCCATGTAGGCGGGCGTGCCCGCCACCCCCGGCGTGGTGCCGCGCCGGGCCGCGATCCCGAAGTCGACCAGCTTCGAGGAGCCGTCCGCCGCCACCAGGACGTTCTCGGGTTTGTAGTCACGGTGGACGACGCCGGCCCGGTGCGCCGCGGCCAGGCCCAGCAGCGAGCCCTTGAGCACCACCAGTGCGGCCTCGGGGTCGGCTTGCCCGGCCTGCTTCAGCAGGGCGCGCAGGGAGATCCCGTCCACCAGCTCCATCACGATGGCGGCGCCGCCGGGCGAGTCCGTGTGCTCGACGTATTCGTACATCCGAACCACGTACGGCGTGTCCAGTCCGCCGAGCAGTCGGGCCTCGGCCCGGAACTCCCCGACGAACGCCGGGTCCTCGCGCAGCCGGTCGCTGAGGTACTTCACCGCGACCGGTGTGCCCGTGGCCTCGTGGACGGCGAGGACCACCCGGCCACTGGCGCCCGAGCCGAGCTCCCGGACCTGCGCATAGCCGGGCACCGTCCACACGTTCTTCATCGTCTGCCCCCGTCCGTGGCGTCACCGAGTTTCGAGCGCGGTCACGCTCCGACCGGCCACACCCAGGGACACGTTTCCGCCACGGCTGGTTCCCAACCCTGCGGGGTATTTCACAGGGCGGTTACGCCGCGGCCCGCGCCGCGCCGATCATGGCGTGCAGCCGGTCGGCCGCCGCCCGCCCGAAGGCCGGGTCGTTGATGTGGGTGTCGTAGTCGTAGAGGCGGGCGGTGCTGCCCCGCAGCCCCTCGCGCAGCGCCGTGAACAGGGCCCGGTCCGCGGTGGGGTCGTAGTACGGGCCGCCCGGCGCACCGAGCGTGGACAGGCCGCGCAGCGGGAGGCAGACCGCGGTGGGCCCGGTCGCCGGGCGGAGTTTCGCGGCGATGCGGCGGCCGAGTTCCGTGCACTCGGCCTCGGTCGTACGGATCACCGTGATGGACGGGTTGTGTACGCGGACCCGCCGGTAGCGGACCCGTTCGGGCAGCGAACCGGGCGGCCCGAACTTCACCATGTCCAGCGCTCCCAGGCTCACCACCTGCGGGATCCCGGCCCGCCCGGCCGCGCTCAGCCGGTCGGGGCCGGCCGTCAGGATGCCGCCGCACAGGTCGTCGGCGAGCTCGCTGAGCGTGAGGTCGAGCACGCCCGCGAAGATGCCCTGGCCGGCCAGGGTCTCCAGGGTGCGTCCGCCGGTGCCGCTGACGTGGAAGACCAGCACCTCGTAGCCGAGTTCGGTCATCCGCTCGCGGGCGGCGTCCACGCCGGTCGTGGTGACGCCCGCCATGCTCGCCGCGATGAGTGGACGCGAGCCGGCTCCCAGCCGGGCCGGGCGGCGCAGCTCCAGGGAGGCCCGTTCGAAGGCCTTGGCCATCCCGGCAGCCGCCTCCACCGCGTTCGCCAGGACCGGCGCCGAGATGCTGTTGATCCCCGCGATGTCCACCACGCTGTACATCATCGTGATGTCCGAGGATCCGACGTACGGGGCCACGTCCCCGGACGCCATGGACGAGACCATAAGCTTCGGCACGCCCAGCGGCAGTGCGCGCATCGCTCGGGTGGCGATGGAGGTGCCGCCGCTGCCGCCGATGGCGAGCACCGCGTGGAGCCGGCCCTCGGCGTGCAGGCGCAACAGCGTCGCCTCCGCGCCTTCGGCCATCGTGGTCACGGCCGCGCCCCGGTCGGCGTCCGCGCGCAGGTGTGACAGTTCCGTTCCCGCTGCCCGGGCCACCTCCTCGCGCGGCACATCGGCGGGCACCCGGGGTTCGCCCATGATCCCCGCGTCGACCATGATCACTTCGACGCCGGTGCGCAGCAACCCCTCGCGCAGCCAGCCGTACTCGACACCCTTGGTGTCCAAGGTTCCCACCAGCACGACGCTCGTCATATGTGCAATGTCCATGCAGCTGGGGTTTGTTGGCAAGTCAAGGTCGAGTCAACCCTCCAGTAGCCCCAACAGCCTCTCCAGGAAAGGAATCTGAGAGAGAATCAGCTTCTTTCTGGCCACGGAGGGAGCGAACCAGGCCACCCGGTCCAGTTCGGGGAACTCCTCCGTCCGACCCGATCCCGGGGGCCACTCCATCGTGAACGTCCCGGGCGCCATCAGCGTCGGATCGAGGTCCGCCCGCACGGCCCAGATCGTGACCAGCTTGCCGCCGGGAATCCGCAGCTCGCCCAACGGCAGGTACGGGCCGTCCGGCGGCGGCAGGCCGATCTCCTCGGTGAACTCGCGGCGGGCCGCGTCGAGCGGGGCTTCGTCCGCTTCGTACTCGCCCTTGGGGATGGCCCAGCCCCCCTCGTCCTTGTGCTCCCAGAACGGGCCGCCCATGTGGCCGAGCAGCACCTCGACGTCGCGGTCTGTAGGGGCGGTCGGTCCGGGGGCCGTGCGGAACAGGAAGAGTCCGGCGCTGCGCTTCTGCGTCATGCGTCCATGTATGCCCCGCGAGCGCGCGTGCCAGCGCCGCGATCCGCGGTCAGCGGCCGGTGGTCGGCCGTCCGCTGCCGGCGGTCAGTGGTCGTGCGGGCCCTGCCGGTGCACCGGCCCGTGCGCGTCCGCGCAGTGCGGATCGGCCGGGTCCTCGCCCGGGCGGCCGACCGTGAGCAGGGCCTCCTGTGCATGGTCCACCTGGAGGGTGGTGTGCGTGATCCCGTACTCCTTGTCCAGCAGCCGCTCCAGGTCGCGACGTACGGCGTGGCAGTCGCCCGCCGGCTCGACCAGGACGTGCGCCGACAGCGCCGCCTGCCCGGAGGTGATGGTCCAGATGTGCAGGTCGTGGACCTCGGTGACGGGCGGGTGTCCGGCGAGCCGGTCACCGACCTCGTCCGGGTCCAGATGGGCCGGGGCGGCCTCCAGGAAGATCCGGCCGGACTCGCGGACCAGCCCGTAGCCAGCCTTGACCATCAGCACCACGACCACGAGCGTGGCGATCGCGTCGGCCTGGACGAACCCCGTGGTGAGTACGATCAGGCCGGCCGCGGCGGTGCCGATGAAGGCGAACAGGTCGTTCAGGATGTGCTGGTAGGCGCCCTCGACGGCGAGCGAGGAGCGGTTCGCCTTCGAGATGCACCAGGCGGCGGCGATGTTGACGACGATGCCCGCGAGCGCCGTCGCGAGGACCAGCCCGCCCGCCACCGGCGGCGGGTCGACCAGCCGCCGGACCGCCTCGTACGCCAGCCAGAGCGCGAGCAGGAGCAGGGTGAGGCCGTTGGCCTGGGCGGAGAGTATCTCCGCGCGCTTGAGGCCGTATGTGAATCCGCCGCGCGCCGGGCGGGCCGCGAGCCGCATCGCGATCAGGGCGAGGACGATCGAGACGGCGTCGGTGAGCATGTGGGCGGCGTCGGAGATCAGCGCCAGCGAATGGGCCACGACGCCGATGGCCACCTCGACCGCCATGAACGCGCCGATCAGGCCGAGGGCGATGGCCAGCCAGCGCCGGTCGGCATCGGCGGAGACGCCGTGACTGTGCCCGCCGTGGCCTCCGTGATCGTGGCCGGCGGCAAGGCCGCGGTCGTCGTGCGCGTGATCGTGCCCACTCATGGCGTCCCCCGTGTGTTCGGTTCCGACGCGTGAAGTGAAGCGCACCGTCAGGCAATGGGCAAAGGCTGCAACGGGGACCGTTGTCATTACCCATAAGAGGTCGCTGACCTGCGGTTATGCTGGCGCGGTCGGATCGTGGGAAAATCTGCTCATGGCCCAGCGCCCCGGTGTGCCGACCGCACCCGAGCTCGTCCTGGAAACCGACACGGGCACCACCGCGATCAGCCCGGGCCGGACGTACCACGTCGGCCGGGACCCCCTCTGCGAGATCTGCCTCGACGACGCCCGCGTCTCCTGGCACCACGCGATCCTGCGCCCCGAAGGCGACCACTGGACGGTGGAGGACGAGAACAGCACCAACGGCACCTGGGCCGACGGCCACCGCATCCACGAATGGAGCGTCGGCGCCGGCAGCGAACTGCGCTTCGGTAGCGCCTCCGACGGCCCGCGCGCGCTGCTCCTCGGCCCCGCCCCGACCGGCACGCCCGTCGGCTCGCGACCGTCATCGGTTTCCAACCCGTCCCTGACCGGTACCTTCCGCCAGCCGACCACCGTACGCCCGCTGCCCGCCCGGACCGCCGTCCGCATCGGCCGGGCCCCCGAGAACGACCTCGTCATCGACGACCTCGTCGTCTCCCGCCGGCACGCCGAACTGCACGCCCTCGCCGACGGCAGCTACGAGATCGCCGACCTCGGCAGCCACAACGGCACCTTCCTCAACGGCACCCGCATCGAACGCGCCCCGGTCGCCGAGGGCGACATCATCGGCATCGGCCACACCGCCCTCTGCCTCGTCGGCGACCAGCTTCAGGAGTACGTCGACACCGGCGAGGTCTCCCTCGATGTCCAGGACCTCTCCGTCGCCGTCGACCACGGCCGCAAGACCCTCCTCGACCGCGTCTCCTTCCCCGTGGGCGCCAAATGCCTGCTCGCCGTCGTCGGCCCCAGCGGAGCCGGCAAGTCCACCCTCCTCGGCGCCCTCACGGGACTGCGCCCCGCCGACCACGGCACCGTCGTCTATGACGGCCGCGACCTCTACCGTGACTACGCCGAACTGCGTAGCCGCATTGGCCTCGTGCCCCAGGACGACATCCTGCACGCGCAGCTCACCGTCCGCCGCGCCCTCACCTACGCCGCCGAACTGCGCTTCCCACAGGACACCGCCCCGGCCGAACGGCAGGCCCGCGTAGACGAGGTGATCGGCGAACTCGGCCTCCAGCAGCGCGCCGACCAGCCCATCCACAGCCTCTCCGGCGGCCAGCGCAAACGCGTCTCCGTCGCCCTGGAACTCCTGACCAAGCCCTCCCTGCTCTTCCTGGACGAGCCCACCTCCGGCCTCGACCCGGGCATGGACCGCTCCGTGATGCACATGCTGCGCGGACTCGCCGACGACGGCCGCACCGTCATCGTCGTCACCCACAGCGTGCTCAGCCTCGACGTCTGCGACCGGCTGCTGGTCCTCGCCCCGGGCGGCCGGATCGCGTACTTCGGGCCGCCCGAGGAAACCCTCGACTTCTTCGGGTTCGCCCAGTGGCCCGAAGCCTTCGAAGCCTTCGAGAACCAGCAGGGGCGGGACTGGGCGGGCGAGTACCGCCGTTCCCCGCAGCACCGCACGTACGTACGGAACGCCACGCGGCAGCCCCGCGTCGGCGGGGACCACGTCGAGCCGACCGGCTTCGTCGCCCCGCCGCCCAAGGCACAGAGCTGGGGCTCGCAGCTCTCCACGCTGATGCGCCGCTACGCCGCCGCACTCAGCGCGGACCGCACCTTCCTCGTCATCATGATCGCGCTGCCGTTCGTCATGGGTGCGATGGCCCGGGCGCTGGCCGGCAACACCCTCACCGCGGAGACCGCGATCAACGCCCTGCTCATCCTGTGCGTCGGCGGCGTGCTGACCGGCGCCGCCAACGCCGTGCGCGAGCTGGTCAAGGAGCGCGTCATCTACCAGCGGGAGCGGGCCGTCGGACTGTCCAGATCCGCCTACCTGATGTCCAAGGTGATGGTGCTCGGCGCCATCACCGTCGCCCAGGGTGTGGTGCTGACGCTCGTCGGACTGTTCGGTGTGGACCTCAACGCACCGGACGGGAAGGGGGTCCTGCTGCCCCCACTCGTCGAAATCACCATCGCGGTGGCCCTGTTGTCCTTCACCGCGATGATGCTCGGCCTGCTGGTGTCCGCCCTGGTCAGGAAGGAGGAGGTCACCATGCCCCTGCTGGTCCTCCTCGCCATCGTCCAGGTCGTCTTCTGCGGTGCCCTGTTGCAGCTGGACGGCGTACCGGTGATCGGGCAGCTGGCCTGGCTGGTGCCCTCCCGTTGGGCACTCGGCGCCATGGCCGCCACCATCGACCTGGGTGCGATCGTGCCCGGGAAGCTCACCGACGACCCGCTCTTCGCACACAGCGTCGGCGTGTGGCTGCTGGACCTCGGGATGCTGGTGGCGCTGTCCGTCCTGTTCGGGGTGCTGGTCGTACGGCTGCTGCGCCGCCACGAGCCCGCGATCATGCGGAAGTAGGCGCGATGACCAGCTTGCCCGGGCCCGTCGACTTCCACCCCTCCCACGTGGTCCCCCCGGAGGGGCTGCCCGCCTGGGAGGAGCCCGACACGTCCCGCCAGACGGTGTCCCTGGACCCGTTCTTGCCCGTGCAACTGCTGTCCCGGCGCGGGGAGTGGGGCGAGATCCTCTGCGCCAACGGCTGGTCGGCCTGGGTCGACGGCCGGCTGCTGGTCGCCGTGCCCCAGCCGCCGCCGACCGGCGGGCGACCGCTGACGCGCACCGAGGACCCTCTGCCCCTGCTCGTGCGCAGCGCCGAGGCCCTGGACCGCTACCGGCGGGCCGCCGAGGAACTCGCCTCGGGGCGGGGGGACACCGAGGCCTTCCGGCGGGCGACCCGGGGGCTGCGGGTCGGGATCGTGGTCGACGCAGAGTCCGTCTGGCTGTACGAAGGGTCCAGCGGACGGTGGATGTACGGAGACGGGACCCGCCTGATGACGTACGCCGTCGGCGCGAGCCCGGGGGACCCGGCCGCGCAGGAGCCGTACGCGTCCCCGGAGCAGCGGGAACCGTCGCACGTGGCGGAGGCGGGGCACGCCGAAGGGGCCGACATACGGCCGGACACGGCGCAGCGCCCACCGGCCGGCCCGGAAGCCGGGCACGAACCGACGCGGGTCGTGACGCCGCCGGAGAGCGGAGGACGGTGATGACCGCCGAATCCCTGGGCGGGCGGCCGTCCGACCTGCGGGGCAAGCAGATCGCCGGCTACGTGGTGGAGAGCGAGATCGGCCGCGGCGGCATGGCGGTCGTCTACCTCGCGCGGGACCTGAAGCTGGACCGGCGGGTCGCACTGAAGCTGCTCGCGCCGGAACTGGCCCGCAACGACGTATTCCGGCAGCGCTTCGCCCACGAGTCGAAGGTCGCGGCAGCCATCGACCACCCGCACATCGTGCCGGTCTTCGAGGCGGGGGAAACCGACGGGCTGCTCTACATCGCGATGCGGTACGTACCCGGGCAGGACCTGCGCGCGATGCTGGACCGGACCGGGCCGCTGCCGGTGGAGACCGCCGCCCGGATCGCGGGCCAGGTGGCCTCGGCCTTGGACGCGGCGCACGACCACGACCTGGTGCACCGGGACGTGAAGCCGGGCAACATCCTGGTCGCGGCGGGAACGGACAGCGAACACCCCGAGCACGTGTACCTGACGGACTTCGGACTGACGAAGAAGTCGCTGTCGCTGACCGGGTTCACGAGCGTCGGGCAGTTCGTGGGCACCCTGGACTACGTGGCGCCGGAACAGATCTCCGGGAAGCCGGTCGACGCGCGCTGCGACGTCTACAGCCTGGGGTGCGTCGTGTACGAGACGCTGACCGGGAGCCCGCCCTTCCAGCGGGACGACGACATGGCGTTGCTGTGGGCCCACCAGTACGATCCGCCGCCCCCGGTGAGCGCGCGGCGGCCCGATCTGCCGGAGGCGGTGGACGAGGTGCTGGCGAAGGCGTTGGCCAAATCGCCGGACGACCGGTGGAGCAGCTGCCTGGAGTTCACCAGGGCGCTGCGCCTGGCGGGAGCGCGAGCGGGCCCCGTGCCCGGCGAGGTCGCCCCGCGGCATCCGCCGACGAGGCTGTCGGTGGAGGCCCCGGGCCGCGACCCGGAGCCCGTGCCCGAGCCACCGCGCTGGGCGGCTCCGGTCTTCCGACCGCGAGGGCGGTGACGTCCACGGGTGCGTCGGGGCGGTCGGCTGCGGGAGCGCGGGAGCGCGGGACCGCGCACGGGCACGGCCAGGTCACTACGTACGGGCACGGCCAGGTCAGGCGGGGTCAGGCGAGGTCACCGGTCACCGGTCGACGACCGCAGGCTGTTCCTCGACTCCTCGACGAGACCGCGGCGGTGGATCGGGCGGGCCAGCAGGGCGCCGAGGAAGCCCGCGAGCGCGCCCCAGAGCAGGGCGAGGCCCACGTTGCGCCACAGCACGGGGCTGAGCTCCACCTTGGCGCCCAGCCCGCCGACGTCACCGATGCCGAGCAGGGACAGCCCGAACCGGGCCTGGAGGGCGGCCAGCAGGCACGTCGTCAGGGCGGCGAGGGCGAGGGCCACGCCCAGGTGCAGCGCGTGCTGCCAGGGTCGGACGTGAGCGGGGGAGCGTACGGCTGCCACGAAGCCCGCGCCGAGCAGCAGCGCGGCGGCCACGACCACCAGCCACCAGGCCCGGGAGTCCCGCTGCGCGAGCGAGGCCACGTCTACCGTGGACAGGTCGGGTCCGCGCAGTACCTGGTCCACCAGCCGTGGCATCGGTAGCCCGAACGGACCCTCGACCTTGCCCTCCCAGGCTCCGCCGAGACCCAGGGTGAGCGCGGGCCAGGCGAGGTTCGGCAGGCCGAGCAGGATCACGGCGAAGGTCCGCGACGCGTGGCCCTGCGTGGCGGCCACCACCAGACCGACGCCGACGCCGAGGACGACGTACGCGAGGAGCAGCGCCACGGTGGCGAAGGCGGCGGGCCGCACCGCTGCGTGGAAGCGGACCAGCTGGGTCGGGAGCGGTGCGCGACGCGAGATCAGCAGGGCGATCAGCAGCAGGCCGAGTATCCAGAGCAGTCCGAACAGGAGCGTCGCCGGGACCGCGGCCCGGAAGCCGACCGTCGGGGCGGAGTCGAGGAGTTCGCCGATGTCCCCCAGAGGGGAGTCGCCGGTGGAGATGCCGAAGGTCTGCCGGGCGAGGAGCGCCGTGCCGGTCAGGGCGAGCAGCCACAGCACGACCAACGGGACCGCGTGGGCCAGCAGTTCGCGAGGCCGGGCCACGGCCCGGTTGTGCAGGGGGCGCAGGAAGAGGGAGCCGACCGCGAGCGCGCCGGCGAGGCTGACCGAGAGCGGGAGGAAGGACAGGCTCGCGTCGGCCTCGGCCAGGAAGCCCGCCCCGCCGGTCACCTCGACCGTACCGCCGGCCGCCATCACGACGACCGCCGCGACCACCCGGGGGAACGCGCCGTCCGGCAGGTCCGTCGCTCCTGCACAGGCCAGTCCCGCCGCGGAGACGGCGATCATCGCCACGAAGCCCGCCACGACGGCGACGAGGGCGTCGCGCCATGCCCGCGCGGAGCCCTCGGATGTCGACCTTGGTGACGACGGACTGCTCACGGTGCCACGGTAGGCACGCTCGGCTTGCGGCCACCATCTGAACGGCGCACACAATGGTCCGCAGGAGTGCAAGAAATCCGGATATTTCCGTACGAGAGCTGCGGAACGTCCACAGCGGACCGGAACTCCTCCGCCTGGGAAGAAGAGCCCGTGACCACGCAACCTTCCGGCCAGGAGCCGCAGCGGCCGACGCAGTCCTCGCAGCCGCCGCCCTCGGCCTCGCCGTCTCAGCCGTCCTCGTCGGAGCGGCCCACAGGTCCGCCGTCCGGCCCGCTCTCGGGCGGGCAGCAGGGGCCGCCGTCGGCCCCGCCGCCCGCTCCGCCCGGGGCAACGCCCCCCGGGCCACCAGGGGCCGGCGGCCCCTGGTGGCGGTCCGTTCCCCGGCTGGCCGTCGTGCTCGTGGCGGTGGCCGCCGTCGTGACCCTGGTCGTCGTGCTCACCAGGCCGAGCGGTTCCCCCTCCGCCCGTGGCGAGGTGTTCCTCCAGCCCGCCGCGGCCACCGGCCCGGCCCCGTTCACCGAGTCCACCGCTACGAAGGAGGCCACTCCCGTGCCGCCGGCCCCGCCGTCGTCCACGCAGAGCGCGGCGCCCACCGCGGCCACCCGCAGCGTCAGCGGTTCGGCGCCCGGCCTGTACGGCGGTACCAAGGACGTGGCCAGCTGCGACGTGGAGAAGCAGGTCAGGGCGCTGTCCGCCGAGCCCGCCAAGAACGAGGCCTTCGCCGGTGCGCTCGGCATACGGTCGGCGGCCGTGCCCGGCTACCTGCGCTCGCTCACCCCCGTACGGCTCATGGTGGACACCCGGGTCACCAACCACGGCTACAACGACGGCAAGGCCACCCCGTACCAGGCGGTGCTCCAGGCCGGGACGGCGGTGCTCGTCGACGGCCGGGGGGTGCCGCGGGTGCGGTGCGCCTGCGGGAACCCGCTCGGTGCCCCGGTGGCGCTGACGGCCGAACCGAAGCGGCACGGGCAGCCCTGGCCCTCGTACCAGCCGTCGAAGGTGGTGGTCATCGCACCGTCGCCGACCGTCATCGAGAAGTTCGTGATCTACGACCACCACGACCGGCGGTGGTACGAGCGTGACCGGGGAGCCCATCAGCAGGGCAGGCACGACAAGCCCGTGGCGCCGCCGGTGTTCCCGACCCCGCCGGTCACGCCGACGCCTCCCTCCCCGGCGACCTCTTCGCCCCCGCCGACGCATCCGACCCCGCCGGTCACCTCGTCCTCCCCGGTGGAGTCCCCGGCCACATCTCCGGCCGAGTCCCCGTCGACGTCGCAGTCCGAGTCGTCGTCCGCGCCGCAGTCCGCGCCGCAGTCCGAGTCGTCGTCCGCGCCGCAGTCGTCGTCGGCGTCCACGTCCGGTTCCCCTTCCGGTTCCCCGTCGGGGTCCGTCACTCCGTCCGCCTAGGGTCTGGCGTCCCCCTCCGAGCCCCCGTCCACGGAGACGACGGTCCCGCCTTCCTCCGTGCTGGAGCCGACCTGAGAGCGCATTCACCCGCCCCCGGGTCGGAACCGACCACCGGTCGCGGGGGCCGCATCCCCGCCGGGAGCCTTGTGCGGGCGCCCGTCCGGGAACGGTGAGACCCTGACTGCATGGCCGAAAGGGGAGCGAGTCCCGAGGTCGACTGGCCCGCGCAGCCGGACATGAGCCTCGCGCTCAATCGCATGGGCACTTTCGACTGGGACCTCGACAGTGGGCAGATGCATCTGGACCCCACTGCCCTGGAAGTCCTGGACCTGCGCCCGGAGGAGTTCAGCGGAACACCCGACGGGTTGCGCGAGCGGGTGCCGCCCGCCGAGGCGGCCCGGCTCGACGCACGGGTCGCCCAGGCGCTCAAGGACGGCCGGAGCCATTACGGGGCGTACGTCCGCACCAGGGGACGGGACGGCACTGCGGTCTGGGCCCACATCCAGGGCCACATCCTGCGCGAGCCGAACGGCCGCCCGTACCGGATCATCGGCATCCTCCGCGACGCGGCCCACGACCCTGGGGAGCCCGGCGCAGGTGGGGAGCAGGTCGAGGGGCGGCGCCGGATGACCGGCGTCGTCGAGCGGACCAGCGCGATCCTGGCCCACGCCCGCACCGTCAACGACGTGACCGACGTCCTCAAGGACCCCGAGGCGCTCGGTCACCTCGGTGCCGTCAGCGTGATGCTCGGCATCGTCGAGGGCGGCCGGATCCACCTCGTCGCGGAAGGGCAGCTGGGTTCGTACGTCCCGGAGATCGAGTACACGCGCATCGACGCGCAGTTCCCGATGAGCGAGGCCGTACGGAACCTGCAGCCGGTCTTCATCGCCTCGCGCGAGGAGTTCCAGCGGGGCTATCCGGAGCTCTGGCCGTACATCGAGCCGCTCGCCGTGCGCAGCGGCGTGTACCTGCCGCTGATCGCCCAGGGCCGCGCCGTCGGGGCGCTCGGGCTGCTCTACACGAGGGAAGGCGACTTCACCACCGAGGAGCGGAACCTGCTCGTCGCGCTCGGCAGCGGCCTCGCGCAGAGCCTGCAGCGCGCCATCCTCTTCGAGCAGGAGCATGATCTCGCGGAGGGACTCCAGCGGGCCATGCTGCCGCGCCGGATCCCGGAGGTGCCCGGCGCCCGGATCGCCGTGCGCTACCGGGCCGCCGGGATGGGGCGGGACATCGGCGGCGACTGGTACGACGTCGTTCCCCTCGGCGAGGGCCGCGTCGGAGTGATGATCGGTGACGTGGAGGGGCACGACACGGACGCCGCCGCCGTCATGGGGCAGCTGCGGATCGTCCTGCGGGCCTACGTAGCCGAGGGGCACACACCCGGTACGGCCCTGGCCCGGGCCTCCACGTTCCTGCGGGAGCTGGAGACGGACCGCTTCGCCACCTGCACGTACGCCCAGGTGGATCTGAACACCGGCACGGTCCAGATGGTCCGTGCCGGCCACCTCGACCCGGTGGTGCGGCGCGGCGACGGCAGCTGCCACCGCGTCCAGGCGGCCGGCGGACTTCCGCTCGGGCTGCCGCAGCGCGAAGAGTCGGGCACCGGCTCCGGCTATCCCGTCACCACCCTCGAACTGCACCCCGGCGACACTCTGGTGCTGTGCACGGACGGCCTGATCGAACGGCCCGACGGCGACCCCGGGGCAGGCATGCGGGAACTCATGGAGGCGGTCTGCAGCGGGCCCGTGGACGTCGAGGAACTCGCCGACGTCCTGTGCGACCTGATCGGGGACGCCGGTGGTGGGGACGACATGGCCCTGCTCGTGCTGCGCCGCCGCGGCACCCCTGCCCCGCGCGGCGCGGGCCCGATGCGGCTGCGGCTCACCCCGGGAGACCCGGCGGGCCCGGCGATGGCCCGCCACCTGATTCGGGCGGCAGTGGCCGCCTGGGGCGCCTGGGCGCGGGCCGATGAGATCGAACTGTCCGCGGACGAGCTGATCACGAACGCCCTCGTGCACACCGACGGTGGCGGTCACGTCAACGTACGGACGACCTCGGAGGGTCGGATCCGGGTCGAGGTCGAGGACTTCAGCAGCGCCCTGCCGCGCCGGCGCGAGGCGGGCGACTGGGCGGTCTCGGGGCGCGGACTGATCCTGGTGGACCAGCTCGCGGACGAGTGGGGCGTGGAGCCCCGGGGCAGCGGGAAGTGCGTGTGGTGCGAGTTCGCCGTCCCGGGGCACGCCGCGGCGCCCGGCCACCACGCCGCGGCGCCCGGCCACCACGCCGCGGCGCACGACGCCTGACGCCTGACGGGGGTCACACCGCCGCGTAAGGGCCCTGCGCCGCCTTGACGGCCTGCATGGCCGTCAGCCTGCGGACGAAGAGGATCGCGAGGACCGCGGCGGCGACGGTCAGGACGTCGGCGACGGCTCCCACGGTGGCCGCGTCGCGCAGGGCTTCCGGGGTCTCGGCCCGCGTGTACCGCTGGTTGAAGAGAAGGTGGAACAGCAGCGAGGCGATCCACATCGCCCACCAGGCGCCGATCGGAGCGGTGGAGACGTGGCGGTAGGAGCCGTCGGGTCCCCACTGGGTGCTGGCGTTCCAGATCTGCTTCGCGATCCGGAACGGGATGAAGAGGTTGCCGACCGGGACGAACCAGCTGCCGATGGCCCAGCCGCGGGTCTGATCGAACGCGTCGGGCTGGAAGGTCTCGCCGTTCACGCGCACGCGGTGGAACCAGATGATGAAGACGACCGCCGTGGCCAGCAGGGTCAGCCGCTGGAGGCCGCCGGCGAGCGTGGTCAGGTCGTCCGCCCGGTCGAGCGTGGCGTCGGCGACCTTCGACGGGTCCGTGAGCAGGCGCTGCATGAGTGAGAACAGGTACACGCCGGTGGCCGCCGAGAGCAGGTTGACCACGGCCGCGATCGAGAGCAGCACGGTGAGGGCGATCGCCAGAGCCTGCGGGGAGCGCAGCACGGGGACGCCGGGCGGCGGCCCGGGGTACCCGGGGTGGGGCTGCCCCGGGTGGGCCTGCGCCGGGTACGGGTGTTGGGGCGGAGCCGGCGGGCCCGGTGGAGCGTTGAAGGACATGCGGTGTGTACCCCCCACGGGAACGTATGACGTGCGAACGGATGGCCGCTGAGCTGCGGCGGACGTGCATCGAACCATGCCAGCCCGGCATGCCGCGGCAAAATCCTTTCTCCGAGCCGGGCGTGAGTCCCCGGTGACGGGGTGTGACGGCGCGTGCGGGCGGTCACGGACGCTCCGAGACGCGGGGTCGGGGCGCGGGCGCGGCGCGAGGTGAAGGAACCGTGGAGTGGCCAAGTCCCCTTGGCTTGCGCGAAGTTGCCATGCATATGATCAGCACCAGCCGACGGGGAGGCGCACGGGATGGCAGAGCACATAGGCCAGGAGCGGGAAGTGGGCCGCGCGGGCGGCGCGGATCAGCTGGTGGACATGCGGTTGAACCACGTGCCGCTGGACCCTTCGGGCTCGGGCGGCGGATCCGCGGACTTCGCTTCGACGCCCGCGGAGAAGAAGGCTGCGGCGGGCACGATCGAGACCGAGCTGGAGCCGAACACGAAGAAGGCCGCGGAACACGCGGACGACGCCACCAGCACCGCCCAGAAGGGCTTCGAGGGTTGGGAGACGTCCGCCGCCCTGAAGAAGGTGGCGGACACGTGGGACCAGCAGGTGAAGACCCTGATGGGCCGCCTGTCGGCGGAGAAGACCGCACTGCGCGGAGCCTCGGGTCTCTTCGTGCGCAATGACACCGGACTGGGCAACCAGTTCCTCTCGTCGCCGTCGAAGTTGAACGGGCTGTAAGGGGTTCGGGTGCTGAATTACCACGAGGTCATGACCACGGATCTGGGCCTCCTGACCACGGCCGCCTCCAAGTGGGAATCGATGGCGGGCGAGCTGAAGAAGGTCGAGACCCGCTACGGCGACTCCGTACAGAAGATCACCATGGGCCAGAACTGGTCCGGAGTCAGCGCAGGGACCGCTCATTCGAGTTTCGCGGCGACCCGCTACGAGTACTCCGCCGCGCAGGTCCAGGCCAAGGCATCGCCAGCCTGCTGCGGGAGGCCCACGAGAAGTTCACCGACCTCAAGAAGAAACTCGAAAGCGCGCGCGATGATGCGATAGCCGCCGGCATGACCGTCTCCGAGCAGGGAACCGTTGCCTTCGACTACGCCAAACTCACTCCCACCGAGCGCAGTGCCTACCACCACGACCCCGACGGCCAGGCCACCATCCGCGAAGCGGTCACCAAGTGGCAGCAGCACATCGACGACCGGGTCAAGGCCGTCGCCGAACTCGACCAGAACGTCAAGATCGCCCTTGAGAGCGCCGTCGTCGACAGCAACAGGGACGCTTTCGGCAAGGGCGCGGACGAAACGTTCAACGGGTTCAACGCCTACGCCGAGGGCGACTTGTCGAAGGTCAAGAAGCCGGACGAGGCCAAGACCGAGACGAAGACCGACGGCGTCACGGTGACCGGTCCCGCCGCAGGCTTCTCCGTCAGCGGCACCAAGTACGGCAAGGAGGGCTCGGTCAAGGCCTACGCCGACCTCTTCCACGCCACCGCGCAAGGATCTGAGACTTACGGGGGGGCTGAAGCTTTCCGGGATCGAGGACGTCTACGGGGGCGCCCGAGCCACCGCGAACTACGGCTTCACCGGCAAGGGTGTCGTCGGCAAGGCCGAGGCGTCCGCGGGCATACGGATGCTGGAGGAGGGCCGGGCCGAGTACGGGCCCGTCGGTGCCTACGGACGGGTCGAGGGGTTCGCCGGCGCCGAGGCCGGGGTCAGCGTCAAGGCGACCAAGGAGGAACTCACCGTCGGTGCCAAGGCGTTCGCCGGAGCCAAGGCCACCGCGGCCGGAGGCGTGGAGGTCGGCGGGATCGGCTTTGGTGGGACGGCCGAGGGATGGGCCGGTCCCGGCGCGGAGGCCTGGTGGGGCGTCAAGAAGGACGATTCCGGCGTCTGGAAGCTCGGCGGCAAGGCGGGACTCTCGCCCGCCTTCGGCGGCGCAGTGGGATTCGAGATCACCGTCGATCCCGACAAGGTGGCCAAGACTGCCGGCGACGTGGCCGATGTCCTCGGGGACGGGGCAGAAGCGATCGGCGATACCGCCGGCTCGGTCAAGGACACCGTCACCGGCTGGTTCGACTGATGTACGTTCCCCTGGAAGGAGGGCCCCACATGCTCACGTCACTGCCGGTGCCGATCGAATTCCGGCTGCCGGAAGGCTGGCTCCCGGCCGCGCCTGCGGACGAGGCCGACGTCCCGGGCGTGGCCTTCGCCGCGGTGCATCCGCATCCGGACGCCGGCTTCACCGCCAACATCACCATCGACGGCGGGTTCCTCGCGGACACGGAGACGCTGGCCGGGCTCGCCGACGCGTCGGTCGAGCGGCTGGGCCAGGTCGCACAGTCGGTGACGGTGGCCCAGCGCCGCGAGCTCGGCTCCGAGGACGCGCCCGCCCTGACCCAACGGGTGACCTTCTCGGCCGTCGCGGGCGGCGCGCGCCGCGACCTCGTCCAGTCCCAGGTGTACCTGTCCATGTCGGACGTCGAGGACCCCCACAAGCGGGCGGCGATCCGTCTGGCCCTGACCGCCACCGCGGCCCAGCACGACGCCGTCCTCGAAGACTTCCAGGACTTCGTGCGCTCGGTGCGCCCGGACACCGGGGCGGAGACGTAGCGATGGGCCGGCTGTGGGACAAGATGACCGGCACCCGGTACCCCGGCGGCGGGGTCGCACCGCTGACCACCCTGGAGGTCCGGACCGCCCTGTTCGCGCTCAACGGGCCGGACGTGCCGTTCCGCGTGCGCAACGGCACCCCGAAGGAAGGTGCCGAACACCGAGCCGGCCCTCCGTCCCACGGGGCGAATGGCTGAAACGCGGGCAAACCACGGGGCGTTCACGCCTTCGCGGCCCGGCAGCAGGGCCCGAGGGGCGATCCTGCCCGTGTGCTGACCCTCCGTCCGCTGCTGCCGGTGCTGCTCGCCGTCACGCTCGCCGCCCTCGGTCCCCCCGCCACCACGGCTCCGGCGCATGCCGCCGGCTCCGGCACCGACTTCGGCTCCGACGGCATCGAGACGGCCCGTACCGGCCGGCAGATCGCCCCCGGCGTGCGGCTGGAGTCGTACGACCGGCTGGAGACCGACCGCTGGCTGCGGATCGACGAGCTCGTCGTCGACCTCGGCGGCAGCAGCGGCGTACGGGCCGAATACCTGGGTGGTCGCGGCCCGGCCACCGTCGCCGACACCGCCGCCCGCCACCCCGCCGGTCCCGGACGGCGCGTGATCGCCGCGGTGAACGGGGACTTCTTCGACATCCGCGGTACGGGTGCCCCGCTCGGCCCCGGCATCGGCGCCGGGCGGCTGCTGCACTCCTCCACCCCCGGCCCAGGCCCCGCCCCGGCCGTCGGATTCGGCGCCGACGGCACCGGTCGGGTCCTGCGCCTCGGACTCGGCGGAAGCGTCACCCTGCCCGGCGGAGCGGTTCGCGGGCTGGCCGGGTACAACGCGGCCCGGCCGCCCGCCGAGGGCCTGGTCGCGTACACCGCCGACTGGCCGGGCACCGCGTTGCCCGCCCTCGGCAGCGCCGTCACGGTCCGGGACGGACGGGTTACGGCAGCCGTCCCGCCGGTGGCCCCGCCCGCCCCGGCCGAGCGCCCCGAGCCCGGTACCACCCTGCTGGCTGCCACCGGCGCCGCAGCCGCCGTCGAACTCGCTGCCCTGCGACCGGGGGACGCCGTGGCAGTCGCCGCACGGCCCGTCCCCGTCGCCGGGCCGGTGCCGATCGCGGCGGTCGGCGGCAGGGAGGCGCTCGTCGTGGCGGGCGTCCCGCAGAACCACGACGGCGCACCGAACAACACCGCCGCCCCCCGTACGGCCGTCGGGCTCTCCCGCGACGGCCGAAGGCTGAGGATCCTGACGGTGGACGGCCGCCAGGCCGACAGCGGCGGCCTCACCCTGACCGCGCTCGGCCGGTTGATGCACCGGCTCGGTGCGTACGAGGCCCTGAACCTGGACGGCGGCGGCTCCTCGACCCTGCTCGCCGCTCTGAGCGGGGCCAAGGCCCTCGCGCTGGAGAACTCCCCGTCGGACGGGCAGCTGCGGCCCGTCCCCAACGGGCTCGTCCTCACGGCCCCGGCGGGCACCGGCCGCACCACCGGATTTCGCGTCGAACCCGCCGGCGGCACCACTGAGGAGCTCACCCGGGTCTTCCCGCGGCTCACCCGGACCCTCACGGCCACCGGGTACGACGCGCTGCTGGGCCCGGCCCCGGGCGCGCCGCTCTGGTCCGCCGACGGGGCCGGAACAGTCGACTCCGCCGGAGTGTTCCACGCTGCGCGCTCCGGAAGTGCGACGGCGCACGCCCAGCGCACGACGGCGCACGGCACGCTCCGCCTTGAGGTGCTCGGCCGACTGATCGGGGTCCGGCCCACACCGGCGCGCATCGGTCTCACGGCGCAGGGCGAGAGCACCGCATTCCATCTGATCGGATACGACGCACAGGGCACGGCCGCAGTCGTCGAACCCCGCGACGTCACCTTGGACTTCGACCGGTCGCAGTGGAGTGTCACCGACGACCGCCGAGGGGGCTTCACCGTCACCGCCCTCGTTCCGCAGGCCGCCGGGCGGCTGAAGGCCACCGTCCGGACCACCGGCGCGGCCAAGGCCGGCACTGCCCCCGGCACGACTGCCGAACTCGCCCTCGGCGTGGGCCTGGAGACCCGCCCCCTCGCCGAGCTGGCCGACGCCGCCGCCTGGACCGGCCCGGGCGCCTCCCCGGCCGCGGGGCACCCCGGCCCCGGGCTCGCCCTGGATCTGCCCGGGGCCGGAGCCCGGGGGAGCGCTGCCCCGCCGCGGCCCCTTCCCGTACCGGAGCTCGCCCGCTCGCTCACGCTCTGGGTGGACGGCGACGGCTCCGGGGCCCGACCCGCCGTGGAACTGGCCGCTGCCGGTGGGACCGCGGTCACGGTCCGCGGACCCGCCGTCGACTGGACCGGCTGGCGGGAACTCACCCTGCCGCTTCCGGCGACCGCCGAGCTGCCCCTCACCGTGACCCGACTCTCGGCGGTCGCGGGCTCCGGCCCCGGACGGTTGTCGCTCGACACGCTCGGCGTCCGGATCCCGCCGACCGGACCGGATCCCGCGCCGCCGGTGCGGGATCCGATCGTGGCCACCGAAGCGGGGATCCGGGCGCGGCCTTGGCGGTTCGCGGTCCAGCCGGTCGGGGGAGGTCGGGCGGGCACCGCGGACCCCGGTGCCGACTTCGTGCTGACCGGGGCCCGACACCCGGCGTTCGTCCACCGCGGCGTACGGTTCCTGTCGCTCGACACCACCCGGCGCACCGTGGCCGGAGGCGGTCTCGACCGGATGCGGGCCCTGCGCGACGCTCTGACGGTCGCCGCCTGCGAGCCCGACACCGGCGCACTGGCCGTCGTACGGGCGTATGCACCGGACACCGTGGACCGCAAGGAAGCAGCCCTGACGGCGCACCTGCTCGCCGAGTTCCGGCGCACCACCGGCAAACGCGCCGCGTTGATCACCATCGGCGCCCCGGCGTTCGCCGCCGGCCGGGCGGACGGCGTGCTGTCCGTCGCCGCCCCGCGCACCGGCCGGACCGCGGTGGGCGTCGACGCCTTCGCCCCCGGGGACTGGCTCGCCGTACGGCAGGTGTGTTAGAGCCGTACGAGCGTGACCTCGGTGGCCTTCACGCTCGTCCACACCTTCGTGCCGTCGACGAGGCCCAGTTCGGCCGCCGCCTCCGGCGTGATCTCCGCGACCAGATCGGGCACCTCGGCGGAGCCGACCAGTACGCGCAGCCGGCTGCCGACCGCGGTGATCTCCCGTACGGAGCCCTGCCAGACGTTGCGGGGACTGCCGCCCGGGCGGTAACGGTGCACGGACACCGCCTCCGGGCCGATGATCGCCAGCGCGGAGGCCCCCTCGGGCAGTGGCTCCGCCACCACCAGCCGGCCCCCGGTGGCCAGTACGAGTCCGTCGGCCGACGCGATGCCCGGCCAGGCATTGCGACCGAGCATCCGGGCCACCCACGGGGAACGCGGATGTCGGGTGACCTCGGCGGGCGGCGCGTCCTGGAGGGTGCGCCCGTCGGCGAGTACGAGCACCCGGTCGGCCAGCGACACCGCCTCGACGGGGTCGTGCGTGACGATCAGGCAGACTCCGCCGAAGCCGGCCAGGTGCGTGCGCAGCGTGTGGCGCACGTGGGCCCGGGTGGTCTGGTCGAGTGCGGCGAGCGGCTCGTCCAGCAGCAGCAGGCGGGGCCGGGCGGCGAGGGCGCGGGCCAGGGAGACGCGCTGGGCCTGGCCGCCGGACAACTCGGCGGGCTTGCGGGCGGCGAGCCCGCCGACGCCGAGCCGGTCCAGCCACCGCTGCGCCTCCCGACGCGCCTCGGCGCGCGGCACCCGGCGGGCCCGCAGCCCGTAGGCGGTGTTGGCCAGGGCGCTCAGGTGCGGGAACAGCGCCCCGTCCTGCGGGACCCAGGCGACCTGGCGCTCGTGCGGGGGCAGTGCGGTGACGTCGGTCCCGCCGAGCCGGAGTTCGGCGTGGGCGCGCGGGGTGAGGCCGAGGAGCGCGCGCAGCAGGGTGGTCTTGCCCGCGCCGTTCTCGCCGACGACGGCGATGGTCGTGCCGGGGTTGGCGTCGAGGGTGAGCTGGTTGAAGCCGGTGACGTCGGCGTGCAACGGCCAGTGGTCGACGTCGTTGCGGTCGCCGGATCGAACACCGGACCGAACATCGGACCGGTCGGTGGCGAGGGCGCCGGCCGGGTGGGCCGGCTCGCCCGCGTCGGCTGGCACGGCGGCCCGGGCCGGCAGGGCTTCGGGAGACGGCACCTCCTCGGGGACCCGCGACGCCCCGTCGGGCCTGCGGGCGCTGCGGGCGCCGGGGGCGCCGGGGGCGCCGGTCCAGCGTCCGCGCAGGGCGATCAGTACGCCCATGGCGATCGCGAGCAGCAGCAGGGAGACGGAGGTGGCGGCTTCCGGGTTGTCCTGGAGCAGCAGGTAGACCTGGAGCGGCAGGGTCTGGGTCGTGCCGGGCAGGTTGCCGGCGAAGGTGATGGTGGCGCCGAACTCGCCGAGCGCGCGGGCCCAGGTGAGCGCGGCCCCGGCGATCAGCCCGGGGGCCACCATCGGCAGGGTCACGGTGAAGAACACCCGGACCGGCGCGGCACCGAGGGAGGCGGCGGTCTCCTCGTAGCTCTGCTTGAGGCCGCCGAGCGCACCCTCCAGGCTGATGACGAGGAACGGCATGGCCACGAAGGTGGCCGCGACGACCGCGCCCGACGTGTGGAAGGGCAGGGTGACGCCGAACGTGTCCTCCAGCCACGGCCCGAGCAGTCCGCGCCGGCCGAAGCCCAGCAGCAGCGCCACACCGCCGACGGTCGGCGGCAGCACCATCGGGAGCAGTACCAGTGAACGGACGAAGGCCTTCCCCCTGAAGTCGACGCGGGCCAGCAGCCAGGCCAGCGGCACGCCGAGGAGCAGGGAGAGGCCGAGGGCCCAGAGGGACACGTACAGGGAGAGTCGCAGGGCCTGGACCACACCGGGGCTGGTGAGGTGGGCGTCGAGCTCGTCCCACTGGGTGCGGGTGAGGATGCCGATGAGGGGCAGCAGCAGGAACGCGACGGCGAGCAGTGCGGGCAGCGCCAGGGTCACGGGGGGTCGGGTGCGGGTGCGGGGTCTGCGCATGGGGGTTCCTGGCTGAAGCGTACGGGGGTGGGAACGGAGCGGCGCGACGCACCTGGAGGGGCCGCACCTGGAGGGACTCCCCCCCCCGAACGGGGCAGTGCCTCTCGGGCCTCGCGACTCCGGTGCCGGCTACGCCTTCTGGAAGCCCGCATCCTGGAGGATCTTCTGGGCCTCGGGGGTGCTCAGCCAGGCCACGAACGCGGCAGCGGCCCCGGCGTTCTCGGACTGCTTGAGCGTGGCGGCCGGGTAGGAGGCCACGGCGTTCTGGTCGTCCGGGATCTCCACGGTGTCGACCTTGCCTGCGGACTTGGCTGAGTCGGTCTTGTACACGAGGCCGGCGTCGGCCTCACCTAGTTCGACCTTGCTCAGCACGGCGCGGACGTTGGGCTCCTGGGAGACCGGCTTCACCTCGACCTTCTGGGCGTCGAGGATCTGCCTGCTGTAGCGCCCGACCGGGACCTCGGGGGCGGCGAGCACCACCTTGAGCTTGGTGTCGGCGAGGTCCTTGAGACCGGCGATCTTGAACGGGTTGCCCTTGCCGGTCGCGATGACCAGGCGGTTCTTGGCGATGACCGACGCAGCGTTGGTGTCGGCCTTGAGGCCGTCCATCGTCTTGGTATCGGCGGTGACCAGCGCATCGGCCGGAGCGCCCTGCTTCACCTGGGCGGCGAGTTCTTGGGAGCCGGCGAAGGAGAAGGTGATCTTCGTGCCCGGGTGGGCCTTCTCGTATGCGGCCCCCGCGGTCTTGAAGACGTCGGTGAGGGAGGACGCCGCGAGGACGGTGAGGTGCGCGGCCTTGGCTTCGGCGGCTTTGTCGTCGCTGCTGTCGCAGGCGGACAGTGCGGGCACGAGGAGGGCGGCGGTCAGCGCGGCGGCAAGGGCACTGCCGCGGTTCGGGGTCGGGGACACGTGGTGCTCCTCGGTCGGGTCGGTGCGGGCCGGGTGCCGGTTCCGCGCGGTGGTGACCCGCGCCGGTGACGGGCGGAGCGGGTGGGGGGACGCGTTCAGGTGCAGGTGCTGGCCGATCAGTGACCTGCCGGTCAGGTGCGGTCGATGTGCACGCTGGTGGACTTCACGCGGGCGGTGGCTTGCATGCCGACCTCCAGTCCGAGCTCCTCGACGGCCTCGCGGGTGAGGAGGGAGACCAAACGGTGGGGACCCGCCTGGATCTCGACCTGGGCGGCCACGTCCCCGAGCTTGACGGCGGTGATGAGGCCGGGAAAGGCGTTGCGGGCCGAGGTGTACGGCTCGTCGTCCTCGGCGGGCACGCCCTGCCCCACCTCCACGCAAAGGGCGGCGAGGTCGCGGCCGTCGACCAGTCGCCGGCCGGCCTCGTCGCGATGCGTCGCGACCCGGCCGGCGTCGGCCCAACGGCGGGCGGTGTCCGGGCTGACGCCCAGAAGGCGGGCCGCCTGCCCGATGGTGTATGACTGCATGTGCGACAAGGTAGGGGCACCTGTCCCGCATTTGCAATTCTATTGGGATGATCTACATGGCAGATGCTGCACCTCTTGGTGAATCCGCCAGAAGCATTCCGGATCCGCCGGACGCGCTCGCTAGAGTCGTGGCATGGCTGATGAAGCAACGGGAACTGCTGCGGGAACCGGAACGGCGACGGGCACGAGCACGGGCACGGTTCGGGTGGACGCCTGGATCTGGTCGGTCCGCCTCACGAAGACCCGCTCGGTCGCGGCGACCGCCTGCCGGGCGGGCCATGTGAAGGTCAACGGGGAACGCGCGAAGCCCGCGCAGCCGGTGCGGGCAGGGGACGAGGTACGGCTGTTCCACGCCGGGCGCGAGCGCATCGTGGTGGTCAAGCGGCCCGTGGCGAAGCGGGTGGGTGCGCCGGTGGCGGCCGAATGCTTCGTCGACAACAGCCCGCCCGCGCCGACACGCGTCGAGGCCGCGGTGGTCGGCATCCGCGACCGGGGTACCGGCCGCCCGACCAAGCGCGACCGCCGCGACATCGAATCCCTCCGCGGCCGCTGATACCCGCTGGCCCTGCCCTGCCCTGCCCTGCCCGGCCCCGTCCCCGTCCCCGCCCGTCCCCCGCTGGGCCTGACCGCTGGGGACGGGCGCGAGGGGACGGGCGTGAGGGGACGGCCGTGAAGGGGCGGGACCCCGAGGCCCCCGGTCAGGACTTGCGGTACGCGTAAGCCTCCGTGGCCGCGGAGGCGACCGCGTCCAGCGGCGCGCCCGCCGATGCCGAAACCACCGCCGCCACCGCGCCCTCCAGGAACGGTGCGTCCACCAGCTTGGACCCGGGGGGCAGCTCGTCCTCCAGTAGCAGGGCCTTCACGGTCAGCACCGAACTGCCCAGGTCGGCGAGGAGCGCGACCCCTGCGCCCCGGTCCACCTCGCGCGCCGCCGCCACGATGTGCTCCGCGCTCGTGCCCAGACCGCCGCCCGAGGCGCCGCCCGCCGCGGCCACGGGGACGACCGGACCGCCCGCCGCCAGACCCCGCGCGAGTTCGGCCACGGACTCGGCGACCGCCGCGCTGTGCGACACCAGTACGATCCCCACCACCGGCACGGTCATCCCGCGTCCGCCACGTCCGCGAGGGCGGCCAGCACGAGTGCTGATGACGTCGCCCCCGGGTCCTGGTGCCCGATGCTCCGCTCGCCGAGGTAGCTCGCCCGCCCCTTGCGGGCCAGTATCGGCACCGTCGCCCGGGCGCCGTTCTCCGCCGCGTCCCCGGCCGCCCGGTACGAGGTGCTCAGCGCCGCCACCCCCGGCACCAGCGCATCCAACATCGTCTTGTCGCCCGGCGCCGCCCCGCCCAACTGCGCCACCGCGCCCACCCCCGCGTACAGGGCCTTGCGGAGGTCGTCGTCGGAGACCTCGACCGCGTCCCCGAGGTCCTTGCCCGTTCTCCGCAGCAGCATCCCGTACAGCGGGCCCGACGCTCCGCCGACCGTCGAGATCAGGGTGCGCCCCGCGAGTTGCAGCACCGCCCCCGGTGTCGTGGGAGGGTCCGCCTCCAATGCCACCCGTACCGCCGTGAAGCCGCGCAGCATGTTGCTTCCGTGGTCGGCGTCCCCGATGGGGGAGTCGAGTTCGGTCAGCCGGTCCGCCTCGCGCTCCACCGCTGCCGCGGTGGTCGTCATCCAGCGCCGGAAGAAGTCCGCGTCACGCAATTCCGTCTCCTCGCCCTGTTCCGGCATCAGCCGGACGGTGCCCCGACAGCCTCACCTTACGTTCAGCGGCCCCAGCGCAAGGCTGCCGTCTGGACCGGCGCGTCCCACAGCCGCAGCAGTTCCTCGTCAACGCGGCACAACGTCACGGAACACCCGGCCATGTCAAGGGAGGTGACGTAGTTTCCGACCAGCGTCCGCGCCACCGGCACACGCCGCTGCGCCAACAGCCGGGCCACCTCCGCGTGGAACCCGTACAGCTCCAGCAGCGGCGTCGCCCCCATACCGTTGACCAGGGCGAGCACCGGCCCGTCGGCCGGACCCGTCTCCGTCAGCTCCTCCAGTACGGCGCCCACCGCGATCTCCGCGATCTCCCGGGCCGACATCACCGCCCGCCGTTCGCGGCCCGGCTCGCCGTGGATTCCGACCCCCAACTCCATCTCCCCGTCCGGGAGATCGAAGGTGGGGCTGCCCTTCGCCGGTGTCGTGCACGCGCTCAGCGCCACGCCGAAACTGCGCGAGGACTCGTTCACCCGCCGGGCGAGCGCCGCGACCCGCTCCAGCGGGGCACCCTCCTCCGCGGCAGCCCCGGCGACCTTCTCGACGAACAGCGTCGCCCCGGTGCCACGGCGTCCCGCCGTGTACAGGCTGTCGGTCACGGCGACGTCGTCGTTGACCAGCACCCGTTCGATCCGCAGGCCGTCCTCCTCGGCGAGTTCGGCGGCCATCTCGAAGTTCAGCACGTCTCCGGTGTAGTTCTTGACGACGAACAGCACGCCCTGCCCGCAGTCCACAGCCGCAGCCGCCCGCACCATCTGGTCGGGCACCGGCGAGGTGAACACCTCCCCGGGGCATGCCGCCGACAGCATGCCGTGCCCCACGAACCCGGCGTGCATCGGCTCGTGCCCGGACCCGCCGCCGGACACCACCCCGACCCTTCCTCCGACCCGCGCGTCCCGCCGTACGACGACCCGCCGCTCGACGTCGACGTCCAACTCGGGATGCGCGGCGGCCATCCCGCGCAGCGCGTCGGCGACGACGCTCTCGGCACTGTTGATCAGCATCCTCATGCGTATCTCCCGGTGAGGTTGAGGTGACTCTCTGAGCGGTCTTTTTCGCAGGTCAGAGCAAGTGATCGGTCCTTGGTGCCCGGAAGTGGGATCTGGCGGTACTGATGCTGACCTCTTGCTGACCTCTTGCTGCCCTCGGTGACGCCCAGCCAGGCGGCGTGCCGACTGCGCACCGCTCGCTTCGACGGTAGGCGAGCCCACCCCGCATCGACAGGCAGACGGGTTCCGCACCGGTCGGTGTTTACCCGTCAGGACCCTGCTCCAGCGGGCAGGGGAAGAAGCTGGCGGCGCGCACCGCGGCGCCGCACCGCGGGTCCGGGTGGTCCGAACCGGTGTCGGGCCGCGTGGGTCGGCCGGGGAGAGCGGCCCGGTAGTGGTGGCCGGGTTACGGTCGGTCCGGTCCGCGAGCGGTTGGCGAGCGGTCGGCATTGGCCGACGTACGGGAGGTACTGCTGTGTCGACTGCGGAGCCGCGATCCATCATCGCGCTGCTCCCGATCATCTCGGGACTCTCCCTCGCTTTCACGATCACGGCCGTCGACCCGCTGGTCCTCAGCCTGAACATGCCACAGATCAGCCGGGCGCTCGACGTGCCGCCCGACGTCATCGGGTTCCTGGGAGGCGCGGCGACGCTGGTCGTGGCCGCCGCCGTGCTCGCCGTGGGCAGTCTCGGGGACGCCTTCGGGCTCAAGCGGCTGCTGATGCTGGGGCTGGTCGGCGACATGGTCGTCAACCTGTTGTCCGCGCTCTCCCCCGGCTACGTGTTCCTGCTGGTGATGCGCCTCCTGGACGGCCTGGCGCTGGCCGCGATGCTGGGAGTATCGCTGGCCCTGCTCAAGGTATCGGTGCCGTCGGAGAGACGACCGGCGGCCATCGGCATCTTCATGGCCATCGAAATGGTGCTGTGCGGGCTGACCCCCGCGGTCGGGGGCTGGGTGGTGGACACCGTCGGCTGGCGGTGGCTGTTCCTGCTCGCCCCACTGCTGTCGCTGATCGCGCTCGGGCTGACGGCCCGGTACGTCGTCGAGCCCCCCGTCCTGAAGCGCCGCGCAGTGGACGTCGTCGGTGTCAGCCTGGTCGGCGTCACCCTGCTGACCCTCGTCCACGGCATCGCAGAGGCGGAGAACGGGATCTCCCAGGTCCAGGCCTGGCTGCCGTTGGTGATCAGTGTGGTCGCCGGCGTGCTGTTCGTGATCCGTGAGCGCCGGACACCGGAACCGGTCCTGGACCTGTCGCTGTTCCGGAGCGGCCCGTTCACCGTGGCCGCACTGGCCAGCCTGACGCTGAACTTCATCGTCGCGGGGTTCAGTTTCGTCCTGGGGCAGTTCGGCAGTGTGATCCTGGCGCTCTCCCCGCGCACGATCGGCCTGCTGTACCTGCCCGGCACGCTGGCGATCGCGGGCGCCGTCATCCTCGCCGGGCGCCTGATCGGGAAGTACACCCCCCGGCCGGTCCTCATCACCGGCCTGCTGGTGCTGGTCGCGGGCGGGTTGTTGATGACGGCCACCGCCGAGCCCACGATGGCGCTGTGGATCCTCGTACTGGCCACCTGGCTCACCAACCTCGGATCGCTGGTGACCTCCTCCGCAGTGGCCGAGACCATCCTCTCGCACGCCCCACCCGGAAAGTCCGGCGCCGTGGCCTCCGTTCAGCCGGCGTTCGGTATGACCGGCTATGCGCTCGGGCCCGCCGTCTACCTCCTTCTTCTCAACCTCTTCTTCCAACAGCAGTGGCTCAACGACGCCGAGGCGCGCGGTATGTCGGCGGCCCAGGCCGATCAGGCCGTGGACGCGACACGAAGCGCGATGGCGCACAGCCCGGGCACCGCCGGATACGACCCGAACCTGCTCCGGCAGTCCGGACTGGACCTCGGGCTGGACTTCACCAACGGCCTGAGGCTGACCATGCTCGTCGTGTCCCTCCTGCCGCTGGCCCTGGCTGTGGCGGCGTACCTGCTCATGCCCCGCCGCCGGACCCCCACCACGCCGTAGGAGCCGTCCGGTCACCGGGGCCACCCACCAAACCACGGGTGATGCGGCCGAGTTGGGGCAGAGCTCTGCTGAGGTCCCGGTCGGCCGCTCGTCAGGCGCCCGCTGCCCCGCCGGGCTGCACGGTCGGACACGGCGGGTCAGCATGGAAGGAAAAGCATGTTTCCCGAGTGGAGGTTCCCATGGTTGACAACGAAACTTTCGTCCGTGACATGTTCCAGGCGTGGAACGACCGGGACTACGACTCCATCGCCGCTTCCGTCGCTTCGGACTGCACCCTCATCGAGGAGGGCAGCGGAAGGACGTTGCAGGGTCCGGAGGGGTTCACCCAGCTCGCGAAAGCCATGTTCGATGCGATGCCCGACGGAAAGTTCACCCTCGACCACCTCACGTCCCAGGGAGACACGGTGGTCGTCGAGTACACGGGCAGCGGCACGCAGACCGGAGACCTGGTCCTGCACGCGGGCACCGTGCCCGCCACGGGGCGTCACGTCAAGGTGCACGCGTGCGACATCTACGAGGTGAAGGACGGCAAGATCCACGAGGGTCGCGCCTATCTGGACACCGGCGCCATCATGAGCCAGCTGGGTCTGACCAAGCAGCTCCAGAGCTGACCGGACGGCCGCGGCGGCTGCCCGCAGGGCGTCGCCGTGGCCCGGCCGGCACGATCGCACCTGGTCAGCTGTTCTGGGCGAACGGGGCCACGCCGTCCTGCTGAAGCGGGACCTGGCTCCTTAGGTGCGGCACTCGGCATTCGGCACGCGGTACGGGTGGTCGGTGCGGGCGTCGACGACCTGTGCCACGGGGTCCTGAAGACGCGGCGGGCTCAGCGGGACGCCAGGTTGCACCGCACGCCGACCACGCCCTCCACGGCCTCGGCGAGCTGGGTGGCCACGGGGATGAGGGCCGTATCGCGGACGCGTCCCGTCAGGGTGACGATGCCGTGCGTGACATCGATCTTGACGTCATGCTGCGAGACGGGGAAGACGCGCGAAACGACTTCGCTGCGTACCTCGGCGGCGAGTTCGTCGTCGGAGCGGAGGAAGACTTTCAGGAGGTCGGCGCGGCTGACGATGCCCTTGAGGGTTCCGTTGGCGTCGACGACGGGGAGGCGTTTGACGTGCCGGTCGGCCATCAGCCGGGCCGCTTGGGGGAGGGTGGCGTTCGGGCGGATCGTCACGGCCGGGGCGGTCATCAGCTCATCGGCCCGCAGCGAGCCCGCCTTCACGGTGTCGCCGAGGTGTCGCACGTGTTCGATGAGGCCGGGGCGGTGTGCGTGGAACTCCTCCTTGGGGAGGAGGTCGGCTTCGGAGACGACGCCGACGACACGGCCTTCGCCCTCGACGACGGGGAGTGCGGTGACCTTCCACCGCTCCATGGCGGAGACGATCTCCTTGAAATCTGCTGCCGGTGCGACGGTGACGACGGTCCTCGTCATGACGTTGCCGACGGTGCACGGGGTGGGGGTCATGGCACGGTCCTCAGCGGGCGGGGGCGAGCGGGGCGTCGCATCCGGGCCGTCCAGGCCGTCCGGGCCGGATCCTCGATGGAGTCCTCATGTAGCCATGGTGCGCCTCCGGGCCCCAGCCCTCCTGCGCGCATCCGGGGGCCGGGGTGTCCGCACTGGTGGGAGGCGGGTTCCGACGCGTGGCGTGCCACCATCCGCCACCGCCTCCTCTGCCATGCTTGCGCGGGCGCGCCAGCCGCCGTGGCCGGCAGCCGCGGTGCAGGAGCAGGGGTTCGATATGAGTGGCAGAGACCTGGAGCACACGGAGCGGGCCCTGCGGCGCGTGGCGCACATCCTCCGGCTGGCCCACACCGCCGTGAGCCGGGCGACGGCCCTGCCGACGATGCCCGGGGCCGGGCTGGAGCGGGGGATGGTCGCGCTGAGCGGAGCGCTGGGCGAGCTCCGGCACGAGACGGACGACCTGGCCGCGGCAGACGCCTCGGCCGGCACGATCGAGGATGCCGACCTGCGCTCCGTGGTGACGGACATGTACGTCGGTCAGGACGCGGGACGCATCGGTCTGCTGGTCCGACAGATCGGTGACATCGCGTGGGCGCGCCGGTCGAGGGGGCCGCTTCCCGACGCATTGCGGTTCCGCGTGCGTGACCTGGGCGATGACTGCCTCGCTCTGGTGGGACGGGCCGCGGACGTGGTCGAGCTGTCCGCCCCCCGTACGGTCATGGACCGGCAGGCGGAGGGCATCGACCGCCGCCAGCAGGAGCTCTGCCGCGTCCTGCTGTCCGGCGGGGACTCGCTCGCCGTCCGCGACGCCGTCGACGCGGCGGTCCTCGGCCGCTGCTACCAGGAGTGTGCCCAGCGCGCCGTCGCCGTCGCCCGTCACGTCGCGCTGCTCCAGGAGACCGCACCCGGGCGGTGAACGGGCCGGGCCATGGATCGGCGGCAACCCGGCCGGGGCGGTCCGGTCGGGGTACGGATCTCCCGTCGGGCGAGTCGGACGGTCACCGGGCGTACCCGGTGGGTGATGCTGGGAACCTGCCCGCGGTCGGTCGTGGACAGGAAAGGGAAGCGCGACATGGCCGCCAGTACCGATCTCGGATGGCAGTTCTGGGTCGACCGAGGAGGTACCTTCACCGACATCGTGGCCCGGTCCCCGGACGGCGGGCTGCTGACCCGCAAGCTCCTTTCGGAGAATCCGGCCCGCTACCGCGACGCGGCCGTCGCGGGAATCCGAGCGCTGCTCGGTGTCCCGGAGCACGAGGGGATTCCCGGCGGCGCGATCGATGCGGTGCGGATGGGCACCACGGTGGCGACCAACGCCCTGCTGGAGCGCACCGGTGAGCCGACCGCGCTCGTGATCACGCGCGGCTTCCGGGACGCCCTGCGCATCGGCTACCAGAACCGCCCCGGGATCTTCGACCGGGAGATCGTCCTCCCCGAGGCCCTGTACGAACGGGTGATCGAGGTGTCCGAGCGTGTGGCCGCCGACGGCGCCGTACTGGTCCCGCCCGACCTGGAGGGCCTCGCCGCCGAGTTGGGGCGCGCGTACGCCGACGGCGTCCGCGCCCTGGCGGTCGTCTGCATGCACAGCAGCCTGCACCCCGCGCACGAGCGGGCGATCGGCGCCCTGGCCCGGCGGATCGGTTTTCCGCAGGTCTCGCTGTCCAGCGAGGTCAGTCCGCTGATGAAACTGGTCCCGCGCGGGGACACCGCCGTCGTCGACTCCTACCTCTCGCCCGTCCTGCGCCGCTACGTGCACGAGGTGGCCGGGGAGCTCCACGGCGTACGGCTGATGTTCATGCAGTCCAACGGCGGTCTGGCCGAGGCGGGTCACTTCCGCGGCAAGGACGCAGTCCTGTCCGGTCCGGCCGGCGGCATCGTCGGCATGGCGCGCATGTCACAGCTGGCCGGTTTCGAGAAGGTCATCGGCTTCGACATGGGCGGCACCTCCACCGACGTGTCCCACTTCGCCGGCACCTACGAGCGGGTGTCCACCGCCCATGTGGCCGGAGTCCGGCTCCAGGCGCCGATGCTCGACATCCACACCGTCGCGGCGGGCGGCGGGTCCGTCCTGCACTTCGACGGCATCCGCTACCGCGTGGGACCCGATTCGGCCGGAGCGGACCCCGGCCCCGCCAGCTACCGCGCGGGGGGCCCGCTGACCCTGACCGACGCCAACGTGATGCTCGGCCGCGTCCAACCGGCCCACTTCCCGCACGTCTTCGGCCCCGACGGCGACCAGCCACTGGACCACGAGGTCGTGCGACGGCGCTTCACCGAACTCGCGGCGAACATCCACGAGCAGACCGGCGACCGACGCCTGCCGGAGCAGGTGGCCGAAGGCTATCTGGAGGTGGCGGTGGCCAACATGGCGGCAGCGGTCAAACGGATCTCCGTACAGCGGGGGCACGACGTCACCGGCTACGCCCTGACCTCCTTCGGCGGCGCCGGCGGCCAGCACGCGTGCGCCGTCGCCGACTCCCTCGGCATCCGCACCGTCCTCGTACCGCCCATGGCCGGAGTGCTCTCCGCGCTCGGCATCGGACTCGCCGACACCACCACCCTGCGCGAGCAGTCCGTGGAACTGCCCCTCGAAGAGCCGAGCATGCACCGGATCCAAGCGGTGGCGGGCGCCCTGGAAACCGCGGCCCGCACCGTACTCCACGACGAGGACGTCCCCGCCGACCGCATCCGGGTGACGCGGCGGGCACGGTTGCGGTACGACGGCACCGACACGACGGTCACGGTGCCGCTGGCCGACCCCACCACCATGACCGGGGCGTTCGAGGAGAGCCACCGGGCGACGTACTCGTTCCTCCTGGACCGCCCCGTGATCGTCGAAGCCCTCTCGGTGGAAGCGACGGGGCTCACCCCGCAACCCGATCTCGGCCGCCTTGCGGAGCCCGCCCCGGCCGCTGCGACCGCCGCTGCCACCGCCGTCGGCACCGGCGCCGCAGCACCGGACACCGTCCCCCTCCACACCGGTGGAACATGGCGGGAGGTCCCCCTGTGGCAGCGCGACCACCTGCGCCCGGGGACGGTCGTGACCGGTCCGGCCGTCATCGTCGAGGCCAACGCCACCACCGTCGTCGACCCCGGCTGGCGGGCGACCGCGACCACCACCGGGCATCTGCGCCTCGACCGGGTCGCCGGGTCCGGGGGAGCCGACGTCGAGACCAGGGCCGACCCCGTCATGCTGGAGATCTTCAACAGCCTCTTTGTGTCGATCGCCGAGCAGATGGGGGGCCGCCTGGAGTCGACCGCCCAGTCCGTCAACATCAAGGAACGACTCGACTTCTCCTGCGCCCTGTTCGATCCGGACGGAAACCTCGTCGCCAATGCGCCGCACATTCCCGTGCACTTGGGTTCGATGGGCACCGCCGTCAGGGAGGTGGTACGCCGCCGCTCCGGTGCGATGCGCCCCGGCGACGCGTACGCGGTCAACGATCCGTACCACGGCGGCACCCACCTGCCCGACGTCACCGTGGTGACCCCGGTCTTCGACGAGCGGGACGGCGCGCCGGGCGCGGAGATCCTCTTCTTCGTCGCCTCCCGCGGTCACCACGCGGAGATCGGCGGCCTGACACCGGGATCCATGCCGGCGAACAGCCACGAGATCGATGAGGAGGGAGTCCTCTTCGACAACTGGCTGCTGGTCGAGGACGGCAGGCTCCGGGAGGCCGAGACGCTGCGGCTCCTGACACGGGCGCCCTACCCGTCGCGGGACCCGGCGACCAACCTCGCCGACCTGCGGGCCCAGATCGCCGCCAACCGCAAGGGCGTCGAGGAAGTCGGCAAGATGATCGGCCATTTCGGTCTGGACGTGGTCCGGGCGTACATGCGTCACGTCCAGGACCATGCCGAGGAAGCCGTCCGCCGGACGGTCGTGGCGCTCGCCGACGGCGCGTACCGCTACGAGATGGATTCGGGCGCCGTCGTATGCGTACGCATCACCGTGGACCGCGAACAACGGTCGGCGACGATCGACTTCACCGGAACGTCGGCGCAGCTGGCGACCAACTTCAACGCGCCCACGGCGGTGGTGAACGCGGCCGTCCTCTACGTCTTCAGGACGTTGCTCGCCGAGGACATCCCGCTCAACGACGGATGCCTCAGGCCGCTGCGCATCATCGTCCCGGCCGGGTCGATGCTCGCGCCGGTCCACCCCGCGGCGATCGTCGCCGGGAACGTCGAGACCTCGCAGGCGATCACGGGGGCACTCTACGCAGCCCTGGGCGCGCAGGCCGAGGGCAGCGGCACCATGAACAACCTCACCTTCGGCAACGACCGGTGCCAGTACTACGAAACCATCGCCTCCGGTTCCGGTGCAGGCCCGGGGTTCAACGGGGCGTCGGCGGTGCAGACCCATATGACCAACTCCAGGCTCACCGACCCCGAGGTGCTCGAATGGCGCCTTCCGGTGCTGCTGGAGGAGTTCTCCGTACGCACCGGCAGCGGCGGCGGAGGCCGGTGGCACGGCGGCGACGGCACCGTGCGCAGGATCCGCTTCCGCGAACCGATGACGGTGAGCCTGCTCTCCGGGCACCGCAGGGTCCCGCCCTACGGCATGGCCGGTGGCGCCCCCGGCGCCCTGGGCGCAGGCCGCGTGGAGCGGGCCGACGGAACCGTCCTCCCGATGGCGGGTTGCGCCTCCGTCGACGTGGACATCGGCGACGTCCTCGTGGTGGAGACCCCAGGGGGAGGCGGCTACGGCGCCCCGACACGAAGCGACGACCAGAAGGCGGTGAGCGGTGATGAGTGACGGTGACGGCCGAACGGCTCCTGTGCAGGATTCGCGGCAGCCCGCACGGATGTTGGCCCTGGCCACGATCGGATTCACGCTCTGCTTCTGGGCGTGGGCACTGTTGGCGCCGCTCGGGCCGGCGCTCCGCGACGAGCTGGACCTCAGCTCCTTCGAGCAGTCCCTCGTCGTGGCCGTGCCGGTCATCGTGGGCTCGCTGGGCCGCATCCCGGTCGGCGCCCTCACCGACCGCTGGGGGGCCCGCCGGATGTTCCCCGTCGTGGCGGCCCTGACGGTCCTGCCCGTGCTGTACCTGGGACACCTGGCCGACTCCTTCGCAGAAGTGCTCGCGGGCGGGTTCTTCCTGGGGCTGGGCGGCACGACCTTCGCCATCGGCGTTCCGTTCGTCAACGCCTGGTACCCGCCCGAGCGGCGCGGCCTCGCCCTGGGAATCTTCGGCGTCGGTACCGGTGGCACCGCACTGTCCTCGTTCACCACCGTCCAGTTGGCCGACGCCGTCGGGCGGAGCTTCCCCTTCGACCTGGTGGCCGCCGCCCTGGCCGTGTACGCCCTGGCCGCCCGCATGCTGCTGCAGGACAAACCGGGTCGGGCCGTCACCACGGGGTCGATGCTCGCGCGGACCGCGGCCACGCTGCGGCTGCCCATCACCTGGCTCCTGGCCTTCCTCTACGCCATGTCCTTCGGCGGCTTCGTCGCCTTCAGCGTCTACCTGCCCACCTACCTCACCACCGCCTACGACCTCGGTCGCTCCGACGCCGCGTTGCGCACCGCGGGGTTCGTCGTCCTGGCCGTCGCCATGCGCCCGGTCGGCGGATGGCTCTCCGACCGGGCGCACCCCGTCCCCGTGCTCGTCGTGACGTACACGGTGGTGTGTGCGTGCGCGCTCGTCGCGATGTTTGAGGCGCCCTTGATCCCGCTCGGTACGGTCGTCTTCCTCGGGATGGCCGCCGCTCTGGGCGCGGGATCGGGCGCCGTCTTCGCGCTCGTCGCCCGCCTGGTGACACCGGAGCGGGTCGGGGCGGTCACCGGCGTCGTCGGAGCCGCCGGCGGCCTCGGCGGGTTCTTCCCCCCTCTGGTGATGGGTCTGGTCAAGAGCATCACGGACGACTACGCATGGGGCTTCGCCCTCCTTGCCGCCACCGCCGCCGGCGCCGGGGTGTTCTCGGCTACGGTCGTGCGGCGGCGCGCCCGCGCGGCAGAGCGGAAGTGAGCCGCCCGCGCAGGGTGCCCGTCGGCGCCTGGGGCCTCAGCCCGCCCCGCACCGCACCGCACGCGGCGCGGGCCCGCCCCCCGCTCAGGGGCGTCGCTCTCGGGCCCGCGTACCGGTGCCGGCGGCGAAGTCCGCTTCGAGACGGCCGCGCACCGCGGCGGTCAGGGACCGCAGTCCCGGGGAGGTTTCCGGAACGGGAGCCTCTGGAGCGTGGACGCGCCGTGCCGCCGCGGGTAGTTCGGCGAGGTCTGCCTCGAAGCGTGCCCGGGCGGCGGCGAGCGAGTCGGGCGGTCCGGTGCGGCGCCCGGCCCGCATCACCGTGTGCAACAGCGGTACGGCGCCCTCGGGAGGCTCTTCCTCCTGCAACGCGATCACATCGCGACCGCCGGGGCTCCGGTACACCTGCTTGGGGGCGGGTGCGGTGACCTTCGCGGAGGACAGCTTCATCACCGGCCTTCCGTCGTACTGCACCAGCTTGTAGGCGGCGTCGAGGTACGGGGCGTCGGCGGCGACGCCCACGCGCGTGCCGACCGCGAACACGTCGATCGGAGCCCCGTCGTGGACGAGCTCGGTGACGGCGTACTCGTCCAGGCCGCCGCTCGCGATGATCCGTACGTCCGTCAGCCCCGCGGCGTCGAGCTGGGCCCGGGACCGGTGGGCGAGCGCGCCCAGGTCGCCGCTGTCGAGACGGATGCCGCAACCCGGCCCCCGCCGCAGGTCGGCGAACACCCGGGCGGCGGTCTCCACGCCGCGCTCCGTGTCGTAGGTGTCGACGAGGAAGGTCAGGGGCCCCGGGTGGGCGCGGGCGAACGCCCGGAAGGCGTCCTCCTCACAGGCGAAGGACTCGATGTAGGAGTGCGCCATGGTGCCCGATGCGGGGATGCCCAGTGCGGTGGCGGCGGCCACGTTGCTGGTGCCGGCGAAACCGACCAGAGCACCGAGCCGGGCGGCCTGCCACCCGGCCTGAGGACCGTGGTTGCGCCGCAGGGAGAAGTCCACCACCGACCGCCCCTGCGCCGCGATCATGCAGCGCGCCGCCTTCGAGGCGACCGCGGTCTGGTGGCACAGCTGCGTGAGCAGGTACGTCTCGACCAGCTGGGCCTGGGGCAGGGGAGCAGTGACCTCCAGCAGCGGCTCGCCGGCGAAGACGAGACGGCCCTCGGGGACGGCACGGACCTCCCCGTCGAAGCGGAGGCCCAACAGCGGGGTCAGCTCCGCGGGCGGTCGGTGCAGCGCAGCGGCGAAGTCCGCCACGTCGTCCGCTTCGATCCGGAAGCGTGCGAGGTAGTCCAGAGCCGGCTCCAGGCCGGCCGCGACGAGGAAACCCCGCCCCGGTGGCAGCTCCCGGACGAAGAGGCTGAAGGTGGCCGGCCCGCGCATACCCTCTCGCAGGTACGACACGGCCATGGTCACCTCGTACAGGTCGGTGGTCGTCACCTCGGACATGTCCCCAGCCTGAACGGCGCGGGCCGGGGCCGCACGGGCCCATCGGGCCCCCGATTGCCCCGTGCGGCCCTGGCCGGAGCGCGGCGCCGGCGTTCTCCTTCAAGGAAACGGTCGGCCCGGCCGCAGTGAATCAGAGGGGTGTCCCATGAGCGTCCTGGTCTGTTACGCCACCGAGCACGGATCGACCCGGGAGATCACCGAGCGCATCGCGGCCCGGCTGCGCGCAGCGGACCACAGCGTCGAGGTGCGCCGGCTCTCCCCGCAGGAAGCTCCGCGACCCGACGTCACGCGCCACGCCGCCTGCATCGTGGGCAGCGCCGTCCACGACGGATCGTGGCTCGCCCCTGCCGTCGCGTTCGTCCGGGCCGAGCAGCGGGCCCTCGTCGGCGTGCCGGTGTGGATGTTCAGCGTGGGCATGACGGCCGCGCTGCCCGGTCCCCTGCGCCGGCTCGCCGCCAGGGGGCAGCAACGGCCGCTGGTCGAGATCGAGCGACTGCTCCGGCCGCGCGATCACCACCGCTTCTCCGGTGTGATCCGGCCCGAGCACCTCAGCCGTACCGGCCGGTTCCTGTTCCGACTCCTGGGATGCCGCTACGGCGACTACGTGGACGGGCGTGAGATCGACGCCTGGGCAGACGGGATCGCCCTGGCCCTGCGGGCCGACGCCACGGCTTGAACGGTGCCGCGGAGGCGCATCGGATTCCCGCCCGCCCGCCGGCGGGAGAGGGCCGAACGGCCCCATCCGGGACCTGATGGTCCGATGCGCCGAAGCCGTGTCGGGCGGACAGTGAAGGCATCCGGCACCTGCCCTGCGGGACCGATCGAAGGAGGAGGGCCATGACCTCGAAGCGGGTACTGGTCGCCTACGGCAGCAAGCACGGCGCCACCGCCGGCATCGCGGAGCAGATCGGAAGGTCGCTGCGCGAGGACGGCCTCGACGCCGTGGTGCTCCCCGCCGACGACGTGGACGACGTACGCGGATACGACGCCGTGGTGCTCGGCGGCGCTCTGTACGCAGGGCACTGGAGCGGCAAGGCGAAGCGTTGCGCCGAACGCAATGCGGACTCCCTGAAGCACCGCCCGGTCTGGCTGTTCAGCAGCGGCCCCGTCGACAGCTCCGCCGAGCAGCACGACATCGCGCCCGTGCCGGCGGTGGCACGGCAGATGGAGCGGCTCGGCGCACGGGAGCACGTCACCTTCGGCGGCAGCATCACCGCCAGTACGCCGGGACTCATCGCCCGGGCCATGGTCCGCAAGGGCAAGGGCGGCGACTTCCGCAACCCCGAGCGGATCCAGACCTGGGCTCATCACATCAGCGCCGAGCTCGCCGCTTCCCGGTGAGCGGCTCGGCAGCGTCACAGCGCGGAGGCGCGACATGTTCGAGGCCGACTCGCCCGGATCCGGGCCCGCACGATCACTGACCGTGAAGAGAGGTCCGCTGCACCGACTCCTCGATCGCCGTACGAACGAACTGCGGCGATCGGCCGACCGCATACGCGGCCATTGGCTCGCCGTCCTGGCGCTGTCCCCCCTCGTGGCCGTGCTGTGCGCGATCGCCGTCGGGCTGGCCGTCTGGCAGGCCGAGAGCCGTACGGCCCAGGCCGAGGCGCTGCACCGGCACCAGGTGTCCGCGACGACGGTCGGCGAGGCGGACCGCGCGCTCCCCCTGCGGTTCAACAGCACCCCGCTGGCGATGGCGCGGACCACCTGGGAGTACCCCGCCTCCCACCGGCACACCAACTCGGTCGCGGTTCCCGCCGGCACACCCGTGGGCGGGACGGTCAAGGTCTGGGTCGACGACGCGGGCCAGGTGGCGCCGGCACCCCGTGCCAGCGGTGAACTCGCCTCCACGGCCGTGGCCACCGGGGCGGGTGCCTTCGGCGTGGTCGTCCTGGCCGCCGGGGGCCTCGTCTGGCTGAGGCTGCGCAGCGTCGAGGCACGCAGCCTCGTGCAGTGGGACCGTGAATGGGAGTGCGTGGAGCCGCGCTGGTCCGGTCGGACGCGCCGAGGACCGGGAGCCAACGGATGACCGAGGCCGCCACCACCCCCCGGGAGGCCGGTCAGGAGCCGCTCCTGAGCCCGGACCCGCTGGAGCCGCTGCCGCTGCTGCGCCGTGAGCTCCACACCGGCCCGAGCGGCCTGTCCGCCCGGGAAGCCGCCCGGCGCCTCGCCGTCTACGGCCCGAACGAAGTCCGCCGCAAGGCGCGCCCGTCGCTGTGGCGCGAGCTCGTGAGGCAACTCGTGCACCCGCTCGCCCTGCTGCTCTGGGCAGCGGCGGCGCTGGCGTTCGTGGCCGACATTCCGGTGCTCGGCTGGGCCATCGTCGCCGTGGTCCTCGTCAACGCGGCGTTTGCGCTCCTCCAGGAACGGCAGGCCGAACAGGCGGTGGAGACCCTCGCCCGGTACCTGCCCGAGCACGCCCTGGTGATCCGCGACGGCCGCCCGTCGGCCGTGGAGGCCCGTGAACTGGTCCCGGGCGACCTGATCGTGCTGGAGGAGGGCGCCAAGGTCCCCGCCGACGCACGACTGACCGACGGAGGCATCGAGGTCGACCTGTCGATGCTGACCGGCGAGTCCACCCCCGCCGAACGCGTCGCCGGCCCCGGACTCCGCGGCGCCACGATGCTGCAGGAGCCGAACCTCGTCTTCAGCGGCACCACCTGCACGGAGGGCCAGGCACGGGCGATCGTGTTCGCCACCGGCGACCACACCGAGCTCGGCCGCATCGCCGCCCTGAGCCAGCGCACCCTGCGTGACCCGAGCCCCCTGGAGAGGCAGGTCAAGAAGGTCGCGTGGCTCATCGCCGGCGTCGCGGTCGCGATGGGCGTGGTGTTCCTGCTCCTGGGCGTGGTCGTGGGGCTGCCGCTGACCGACTCGCTGATGTTCGCCATCGGACTCCTCGTCGCGAACGTGCCCGAGGGCCTGCTGCCGACCATCACCCTCGCCCTCGCCGTCGGCGTGCGCGTCCTCGCCCGGCAGGGCGCGGTGATCAAACGGCTGAGCGCCGTGGAGACCCTGGGATCCACCAACGTCATCTGCACCGACAAGACGGGCACGCTCACGCAGAACCGGATGCGGCTCCAAGCCGTGTGGACTCCGGAGCACGGGACGGAAACCGGCCCCTGGACAGAAGCACTGCTACGGGCCGGCGCCCTGTGCACCATGGTCTCCCGGGACGAGCAGGGTGAGCTGCACGGAGACCCGACGGAAACCGCCCTCGTGGAGGGTGCCGGGGCCCCTACGGCGCCCGTGGACCTCGACGGCCGGGACGCCGGGCGCCGGGCCGTCTTCCGGTTCGATCCGAGGCTGCGCCTGATGTCGGTGGTCCAGGCCGACGAGGCGGGCGGCCTGCGCGTCATCGTCAAGGGCGCGCCCGAATCTGTACTCCGCTGCCTGTCGGACGGGGATACCGAGGTGGCCGCGACCGCGGCGGAAGGACTCGCGCGCGACGGCATGCGCGTCCTGGCCGTCGCCGTACGCGAGCTGCCGAGCGGGTCCGAACCGCCGGCCCGGCGGCAGGACGCGGAGACGGGGCTGCGCCTGCTGGGGCTGGTGGGCCTGTACGACCCGCCGCGTCCCGAGGTCGCCGACGCCGTACGGCGCTGTCACCAGGCCGGTCTCCTCGTGCACATCGTGACCGGAGACAACGGCGCGACCGCTGCCGCCGTGGCCCGCGCGGTCGGCATCGGCGTGCCGCGGCTGGCCGTCGTCGCGGAGTCCGAGTCGATCGGCGACCACGAACTGGACCGGCTCCTCGCGGACGGCGACGCGGAGGTCGTCTTCGCCCGTTCCTCGCCGGAGACGAAGCTGAAGGTGGCCGACGCCCTGCGGGCCCACGGGCAGATCATCGCCATGACCGGTGACGGGGTCAACGACGCCCCGGCGCTGCACCGCGCCCACATCGGCGTGGCGATGGGCCTCTCCGGCACGGACGTGGCGCGCGAGGCCGCCACCATGGTGCTGACCGACGACAACTTCGCCACCATCGTTGCCGCGATCGAGTCCGGCCGCCGCGTCTACGACAACGTCCGCAAGTTCATCGTCTACATCTTCGCCCACCTCACCCCCGAGGTGGTCCCCTTCCTGGTCTTCGCGCTGTCGGCCGGCGCCATCCCGTTGCCGCTGACGGTCCTCCAGATCCTCGCCATCGACCTCGGCACCGAGACCCTTCCCGCACTCGCCCTCGGCCGCGAACGGGCCGAGCCCGGAACGATGAACCGTCCACCCCGGCCCAGTAGCCAGAGCGTCATCTCCCGCGACATGCTCATCCGCAGCTGGGGCTACCTCGGCGCCGTCTCCGCGGTCCTGGTCATGGGCGCGTTCTTCTACGTGCTGTGGCGAGCCGGCTGGCACCCGGGCGACGCCACCGGTAAGGGCAGCCCCCTGCACCACGCGTACATCACCGCGACGACCGCCACCTTCGCCGGCATCGTCACCTGCCAGATCGGCACCGCCTTCGCCGCCCGCACCGACCACGCGGCCCTGCGCGACATCGGACTGTTCACCAACCCGCTGCTCCTGGCGGGCATCGCCTTCGAGCTCGCCTTCACCGCCGCACTCGTCTACGCGCCGCCGCTCCAAGGCCTCTTCGGTACGGCAGCCCTGCCGCTCGACGTCGTCGCCCTCATCGCGACCTTCCCGGTCCTCGTCTGGGGCACCGACGAACTGCGGCGGTGGGTCCGTCGCAGGAACCACAGTTCGAAGGCCTGAAGAACCCAACGGAGGAAACGTCATGTCACACACCGCTGAATGGAAGGTTCGTCTCTACCTCTTCGAGGACGACGCCCACACCACGAAGGCCCGCCTGGAACTGGACACCGGCGCGAACAAGCTCACCGGCCACGGCACGGCCCGGTGCGCTCCCCAGGACGAGGACGTGCCGGAGATCGGCGACGAACTCGCCGTCGCACGGGCCATGGAGAACCTGGCGGACCAGCTGAAGCGAGCGGCCTACGGAGACATGCAGGCCGTCGGTGCGCCGTCGCTCGAAGCCTCCCTCAAGCCGTACACGGGGTGGCTGGACATGGAGGCCTCCTAGGGGCCGTTCGGAGTTGAGGTCACGCGGCTGCCGGTCCGTGACCGCCGTCGCGCTCAGTCGTGGGCGACCACGGCGACCGGAGAGGTCGCGTGGTGCATCACCGCGTGTGTGATGGGGCCGATGTGGGTGCCGAGTGCGGTGTGGCGGATGCGCCGGCCGACGACCACGAGGGCCGCACCGGAGGCGGCGTCGAGGATCTGGATCGCCGCCTGGCCGATGGTCAGGCGTGGTTCGACGGTCACCGAAGGGAACTTCTCGCGCCACGGGCTCAGGATCTCGTCCAGCGCCGTGTCGATGCCGTGTTCCATCTCCGCGTACACCCCGGGGTCGAGCGCCGGCGCGTAGCTGAGGATCGGTGGCAGGGACCATCCGTGGACGACGATCAGCCGTCCGTCGCGACGGGCGGCCTCTTCGAAGGCGAAGGCGAGGAGCCTGTCACAGGGCCGGCCGACGTCCAGCCCGGCCACGACCGGCCCCCGCTCGGGGACGCTGTCCGACGGGGTTTCCTCCGTACGGCCCGCGGACCGTACGAGCACGACCGGGCGCTCGCTCTCGGCGATGGTGGCCGAGCCGGTGGATCCCACGAGGAAGCCGGCGACGCTACCGAGCCCCCGGGAGCCGAGCACGAGCATGTCGGAATCCTTGGCGGCGGACGCGAGGGCCAAGGAGGGCAGCCCACCCACCCGGCGCGTGGCGATCTCCAGCGCCGGGTGATCGCGGCGGAGTTCGGCGGCGATGTCGTGCAGCACGCCTTCGGCCCAGCGCTGGCGTTCCTCGGTGGTCGCGGCCGGGAAGAGGGGATCATCGAGCCACTCCTCGGCGTGCACCAGGTCCAGGGACGCACTGCGCAGCTCGGCCTCGCGGGCCGCCCAGCGGGCGGCGGCAGCGCTCTGGGAAGACCCGTCCAGGCCCACGGTTACTCGGCTCGTCATGCTCCACAACTCCTTCTGTGACGCGACTTGCGCCCCCTCCGCCAGACTGGCCCCGAGGGAGCTTTCCTGTTGAGGGGCCGGTCGGTCCCGCACGGGCCCGACCGGCCCTGTCCGCTCATTCGGCTCCATCGGCCAGACGTACCGCCGTCACCTTGTACTCGGGACAGGACGTGGCGGTGTCGACGTGGCCGGAAGTCAGCCGGTTCACCCCGCTGGCCGGGAAGTGGAAGGTGCAGAAGACCTGACCGGGGGAGGTGCTCGGGCCGACGCGGGCCACCAGGCGGGCCTGCCCGTGACGACTGTGCACGGTGACGGGCCGGCCGTCGCGGACACCGTGGTGCGCGGCGTCGTCGGGATGGATGTCGAGGTGACCGACGGAGTCCAGGTCGAGGTTGTCACCCCGCCGGGTCATGCTGCCGGAGTTGTAGTGGGCCCAGCTGCGGCCCGTGACCAGGATCAACGGGTAGTCCGCGTCCGGCACTTCACCCGGTGGGAGGTACGCCACGGCCGCCAGGTGGGCGAGGCCGTCCGCGGTGGCGAAGCGTTCCCGGTACAACTTCGGCGTGCCCGGACCGGCCGCATCCGGACAGGGCCAGGCGACGGCCCCGTCCCGCTCCAGACGTGCGTGGGAGATCCCGGCGAACAGCGGGGCCACTCGCGCGCACTCGGCCAGTGCGTCGGACGGGGTCGCACAGCCGAGGTCGCCGCCCATCGCAGTGGCCACGGCCTGTACGGCTGCGAAGTCGCTGCGGGCCTCGCCGGGCGGCCCCACGGCCGGTCGGACGCGCTGGAACCGGCGGTCGAAGTTGACGAAGGTGCCGTCCTTCTCCAGCCAGGACGCCGCGGGGAGCACGACGTCCGCGCGCTCGGCCGTTTCCGACGGGAACAGCTCACTGACGACGACGAACGGGCAGGCGTCCAGTGCCCGGGCCACGTTCTGCGTGTCCGGGTCCGTGGCGCACACGTCCTCGCCCATGACCCACAGGGCCTGTAGGGCCCCCGACCGGGCTGCTGCGAACATCTCCGGGATGCGCAGGCCGGGACGTGCCGGGACCGGCACGTTCCAGACACCCTCCGCACGTGCGCGGGCCACCGGGTCGGTGACCTTTCCGTAGCCGGGCAGCAGATCCGGCAGGGCCCCCATGTCGGAGGCTCCCTGCACGTTGTTCTGGCCGCGCAGCGGGTTGACGCCGAAGCCGCGCTCCGTGCCGACGGCGCCGCGGAGGATGGCCAGGTTGGCGAGCGAGCGGACGCCGTCGGTGCCGTGCAGGTGCTCCGTCACCCCCAAGCCGTAGACGATCGCCGGCCGTGCGGCCCGCCCGTAGAGACGGGCGGCGCCGATCAGGTCCGCGACCGGAACGCCGGTGATGGCGGCCACCCGATCGGGCGGGTAGTCGGCCAACAGGTCGGTGAGTTCGGGCAGGCCGCGGGCCCGGTCGCGCAGGAAGGGGGAGTCGACCAGGCCCTCGGCGATCAGCACGTGGGCCAGTCCGTGGAACAGTGCCACGTTCGTCCCCGGGCGCGGCCGTAGATGGATGTCTGCGTGCAGGGCCAGACCCACGGCCCGTGGGTCGGCGACGATCAGATCGGCGCCCTTCAGCGCGCGTTGGAGCAGCCGCGCCCCCACCACCGGATGGGCCTCCACCGGATTGGCGCCGACCACCAGCAGACAGTCGGCCTGCTCCACGTCGTCGAAGGAGTCGGTTCCGCCGGACAGACCGAAGGAGGCGACGAGGCCTGCTGCCGAGGGGGCGTGGCAGAGCCGGGAGCAGTTGTCGACGTTGTTCGTCCCGATGACGGTGCGCATGAACTTCTGGAAGAGGTAGTTCTCTTCGTTGGTGGCCCGGGCCGAAGAGATGGCGGCCACGGCGTCGGGGCCACCCGTCGCGAGGGCCTGCGACAGGCGGTCGGCCACGTGCCCGACGGCGGTGTCCCAGTCGACCGGTTCCAGGCGGCCCCCGCGGCGCAGCAGGGGACGGGTGAGGCGGTCGGGGGAGACGCGGTACCCGTAGGCGAAGCGACCCTTCACGCACGCGTGCCCGCGGTTGACCGGCCCGTCCCGGGCCGGCAGTACCGCTGCGACCTCCCCGTCGCGCACGACGACGTCGAGGGAGCACCCGACGCCGCAGTACCCGCACGTCGTACGGGTGGCACCGTCGGGGGCCGCGCCCGAGGTCAGCCCGCGGCCCGCACCGGGCTGGGTGAGCGCACCCGTCGGGCAGGTGTCGACGCAGCCGCCGCAGGACACGCAGTCCGACCCCGCCCAGGCCCCTCCGGTACCGGGGGCGACGACGGTGTCCGCCCCGCGGCCGACCAGGGTCAGGGCGAACGTGCCCTGCACGTCGGAGCACATGCGCACGCACCGGCCGCAGGCGATGCACAGGTCGGCGTCCAGCTGGACGTACGGGTGCGACGTGTCCGCGTCCCGGCCGCCCGAGCCGTGCGCACTCTCCGGCCCGATTCCCAGGGACCGGCAGACGTGCGCGAGCTCGGACGGGTTGCCCGCTGCCAGGGAGCGCGGCGGGAGGGCGGACACGATGACCTCCACCGCCCCCCGCCGCAGCTGCGTCAGGTCGTCCGCGGCCGTTTCCACCGACGCGCCGGCGGTGACCGCAGTGACGCAGGCGGCCACGAGCCGTCCGTCCGACCGCACCATGCAGGTACGGCAGGAACCCGCAGGGCTGAGCCGGTCGTCCGCACAGAGCGCGGGGAGCCGTACGCCCGCTGCTGCGACCGCGGACAGCACCGACGCCCCCTCGGGCACGTCGACGCCCACGCCGTCGACCTCGACCCGGATCACGCGTCCCACCCCGGCAGCCGGCCCCCGTACGCCCGCGCGAGGCTCCCGACCGCCGCCGGCAGCCGGCGGCCGAACGCGCAGAGACTCGCCTGCTCCATGACGCGCGACAACCGCGCCCACTCCTGTCCGGGCGCGGACCCCGCCGTGGCGAGCTCCCGCCCCCGGCGCGCGCCCACCCGGCAGGGCGAACACGCCCCGCAGCTCTCGGCAGCCGCGAACTCCCAGAAGTGCCGCAGCACCTCGACCGGATCGACACTGCGGTCCAGGGCCACGAGCCCGGCGTGCCCGAGCGCCGCCCCGCGGGCCGCCAGGTCGGCCTCGGTGAGGGGGACGTCCAAGGAGTCGGCGGACAGGAACCCGCCGAGCGGTCCGCCGATTTGGAGGACCGCCAGCTCCGCGCCGCCCTTCAGCCCGCCGCCCAGCTCGGTCACGATGTGTTCCACGGACGTTCCGATCTCGACTTCGTACGCACCGGGGCGGGCGAAGCGTTCGGACAGGCTGACGAGCTTGGTGCCGGTCTCCGAGGCGGTACCGCGCCGGGCGTACGCGGCGCCGCCCCGGCTGACGATCCAAGGGATCGCCGCCAGCGTCTCCACGTTGTTGACCACCGTCGGCCGGTCCCACACGCCCCGCTCCGTGGGGTACGGCGGCCTGACCCGGGCGCACCCGCGACCGCCCTCCAGGCCCGCGATGAGCGCGGTCTCCTCGCCGGCCACGTACGATCCGGATCCGCTCACCACGTCGACGTCCAGCGCGGTCGCCGTACCGTGCACGGCGGCTCCGAGGTGTCCGTCCTCGTAGGCCCGCGCCACGGCCCTGCGCACCGAATCCAGCGCACGCGGGTACTCGGAGCGCACCAACACCAGCCCTCGACCCGCCCCGCACGCGAAGCAGGCCAGAGCCAGGCCCTCCAACACGCGCTCCGGGTACCGTTCCAGGAGCAGACGGTCGGCGAATGAACCGGGATCCCCCTCGTCCCCGTTGGCCACCACGACCCTGTCCGGACCCGGGGCCCGTCGGACCGCCCCCCATTTGGCGGCGACCCGGAAGCCGGCCCCGCCGCGTCCTCGAAGACCGGACGCCGCGACCTCCCCGTACACCTCGTCGGCGCTGGCGCGGGCAACGGTCCGCGGCCACACCTGCCACGCGGTTTCGTCCGGCGTCCCGGCCACCAGCAGCACGGGGTCGCCGGTACGGTCGGACGCGGGGATCTCGGGAGCGGCGGGCGGTTCCCGGCCAGCCAGCTGTGCGGCGAGCGAGGCACCGGTGCACGGCACGGTGCCGTCCAGGGCTGCGGGGGCGGCGTAGCAGTAGCCGAGGCACCGGACGGCTTGCAGAGATGTCGCAGCGTCGGGGGTGACGCACCCCGCGCGCACGCCCAGTTCCTGTTCCACGGCATCGACGTGGCGCCCGCCGAGCGCGGCGAAGCACGCCGTGGCGGAGCAGACGCGTACGTGACGGCGGCCGTGCGGGGCCGTCAGGTCCGCGTAGTAGGTGGCGGGCCCGAGCGCCGCGGCGTGCGGCAGGCCGAACCGGTCGGCCACCTGCGGGGCCCAGTGCGCGGGAGCGGACGCCTGCTCCTTTCGGGCCTGCGCCAGGGACTGCACCAGCCGGTCTCCCGGCCAGCCCCGGCGCCGGGCAAGCGCTCGGGACGCATCGAAACGGTCGTCGTGGCGCGGAGTAGCCATGCCCCCATGATCGGCCCGGTCGCGGTGGTCCGCATCCGGCTCCCCGGCCACCGGGCGAGGGCGGCGGCCGGGGACCAGACTGGACGGGGGAGCCCGGCGTCGGGCGGATCGCGCTCCGGGGCCGGCCGAGGCGAGGAGAAGACCATGACCACTGCGCGGAACATCATGCACGCCGGCGCCACCTGCGTACAGGAGACCGAGACGCTCATGGACGCGGCGCGCCGGATGAGCGAGTTGGACGTCGGCGCCCTGCCGATCTGCGGCCCCGACGACCGCCTGCACGGCATCATCACGGACCGCGACATCGTGCTGAAGTGCCTGGCCAAGGGGAAGGACCCGCACCACATGACGGCGGGCCAGCTCGCGCAGGGCAAGCCCGTCACGGTCGACGCGGATGCCGACATGACCCAGGTGCTGCGGACGATGCAGGAGCACCGGATCCGCCGTGTGCCCGTGATCGCCGACCACCGTCTCGTCGGCATGATCAGCGAGGCGGACCTCGCCCGCCACCTGTCCGACGAGGAGGTGGGGCACTTCGTCGAGGCGATCTGCGCCTCCGGATGACCGGCTGCCGGATGACCGGCTGCGCTGGGCGCCCACCCGCCACGCGTGCCTAGGCGTGCGCGATGACGGCCACGGGTGCCTTCGCGTGGTGGAGGACCGCATGGGTGACCGGTCCGATGTGCGCGCCGAGCGAGGACCGGCGGATGCGGCGGCCGACGACGATGAGGCCGGCTTCTGACCCGCTCTCCAGCAGCTGTCCCGCCGCACGGCCGACGGCCGTGTGTGCGGCCACGTCCACGGTCGGGTACGCCGCGCGCCAGGGTTTCAGTACGTCGTCCAGGGCGGCGCGTGCGCTGAGGTCGAGTTGCGCGTGAACGCGCGGGTCGTACGCCGCCCCGTATCCCGCGAGCGGCGGCAGCGTCCAGCTGTGCACGGCGCGAAGGGTGCAGGACCGCCGGGACGCCTCCTCGAAGGCGAAGGCCAGGAGCGCGTCGCAGGGGGTGTCGGTGTCGACGCCCACGAGCACCTCGCGGTGCCGGTGGCTGCCCTGGGCGTGCGCACCGGCGTCCTCGCCGGCGCGCACCAGCACGACGGGGCGTTCCGTCATGTGGATGACCGCCATGCCGACGGAGCCGAGGACGAACCCCGCGAGGGTGCCGAGGCCCCGGGAGCCGAGGACGAGCATGTCCGCGCTGGCCGCGACGGCGGCCAGGGACGCGGCCGGCCGTTCGTCGAGCGAACGGGTGGCGACGTCCAGCCCGGGATGGCGTTCCCGCAGCTCGTCAGCGGTGTCGCGCAGCAGCGAAGCCGCCCACTGCGAGCGCATTTCGGCGCTCGTGACGGGGGAGATGTCCCGCGACGACGACCATTCCTCGCTGTGCACGAGGTCGAGCGGAACGCCGTGCAGGAGCGCCTCCCGCGCGGCCCAATGGGCTGCCGCGAGGCTCTCCGCCGATCCGTCGAGGCCGACGGCAATACGACCGGTCATGCTGCCTCAGCTCCTACGGCGTGACGGCCTCGTCGACCGTGCGCGGGTGTCCGGACGATGTGCTGGGAAAGGGTGCTCTGGGAGACGAGGACGACTCCTCGGGTCATCGGCTCGCGTGCCTCTCGATGTCTCACGGTCCCTTCCTACCGTTCGGTGACCTTCGGCACGCCGACCGACATGTCGTCCTCCTCGTAGGTGAGCCGATCGATGACGTCCACCACTCCGTCGACGCTCTGGCACAGCCGAAGGACGATGATGATGAGACTGCGCCGGCTCACCGTGCCGCTGAGGGTCACCACGCCGTCGTTGACCTCGACGGACAGCGCCGACGGACTGAGCCGGAGCGTGTGGACCAGGACGTCTTCGAGGATCTCTTCCTGGATCGCACGGTCCCGCCGCAGGAAGAGCTGGATCAGGTCGCTGCGGCTCAGGATTCCGATCAGCCGGCCGGTGTCGTCCACCACGGGCAGTCGCTTGACCATGTGCTTGCGCATGACGCGTGCGGCCCGGACGACGCTCCACTGCGGGGCGGCGGTGACGGCGGGGCTGCTCATGAGGCCGGCCGCGGTGGTCGTACCGTTGCCGCTACCGCGTCTGCGGAGCAGGTCGGCTTCGGAGACGACGCCCACGGGACGCTCCGACTCGTCCACGACGGGCACGGCCGTGATGTCGAACTCGTCGAGGAGCCGGGCGATCTCCTTGAACGTGGTACCGGGCTGGACGCTGACGGCGGTCGGGGTCATCAGGTCGGCGACGCTGCGGTGTCTCATGCTCGTCCTCCCTCAGGCGGGTACGTCGTCGGCGTCGAAGTGCGCCGTGACGTCCACGACTCCCGGGACCGTGCGGGCGACGCGCACCAGCACGTCCGTCAGGGACTGGTCCGGGACGGAGCCGTTCAGGTGGACGATGCCGTCGGCCACGTGGACGTTCACCAGGGCGGAGCCGACGGGAATGAGCTCCGCCATGATCATCTCGCGGAGCTCCTCGGCGATGTCGGCGTCGGGGCGCAGGTAGATCTTCAGTAGATCGCCCCGACTGACCACGCCCACGAGGCGGCCGTCGTCATCGACGACGGGGAGCCGCTTGAGGTGGCCGCGTGCCATCAGACGTGCGGCGCCGGCGATGGTGGCGTCCTTCGGCACCGTGACGGCCGGTACGGTCATCAGGTCGCCGGCGGTGACGGCGCGGGACTCGTCCGCGCCTTGCGCCTTGAGCAGCAGGTCGGCTTCGGAGACCACCCCGGCGACCCGTCCTTCCTGGGAGAGCACCGGCACCGCACTGATCCGCCATTGCCGCATGGTCTCCACGACGTCCTTGAACCGTGCTCCGCGATCGACCGAGATCACGGCGTGCGTCATGACGTCGTCGACGGTGCGCAGGTGCTTCATGGTTCCTCCCGGTGCGGTGACCCGCTAGGTCGAGCGTCGGCACCGCCGCCCCGCCCCGGGTAGGGCCATCCGGGACTCACCGGGGACTGAACGGCCCTGTTGCCCCGCCGCCGGCGGTGGTTCTATGGAATTGACGGAAAGAGTCCCTGTGAGGATGCGGAGAAGCGGCTCGTGGCCGTGCACCGCACGATCGGGACCCGCGAGAAGCGGGCTGGGCTCTTTCCGCCTCTACGTGTGGCCCGACGCTCCGCGGGGGACGGCACGGAGCCCCTCGCACGCGGGGCCGTCAGCCGTGGGTGATGACGGCGACGGGTACCGCGGCGTGGTGCAGGACGGCATGGGCCACCGGCCCGAGGTGCGCGCCCAGGGGCGAACGGCGCTGGTGTCGGCCGATGACGACGAGGTCCGCATCCGCCGACGACTGGACGAGGTGGCGGCCGGCGGGCCCCATGAACGCCCGGGAGATGACGTTCACCGACGGGAACTTGTGGCGCCAGGGCAGCAGCATGTCGTCCAGCATCTGCGTGACGCTCAGGCCGATGTCCCGTTCGTTGTCGGGGTCGAAGAAGGGGACGTACTCGTAGGCCGCGGGAAGCTTCCAGCCGTGGACCGCGCGCAGGGTGCAACCGCGGCGGGCGGCTTCCTCGAAGGCGAAGGAGAGGACCCTGTCGCCGGCTTCGTGAATGTCCACGCCCACGACGATCTCGCCGTACCCGGCCGACTCCGCGTTCCGCGGTCGGCCCGTTGCCCGTACGAGGGTCACCGGGGTATCGGTGGCGGCGAGCGTCGACATGGCCACCGAGCCGACGAGGAAGCCCGCCAGCCCGCCCAGTCCGCGGGACCCGAGGACGAGCAGCCCCGCGTCGGCGGCCTCCGCCGCCAGGGCCGCGGCAGGCCTGCCGGAGAGGCAGCGGATGGTGGCCTCCAGCTGTGGGTGGCGGCTCCGCACGTCCTCCAGGGCCTCGGTGAGGGCTTCATCGGCCCACCTGTCGGCGCCTTCGCGGCCCAGTCCCGGAACGGCCGGGCGCACGGGCCAGTCGACCGCGTGCACGAGTCTCAGCGGGACCTCCCGCAGAGCCGCCTCGCCGGCGCCCCAGCGGGCCGCGGCCAGGCTCTCCCGCGATCCGTCGATCCCGACGGTCACGTGGTGTTTCATGGCGGGAACCTCCTGAAGTCCGCGCGACCCTCGTGGCTCACCCGTACGGTCCATGCTCGGCCGTTGTCGTCACCAGGGCATGTCGTGGGCGCCCCGCTGTGGGGGAGTGACCAGGGAGTCGTCCACGCGCGCGGTCAACTGTGGCACGACCGCGACCACCCCTTCGAGCTGCCACGTGAGGCGGATCAAGATCGGGATGTCACTCGCCCGTTCGAGTCTGCCCTCCAGGGTGACGACACCGTCCAGCACGTGGGCGGTCACGGCGTCGGCGCTGAGCCCCATGGTGTCCGCGATCACGTCGTCGACCACCCGGCGGCGTATCTCCGCGTCGGGCCGCAGGAAGAGCCTGAGCAGGTCCCGACGCGTGACGATGCCGACGAGTCGGTCTTCGTCGTCCACGACCGGCAGTCGCTCCACACCACGGCGCGTCATCAGCCGGGCCGCGTCCGCCGCCGTCTCCTGAGCACGGACCGTCACCGCCGGCGCCGACATGGCCTCACCGGCGGTGAACCTCGCCGCGGGCGCGCTGACGGCGTCCGCGGGGACCCCGGCAGCGGGCACGTCCTCCGGTTCCGGATGTTCCTTCGCTTCCCGGCCGATCAGGTCGCTCTCGGAAATGACGCCCATCACCCGCTCCTCGTCGTCGAGGACGGGCAGCCCGCTGATGTCGTGCTGTGCGAGCAGCTTCGCGACATCCTTGAGTGAAGTGGCGGAGACAACCGAGACGACCTCGTCGGTCATCAGGTCTCCCACCTTGATGCGCTTCATGGAGACACCTCCTGTCGTCACAGCGATCCGTACGGACGACGGCGCCGGAGGCCGCTGAGAACCCACGATCCGCCAATGCACCCGAGATGAAGGAGGGCCGAACGGTCCGAAGCCGGGACCGATCGGACCCGCTCCTGGGAGCCGCACCGCACCTTCGGTACACGGGGCCACCAACGGGCCTGAAGGGGCCCTTGGGCCCGCCGGAGACCCGAGCGGCCCCGTGCGGAGGCGAGCCCGCGGTGTCAGCGTGATAGCTGAAGGTTGGCGGCACTCTGAGGAGGAACCATGGAAGGCACCACGAGCAGTTCGGAACTCGGCGCCGTCGTCGTCGGCGTCGACGGCTCCGAACCGGCCCGTCGGGCGGCGCTGTGGGCGGCGTCCGAGGCCGCGCGCCGTGAGCGCCCGTTGCACATCGTGTACGCGGCCGACACGGACGGCCGAGCGCTCTACGCTTCGGTGGAGACCATCGAGCGCGTCCGCAAGGCCGGCCGGGAGCTGCTGGACGAAACCGCCGCAGCGATCGCGGAGCAGCATCCCGAACTGGCCGTCACCACCGAGCTCGGCCGCGGCAAGCCCGTACCGAGCCTGACCCGGTCCGCGGCCCTGCGCGGCACCATCGTGGTCGGCAGCCGCGGGCTCGGCGGGTTCAGCTCCCTCATGCTCGGCTCCGTCGGCCTGAAGGTCGCGGCCGGAGCGACGACCCCGGTCATCGTGGTCCGAGGACCCGACGAGCGGGCCGAGGCCGGCGTGGTGCTCGCCGCGGTCCGCGACGAGAACGACCTCGACGTCGCGCGGTACGCGGCACGCGAGGCCTCGCTACGCAAGTCCTCGTTGCGCCTGCTGCACGTGTGGAACGTCCTGGAGTCGGTCGGGAACGTCGTGACCATGCTCGACAACGTGGAGGAGATCGCCGGCGAGGAGGTCCAGCACCTGACCACGGTGGCGGACCGGATCCGCGAGGAGTTCCCGGACCTGACCGTGCACGCGACCGCGGAGAAGAGCAGGTCCGTGGCCGGTGTTCTGGTCGAGGCCTCGCAGAACGCAGATCTGCTGGTGATGGGCGGCCGGCGGTCGTCCGGCTACATCGGACGCACCCTCGGGCGGGTGACCCACACCCTCGTGCACTACGCGGACTGCCCCGTGCAGCTCATTCCCCGGCGCGACGGCGAGGAGGGTGACCAGTCGTGATCCGGCGGCTTCCGTGCTCGTGCTCGGCGCCGCGGGCCGAGCCGCGGGCCGAGCCGTACCGCGGAGCTCCCCGGTGCACGTTCACCGGCCGTTCCCGGTACGGCGGGGGCGGACCGTCCGACAGACCCACAACGCTTTTCCGAAGGAGATGACGACGTGCCCGGACATGGCGACGAGAGTGGAATCCATGCCGTTGTCGGCGACGAAATCGTGGTGGACGGGCCGACCGTGGGCAAACACGGCCGTGACGGCGAAGTCGTCGGCCTGCGGCACGCCGACGGGACACCACCCTATGAGGTCCGGTGGTCCGATACCGGTCGCACCACCCTGTACTTCCCCGGCCCGGACGCCCACGTCCGCCACCTCGGGTCGGACGGCGACGGCGACGGCCACGGCCACGGCTGAGGTACGGGCCGGCGTCGCCCTCCAGCCCGCGCGTCGCGCCGACGCTCCGGAGCTACGGTGAAGGCGTAGGGGACGAGTTCCGTGCCGCGCCGCGGGAGGTGGACATGACTGGGGACCCCGCCGAGGGCAGCAGCCTCCCGCGGCTGAGGCTGGACGAGCTGATCGACGAGCTCCAGGTCCGCATCGACGAGGTGCGCGGCACCCGGGACCGGCTGAACGGGCTCCTCGAAGCCGTCATGTCCGTCGGCCGTGAACTGGACCTTCCCCAGGTCCTGCACGGAATCGTCGAAGCCGCCGTGGCGCTGGTCGACGCGCAGTACGGAGCCCTGGGCGTCATCGGCAGCGACAAGAAGCTCGCGGAGTTCCTGCCCGTCGGCATCAGCGACGAGCTTCGGGCCCGGATCGGCGAGCTGCCCTCGGGGCACGGCATCCTCGGCGAACTCATCCGGCACCCCGAGCCGTTGCGGCTCTCGGAGCTGTCCGAGCATCCCGCCTCGTACGGCTTCCCGGCCCACCACCCGCCGATGCACTCCTTTCTTGGCGTCCCCATCCGCGTCCGTGACGAAGTGTTCGGCAATCTCTACATGACCGAGAAGCGCGGAGGTGCGGAGTTCGACTCGGAGGACGAGTCGGTCCTGTCGACGCTGGCCGTGGCGGCCGGCATCGCCATCGAGAACGCCCGCCTGTACGAGGAGGTCCGGCTGCGGGAACGATGGCTGGCGGTCAGCGCGGACTTCACCAGTGCACTGCTCTCGGGCTCCTCGGAGTCCCAGGTGCTGGAAGGCATGCTGGAGCGGGTCAAGAACATCACGTCGGCCGACACGGGCGTCTTCTACCTCGTGGGTCCGAGCGGCGACCTGCGCGGATCACTCGCGCTGGGGGACGATGCGCGGGCCCATCGCGGGATCGTGCTGCCCGACGCCGAAGGCACCCTCGCCGCGGCAGCCCTGGCCGAGGACGGTCTGGTCGTCGTCCCGAGCGTCGAGGCCGACGAACGGATCACCGTGCGGACGGAGCGTTGGGACGGGTTCGGCCCGGCGGTGGCCGTCACGGTGGGGACCAAGGAGAGGCTGAGCGGCGTCCTGGCGCTCGCCCGCCGCCGCGACCGGACCCCGTTCGCCGCCCCGGAGGTCGCCGCGCTGCCCGGTTTCGCCAGCCAGGCCGCCCTTGCCCTGGAGCTCGCGGAACGTCGCCGGGACGTCGAGCAGATGAGTCTGCTCGCGGACCACGACCGGATCGCGCGCGACCTGCACGACCTGGCGATCCAACGTCTCTTCGCCATCGGAATGACCCTCCAGAGCGCCCAGCGCTTCGTCGAACACCCGGAGGCGGCCGAGCGGCTGGCGCGCGCCATCGACGACCTGGACTCCACCATCAAGATCATCAGATCGACGATCTTCGGCCTGCGGGAACACGAGGCTCCGGGAGCCGCTCCCCGGCTGAGGCTCCGCGCCGTGAAGGCGGTGGACGAAGCCGCCGGAGTGCTCGGCTTCGCCCCCGCCTTGAAGCTGGAGGGCCTCATCGAGACCGACGTGCCGCTGCCCGTGGCGGACGAGGTGCTCGCCGTGATCGGCGAGGCGTTGACGAACGTGGCGCGGCACGCCCGGGCGACCCGGGCCGAGGTCTCGATCTCGGTCGCCGAGGGCGTGCTGACCGTAAGCGTGAGCGACGACGGCATCGGGCTCCCCGACGGAGGCCGCCGCAGCGGACTGCGCAACCTCCAGGAGCGCGCCGACAGGCTCGGCGGGGAACTGTCCGTCTCGGGCAGGGGGACGGAGCGAGGCACCACGCTGAAGTGGCGGGTTCCGCTGACGAACCGGGCAGGGCCCCTCCCGTGAGCCGGACTGGCCCGGCCGGCCCGGCCGGCAGCGGCAGACAGGGGCAGACAGGGGCCGATCGGCCCCCCTGCGGGTCCCGACCGGCACCTGACCGACGGGGGGCGGCGGGTGGACGGTGGTGTCAGGCCCGCGGCCCCGTTCACGGGCCGCACCACTCGGTCTTCGCCGGAGGAGCGTGAGGACATGTACTGGTACGACCACGGCATGGGCGCATGGGGTTGGTTGTTCATGTCGTTCAGCGCGATCGTCTTCGTGGCCCTGATCGTCATCGTGACGGTGTTGCTGTTCCGCAACACGCCGCGCGCTCCGCAGGGTCCGCAGCCGCCTTCCGCGGCCTCGGCGGAGCAGCTGCTCGCCGAACGGTTCGCCCGCGGTGAGATCGACGACGACGAATACCAGAAACGTCTGACGACGCTGCGCCGGCACGGGGCCGGACCACCCGGTCCCTAGCGTGTTCCGGCAGCCTTTCCCCGCGAATCCGTCCGGACCCGGGAGGTCCCGATGAACGCCGACCCGATCGCCGACGAGACCGCCGCCCCCCTGCTCCTCGACGGTGTCCTGCCGGAATTCGCCTGTACCCGGGTGGAATGCGTGGTGGTCCCGGCACGGCCGTCCGTGGCGTACCGGGCCGCGCGCGATCTCGACCTCCTCACGGTCCACGGCCCGCTGCTCGACCTGGCCATGTGGGTCCGCGGCGTGCCGGACCGGGTCCGCCGCCGCCCGGTGCCCCTGCCCACGAGCCTGCGCATCGCCGACCTGTTCGACACCGTGGGCGACGAAGACCAGCCCTGGGTCGGCCTGGGCGAGGATCCCGGGCACGAGATCGTGTTCGGCGCCGTCGGCACGCCGTGGAAGCCCTCCATCACGTGGCGACGGATCGAACCGGAGGCGTTTGCCGCGTTCGACGAGCCCGGGTGGGCGAAGATGGCCGCCGCCCTCGTCGTCCACCCCCACGGGACGCACCGCTCGCTGCTCGTGTACGAGGTCCGGACCAGCTGCACCGATCCCTCGTCCACCGCCCGCTTCAGGCGCTACTGGACGTTCGTTGCGCCGGGGGTCGGGCTCGTCCTGCGGGGTGCGCTCCGAGCCGTGGCAGAGGCCGCTGCGGACGTCCCACGTTCCGAAGGAGATGACCTCTGATGCGTGCCGTGATCGTGTACGAGAGCCTGTTCGGCAACACGCGCCAGGTGGCCGAGGCGGTCGGCGCGGGCGTGCGGGAAGCCCATCCGGAGGCCGAGGTCGACTGCGTACGGGTGGACGAGGCCGGCCCGGAGCGGATCGGGACGGCCGACCTCCTCATCGTGGGCGGGCCGACGCACATGCGCGGGATGACTTCCGGCCTGTCCCGCAAGCTCGGGCTGCGGTCCGAGAAGGAGCAGGCCGATCAGGAGCCCGAGCAGCCCCGCCATACGGCCGAGGAAGGTGCGGAGGGCCCCGGCCTGCGCGACTGGTTCCATGAACTGGGCACGACACATGAGGCGATCCCCGCGGCGGCGTTCGATACCCGGGGAGACTTCCGGTTCGCCGGCGGCGCCGCCCCCGCCATCGCCCGCAGACTCCGCAGCCACGGCTACCGCCTCGCTGCGGACCCGGAGGGGTTCATCACCGACGACGCCGAGGGCCCGTTGCGCGAGGGGGAACTCGATCGGGCCCGGGCCTGGGGCGCGACCCTGGGCTGATCCGCCGGGACGACGCCGTCCGTCCAGCGCTGCCCCTGCCGGACGCCGGCCGGCGATCCACTCGGCCGGCGCGAACGACCCCTGACCCCGACCCGCTCGCGCACCAGGGAGGTGAACGGGTATGGCACATCCACCGGGACACCGACCGGCGCACGAGCCGGACCCGCCGGACCCGCCGGGCAAGGAGCGCAGTACGGCCGTGCTGGACGTGCGGGGCATGGTCTATGCCACCCAGCAGAACACCGTCGCAGCCGTGCTGGGGCGACGGCCGGGCGTGCTGGACGTCGAGGTCAATCCCGTGGCCCAATCGGCCACCGTCGTCTTCGACCCGCGGCGCACCTCGTTGGCCGAGTTGCGCGGCTGGGTGACCGAGTGCGGCTACCACTGTGCCGGCCAGTCGGTGCCCGCCCACCTCTGCGACCCGATGGACGAACCCGACCCGCCCGGCCCCGGAGTGGTAGCCGCAGGTGCACCGGCCGTGGCCGGTGAGCAGGAGGCGGAGGTCCTGCGGTCACCCCATGAGGTCATGGGTCACGGTGGCGGGGCGGGGACGTCGATGTCGGACATGGTGGCCGACATGCGCAACCGCTTCCTGGTCGCGCTGCTGTTCTCCGTCCCCATCGTGATCTGGTCCCCGATCGGGGAAGAGGTCTTCGGCTGGCACGCCCCCGTGCCGTTCGGGCTGCGCCAGGACGTCTGGGCCCTCCTCCTGAGCCTCCCGGTGATCTTCTACTCCTGCACGATCTTCTTCGACGGCGCCGTACGGGCCCTGCGCGCCCGGACGCTCGACATGATGGTGCTGGTGGCGGTCGCCATCGGAGCGGGCTGGCTGTACTCCCTCGTCGTCACGCTCACCGGGGGCGGCGACGTCTTCTACGAGGCCGCCACCGTGCTGGCCTCCTTCGTCCTGCTGGGCCACTGGTTCGAGATGCGCGCCCGCGGCGGTGCCAACGACGCCGTACGGGCCCTGCTCGACCTCGCCCCTCCCCGGGCCGTCGTCCTGCGGGACGGCCAACCCGTGGAGGTGCCCACGGCCGACGTGAGCGTCGGCGACCTGCTGCTGGTACGCCCCGGAGCGAAGATCGCCGCGGACGGGATCGTGGAGGACGGCGAGAGCGAGGTCGACGAATCGACCGTGACGGGCGAGAGCCTGCCCGTGCACAAGGAACCCGGCTCCGCCGTGGTCGGCGCCACGCTCAACGCCAACGGCACCCTGCGGGTGCGGGCCACCAGGGTCGGCGCCGACACGGCGCTCGCGCAGATCGTCAAGCTCGTCCAGGAGGCCCAGAACTCCAAGGCCCCGGGCCAGCGGCTCGCGGACCGCGCCGCGTTCTGGCTCGTCCTCGTCGCCCTCATCGGCGGCGCCCTCACCCTGGCCGTCTGGCTGCTCGCCACCGACGAGCCCTTCGGTACGGCGATGCTGTTCGCCATCACCGTCGTGGTCATCACCTGCCCGGACGCGCTGGGCCTGGCCACCCCCACCGCGATCATGGTCGGAACCGGGCTGGGAGCCGAACGGGGGGTCCTGTTCAAGAACGCCGCGGCCCTGGAGGCATCGGCGGGCATCCAGACCGTGGTCATGGACAAGACCGGCACCCTCACCAAGGGCGTACCCGAGGTCACCGACGTCATCACCGTCCCCGACCGGGCGGAGGACGACCTCCTGTACCTGGTAGCAGCAGTCGAGCGGGAATCCGAACACCCGCTGGCCGAGGCGGTCGTACGCTACGCGGAGGCCCGCGGCGCGCGCGTGGCGCAGGCCCGCCACTTCGAGAACTTGCCGGGCCTCGGGGCGAGCGCCGTCGTGGACGGCCACCGCGTCGCGGTCGGCAACCGTCGCCTGGCAGAGCACGAAGGCGTGGACCTGGGCCCGTTCGACGACCGGCGCGCGGAGCTGGCGGCAACCGGCCGCACCGTCGTCATCGTCGCCGTGGACGGCCGGGTCGCGGCCCTGATCGGCATCGCCGACGCACCGCGGGAGACCGCTGCGGACGCCGTGCGCGCCCTGCACGCCCTGGGCATCGACGTCGTCATGCTCACCGGAGACAACCGGGCCACTGCCGAACGGATCGCGCAGCGCCTGGGCATCGACACCGTCATCGCCGAGGTCCTCCCCGGTGACAAGGCGGCCACCGTCGCCGAGCTCCAACGCTCCGGCCGCAAGGTCGCCATGGTCGGCGACGGGGTCAACGACGCCCCCGCGCTCGCCCAAGCGGACCTCGGCATCGCCATCGGTGCCGGCACCGACGTCGCCATCGAGACCGCCGACCTCGTCCTGATGCGCTCCGACCCCCTCGACGTCCCCACCGCCCTGCGTATCGGACGGGGGACCCTGCGCAAGATGCGACAGAACCTGGGCTGGGCCATCGGCTACAACGCCATCGCCCTGCCCATCGCCGCCGGCGTCTTCGAACCGGCGACCGGCCTGATCCTCCGCCCCGAGATCGCCGCGCTGACCATGTCCGGATCCAGCATCATCGTTGCCGTCAACGCCCTCGCCCTCAAACGGCTCCGGCTGCCCCGTCCTGCTCCTGCGAGCCCGGCCGACGGAGGTGGTCGCCGTGGCCCGTGATGCGGCTCGGCTCCCGGCCCGCGGCACGGGCTCCCTCCCCGTCATCCATCCGGAGGCGACATGAACACGAACCGATCCCTGCCGCTCCGCGTCGCCCTGGTGGCCCCTGCGGTGGCCGCCGGTCTGGTCCTCACGGGCCCCGGTGGCGCCGGCGCGCACCCGGCCGGTAGCCCTACGGTGACCACGACCACGACCACGACCACGACCCCGACCACCCCGCCCCAGACGGAACGGCACAACCAGGCGGACGTCACCTTCGCGCAACGCATGATCCCCCACCACCGCCAGGCCGTCATGATGACCGCCATGGTCGAGTCCCACGGAGCCTCCGACCAGGTCAAGGCCCTCGCCGAAAGAATGGAGAAGGTACAGAAGTCCGAGATCGAGACGATGACCGGATGGCTCAGGGCCTGGGGGGAGAAGGTCCCCGTAGGCATGGGCGGCATGGGCTATACAGGTGAGATGCCCGGCATGGGGCACGGCGACGACGACTTCACCGGGCCCGGGATGATGAACGACGAAGACCTGCGCCGCATCGACAGGGCCGAGGGCAACGCCTTCGACACCATGTTCCTGACCAGGATGATCGAACACCACGAAGGCGCGATCGCCATGGCCAAGACCGAACAACAGCGCGGTGCCTACGGGCCCGCCAAGGCCCTCGCCGACGCCATCGTCACCTCCCAGACCGCCGAGATCGCCCAGATGCGCGCGATGCTCGGCGCGGGCTGACCGAAGGCGAGGGCGCCCCTCCCTGGGCGCGCCGGTCGGCGCCTTCGACCGGGACGGACCCGCCGTGTCTCGTTCCGCCTCATTCCGCCAGCTCCCGCACGTCCAACGGCAGCCGCCAGACGTTACGGCGGCGGACGGCGTCGAGTGAGGCCTGGAGCGGGGACGGCGGCACGGCCAGTACCGGGCAGGGCGCGTGCGCCGTGCAGTAGCGGGCCACCGAAGGCCGCAGGAAGCGGCGCAGCCCGCGGCGCGCGCCCGTCCCCACGACGAGGAGGTCCTCCGGGCCACGTACCGCGCCGACGAGTGCCGCGCCGGCCGTGCCGTGCACGGCGTGACCCACGAAGGCCACGCCCGGCCCGCCGGGGCCGAACGCCGTGTCGAGGGCCTCGCGCAGCCGCGCCACTGCCGCGGACCGCGAGGTGACCAGGACCGAGACGCCGACCGGGCCGCGGCTGCCGATGTCCCCGCCCGAGCCCTGCCAGGCCAGGACCACGCGCAGCTCCGCATCGCGCATCCGGGCCTCGGCAGCGGCCCGGTGCAGGGCCGTCAGACTGCCGGGTCCACCGCTGACACCGACCACGACTCCGTGTCGCATGGGTCCACCCCTCATCGACCTGCTGGCGTTTTCCATGCAAACGCCGGGCGGGGGAGCGTGATAATCCCGCTGACGGCTTTCTGACGCGGAAGCCACGCAGCATGACGGGTTCTTGACGCTTGACGTCAGCCGGCGTGGGCGTGGGCCGTGCCGGGTTGACGACGGCGGACGGGAGAGCGAACTGCGGCCACCCCTACTTCAATCGAGCACGCGTTCGATTGAACGGTTAGGCTGGATCCGTGCGTACGATTCCGGGCCTCCAGGGCTCCCTCTTCGACCAGGGCGACGAGATCCGCCTCGGCCCGCTCTCGGACCTGCGTCGCACCCTGCTCGGCGCCGGGGCCTGGGTCGACCACCTGCCGGGCTGGCTCTCCGGCGCCGACACGCTGTTCGAGCGGCTGGCCGAGGAGGTGCCGTGGCGGGCCGAGCGGCGGCAGATGTACGAGCGCGAGGTCGACGTGCCCCGTCTGCTGGCCTTCTACGAAGAGGGCCGGCCCCTGCCGCATCCGGTGCTCACCGAGGCCCGCGAGGCCCTGACCCGGCACTACGCCGGCGAGCTCGGGGAGCCCTTCGCCACCGCCGGGCTGTGTCTCTACCGTGACGGCCGGGACAGCGTCGCCTGGCACGGGGACCGCATCGGCCGGTCCGCCACCGAGGACACCATGGTCGCGATCGTCTCGGTCGGCGACCCGCGCGACCTCGTCCTCCGGCCCCGTGACGGCGGCGCCACCCTGCTCCGGCTGCCCCTGGGGCACGGGGACCTCGTCGTGATGGGCGGTTCCTGCCAGCGGACCATGGAACACGCGGTGCCCAAGTCCGCGCGCGCCGTCGGCCCGCGCATCAGCATCCAGTACCGCCCGCGCGGCGTCCGCTGAGCCGCCCCTCAACCGCCCCCGTCAACCGCTCCCGGGCTCAGTACCCGTACACGCTCAGCTCGACGATGGACGCGAAGAGGTGTTCCCAGACCTCGGCGGCGGGCGCGTCCGGATCGAGGGCGTCCGGCTCCAGCTCCGTCACCTCGCGGAGGAAGGAAGCGTGGCCGAGCTCGCCGGGGTACGGGTCCCAGCAGGCCCCTCCAGACGTGCCGCGTCGAGCGGTGAGGTGCTGGGCGCGGGGTCCACGAACCACGGCTCGCCCACCCCCGCGTCGCAGGAGCTGCTGTCGGCGCCGCCGGTCGGCCAACCGGCCTCCGCCGCCGCATTGCGTTCGACCACCACGATCCCGCGTGCGTCGGTGAGCAGGAACCGGCCCGCGCCGAGGGCCGTGGGTTCCTCCCAGGCGCCGGGGCAGTGCAGGGCCCAGGCGTCCTCGTCCCCGTCGAAGAGGAGCGGCCCGTCCTCCTCGGCCTCCTTCGTGCGCCGGACGGACTCCCCGTCGGCGGGTGCCGGGCACGGTGCGCCGGTGGCCAGGTCGAACCAGCGTTCCTCGGTCCACAGGGACGAGACCTTCAGCAGGCTCCGGCCGTCGGCTCCGTCGAGGACTTCGGAGCTGGGGTCCCCGCTGAGGTTCGGCTCCGCCCGGAAGGCCCCGACCGGGCGCCACCAGGCCCAGACGGTCCGCCACGGTAGTCCGGGCTCGGCCGCGGCGACCTGCTCGGCGTAGCCGTCGTGTCCCAGCACCTTGGCGGCGAAGTGCAGCCACGAGGCGAACTCCGCCCGCGACACCTGCGCCCGCCCGAACACCGCGTCCGCCTGGGCGAAGACCTCGCGGCCACCCCTCCGCCCTCCTTGGCGCCGGGCCATTCCCGCACCCGGGCGGGACCGGCCTCCAACAGGGCGGCGGGGGAGGAGAACAGGGCGTCAAGATCTTCACGAGGCATGCGGACATGGTGACACCGGGCACCGACAGCCCCGGATCCAGGGGGCGTTGGTCCACCGGCCGAGGGCCGGCGCGTCGCGGGCGCCTACGGTGCGCCCCGCGGGCGACTACGCGGCGCCGGGGTCCTTGGCCCGAACCACGCCGGGTCGGGCCGCGGACGCCGCCGCGTGCAGGGAGCGCAGGGCCAGCAGCAGAACGCCGATGTCGTCGAGGTACACCGGGTCCGGGATCAGGTCGACGGGCGAGACGGTGTAGATCACCGCCACCCAGAAGAGCGCCTTGTCGCGCAGCGGGATACCCGCGTCGATCAGCAGGCGCCGCGCCGCGAAGACCCGTACGAGCAGCACGGCGGCCGTGATCGCCAGCCCGAGGGCGACGACTGCGGTGACCGTCAACCAGACCGTTGCGTCCATGACACCCCTATACCCCGTTGGGGGCGATCATCCGCCGTGTTCGCGCAGTCGGCGGCTGACCTCGCCCAGCCCGTCGGCCAGCGCCTCCAGCTGCTCGGGGGTGAGCGCGTCGATCAGTGCCTCCCGGACCGTCGCCACGTGCCCGGGCGCGGCCTCTTCCAGTCGGGCGCTGCCGGCGTCCGTGAGGACGGCGAAGACCCCGCGCACGTCGGAGGGGCAGCTGCGGCGGCGGACCAGGCCCGCCTTCTCCAGTTGGGTGACCTGGTAGGTCAGCCCGCTCTTCGAATTGATCAGGCCATTGGCGAGTTCCGTCATCCGTAGCTCGCGGTCCGGAGCGGCGGCGAGTCGGACGAGTATCTCGTACTGCGGGTGCGAGAGCCCGGAATCGTCCTTCAGCTGTTGATCGAGGCGGCGGTTCACCAGTGCGGATGCGGCCAGGAAGCCGCTCCAGGCGCGCATCTCGCGCTCGTCCAGCCATCTCGTTTCAGCCATGCCCCCAGCCTACACGGGTTGTTCCAATTTGAATCACTGGTTAAGGTCGGGCTGGCGGTTCGAATTTGAACTACTCCATTACGAGCCACTCCATCCCCCGCCCCGAACCGCCCGACCGGAAGGATCCCCATGACCAGCCCCTCCGTCACCGCGACGAAGCCGCAGGCCGCTGCACCGGCCGTCCCGCTCGCCCCCTCCACGCCCGCCCACGACGTCGGACTGCTCCTGCTGCGCGTCGTCCTCGGACTCACCATGGCCGCCCACGGCACCCAGAAGCTCTTCGGCTGGTTCGGAGGCGGCGGCATCAGCGGCACCGGCCAGTTCTTCACCGCAAGCGGCTACCCCGCCGGCGACGCCATGGCCGTCCTCGCCGGCCTCACCGAGACCCTCGGTGGCCTCGGCCTCGTCGTCGGACTGCTCACCCCGCTCGCCGCTGCCGCCCTGGTCGGCACCATGATCAACGCGCTCGCCGTCCACGGCGCCGGGGCGTTCTTCGCCCCCGAGGGCATCGAGTACGAGCTGCTTCTGACCGCGGGCGCCGCCGCACTCGCGCTCACCGGCCCCGGCCGGTACGCCGCCGACCGCTTCCTGCCCGTCCTGCGCGACCACCGCCTGGCCCACGGCGCCCTCGCCGTCGCCCTCGGCGTGATCGTCGCCGCAGCGCTGCTCCTCGTACGCGACTGACCGGACGCGGAACGGGGCCCCCGGGCCCGGGTTGATTGGGCTCGGGCAATGGGGGGAACAGCGCACAAATGACACAACCCATCGAAGACTACGCACTCATCGGCGACCTCATGACCAGCGGGCTGGTCGGCCGCGAAGGGTCCATCGACTGGCTGTGCCTGCCGCGCTTCGACTCGGCGGCCTGTTTCGCCGCGCTCCTCGGGGACGAGGAGAACGGCCACTGGCGCATCGCGCCGGCCGGGGCCGCCGACGGCGAGCGGTGCACCCGCCGCGCCTACGTCGACGGCACGCTGGTCCTGGAGTCGTACTGGGACACCCCCGATGGCGGCTCGGTCAAGGTCACCGACTTCATGCCGCAGCGCGACAGCGCCCCCGACGTGATGCGCATCGTCGAGGGCCTGGCGGGCGAGGTCACCATGCGCAGCACCCTGCGCCTGCGGTTCGACTACGGGCACGTCGTCCCCTGGGTCCGGCGCTCCGTCGGCCAGCGGGTCGCCGTCGCCGGGCCCGACTCGGTGTGGTTCCGCAGCGAACCCCCCGTACGCACCTGGGGCGAGGACAACAGCACCCGCTCCGAGTTCACCGTCGTTGCGGGGGAGCGCGTCGCCTTCGTCCTCACCTGGCACGCCTCGCACGAACCGCGCCCCGAGCCCATCGACCCGTACGCGGCCCGGGAGATGTGCCTCGCCGACTGGCGGGACTGGTCAGCCCAGTGCCGCTACGAGGGCCCCTACCGGGAAGCGGTGATCCGCTCCCTGATCACCCTCAAGGCCCTCACCTACGCCCCGACCGGCGGTATCGCGGCCGCCGCCACCACGTCGCTCCCCGAGGAGCTCGGCGGCGTCCGCAACTGGGACTACCGCTACTGCTGGCTGCGCGACTCCACCCTCACCCTCGGCGCCCTCATCGCCACGGGCTTCCTCGAAGAGGCCCGCGCCTGGCGCGAATGGCTGCTGCGCGCGATCGCCGGCGACCCCGCCGACCTACAGATCATGTACGGGATCGGCGGCGAGCGGCGGATTCCCGAATCCGACCTGCCGTGGCTGCGCGGGTACGCCTCCTCCGCGCCGGTCCGGATCGGCAACGCGGCCGTGGACCAGCTCCAGCTCGACGTGTACGGAGAGGTCCTCGACTCGCTCTACCTGGCCAGGTCGAGCGGGCTGCCCGCGGAGAAGCACGCCTGGCAGATCCAACTGGCCCTCCTCGACTTCCTGGAGCGCAACTGGCGCCGTCCCGACGAGGGCCTGTGGGAGGTGCGCGGCCCGCGCCGTCACTTCGTGCACTCCAAGGTGATGGCGTGGGTCGCCGCCGACCGGGCCGTACGCACGCTGGAGCGGGACCCCTCGCAGCGCGGCGAGGTGGAGCGCTGGCGGGCCATGCGGGAGGAGGTGCACCGGGAGGTGTGCGAGAACGGCTACGACCCCGAGCGCAACACCTTCACCCAGTTCTACGGCTCCCGCGAGCTGGACGCGGCCGCCCTGCTCATTCCCCGGGTCGGCTTCCTGCCGCCCGACGACCCGCGCGTGATCGGCACCGTCGACGCGGTCCGTGCGGAACTCGGCGGCAACGGGTTGGTCCGGCGCTACAGCACCGAGGGGCCGTCGGTGGACGGGCTCCCCGGTGACGAAGGGGCCTTCCTGGCGTGCTCGTTCTGGCTGGCCGACGCGCTGCACGTGACCGGTCGGCAGAAGGAGGCGCGCGCCCTCTTCGAGCGGCTGCTGGACGTGTGCAACGACGTGGGGCTGCTCGCCGAGGAGTACGACCCCGTGCTGGGCCGCCAACTCGGAAACTTCCCGCAGGCGTTCAGCCACGTCGGCCTGGTGAACACGGCGATCACCCTGAGCCGGTAGGGCCAGGCCCCGGCCCCGCGCGGACGGCCTCGGCCTGCGGCAAGTTCGTCATCAGCATCGACGGGGGCGACGGGAGGTCCCCCGTCGCCCCCGTCGGCTCCGTCGGCCCGCTCCCGGCCCGTCGCGGCGGGAGCGGGAGCGGGGGCTCACGCAGCGGCCGGCTCGGCGTCCTCCGGGATGCTGACCAGCCAGCGGGTGTCCTGCCGCGGGCGCAGGTACAGCGCCCAGTAGAGCGTGGCGACGGCGGTGATCCCGCCGGTCCACAGCAGGTACTGGGTCTCCTGCTGGGTCAGGATGTACGCGAGCACGGCGATCAGCGCGATCGGTACGGCCGGCCACAGCGGCATCCGCCAGGCGGCCACGTGGCGGTGCGTCCCGCGCCGGGCGAACAGCGCGGCCACCGCGACCAGCAGGTACATGCCGGTCACCGAGACGCCGGTGACCCCGTACAGGGTGTCGAGGTTGACGAAGCACAGCGCCGCACCCGGGACACCGACGAGGAGGGTGGCCACCCACGGGGAGCCGAAGCGGCCGAGCTTGGACAGCGCGTGGTTGACCGGCGCGGGCCAGGCCTTGTCGCGGGCGGAGGCGAACAGCACGCGGGAGTTCTGGATCACCATCACGATGCCGGCGTTGATGATGGCGAGGGCGACGCAGAGGCTGACGAAAGTGCCGACGGCCGAGTTGGACCAGGCGGTGACCATGGCGCCGAGGTCGCCCTCGGCCAGCGCGTCGAGGTCCGGGGCGCCGACGGTGATGGCGATGACCGGGACCAGAATGACGGCCGTGGAGATGGCGAGGGTGGCGAGCACCGTGCGGGCGACGTTGCGCCGCGGGTGTTCGAGCTCCTCCGAGAGGTACACGGCGGTCGAGAAGCCCTGGGTGATGAACAGGGCGATGGCGAGCCCGGAGACGACCATCATCGCGGTCACCGTGGACGTACCGCCCTCACCGGCGACCACGCCGTGCACCAGCGCGTCGGTGCCCCGCTCGCTGTGCGCGAAGCCGAGGACGGCGACCAGCGCGGCGGCGATGACCTCCAGCACCAGGAAGATGCCGGTGATCCAGGCGTTGGCCCGCAGGTCGAGGAGGCCGGCGAGGGTGGCGAGCAGCATGACGCCGCCGCCCGCGACCGGGGCCGGTATCTGCACGATCGGCGCGAGGTAGTCGGCGGTGCCCATGGCGATCACGGGAGGCACGATCATCACGACGAGCAGGGAGAGGACGAAGACCAGCCACCCGGTGAGCCGGCCCGCCAAGGTCGAGACCATCGCGTACTCGCCACCGGCGCTGGGGATCAGGGTGCCGAGCTCCGAGTAGCAGAACGCGACGCCGATGCAGAGCAGCGAGCCGATGGCGATCGTGAGGGCGGTCCACGTGCCGAGACTGGAGAACAGGTCGGGTACGACGACGAACAGGGTCGAGGCGGGCGTCACGCACGAGAGCGTCAGCAGGGTGCCGCCGACGACGCCGATGGAACGCTTGAGCTTCTGGGGGACGGGCCCGGTGGCGGGGGCGAGGGCCTGAGGGGCGCTGATCGTTTCAGACATCGGTTCGGGGTTCCGATCGGCAGGTGCGGTGAACTGAGGTGCGGGAGCGGTATCGCCTCCGAGGCGGTGGTGAGCAAAGCGGTTCGAGTGGCTCCCGGGCCGTCATCGAAGCTCTGCGAGATCGGCAGGTCAAGAGCCGTTCTCCTGCGGATTCCATCGTTCCGACGCGGTGCGACAGGCTTGCGGTGGTGTGAAGACCGCGTAAACGCTGAGCAGAGTCCAGGTGCGGGAACCGCAACTCCCAGCCGGCAAATTTTCTTCCGCTTTGCCGACATGTGTTCGTGGCGACACCACCTGCCCAAGGGGTGGTCACCCCGCAGGAGCCGCACGGCATCGAACGAAGCGGATCGTATGATTCCGGGTCGTCGCGCTACGAGGTCACCGGCGCGCTACGAGGTCGCAGCAGGCCGGCGGCCCGGACGCGAGGCCAGCAGCAGGGCGATGTCGTCCGGCCGGTCGGTGGCGTCCCCCGCCTTGGCGACCAGCCGGTCCGCCATCTCCGTCAGCGGCCACGGTCGGGCCGCGGCCAGCGCCGCCCGCAGCCGCTCCACGCCGGTGTCGATGTCCGTGCCCGCCTCCTCCACCAGCCCGTCGGTGTACAGGGCGAGCACCGCGCCCGGCGCCAGCCGCAGCTCTGTCACGGGGTAGGCGGCATCCAGGTCGACGCCGAGCACCACCCCGCCCGGCAGGTCCAGCACCTCGGTCCGCCCGTCCGCGTGGCGCAGCAGCGGCTGCGGGTGCCCGGCCCGGGCGGCCCACGCGCGGCCCGACAGCGGGTCGAGGAGCACGTAGCAGCAGCTGGCGAACTGGCCGGGGTCGAGATCGATCAACAGCCGGTTGGTGCCGGTCATCACCTGCTCCGGCGTATTGCCGCCGAGCGTGAAGGCCCGTACGGCGCTCCGCAGTTGACCCATGGTCGCGGCAGCCGCCACCCCGTGGCCCTGGACGTCCCCGATGACCAGGGCCAGCAGGCCCTCGTTGGTCTCGACGACGTCGTACCAGTCGCCTCCCACGTCCATGCCGACGGTGCCGGGCAGGTACCGGGCCACCGTTTCCACGTGCTCGTGCACCGGCAGCCGGTGCGGCAGCAGCGCCGCCTGCAGCCCGCGGGCCCGCGCCGCCTCGGAGTCGTAGCGCTGCGCCCGCTCCAGGGCCTGAGCGATCAGTCCGGCCAGCGCGGTCAGCACCGTCCGCTCCTCGGGACTGAACCCGCGCGGCGCGTCGAAGCCGAGGATGCACGAACCCACCGGCCGGCCCGAGGCGATCAGCGGCAGGAACGCCCGCGCCCCGACGTGCGCGTCCATCGGGATACCCGGATATGCGGCGGCCAGGTGCCCCATCGACTCGAAGAACATCGGCCGGCCCGAGGTCAGGGTCTCCACGCCCGGCAGCCGGACGTCCAGCCCCACCCCCTCGAACCGGTCCAGGAAGCCCTTCGGGAAGCCCGTCTCCCACGCCATGTGCAGGTGCCGTTCGTTGAGCAGGTAGATCGCCAGCTGGCGGCCCCCGAAGGCGGGCAGCAGCTCCTGGGTGACCACCGCCGACACCTGGCGGGCGGTGACCGCCTCCGTCAGCGCGATCGCGAGGGCCACCGGCCGGTACAGCGCCGAGGCCCGGTCGGCCGGCGAGCCCAGACCCGCATCGGCACGGATCACCTGCCCGGGCGCGCGGGGAGGCTGCTCGCCCTCCCCGATCGTCACGGTCACCCCGTCCGGGGCCGGGTACAGGTCCACCGTCACCCAGTCCTCGTGCGGATGCCGGCTGCGCCGGGCCGCGAAGCGCACCCCCTCCGCGGACATGAACACGCTCCGGAAGTGGTCCTCGTACGCCGGCTGTCCGAGCCAGGGCACCGCCTCCCACACCACCCGCCCGCGCAGCTCCCGCCCGCCCATCCCCAGCAGGTCGGCGGCGGCGGAGTTCATGTACCGCACCCTGCCCTCACGGTCCAGCGACAGCACCGCCAGCGTGAGCCGCTCCAGGGCCTCGCGGGCCCCCTGAGCCCGTTCCGGAGGTGGTACGCACACCGGATCGCCCTTCCAGCGGACCGCGTCCCCGGCTGCGGTGAGCTCGGCGAGCGCCCCGGTCAGCCTCTTCGCGGCGGCCCGCATCCGCTCGCGGTCGGCGGCGTCGACCGGGACTCCGGGTGTCGCGGGGCGCAGGACGAACAGCACCCCGAACCGCTCGGACCCGCTGACGAGCGGCTCGTACAGCGAGGCGAAGGGGAACGGCAGCCCGGCCGCCATCTGCGGGAAGCGCTGGGTGGTGGCCTCCGCGTCGGGCAGGTGCACGGACTGGCCGGATCGGTAGGCCTCGGCGGTGGGGTACGGGCGGTTCACGTGCATCCGCCACCACGGACGGAACAGCTTGCCGGGCAGCCCCGTGACCACGGCCAGCAGCAGCGTCTCCTCGATGCCGGAACGCAGGTAGACGCCGCCCGCAAACCCGCCGACGGCCGGCACCGCATCAACACAGGCCCGCGCGAGCACCCGGGCCGTGGCGTCGGTTGTGGGGCGGCCGCTGTCCGCTCTCGCCGTCACACAGTCAGCATGCGCCTCCAACGTCCTATGCGGCACCCCGGCGCTCGTGCCCCGTGTTCCGGTAGCCGACCACCACCGCGACCGCTGCCAGCAGCAGTACGCAGGCCACCGTGCGCAGCGCGACCCCCATCGCGTCCGTGAAGGCGCCGACCTGCGCCGGATCGTGCGGATCGCCGTGGAAGCGGGAGGCCAGCACCGTGCCGACCACCGCCACCCCCAGCGCGGCTCCGATCTCCCGGGCCGCGGTGTTCAGCCCGGAGCCCAGCCCGGCTTGGTGCGCGGGCAGCTCGGCGACCACGGTCAGGGTCAGCGTGGGCGCGCACAGGCCCGTTCCGATCGACAGCACCAGCAGGTGGCAGGCGTACACCGGGTACGGGGTGCCCGCGTCGGCGGTGGAGACCAGCAGCAGGCCCGCCGCGATCAGGCCCAGCCCGGCGCCGACCGGCAGCCGCGGCCCGGTCCGCTCGGCCAGCCTGGCGCCGAGCTTCGGCACCACCGCCATGCCGATGGTGAGCGGGATGATCGCCAGTCCGGTCCGGGCGGGCGAGAAGCCCTTTGCGTACTGGAGGTACTGGGCGTTGACGAAGAAGAGCGAGAAGAGCCCGAAGAACCCGGCGCCGATGCCGAGCGCCCCGGCGCGCAGCTTGCGCGAGGCGAAGATCCTCGGGTCCAGCAGCGGATGCGCGGCGCGCAGCGCGTGGCCGGTGAAGGCGGCGAACAACCCTGCGCCGGCGCCGAAGGCGGCCAACACCGCCGTCGAGGTCCAGCCGTACGAGGGCCCCTCGACGATCCCGTAGACGACGGCGATCAGCGCCCCGGCCAGCAGCAGGGCCCCGAAGGGGTCGACGGAGGCTTCGGACCGCGCCGGCGTACGGGGGACGGCACGGGCGACGGCGACCGCGAGCAGCGCGCCGAGCGGCACGACCGACCAGAACAGGGCCCGCCAGGTCAGGTACTCCCCGGCCAGGCCGCCGCCGACGTTGCCCGCCAGGCCCCCGAGGCCGACGGCCAGCGTCCAGGTGGCCAGGGCCCGGCCGCGGTGCTCGGGCGGGCTCAGGTGGACCAGTACGGACATGGTGGCCGGCGTGATCAGGGCCGCACCCGCACCGCACAGGCCGCGTCCGGCGATCAGCGCCGCCGGGGCCGTGGCGAGTGCGCTGACCGCCCCGCCTGCTGCGAACAGCGCGAGCCCGGCCAGCAGGGCGCCTTTGCGACCGTACCGGTCGCCGAGCGCGCCGGCCGGGATCAGCAGCGCGGCGAAGACGATGACGTAGGCGTCGACGGCCCAGACCAGTTGGCCCGGGGTCGGGTGCAGGGCGGAGGCGGCGAGCTGCGGGATCAGCAGGTTCACGGCGGCGACCATGGCCTGCGCGACCAACACGCAGGCGCACAGGACGAGCAGCGCGGACCGGGTGAGGACGGGCTCGGAATCCCGCACCGCGCGGGCTGGCCGTACGGGATCAACAGGGCGTACGGGGTCTGCGGGGCTTGCGGGGCTTGCAGCGTCCCGTTTGCGGGCATGGCGGAGCACGGCTCCTCCTCGGAGTCGGTGACGGTGGAGTGGAACGGAACGGGGGAGGGGCCGCCGCGCGGCCCTCCGTCCCCCGTGGCCCACCGTAGGGTTGGCGTGACCTGCTTTCCAGTGCAACTTGTGCAAGGGATGAATGCGTGTGACGCAATCCGGGCTGGACCTCAATCTCCTCGTGGCCCTGGACGTCCTCCTGGAGGAGTCGAGCGTGTCCCGCGCGGCGAGCCGACTGCACCTGTCCGAGCCCGCCATGAGCCGCACCCTCGGCCGGATCCGCAAGGCCCTCGGCGACCCCGTACTGGTGCGCGCCGGCCGGACCATGGTCCCGACCCCGCGCGCCCTCGCCGTGCACGGCGAGGTCAGGGCCGTCGTGGAACGGGCCCGCGCGCTCTTCCTGGCGGGCGGACAGGTGGACCTGCCCACCCTCACCCGCACCTTCACCGTCATGGCCCACGACGCCTTCGCCGCCACCTTCGGGGCCACGCTGTTCTCCCGGGTGGCCAGGGAGGCGCCCGGGGTGCGGCTGCGCTTCCTGTCGGAGAGCCACGTGGACGTCCCGGCGCTGCGCGAGGGCGTCGCCGACCTGGAACTCGGCGTCGTGGACAGCCGTTCACCGGAGGTGCGCGTGGAGCACCTCTTCGACGAGCACATGCTGGGCGTCGTTCGTTGCGGCCACCCGCTGCTGCGGGGTCGGATCACCGCGCGCCGGTTCGCTGCCGCTGAGCACCTCATCGTCTCGCGGCGGGGCAGGCTGGAGGGCCCGGTGGACACGGCCCTCGCCGAACAGGGCCTGTCCCGCCGGGTGGTGGGGAGCGTGGGGTCGTTCCCCGCCTCCCTGTTCGTCCTGGGCCAGAGCGACCTCGTCGGCCTGATCACCACCCAGGCCGGGCCGCTCGCCGCCGGACTGGGACTGGAGACCTTCGAGGTGCCGCTCGACCTGCCGACGTTGCCCTTCGGCATCGCCTGGCACCCGCGCCACGACGCCGACCCGGCCCACGCCTGGCTGCGCGCCTGCGCCCGCGAACTGCTCCCGGCGGACGCCGGACACCCCGTACGCCGTACGCACTGACCCGAACGCCTCCCCGTCCGGGGGACGGGCCGCGGCTCGGGCCCTTGCCGACCCCGACCCGGGGCACGATACGCACGCGTCCCACCCCGGCACGGAAGGCAGAGCATGCGGTTCCAGTACGACACCATCGGCGAGCGGTTCGTGGAGCCGAAGAACACGGCGGCCTTCTCGGCGGCCGACACCCACACCCTGCTCGGGGCGCTCGACGCCCTCGGCGGGGTGCGCGGGCTCGACACCCTCGACCTCCCCTGCGGGCACGGCTACAACACGCGGCTGCTGGCCCGCGGCGGGGCCCGCCGGACCGTGGGCGTGGACATCTCCGAGGAGATGATCCGCCTGGCCCGTGCCCACGGAGTGCACGGCCCGGAAGGCGGGGACGGCGCCGGCCCGGCCGTCGGGACGCCGGCCGCGCGCACGGCCCCCGCCCCGGCCGCACCCGTGGAAGCCGCACGCGTCGCACCCGCCGAAGCCGCACCCGCCGAAGCCGTGCAGATCGAAGCCGCGCAGATCGAAGCCGCGCAGATCGAGTACGTGGTCGCCGACGCGGCCGAGCTACCGCAGATGGGGCCCTTCGACCTGGCCACCGCCGTGTACCTGTTCAACGACGCGACCGACCGGGCCGCGCTGCACGCCATGTTCCGGTCCATCCGGGCCAACCTGCGTGACGGCGGCCGTCTGCTGGCCATCGTGCCCAACGCCGGCGCGTACCCGAGCGTGGACTGGTCACCGTACGGGGTCCGGATCGTCGACCGCGTTCCGGAGGGCGACGCACCGCTGCTGAAGGCGCAGTTCCTGACCCAGCCCTCGGTGGACTTCGAGTTCCGCGAATGGGCGCACGCCGACTTCGCCGAGGCCGCCGTGGAAGCGGGCTTCTCCACGGTCGGCTGGCAGCCCAACCGCACCCCGCCCGCGGACGGGGTGCGGGACGAGGCCTACTGGACCGCCTACCGTGCTTGGCCGATCAGCTCGCTGATGACCTGCACGGCCTGACGGCGCGCCCGCCGACCCGGCCGGCCGTCACTCGTCGGCGACGGTCCTGATCAGCTCGACGATCCGGCTCCGGGCCGCCCGCCCCTCGGGGACCGGCAGCAGGGGGTACAGGTGCGGCAGCCCCGGCTCCTCGTGGAACTCCACCTCGACCCCGTCCGCCCGGGCCCGTCGCAGCAGTTCCCGGCTGTCGGTGGTCAGCACGTCCCGGGTGCTGGTGAACACCGTCAGCGGCGCGAGTCCCGCGAACGAGCCGTGCAGCGGGCTCACCTGCGGGTCGTCGGTGTCCAAGGTGCCGGCGTACAGCCGGCCGGCCTCCAGCAGACCCGGCCGGGCCTGCACCGGGTCGGCCGCCTCGATGGCCGCCTGGTCGGGGTGGCTCATGGTCAGGTCCAGCCAGGGCGAGATCAGTACGATCCGGGACGGCTGCGCCCCCGTGCGGTCGCGCAACCGCTGGGCGGCGGCCAGCGCCAGCCCGGCCCCCGCGGAGTCCCCGATGAGCACGGTACCGCCCGCTCCGCCGCTCTCGATCAGGCCGCTGAGCAGGTCCGCGGCCACCGGGACCGTCCGGTCGGCCGTCCCGCGCGGAGCCAGTATGTACGCCGGTACGACGACCCGCGCCTGCGCCTGCGTGACCAGGGTCCGGATCATCGACCAGTGCGGCCGGACCAGCTCGTTGATGTACCCGCCGCCGTGCACGTACAGCACCCGGGCCACCGGTTCGACCTCGCGCGGCGAGGCGTCGTACACCGGCCAGGCGCCGACGAAGGTGCGGGAGACCTCGGCGATCCGCCCCAGGGAGCGCGGCGGCAGGTGGGACGCCGGCCGACGGGCCGACTCGGCCACCTGAGCGCGCACCGCTTCGGCACTCGCGAACCGTCTTCGCCGTCCCGCCGCGATCAGCGCGACCGAAAGCGCCCTGCTGCGCAGACTCGGCACGCCCCTCACCTCCCCATCCCCTGCCCCGACCGCAGGCCCCTGACCAGGCCACAGCCCTTCACGTGAGGAGCATAGGCGTGAAGCTGGGCTGTCGACCCGCTTAAGAAATCCTCGATGGACTGATCACCTCCGCGCTCGGCAGATTGGTGCCCGTCGATACGTCGCACCAACCCCAGTGGTCGCTGCGTCCCCTCCCCATGCCTGGAGCCACCCCATGAAGGCACTCGTCAAGCACAAGGCCGAGCCCGGGCTGTGGCTCATGGACGTTCCCGAGCCGGAGTACGGTCCCGGCGACGTGCTGATCAAGGTGCTGCGCACCGGCATCTGCGGCACCGACCTGCACATCCGCTCCTGGGACGGTTGGGCGCAGGGCGCCGTCAAGACCCCGCTGGTACTCGGCCACGAGTTCGTCGGCGAGGTCGCCGCCCTCGGCGCTGACGTCCACGACATCGAGATCGGCGCGTTGGTCAGCGGAGAGGGCCACCTGGTGTGCGGCAAGTGCCGCAACTGCCTGGCCGGTCGCCGCCACCTGTGCCGCAGCACGGTCGGCCTCGGCGTCGGGCGGGACGGCGCCTTCGCCGAGTACGTCGTCCTGCCCGCGCAGAACGTGTGGGTGCACCGGACCGCCGTCGACCTGGACGTGGCGGCGATCTTCGACCCGTTCGGCAACGCGGTGCACACCGCGCTGTCGTTCCCGCTGGTCGGCGAGGACGTGCTGATCACCGGTGCCGGCCCGATCGGGATCATGGCGGCTGCCGTCGCCAAGCACGCCGGTGCGCGCAACGTCGTCATCACCGACGTCAGCCCCGAGCGCCTCGACATCGCCCGTAAGGCGGGCGCCACGCTCGCGCTCGACGTCTCGCAGGCGACGATCGCCGATGCACAGGCGCAGCTTGGCCTGCGCGAGGGCTTCGACATCGGTCTGGAGATGTCCGGCCGCGCCGAGGCCATGCGCGACATGATCGACAACATGACGCACGGCGGCCGGATCGCCATGCTGGGCCTGCCCGCGCAGGAGTTCCCGGTGGACTGGGCGAAGGTCGTCACCTCGATGATCACCATCAAGGGCATCTACGGCCGCGAGATGTTCGAGACCTGGTACGCGATGACGGTGCTGCTGGAGGGCGGGCTCGACCTCAGCCCGGTCATCACCGGTCGTTACTCGCACCGTGACTTCGAGGCCGCGTTCGACGAGGCGGCGACCGCCCGCAGCGGCAAGATCATCCTGGACTGGACCGCGTAACCACGCGCACGGGGACCGGCAGCTCCGTCCCGTTCGGTCCTGCCCCGTCCCGTCGGTCCCGCCCGCGACGTCCCGTTCGCTCCGCAGACCATTTCCCTCCGGCCGGGCCCTGCCCACCCTCCCCCTCCGCGGGGCCCGGCCCCCTCCTTCCTCTCCCTCCGCCGCACCAGGAGAAAGCGAGCACCGCACCATGTTCGAGACCGTCCGCGAGGACCTCCGCACCACCCTCGACGAGATCCGCGCCGCGGGCCTGCACAAGCCCGAGCGGGTCATCGGCACCCCGCAGAGCGCGGCTGTCGCGGTGACCGCCGGTGGCGCTCCCGGTGAGGTCCTCAACTTCTGCGCCAACAACTACCTGGGGCTGGCCGACCACCCCGAGGTGGTCGCGGCCGCCAAGGACGCGCTGGACCGCTGGGGCTACGGCATGGCCTCGGTCCGCTTCATCTGCGGTACGCAGGAGGTGCACAAGGAGCTGGAGGCACAGCTGTCCTCGTTCCTCGGCCAGGAGGACACGATCCTCTACTCCTCCTGCTTCGACGCCAACGGCGGCGTCTTCGAGACCCTGCTCGGCGCCGAGGACGCGGTGATCTCCGATGCCCTCAACCACGCCTCGATCATCGACGGCATCCGGCTGTCGAAGGCCCGCCGCTTCCGGTACGCCAACCGCGACCTGACCGAGCTGGAGGCGCGCCTGAAGGAGGCCACCGAGGGCGGTGCCCGCCGCAAGCTGATCGTCACCGACGGCGTGTTCTCCATGGACGGCTACGTCGCCCCGCTCGCCGAGATCTGCGACCTGGCCGACCGCTACGACGCCATGGTCATGGTCGACGACTCGCACGCCGTCGGCTTCGTCGGCCCGGGCGGCCGCGGTACGCCGGAGCTGCACGGGGTCATGGACCGCGTCGACATCATCACCGGCACCCTCGGCAAGGCGCTGGGCGGCGCGTCCGGCGGCTACGTCGCGGCGCGGACCGAGATCGTCGAGCTGCTGCGCCAGCGCTCGCGCCCGTACCTCTTCTCCAACTCCCTCGCCCCCGTCATCGCGGCGGCCTCCCTGAAGGTCCTGGACCTGCTGGAGTCGGCGGGCGACCTGCGTGAGCAGCTCGCCGCCAACACCGCGCTCTTCCGCACGAAGATGACCGAGGCCGGCTTCGAGATCCTCCCCGGCGACCACGCCATCGCCCCGGTGATGATCGGCGACGCGGCGGAGGCGGCCAAGATGGCGGAGCTGCTGCTGGAGCGCGGCGTGTACGTGATCGGCTTCTCGTACCCGGTGGTGCCGATGGGAGCGGCGCGGATCCGCGTCCAGCTCTCGGCGGCCCACTCCACGGCGGACGTCGAACGCGCGGTCGCGGCCTTCGTCGACGCCCGGACGGCGCTGTCGGCTTCCGGGGCCTGAGAAGCCTGCTCCACCTGCGAGAATGGTGGGGTGATCGACCCCCGCCGGCTGCGCATCCTGCGGGCCGTGGCGGACCACCGAACGGTGACCGCCGCGGCCGCAGCCCTGTACCTGACCCCCTCCGCCGTGTCCCAGCAACTCGCGGCGCTGGAGCAGGAGAGCGGCCACGCCCTGCTGACCCGCAGCGGCCGGGGGGTACGGCTGACCGCGGCCGGCGAGATCCTGCTCGGGCACGCCCACGAGGTCCTGGCCCAGCTGGAACGGGCCGAGGCCGAGCTCGCGGCCTACGCGGGCGGCACGGCGGGCGATGTCACGGTGGCCGCCTTCGCGACCGGCATCGCCGAGGTCCTCGCCCCGGCGATCGCCAGCCTCGCGCGCGAACACCCGGGCATCCGCCTGCGGGTGCGCGACGCGGAGGGCGACCAGAGCCTGCCGCTGCTGTTGGGCGGCGAAGCCGACCTCGCGCTGGCGGTCGAGTACCGCGGCGCCCCGGGTGCCGACGACGGCCGCCTCTCGATCCTGCCGCTGTACGCCGAACCCTTCGACGCGGTGCTCCCCTCGGGGCACCCCCTGGCCGACCTCCCCGAGGTCTCGCTGGCCGACCTCTCCGACGCGGAGTGGGTGGGGCAGTACCCGGGGAACCCGTGCCACGACGTGACCCTGCTCGCCTGCGAACTGGCGGGCTTCCAGCCGCGGTTCCTCCACTCCTCCGACGACTTCCGCGCCGTGGCGGCCCTGGTCGGCGCCGGGGCGGGGGTGGCCCTGGTCCCGCGCTCGGCGCTGCGGGGCATGGACCTCAAGGAGGTCCAGGTCCGTCCGGTGGCGGGCGCGGCGCCGACGCGGAGGGTCTTCGCGGCCACCCGCCGCGGGGCGGAGTCGCACCCGTTGATCGCTCCCGTCCTGTCGGCCCTCGGCCGGGAGGCGGGGAGACTGCCCACGCACTGAGCGGTCGGGCCGCGCCTGACCCGATGCGCGCGGGCCACCGCTCCCCGCGCCTCGCCTCGCCCCGGCCGTGCGGGCCCCCGGGCCACTGGCGCGCCGTCTCGGCCCGGCTGCCCGGGTCACCGGTCGGTTCTGCTGCCCCGAGGCCCAGCCGTGCGGGCCGGCCGGGGCGCCGGTCCAACCGCCTCGATGGCCCGACCACCGTACGCCAGCGGACCCGCCGCTCCGGTTCCCCGCCGGCGCAGCCGGCCCTGCGTTCCTCGGGGTCGCGGCGCCCCTAAACCCTCCGCACCTCCACACCCGCCGCCTCGAATCCTTCCGCGACCGAATCCGGCAGGCCGGTGTCCGTCACCAGGACGTCCACCGATCCCGTGGGGCAGATGCGGGCGAAGGCGCGGACTCCGAGCTTGCTGGAGTCCGCCGCGATGACCACCCGGCGGGCCCGCTCGCACAGCAGGCGGTTCATCGCAGCCTCGTCCTCGTGTCGGGTCGCTGCCCCGTCGGCCGGGTCGAAGGCGTCCACTCCGACGACCGCCGTGTCCATCGTGAGCTGCCCCAAGACCTGCTGGGCCAGCGGACCGGTCAGCTCGTACGACTGGGGGCGGGCGACCCCGCCGGTCAGGACGATCTTGAACTGCGGTCTGATGACCAGCTCGCCCGCGATGTTGAGGGCGTTGGTCACCACCGTCAAGGCGGGTGAGCCCTCGGCCAGGTCCGGGCGAGCGGCCAGGGCGCGGGCCACCTCCGTCGTGGTGGTGCCGCCGGTCAGGCCGATCACCTCGCCCGGGGTGATCAGCGCCGCCACCGCCTCGCTGATGCGGTGCTTCTCGGCGGCGCGGCGGGAGGTCCGGTAGCGCAGGGGGAGTTCGTACGAGACCCCGTGGACCACCGCCCCGCCGCGGGTGCGGACCAGTAGCTGCTGCTCGGCCAGCTGGTCGAGGTCGCGCCGGATGGTCGCGGCGGACACGCCGAGTGCCTCCGCCGCCGGCTCGACCTCCAGCTCGCCCCGCTCCACCAGGAGGTCCAGCAGCGTCTGCCAGCGTTCCTTGCGGGTCATGGACCCCACGGCGATCGACCCCCTCGGGTGTGGTCCGACGGATCTCCGTCGGGTGCTCCATTGGCGTACCCGATGACATTAACTCAGGCGATCACGCCCGAGATGCTTGAAGTTGCGCGAAATCGACCGCTACCTTGCAGGAAAACGCATCAACAGGGCTAGGGAGCCACCATGAGCCACGTCGCGTACGAGTTGGGCACGCAGCCCGAGTGCTGGGAACGGGCTGCCGAACTGGCCCCGGCCCAGCGGCCGGTGCTGCCGAAGCCGGGGGAGCGCACCGCGATCGTCGGGTGCGGGACCTCGTACTACATGGCCCAGGCCGCCGCCGTCCTGCGCGAGGAGGCGGGCCAGGGGGAGACTGACGCCTTCCCCGCCTCGGAGTTCCCCCGGCACCGGCGCTACGACCGGGTCGTGGCGCTGACCCGGTCCGGCACCACCACCGAGGTGCTGGAACTGCTGGCCGGGCTGCGGGAGGCGGGCGTGCCCACGACCGCCGTCATCGGTGATCCGGCAACCCCGGTGATGACCCTCGCCGACGAGCTGGTCGTCCTCGACTTCGCCGACGAGCAGTCCGTCGTGCAGACCCGGTTCGCGACCACCGCCCTGACGCTGCTGCGCGCCCACGTCGGTCGGCACACGGTCGGTGCCGTCGCCGACGCCCGGACCGCGCTGACCGAACCGCTGCCCGAACAGGCCCCGAGCCGGAGGCAGTTCACCTTCCTCGGCCGCGGATGGAGCGTGGGCATCGCGAACGAGGCCGCGCTCAAGATGCGCGAGGCGTCCCTCTCCTGGGCCGAGTCGTATCCGGCGATGGAATACCGGCACGGGCCGATCAGCGTCACCGGGCCCGGCTCCCTCACCTGGTCGATCGGCGAAGCCCCCGAGGGGCTCGCCGCACAGGTGCGCGCCACCGGGGGCCAGTGGGTGGCGGGTCGGCTCGACCCGCTCGCCGAGCTGGTACGCGTCCACCGGCTCGCGATCGCCGTCGCGGCCCACCAGGACCTGGACCCCGACCAGCCGCGGAACCTGACCCGCTCGGTGATCCTCACCGCCGGCGAGGAGGCGGTCCGATGAGCCTCGTCCCGGCCGGAAAGCTCGTTGTCGAGGCGGCTGCCGGGGGCCGCGCCGTCGCCGCGTTCAACATCATCACGCTGGAGCACGCCGAGGCCGTCGTCGCCGGGGCGCAGCAGGCCGCCCTGCCGGTCATCCTGCAACTGAGCGAGAACGCCGTGAAGTTCCGCGGTGGACAGCTGCTGCCCATCGCGCGTGCCGCCGCCGCCTGCGCGGAGGCCGCCACGGTTCCGATCGGCCTGCACCTGGACCACGTCAAGAGCACGGACCTGCTCCGGCAGGCCGTGGACGCGGGGTTCAGTTCGGTGATGTTCGACGCCGCGCAGCTCCCGTACGCGGAGAACCTGGAGGCCACCCGCTCCGCCGTCGACTGGGCGCACGCCAACGGGCTCTGGGTGGAGGCCGAACTGGGTGAGGTGGGCGGGAAGGACGGCGCCGCCCCGCTGGACCCGCACGCGCCCGGCGCCCGGACCGATCCGGACGAAGCCCGCCGGTTCGTGGCCGACTCCGGCGTCGACGCGCTGGCGGTGGCGATCGGCAGCAGCCATGCGATGACCAGCCGTACCGCCTCGCTGGACCACGTGCTGTTGGCCCGGCTGGCCAAGAGCGTGGACGTGCCGCTGGTCCTGCACGGCTCCTCGGGCCTGCCGGACACGGAACTCGCGGCAGCGGTGGCGGGGGGCATCCGCAAGGTCAACATCGGCACCGCCCTGAACCTGGCCATGACCGAGGCCATCCGCACCCACCTGACCCCGGCGGACCCCCGACCGTACCTGGCGGCTGCCCGTACGGCGATGGCGGCGACGGCCGCAGCCATGATCACCGCCCTGAACTGAACGCGCCCGAGGACGCGGGGTCATCGGGGGAGGAACCGGGCCTGGTGGCAGCGGATGCTGTGCCACCGGGCCCGGTCCGGCGTCGCGCCACGGTCCAGGGTCCGGTCGGCCTCGATCGCCGTCACGTGGCGGTCGGTGGAAAGGACGAGGGTGACGAACAGAGCGGTGTGGCGTGTCTCGGCGGTCTCGTAGTAGTACCAATCGGCCGTGACGTTGCGGCCACCGGCCAGGAAGGGGCGCTGCAGGAAGTCCTGCACGTCGAGCGGGAAGTGGCCGATGACCCCCTGCGCCTCCGGCGGATCGAGGACGAGCCGCTCCACCCGTACGCCCGACGGACCCGGGCCCGGGCCGGTGCTCGTACCCGGCTTCGGTGACCCGCCGTCGAACGAGCGGTGCCGCAGCGACCCCGGCTCCACCCGGGTCCGCTCGCCCCGGTAGCCGAGTTCGGCGCCCCGCGGCGCCGGATCGACCCGGCACAGCCCGCGGTCCCCGAGCAGCACCGCGAACGGACGGCCGTCGGGCGTGAGCCGGGCCCACCAGACGAGGACCGTGCCGGCCTTCTCCAGCGTCCTGGAGCGTACGTCGGCCGGCAGCAGGCTCCAGCACCTCTCGCGGTCGGGTACCTCGGGATCGACGGGCAGGGCCCCCGGCTCGTGGATCTGGGTCACGCCCCCGGGCTGCTCCGGCCGGGCCGCGGGCAGCCCGTCGGCGGGCGGTGCCGGTGACCGCTCGGCCGGCGAGCGGTCGGCCGGTGACCGGTCCGCCGCGGGGTCTGCTCGCCGGTTGCGTGCGGACATCGCGCGTTCCCATGCGGCGATCTCCTGCTTGCCCGCCTCGTTCATGCGTCCCCCGGAAGGTGCTCGAACTCGCTCTGCCCAGAAGGCCATTGTCGGACACCGGCCTGCGCCTGTCAGCGAGCGACGCAAACGGGGTCCCGCGAGTCCTTCCGCATTCTTGGAACACGTTCTACTCTGTGCGCCGCCACCACAGCGACCGGCTGGACCGCGAGACACCCGGAGGGGCCGTGCACCTCGAATACACGCCTGAGCAACAGCAGTTGCGCACCGAGCTGCGTGCCTACTTCGCCGAGCTGGTGCCGCAGGACGTCCACGCCCGCTACCAGGATCCGGCCGCCCAGAAGCGCTTCTACCGGGAGACCATCCGCCGGCTCGGGGCCGACGGATGGCTCGGCGTCGGCTGGCCCGAGGAGTACGGCGGGCGCGGGATGACGCCCATGGACCAGTTCATCTTCTTCGACGAGGCCGCGCAGGCCGTCGTACCGCTGCCGCTGATGGCGCTCAACACCGTCGGCCCGACGATCATGCAGTTCGGCACCGAGGAGCAGAAGGCGTACTTCCTGCCCAAGATCCTGGCCGGCGAGATCGACTTCGCCATCGGCTACAGCGAGCCCGACGCCGGCACCGACCTCGCCGCCCTCAAGTGCAGGGCCGTTCGCGAGGGCGACGAGGAGACCGGTACCTACGTGGTCAACGGGCAGAAGATCTGGACCACCAACGGCGATACGGCCGACTGGGTCTGGCTCGCGGTCCGCACCGATCCGGACGCTCCCGCGCACAAGGGCATCACCATGCTCCTCGTGCCGACGTCCGACCCCGGCTACTCCTGCACCCTCATCAACACCCTCGCCTCGCACGACACCACCGCCAGCTACTACGAGAACATCCGTGTTCCGGCGAGCCGCCGCGTCGGCCAGGAGAACAAGGGCTGGCGCCTGATCACCAACCAGCTCAACCACGAGCGCGTCACGCTCGCCGCCCACGGCACCATGGCCATCCGGGCCCTGCACGACGTGCAGCGCTGGGCGGCCGAGACCAAGCTCGCCGACGGGCGCCGCGTCGTCGACCTCTCCTGGGTCCGCGGCCTCCTCGCCCGCACCCACGCCCGGCTCGACGCGATGAAACTGCTCAACTGGCAGATGGTCAACGCGGTACAGGACGGCACCTTGACCCCGCAGGACGCCTCCGCCGTCAAGGTGTACGGATCCGAGGCCCGCAGGGACGCGTACGCCTGGCTGATGGAGGTGGTCGGCTCCGCGGGCTCCCTCAAGGACGGCTCCGCGGGCGCGGTCCTGCACGGCGAACTCGAACGCGGTTACCGCAGCGCCGTCATCTTCACCTTCGGCGGCGGCAACAACGAGATCCAGCGCGAGATCATCTCCTGGATCGGCCTGGGCATGCCCCGCGTCCGCCGTTAGGGCCTTTGCCGGATCGCCGCGGTGGCAGGATGTTCCCCCGGAGGCGAACGGCATTGCTGGGGGCGGACCTTGCGTGAGCTCATCTATCTGAGTACGTACAAAAACTGTCGATCTGCGCGCAGTGCACCCAGAGCAGCAGTTCGAGGTCGTCGACGGGGAAGCGCCGACCGGCGCCTGTCGCGTACCCGTCAAGGCCGCCGCGGCCACGGCGATGCGGCTCCGGACGGACGGGACCGCCACGGAAGGGCGGTTCGAGGCCGCGCTCCCGCGGCCAGCGGCGCGGGGCATGGCAGGGGCCGGGTGTTGCCCCGCGCGGTGATCGAGGAAGCGGACGAGCCCGTCGCGCACGCCCGGGCGGGCACGGGCCGACCGTCCGGCTCCTTGGCCAACGTAGCGAGGACGGCGACGACCGGGTGGATCCTGCAACTGCGGCGACCCAAGGACCTCGTCGACCCGGCCGATCAACCTCTGGAACTGGCCGAAACCTGCTGTGGCGCCCGGTAGCAGCCTTGGCTTACGGTTCCCTCCCCGACGACGCGCACAGGCTGTACGGACGTGCCGCACCGCCCCCACCCGTCGTCAGCCGGCACCTGCGCCTCACCGGTACCCTGCTGCGCAGCATTCCCGCAGGTCTGCGGTGGCAGGTGCCGCCAGGTCACATCTTGAAAGCGATGCGCCGCACGGGCCCCGGGAGCCGCCCCTCGGCGTACACACTGCGTACATCAGCGGCCATACTGGACCGGCCGGGGAGGGCGTAGGACGTAGCACGACAACGGGGGCGGCTTTAAGACATGGCGGAGTCCAGACTGATCCAGGGCCGTTACCGGTCGCTCGATCTGATCGGGCGCGGCGGCATGGGCGAGGTGTGGCGAGCCCGGGACGAGTCGCTCGGCCGGCAGGTCGCCGTGAAATGCCTCAAGCCGCTCGGGCCGGAGCAGGACAACCACTTCACCCAGGTCCTGCGCGAGCGCTTCCGCCGCGAGGCACGCGTCGCCGCCTCCCTCCAGCACCGCGGGGTCACCGTCGTCCACGACTTCGGCGACGACAGCGCCACGGGCGGCCCGCTCTACCTCGTCATGGAGCTCCTCGACGGCCGCAACCTGAGTCAGCTCCTGGAGGACAACGGGGCGCGCCCGCTCCCCGTCGACGTGGTCGTCGACATCGCGGAACAGTTGTCCGCCGCCCTCGGCTACACCCACGACCAGGGCGTCGTCCACCGCGACCTGAAGCCCGCCAACATCATGCGGCTCACCGACGGCACGGTGAAGATCTGCGACTTCGGCATCGCCCGCCTCGCCCACGACATCGGCTTCACCGCCAAACTCACCGGCGGCGCGATGGCCATGGGCACCCCCCACTACATGTCGCCCGAACAGATCGCGGGCGGCGAGGTCGACCACCGCAGCGACCTCTACTCCCTGGGCTGCGTCCTGTACGAGATCGCCACCGGCGCCCCGCCCTTCGACCTCGGCGACTCCTGGTCGGTGCTGGTCGGCCACCGCGACAACGCCCCCGTGCCGCTCCGCGACCACCGTGCCGAGCTGCCGGAATACTTCGAGCAGGTGGTTCTGGACCTCCTGGCCAAGCGACCCGAGGACCGCCCCGGCGACGCCCGCCACCTGCACCGTCGGCTCGTCGAGGCCCGGCTCGGCCCGGGCGGGCTGCCCGGCGCCCAGGCCCCGCTGCCCGCATGGGCCCACGGGATGACCGCCGGCCGCAAAGCGGGCATCGACGCCCGTCCCGCGAGCGGCGAATGGGCCGTGCTCACCGGCTCCTGGACCGCCGTGCGCCCCAGCGGCGGACACCGGATCCTGCGCCCCGCAGCCGCCGAGGACCCGCGGCTCACCGCGCCGTACGGGGTCCCGCGCACCCCCGGATCCGACGGGAACGGCTTCGACGGGGCCGGCCCCGACGCCCTCGCCGCCGGCCACACCCGCGCCTTCGCCCTCAGCCGCGCGGGTCGCCCCGAGGAGGCCCTGGCCGCGTACCGGGCCGTCGCCGAGGGGCGCACCCGCGTGCTCGGTGCCGACCACCCCGACACCCTCGCCGCCCGGCAGGAGATGGCGTACGAACTGGGTCGACTCGGACGCCACCAGGAAGCCCACGACATCTACCGTGCGGTGCTCGTCGCCCGGGAGCGCAGCATGGGCCCGCTCCATCCCGACACGCTGCGCTGTCGCCACAACCTGGCCTGCGCCCTCGGGGCGCTGGGCCGGTTCGCGGACGCCCACCGCACCGCCGCCGAGGTCGCCGCCGACCGGGCGGCTGTGCTGGGCGCCGAACACGCGGACACGCTGCTGACCCGGTACGAGGTGGCGTACGCGCTGGGCCGCCTGGAGCGCTGGCAGGAGGCCTTGTACGGTTTCCACCAGGTGGCCGCCGTACGGGAACGGGTGCTGGGCCGGGACCATCCCGACACCCTCGCCGCCCGCTACGAGGTCGGCATCGCGCTCGGACGCACCGGGCACGCCGCCCAGGCCCTGGACCTGTTCCGGGGCCTGGTCCGCGACCGCACCCGGGCGTACGGGGCCGCGGACCCGGAGACGCTCCGCGCCCGGCACGTGCTCGGCGTCAACCTGGGCCGGCTCGACCGCTGGGAGGAGGCCGTGACCGAGGCCCGACAGGTGGCCGCCGCCCGGGCCGCGGTGCTCGGTGCCGAACACCCGGACACCCTCGTCAGCCGTCGGGAACTCGCCGTCGGCCTGGGCCGGCTGGGCCGCTGGGACGAGGCCCTGCCGGTATACCGGGAACTCTCCGGCATCCGCGAGCGCACCCTCGGGGACGACCATCCCGACACGGTGCTGGCCCACGCCGACGAGGCGTACTGTCTGGAGCGGCTCGGCCAGGTGTGCTACCAAGAGCCATGACGAGCTTCGGGCGCGATGTATACGACGACGTGATCGTGGGCGGCGGACACAACGGACTGGTCGCCGCCGCGTACCTGGCCCGGGCGGGCCGCTCGGTGCTGGTCCTGGAGCGGCTCGGCAACACCGGCGGCGCCGCGCTCTCCACCCGTCCCTTCACCGGAGTGGACGCCCGCCTCTCGCGCTACTCGTACCTGGTCTCCCTGCTCCCGGCGAAGATCGTGCGCGAGCTGGGGCTGAACTTCGCGGTCCGGGGGCGCACGGTCTCCTCGTACACCCCCGTCGAGCGCGACGGCCGGGCCGGCGGGTTGCTCGTCGGCGGGGACGAGGCCCGCACCCGGGAGTCCTTCACGCGACTGACCGGTTCGCAGCGGGAGTACGAGAGCTGGCGCGCCTTCTACGGGAGGACCCGACGGCTCGCCGGGAAGGTGTTCCCGACGCTGACCGAGCCACTGCCCACCCGAGCGGAACTACGGGCCCGGATCGACGACGAGGCGACCTGGCGGATGCTCTTCGAGGAACCGATCGGGCGGGCCGTCGAGGAGCACTTCGCCGATGACCTGGTCCGCGGCGTCGTGCTCACGGACGCCCTGATCGGCACCTTCGCTGACGCGCACGACCCCTCGCTCGCCCAGAACCGTTGCTTCCTGTACCACGTCATCGGTGGCGGCACGGGCGACTGGGACGTCCCGGTCGGCGGCATGGGCGCCCTGACGGACGCCCTGGCCGCGGCGGCACGGGCGGCCGGGGCCGAGATCGCGACCGGGCGCGAGGTGATCAGGATCGACACGGACGGGAGGGCGCCGGCCGAGGTGACCTTCCGTACGGCGACGGGCGAAGGGCGCGTCGTCGCGCGGACGGTGCTCGTCAACGCCTCACCGCGAACCCTGGCCGAGCTGCTCGGCGAGGAGGCGCCGTCGCCCGCGGCGGAGGGGGCCCAGCTCAAGGTCAACATGCTGCTGCAGCGGTTGCCGCGGCTCCGGGACACCTCGGTCGACCCCCGCGAGGCCTTCGGCGGCACCTTCCACGTTGCCGAGGGGTACGCGGAACTGGCGCGGGCCTACGCCGAGGCCGTCACCGGGGAACTGCCCTCGGTGCCACCTTCCGAGATCTACTGCCACTCCCTGACCGACCCCTCGATCCTGGGGCCGGAGCTCGTGGCGCAGGGGTACCAGACGCTCACCCTCTTCGGCCTGCACACGCCGGCCCGGCTGTTCGAGAAGGACAACCAGGGTGCGCGCGAGGTACTGCTGGCCGGCACCCTCGCACAGCTCGACGCGCACCTGGCCGAGCCGATCACCGACTGCCTGGCATTCGACGCGGACGACCGACCCTGCATCGAGGCCAAGACCCCACTGGACCTGGAGCGCGAACTGCGCCTGCCCGGAGGGCACATCTTCCACCGGGACCTGTCCTGGCCGTACGCGGACGGCGACGGGCACGGGGGCGCCCCGAGCGGAGCGGGCCGCTGGGGCGTGGAGACCCCGTACGCCAACGTCCTGCTGTGCGGCGCGGGTGCAGTGCGCGGCGGTGGCGTCAGCGGGGTCCCCGGCCACAATGCGGCGATGGCCGTGCTGGGGCACTGACCGCCGTTACGCGGTGAGTGCGGTGGCCTCGATGACGACGACCGGGATCTCCCGGTCGGTCTTGCCCTGGTACTCGTCGTACGCGGGCCAGTGCTTGATCATCACGGGCCAGTACGCGGCCCGCTCCTCGGCCGTCGCGGTGCGGGCCGTGCCTTGGAGGATCTTCGGGCCGACCTGGATGCGGACGTCGGGCCGGGCGGTGAGGTTCCTGTACCAGAGCGGGTGCTCGGGCGCGCCGCCCTTGGAGGCGACGACGAAGTAACGGCCGTCGGCCTCGCCGTAGATGAGCGGGGTGCGCACCGGGTCGCCGGAGACCCGGCCCACCGTGGTGAGCAACAGGGTCTGGGTGCCGTTCCAGTAGTGGCCCTCGGCCCCGTTCGACTCGACGTACTGCTTGACGTGGTCGAGCTGCCAGCCCGGCTTGGGGTCCTTCGGGTGGTCCCAGTCGATGTGGGTGGTCGCCATGTGCCTGTACCTGCCTTCGTCGTCGAGCTGCCTGCGGGGGTTGCCCGCGGGGTTGAACCGTCAACGAAACTCAACGAAGGTCAACGGCGCCGGGCACGGTTTTATGCCGTCGGCCGTGGTGCTGGTGCCGGTGCCGGTGCCGGTGGGGTCGTGGTTGTGGGCGTGGCCGTGGTTTCGGGGAGGACGAAGCCGTCGAACAGGTCGTCCAGCGCGCGCAGGGCGGCGCGGGCCGGGGTGGCGCGTACGGCGAGGTCGCGGGCGGCCACCGCGAGGGGGTGGGCGAGCGCGGCGAGCTTGCCCGCCCTGCGGGCGCGGATCCGGATGGCGTTGGTCCGGGCACATCGGGCCGCGCTGTAGGCGGCCAGGGCGGCCGGAGTACCGGCCCCGTCCGCCGCGTCCAGCAGGTGCGCGAGGACGACGGCGTCCTCGACGGCCTGGCAGCCGCCCTGGCCGAGGTTGGGGGTCATGGCGTGGGCGGCATCGCCGAGCCAGGCCAACCGGCCGCGGTGGTATCGGGGGAGCGGAGCGGCCAGGTCGTACAGGTCGTGCTGGAGGACGGCCGCCGGGTCGATCCGCTCCAGCAGCGCGGGGATCGGATCGTGCCAGGAGCCGTAGCGGCGCAGGAGCTCGCCCCGGACGTCGGCGGGGCGGTGGCCCTCGGGTACGACGGCCGTGGCGTAGAGGTACGTGCGGCCGTCGGTGAGCGGGACGAAGCCGAAGCGCTGGCCGCGGCCCCAGGTCTCGGCGGAGGCCGGGGAGCCCTCGGGCAGGGCGTCGCTGGCCAGTACGGTCCGCCAGGCCGTCTCCCCGCTGTAGTGCAGCCCGGGGTGGTCCGGGAAGTACGCACGGCGGAGCGGACTGTGGATGCCGTCGGCGGCGAGGACGACGTCAGCGGTGAGGTCGCCGGCGGAGGTGCGCACCACGGGGGTGGTCTCGTGGGCGCCGTCGACGCCGGTGACGGTCACTCCGTGGCGGATCGCGGAGTCCGGGAGCGCGGCGGCCAGGCTCGCGGCGAGGGTCGGGCGGTACACGGCGAGCGGGGGTCGGCCGTAACGGGCAGCCAGCGTGGCGGTGTCGGCGCGGTTCAGCCAACTGCCGCCCTGGCGGCGCAGGCCCATGGCGGCCGGGACGGCGCGGCCTGCGGCGAGGCCGGCGTCGAAGCCGATGGCCTCGAAGGCGCGCAGGGCGTTGGGAGCGAGGACGATTCCGGCGCCGGTGGCGGACGGTCGGGGGGACCGCTCGCACACGGTGACCCGCCAGCCGCGGCGGTGCAGGGCCACCGCCGCGGTGAGTCCGCCGATTCCTGCTCCTGCCACCACCGCATGACGCTGAGACATGACGGTCCTCCCCTGGACGATCCATCCTCTACATCCGTAGAGGTAGTGGCGTCACTCTACAGCTGTAGAGTGACGCCATGTCCACCCCTCCTGCCGGCCGTGCCGGCCGAGCAGACCGCAGAACCCTGATCGCGGACGCGGCGATCGACCTGGTGGCCGCCGCCGGACTGCGGGGTCTGACCCACCGGGCCGTCGACGCCGCGGCGCAACTGCCGGCCGGCAGCACCTCGTACTACTTCCGTACGAGGACGGCGCTGATCGGCGCCTGCTACGGGCGGCTGGCCGAACTGGACCTCGGTGACTTCGGTGACGCAGGTGACGCAGGTGACGCAGGTGACGCCGGGGGCGTGGTGGACGTGGTGCGTGCAGCGGGTGACGGGGATGGCGGGGGTGACGGCGGTGACGCCCCGGCCGCGATGGTGGAACGGGAGGCGGTCGCGGTGGCGCTGGCCGGGGTGCTGTACCGGTGGCTGACCACCGGGCGGGCACGGCAGCTGGCCCGCTTCGAGCTGAGCCTGGAGGCGGCACGGAACCCGGATCTGGAGCCGGAGTTCCACCGGGCGGGAGAGCTCGCCCGGGCCCGGACCGCGGAGGTCCTCGCGGCGCTGGGTGCGCGACGGCCTCGGGAATCCGCGGACCTGCTGGTCGCCTGGACCGACGGACTGCTCCACGACCGGCTCGTCGGAGCCCTCGCCCGCTCCCGCCCGGCCCCGGATCCGGCCGAACTGACCTCGGTCGCCCGCCGGATGCTGGATGCCGCCCTGGGGCTCTGAAGAGGTCGCGCAGGTAGGCGGCGCGGTGGTGGTACCCCGCTAACAGAACGGCTCGGCGTCTTCACCAAGCTCAAGCAGATCGCGCTGGATGCCTACGGCCGGCAGCCTTGGGCGAAGCCGGGTGTCAGCCTGGCCGATGTGGGTTGCGGTATTGCTGACCGCCTCGGCCGGTGCTCCCGGCCCTGACGTCGGACCGGCTTCCGTCCTTGGTCGGGGCGGTGCCGCCCGGGCGTGGCCCAGTCTCTCCTGCGTTCACTGCCTCAGGAGTTCGGCGAAGCGGTCCAGTGCACGATCGGTGCGGTGGCGGTCGCCGGTGGCTGTGAGATCGAACAGCAGACCGCGGACAACGGCCATGACCAGCGTGGGTGTGACGGTGTCGTCAGAACCGGTGGAGACGTCGCGGAACGTGGCGCCGAGGGTGTCGAACCAGTCCGTGATCGCCTGGCCCCGGTCGGGGTAGGTCTCGGGGTGGCCCAGGCCATCGGCGTGCACCTCGAAGAACAGCCGGACGAACGGCGCACGTTCGTCCGCGCTGATCCACGCCCAGATGCCACGCAGCCGTTCCTGAGCGGAGCCCGTCGCCGGCGGAAGGTGTTCGGCCAGGCGCACCGCACCTCGGCGGCGGGCCTCGGCGAGGACCGCAGCGACCAACTCCTGTTTGCTGCCGAAGTCGTAGAGCAGCATCCGTGGGCTGGTGTCGAGGGCCGTGGCCAGTGGTCGCAGGCTCAGCCCGGCCAGGCCGTGTGCCAGCACGTAGTCGGTCGCCCGCGCCAGTGTGCGCTCGCGCCGGGCTGGATCCACGGGTCGCCCCACGGTGATCTCCTTCCAATAGCTCTGAAGTGAAACAGTGTCAGCGAATATATGGTACGACTGTTTCAATAACGAGGGGAGACCACCTTGCACGCCTTCGACCGAGCACTCGTCCTGGGTCCGGGGAGTCACGTCGGCACGGCCTGGATGGCCGGGCTGGCCCACGGATTGCGCCGCGACGGCGTGGATCTGGGCGAGGCCGACCTGATCGTCGGCACGTCGGCCGGCGCGATCGTCGGAGCGATACTCGCCACTGGGCAGGACCCGGGGCGGCTCGCGACTTCAAATCGCCCGGCGGCTCACAGGCTCAAGGCGGACCCCGGGCGGATGGGCCAGGTGTTCGCCGTGCTCGGAGACCGCAGCCTGGGACCCGGCGAGGCCAGACGTCGCGTCGGCCGGCTCGCGCTCGACAGCACCGACCCCCAGGCCGACGAGGCGCTGATCGCGGGGCGCGCCGCCTTGATCGGTGCGGACGAGTGGCCGGAGCGGCGACTGCTGATCACCGCGGTGGACGCAACCACCGGTGAGCCCGTGGTGTGGGACCGCGACAGCGGCGTTCCGTTGGTGCGCGCGGTGGCGGCGAGTAGCGCCTTCCCCGGAGCCGCGCCGCCCGTTGCCATCGACGGTCGGCGGTACATGGACGGCGCGCTGCGGTCGGGCCCCAATGCCGATCTCGCTGCCGGAGCCCGCACGCTGGTCGTGGTCGAGCCGATGGCCCACCTCTTCCCCCGCGAGCCACTCAACCAGCAGCTGGCGGCCGTGGAGGCGGACACCGTGGTGACCATCAGCCCCGATCCGGCCTCGGTGCGCGCTTTCGGCTCGGACCTGGGCGACCTGGCAGCCTGGGAACCGGCCTACCGGGCGGGTCTTCGCCAGGCCGGCGACGTCGACGCGCAACTCCGCTCCACGTGGGGAACAGAAGCCGACGCGGGCTGACCGCCGACCAGGTCGGTGATGCGTGGGCGGTGGCTGCCCGGCGGACGGCTCGCCGCGTAGGCCGCCCCTCGGGTCGCACAGCGGCGAATCGACCCCACGGTGGTTCAGCCTGCCATGACGGCAGACGCCCGCCCCGACGCCGGCGGCTGGCGCGTCTACGCGGACCCGGCGGGTCACCCGTTCTGCCTGGCGGCCACTGAATCGGAACGGCTCGTGTGACGGGGCCGACCTGCCGACCGTCCTCCCCCGGCGCCACGGCCGCCGCCGTCCGGTCGGTCGGTCAGTCCGCCGAACGGGTCCAGCCGACGGCCTCGATGCGGGACGCGTCGGCCGGGCGGTCCTCCGTGAACCGGAGCCGCGCCGGTTCCGCCACCCGTACGACGTCCACGTACACCCCGCGGCCGACGTAACGGCCGGTGGCGGTGTGGCGGAAGCGCAGGCGCACCGGACGCCCCGCCCAGGCGTCGAGCGGGGCTTCGAGGCGGTGCCAGATGCGGCCCGACCAGCCGCCTGCGGAGCCCTGCGGCCATTGTTCGGGGGAACCGCCGGTGGAGCGCAGGGTGCTGAACGGCAGCGGCTCCCAGTTGCTCCCGTCGGCCGACGCCTCGACGTGGAAGGAGCCTTCGCCGGGCACGGTGTCCCACCACACGCCGCACCGCAGTCGGGCGGCCGTCGTGGCCGGGGTCAGCGGTGGCAGGGTCAGGGTGCCGGAGCCGCCGGTCTCCATGCCGGAGTACCAGGCCGGGCCGCCGTGCTTCGTTCGGACCGGGACGGCGCGGGCGAAGCGGTTGCCGACCGCGACCCGCGGCGCGCTGCCGGCCCGCCAGGTGCGCACGGGGTGGACGGAGTTGCCGAGCAGGACCAGGAAGGAGTCGGTGGACGGGTCCAGGACCAGCGAGGTGCCGGTGAAACCGGTGTGGCCGGCGGAGTGCGGGGTGGCCATGGCCCCCATGTACCAGTGCTGGTAGAGCTCGAAGCCGAGGCCGTGGTCGTCGCCGGGGAAGGCGGTGTTGAAGTCGGTGAACAGCAGCTCCACGGAGGCGGGGCGCAGGATGCGCTTGCCGGCGTAGGCGCCGCCGTCGAGGAGGGTGCGGGCGAGGACGGCCAGGTCCCAGGCCGTGCCGAAGACGCCGGCGTGGCCGGCGACGCCACCGAGGGCGTGGGCGTTCTCGTCGTGGACCTCGCCCCAGACGAGTCCGCGGTTCAGGCCGGACCAGGGCGGGCGCTGCACCTCGGTGGCGGCGGTGACGCGACGCCAGGAGAGCGGTGGGTTGTAGCGAGTGCGGTGCATCCCGAGCGGAGCGGTGATCTCGTCGTGGAGCAGGACATCCAGAGTGTGACCGGTGATCCGTTCCAGGAGCAGCTGGAGTGTGATGAGGTTCAGATCTGAATACCGGTACACCGTCCCCGGGTTTTCCTGCGGACGCACGGACCACAGCAGCCTCAACTGCCCCGCACGGGTGGACTGCTGGTAGAAGGGCGCCCAGGAGCGGAGCCCTGACGTGTGGGTGAGCAGTTGGCGGACGGTGATCAGTTCTTTGCCCCCGCCCGTGAACTCGGGCAGGTACCGGTCCACCGGGGTCTCCAGCTCCAGCTGGCCGCGCTCCATCTGCTGCACGGCCAGGAGCGAGGTGAACAGCTTCGTCAGTGACGCGAGGTCGAAGACGGTGTCCTCGGCCATCGGGATGCGCTCCGCCGCCGGGAATTCCCGCACCCGGTCGGTGCGGCCGTCGTAGTCCGCGTACCGGACCGCCTCGCCCATCGCGCGGTGCAGGGCGACGGTGCGGCCCCGGCCGGCCAGCACCACGGCCCCCGCGTAGTACGGGTGCTCGGGGGACGGGCCGAGGAAGCGCCGGGCCTCGTCCGCCACCCCTTCCAGGTGCCTCTCGATCAGCCCTGCCTGTCGTGCGGACCCGTACCGCAGCCTCAACCCCTGGAGTGCGCGCCGTTCGGCCGGGCTCCCCGCGGCGCCCGCGGCCCCGGGCAGCGCGGCTTGGAGTACGAGCACTCCGCCGAGCGCCAGCAACCGGGCTCCGAGCCGCCGCCGACTCACCCCCGTCCCGGCCGCGCCTGCCTGCGCGTGGGGCTCGCGCCAGGTGCGGTCCTCGGCTACCGCTCCGCTGCGCGCCCCCACGCCGGCCCCGGCAAGCGCCCCGCCCGCGGTCCCGGCCCCGGCCCTGCCCGCGGTCCCGGTCCCGCCCGCGGACGCGGCGCCGGCCTCGGCGTCGGGGCTAGCGCCTGCGTCAGCCGGGGGATTCGGCTGTCCATTGTGGGCCCGCGCTCCGGCCGGAAGCTCGCTCGCGTTCCCGCCGAGGGGTGTCACGGCCGCTCCCGTGGCGCCCCTCCCGTCTGCTGCCCCGTGGTCCTCCATGACCGGTCCTCCCGTCAGTGCCGCACCCTCCCGAAGTATCTGCCCGTCGGCACGACGGGCCCCGCACCGACGGGCCCGTAAAGAATCTGACGCTGCATCAGAAAATCTCTTCCCTCGGCCGCCGCGCTGCGGCATGCTGCCGCCCATGGAGACGGAGCTGAGCAAGAAACTGGGAGTCGAACACGCCATCTTCGGTTTCACGCCCTTCCCGGCGGTTGCCGCGGCCATCACCCGCGCGGGCGGATTTGGCGTCCTCGGCGCCGTCCGCTACACCGCCCCCGACGACCTCAAGCGCGACCTCGACTGGATGCAGGCGCACACCGGCGGCAAGCCGTACGGTCTCGACGTCGTCATGCCCGCGAAGAAGGCCGTCGACGGCATCAGCGAGGCCGACATCGAGGCGATGATCCCGGCGGGGCACCGCGCGTTCGTCCGCGACACCCTGGCCAAGCACCACGTCCCGGAGCTCGCCGAAGGCGAGGCCTCCGGCTGGCGGATCACCGGCTGGATGGAGCAGGTCGCCCGCAACCAGCTCGACGTCGCCTTCGACTACCCCATCAAACTCCTCGCGAACGCCCTCGGTTCCCCGCCCGCCGACGTCATCGCGCGCGCCCACGACCACGGTGTCCTCGTCGCCGCCCTCGCGGGCAGTGCCAAGCACGCCCGCCGTCACGCCGACGCCGGCATAGACGTCGTCGTCGCCCAGGGCTACGAGGCCGGCGGCCACACCGGCGACATCGCCACCATGGTCCTGGTCCCCGAGATCGTCGAGGCCGTCGCCCCGCTCCCGGTCCTCGCCGCCGGCGGCATCGGCAGCGGCGAGCAGATCGCCGCCGGGCTCGCCCTCGGCGCCCAGGGCGCCTGGCTCGGCTCCCTCTGGCTCACCACCACCGAAGCCGACCTGCATTCCCGCGCCCTCACCGAGAAGCTGCTCGCGGCCGGTTCCGGCGACACCGTGCGCTCCCGCGCCCTCACCGGCAAGCCCGCACGCCAACTGCGCACCGAATGGACCGACGCCTGGGACGACCCGGACGGCCCCGGCGCCCTTCCGATGCCGTTGCAGGGCCTCCTCGTTGCCGAGGCCGTCTCGCGGATCCAGAAGTACGAGGTCCAGCCGCTGCTCGGCACCCCCGTCGGCCAGATCGTCGGCCGGATGAACACCGAGCGCAGCGTCCAGGCCGTCTTCGACGAGCTCACCAGCGGCTTCGAGCGTGCCCTCGACCGCATCACCCGCATTGCGGGCCGGGCCTGAGGGGCGAGGACCATGACCGACACGAAGCGTCCCAACGGCTTCTGGGCGCAGGCCGCCGCCGACCCGGAGCGCACCGTACTGATCACCCCGGAGGGCGAGGAGTGGAGCGCCGGCCGACTGCACGCCGACGTCAACCGCCTCGTCCACGGGCTGCGGGCCGCGGGCCTGAAGAAGGGCGACGCGTTCGCCGTCGTCCTCCCCAACGGCGTCGAGTTCTTCACCGCCTACCTCGCCGCCTCCCAGGCCGGTTTCTACCTCGTCCCCGTCAACCACCACCTCGTCGGGCCCGAGATCGGCTGGATCGTCTCCGACTCCGGCGCCAAGGTCCTCATCGCCCACGAGCGCTTCGCCGACGCAGCCAAGGCCGCGGCCGACGAGGCGGGCCTGCCCGAGAGCCACCGCTACGCAGTCGGAGCCGTGGCGGGTTTCCGCCCGTACCCCGAACTCCTCGCCGCACGGCCCGCCACGCCCCCCGAGGGCCGGACCCTGGGCTGGGTCATGAACTACACCTCCGGTACCACCGGGCGCCCGCGCGGCATCCGCCGCCCGCTGCCCGGCAAGCTCCCTGAGGAGACGTACCTCGGCGGCTTCCTCGGGATCTTCGGCATCCGGCCCTTCGACGACAACGTGCACCTGGTCTGCTCGCCGCTCTACCACACCGCGGTCCTCCAATTCGCGGGCGCCGCCCTGCACATCGGACACCCGCTCGTCGTGATGGACCGGTGGACCCCGCAGGAGATGCTGCGGCTCATCGACACCCACGCGTGCACGCACACCCACATGGTCCCGACGCAGTTCCACCGGCTCCTCGCGCTCCCGCAGGAGACGAAGGACGCGTACGACGTCTCCTCGATGCGGCATGCGATCCACGGGGCCGCGCCCTGCCCCGACCACGTCAAGCGGGCGATGATCGACTGGTGGGGCAGCTGCGTGGAGGAGTACTACGCGGCCAGCGAGGGCGGCGGCGCCTTCGCCACCGCCGAGGACTGGCTGAAGAAGCCGGGAACGGTCGGGAAGGCCTGGCCGATCAGCGAACTCGCCATCTTCGACGACGAGGGCAATCGGCTGCCGCCCGGCGAACTCGGCACCGTCTACCTGAAGATGAACACCGGCGGGTTCAGCTACCACAAGGACGAGGGCAAGACGAGGAAGAACCGCATCGGCGACTTCTTCACGGTGGGGGACCTGGGGCTGCTGGACGAAGAAGGTTACCTCTTCCTACGCGACCGCAAGATCGACATGATCATCTCGGGCGGGGTGAACATCTACCCGGCCGAGATCGAATCAGCCCTGCTCACCCACCCGGCGGTCGCCGACGCCGCGGCCTTCGGGATTCCGCACGCCGATTGGGGCGAGGAGGTCAAGGCGGTCATCGAACCGGCCGAGGGCTTCGTGGCGGGGGACGCCCTCGCCGCGGAGATCCTGCACCACTGCGAGGGCCAGCTCGCCGGCTTCAAGCGCCCCAAGTCGATCGACTTCATCGAAACGATGCCGCGCGACCCGAACGGCAAGCTGTACAAACGGCGGCTGCGCGATCCGTACTGGGAGGGGCGCGAACGCGCCGTGTGAGCGACCGCCCCGGCGACCGGGCTCCGCCCCGTGGCCACGACACCCCCCGGCTCCCGGCTCCGGGCGCCCGGAACCGGGGAGCGTCGCCGCGAGGGGCGCCACGCCCGAGGATTCGTGAGAAGTGCCACGTCACCGCATCGGAAGCGCCCCTCGCGCCGCACCGAGAGGACACTTCTGGCAAGTTGGCTGATATGCCTACGGGAACCCGCACATCCCCCCTGACCGACTGGACCGTCGTGGTCCCCGTCGTGGCGCTCGTCGCGCTCGTCTTCAGCTGGGGGCGCGATCTCCCCGGACTCGTCGTGGCCCTGGTCGCCCTGTGCCTGGGTGGCGCGGTGCTGGCGGCCGTCCACCACGCCGAGGTGGTCGCCCACCGAGTGGGTGAGCCCTTCGGCTCGCTCGTCCTCGCCGTCGCGGTCACCGTCATCGAAGTGGCTCTCATCGTCACTCTGATGGCCGACGGCGGCGAGAAGACCGCTTCCCTCGCCCGGGACACCGTCTTCGCCGCCGTCATGATCACCTGCAACGGCATCGTCGGGCTGTCCCTGCTCGTCGGCGCCCTGCGCAATCGGGTGGCCGTCTTCAACGCCGAGGGTTCCGGCGCGGCACTGGCCACCGTCGCGACCCTGGCCGTCCTCAGCCTGGTCCTGCCGACGTTCACCACCACGAAGCCGGGGCCGGAGTTCTCCAACGCCCAGTTGACCTTCGCCGCCGTCGCCTCGCTCGCCCTGTACGGGCTGTTCATCATGGTGCAGACGGTCCGCCACCGGGACTACTTCCTGCCCGTGGCCGTCGACGCCACCGCGCAGGACGAGGCCACCACGGACCCCGTGGACGAGGCGGGCCACGCGGAGCCGCCCACCTCCAAGGCCGCCCTGGTCAGCCTCGGCCTGCTGCTGGTCGCGCTCGTCGCCGTCGTCGGCGACGCCAAGGCCGTCTCGCCCACCATCGAGGCGGGCGTGGTCAAGGCGGGGCTGCCCAACGCCGTCGTCGGCGTGATCATCGCCCTGTTGGTGCTGTCCCCCGAGACCCTGGCCGCGGTCCGCGCCGCCCGCCGCGACCGCGTTCAGACCAGCCTCAACCTCGGCTACGGCTCGGCCATCGCGAGCATCGGCCTGACCATCCCGGCCATCGCGCTGGCCTCGGTCTGGCTCTCCGGGCCGCTGCTGCTCGGCCTCGGCCCGATCCACATGGTGCTGCTCGCGCTGACGATCGTGGTCAGTGCCCTCACCATCGCCCCGGGCCGGGCCACCGTGCTCCAGGGCGGCGTGCACCTCGTGGTGCTGGCCGCGTACCTGTTCCTCGCCGTGAGCCCGTGAGCCCGTGAGCCCGTGGGTGCCCGGCGGGGGCGGGCCGCAGCCGTCCCCGCCGGGTCCGGGTCGGCTCAGCGGCGCTCGTGCGCCCGTACCACCGTGAGCTGCGGCGAGGCCAGGATGTCCCGCTCACAGAACCGCGAGGTCACCCACCGCTCCTGGGAGAACAGCCGGGTCTGGTCGGCGTAGTGCGGCGAGGCCGGGTTCGACGACTGGCTGTACGTCAGCAGGGTGCGCGCCACCGGACAGCGGCCGCCGTCCCAGCCGACCGCTTGGATGTGGCTGGAGCCGTGCACGACCTCCGGATAGCCCCCGGCCGCCGCGTTCCACGGGGCCTCGATCTTGTTCCAGACGCCCAGTGCCTCGGTGCCGCCCGCGACCGGAAGGCGCTGCCCGCCGCGCACCACGAACTGGTGCTCGCCCAACGGCGCGTCCAGGGCGATGCCCGCCGCCGTCAGCTCCGCGACCGTGTCCGCGAGTGCCCGCCCGATCCCGGGTGCCGCCGGGTCGAGCGTACGGGGCGTGCGTACGGGATCGGCCGCCGAGAACGGCACCAGCCACAGGTCCTTGGCCGCCGTGCCCGCCGTGAGCCGGCGCCAGAACCGGTCGAAGAGCAGCGCGCCGCGGCTGGCACTGTCGGCCGTGCGGTCCCAGTCCGCCAGTACCGCGCACGCGGCCGACACGTCCACCGCGGCGCCGTTGCTCGCGGTCGCCGTCCCGCCCGGCAGCGCCGCGCATGCCTTCGCCGCGTCGGCAGCCGCCAGGTCACCGGCCGGGACCCGGTTGGCGAACTGCTGCTGCTGGAGGTCGGCCACGGTGAGCCGGCCCTTCCCGGCCATGGCCGCCACGTCCTCGACGGCCCCGCGGGTGCGCAGCGACCGCGGGGCGGAGACGTTGCCCCAGATCCGCTCGTATCCGGTCAGCGGTCGGTCGGCATTGGCCAGCCAGGCGCTGTCGTTGGAGTTCTCGGCAACGCGGGGCAGAGTACCGCGTCGAAGCGAGGCAGTGATCAAACAGGTGAGCGACGGGCGGAACGGGTCGGCGGCGATGGCGACGTTGACGGACCGGAAGAAGGCGTCGTGCCGGTGAACCTGGGTGTGCCCGTGGCAGCGAGCACATTCAGCACACCGCGCCGGTCGATCCAGGCCCTTCCCGCCTCCACGTCCGCGATCCAGGCCTCGGCAAGGCCGGTGAGTGCTGCCAGGCGGGCCGACTCAAGGCCCCGGGTGGTCGCCATCGGTGGCTCGACCCGCTGTGGCCCGCCGGCCACTGGGTACCCGAACAGATCGCCGCGGCGGGCGGCGAGCCGCTGCTGGCCGAGCCGGGTGAGCACACCAAACCGATGACGTGGGAGGCGGTACGCGAGGCGCACCCGGACGTGATCCTCGTCCTGCCCTGCGGCTTCCCGCCCGAGCGGACCCTGACGGAGCTCGACCTGCTCACGTCGCTGCCCGGCTGGGAAACAGCTGCCAGCTGTTCGGGCAGGGGATGTGTGGGTGCTGGACGGCCCCGCGTACTTCAACCGGCCGGGCCCCCGCGTGGTCCGCGGCGCCGAGGTGCTCGCCTACGTGTTCCACGGTGTGCGGGCGGGGGACCCTGTGACCGCGGCGGAGGCGCTCCGGCTGGGCTGAGCCTGGTGCTTACCCCCGGTCGCGGGCGACCGGGTAGGGGATGAAGGTGCTGCTGTTCTCGTCGACCGCGAGCGGGCGGCCGAGGGGCGGAACCGCGCGCTGCGGGCAGTCGAGGCGTTCGCAGAGCCGGCAGCCCATGCCGATGGGGGTGGCCGCCGCGGCGTTGCCGAGGTCGAGCCCGTCGGAGTAGACGAGCCGGGGCGCGTGGCGGATCTCGCATCCGAGGCCGATGGCGAAGGTCTTGCCGGGTTCGCCCGAGCCGCCGCGGTGGCGGGTGACGGCACGGGCGGTCCACAAGTACCGCTGTCCGTCGGGCATGGCGGCGATCTGTACGTGGATCCGGCCGGGCGCGGCGAAGGCCTCGTACACGTTCCACAGCGGGCAGGTGCCGCCGGCCCGGGAGAAGTGGAATCCGGTGGCGGACTGTCGCTTGGACATGTTCCCGACCCGGTCGACGCGGACGAAGGAGAAGGGAACGCCACGCAGCCTGGGGCGTTGCAGGGTGCTCAGGCGGTGGACGAAGGCGGCTTGACCTATGGAGAGGCCGCCTACTTCGGCCTGGGTCCTGAGGGCTGTCCCGTAACTGATCTTTGGCACGAGAGTGGCAGGCTGAGATCGGATCCTGGGTCCCACCCTTTGGGAGAGGCGTCGACCTCGGTTCAGCCCTGTGATCGCACGACACAGCAGCGGATGGCAGGGGCCGTCCTCCCGGCAACGTGTGGATCCACCCGCCCGGGGAGATGAGCAGGGCCCCCTGTTATCGTGCGCCGATGTCAATGATCAGGCAGATCCAAGTGACCTTCGACTGCGCGGGACCTGCGGGCCTCGCCGCTTTCTGGTGCGAGGTGCTGGGGTACGTCGTACCGACAGTCCCGGAGGGCTTTACCACGTGGGAGGAGTACCACCACTCGCTGCCGCCTGAGGATGAGATCTACTTCGCGTGCACTGATCCCTCGGGTGTGGGCCCGCGCGTGCTCTTCCAGCGAGTTCCCGAAGGCAAGGTCGTCAAGAACCGCGTGCATCTCGATGTGCGGGTCGGCACCGGCCTCGTGGGTGACGAGCGCCTGGCCACACTCGAGGCCGAATGCGCACGGCTGATGGCGCTCGGCGCGAAACACGTGCTGACGCAGCGCGCCGATGGCGTCAACGAGTCGTGCATCACGATGCAGGACATCGAGGGCAACGAGTTCTGCCTCGCCTGATTCTCGGATCACGTCGCCCTGCTCGAGGAGCCATCCGCCAGATCCGTCAGCGACCAGGTCCCGGCGGCCGGCGCCCGCGCTGCGGGTAGCTGCGGAGATCGGCCCGCGCTCGTACGTGATTCGCCGCACCCGCGCCTTCGTCCCGCGGGCAGTGTTCTCGGGGATCTCCCAGGCCAGATGCGCCTTGGACGGGTAGTCGCCAGGGTCGGCATCCTCAGCGAGGACCGGAAAGTAGAACCCGGGATCAAGGGCGCGCAGCCGGACGCGCCCCTTCTCGGAGTCCCAGGCCAGCAGGTACACGGCGTCACCGAGCAAGACCGCCTTCCGCTCGGCGGCCTGCATCCGCAGGGGCAGCAGCTCCGTCTCAGCCCACTCCCGAAGGCGCTGTTGGACCTTCGCTGCCGCGATCGCTTCTGGCATCGGATCCTCTTCGCCCGCGTGCTCGGCACACGGCGCCACGATCTGCTGGTTCTTTCCGAGCAGGTGCGCGAGGGTGGTGTTCACGAACACGGCCGCATCACCGAACTCACGTCGCTCACCACCGGCTTCGTTGCCGGTGAGGACGGCCAGCTCACCTGCCTGGTTGGAGTCGTATGCAGCAAGGATCTTGTAGGCCGCCAGGCGGCGGGCCGCTTCGGGTGGCAGCCAGCCCGGCCGAGCCGCCGGAGAAGGGGCCCGGTGGGGAAGCCGGTGCTGGCGGTGGTCATCATCGGCTTGTAGTTCAGCCACGACCAAGCGTCGGATACGAACGTGCGCAGGCCCAAGGGTCCCACTCCTCAACGGCCCCGCGCCGAGATCAGCCTAGGCCACCTGGTAGCGGCGGGCTGGAGGAGAGCGACAGGCCGCAGGATCGCGGCTACCAGGCGCGTTGCATCGTCGTGGGGCGGCCCCGGCGTGACCGCCCCACCACTACTACCGGCGCTGCTCGTAGATCACCAGGAACGGGGAGACGAATCCCGACGCCTCCAGCGGGGTCACGTCCCCGACCAGGACCAGCAGGACGCCGGCCGCCAAGGCCCCTCCGTACATCCACGCCCTCGCGGGGTCGGGTTCGCTGGCTTCGACCTGCACCGTGCCATCGCTCATACTTAGTGTGCTCCTGTTCTTCGCTGGACATGGGTATCGGCAGCCACAGCGCCTAGTACTCCAGCCGTAGATCGTGATCTTCATGGCTGGGCGGCTGCTTGCCGTCGGTAGTGGCAGTCGCGGGCGCGGGCCTGGTGTCGGCGTCGCCAGTGTGACCAGCGGAGTCGGTGCGCGAGGTCGTGGGCCCGGCTGTTCAGGGTGGTGAACAGGCGTTGGATCTCGTTGCAGGTCGGTATGGACCGAGGCCGGCCTGTGGCGTCGGCTGCACCGGGCGGTGCTGGACGAACTCGGGAACGAACGGCTCGTTGGATCTCGAAGGATGTGAGGGCCGCCGGGAGCGGCCCGGAACTGAACTGGTGCAGCACACGTCTCCCGCACCATGATCTCAAGTGAGCGCCAAGAGCACACGATCTCCACCAAGCTGGTCTCGCCGTCCGCAGTGAGTGCGGAACCGTCGAAGACCAACGACTACAACAGCTTCGCCGAGGCGTACGAGGCCGCAAACGAAACCAACCTGGTCAATGCCTACTACGAGCGGCCCGCGATGCTGGCCCTCGCTGGAGACGTGGCCGGCCGACGGATTCTCGACGCCGGCTGCGGCTCGGGGGCCCTGTTTGCCGCGCTGCGCGACCGTGGCGCCGTTGTGAGTGGCTTCGACACGAGTGCCGGGATGCTGGAGCTGGCTCGGCGGCGGCTCGGCGGCGGTGCAAACCTGCAGGTGGCGGACCTGGGCAGCCCGCTTCCTTACGCTGATGACACATTCGACGATGTAACGGCGTCCCTGGTGCTGCACTATCTGGAGGACTGGGGGCCGGCGCTGGCCGAGCTGCGACGCGTACTCAGGCCCGGCGGTCGGCTGATCGCATCTGTCGACCATCCCTTTGCCATCAACCTCATACACCGCGAGGCCGGTCGCGAGGCCGAGCACAACTACTTCGACACCACCAAATGGACCGTGGAGTGGACCATTGGCGGCCATACCGCCCTCGTGAGCAGGTGGAACAGGCCGCTGCACGCGATGATCGAGGCTTTCATCGGGGCCGGTTTCCGGATTACGGTCATCAGCGAGCCGGAGCCTGATCCCGCCGCCCGCGAGATGTTCCCCGAGGCCATAGCGGCCAAGCCGCGCTTCCTGTGCTTCCTGTTCTTCGTACTGCAGGCCGACTAGTACTCCAGCCGTAGGTCGTGATCTTGCTGGTCGGGGCCGGTGCGGAGACGGCTGCGGCCACCGTTGATCATCGTGAGTTGTGTCGACCAACGAAGATCAGGCGGTGGCCGCAGGTCACAGCGTAGTGCCTGCCCGGTGGCGGTCGATGTTCGACCAGCTGACGGGCCGCATCGCGGGCCGGTTCGCGCGGGTCGAACCACGCCGCCACGCAACGGCGTTGGTGCTGGGCCTGCTGGCGGACCTGCCAAGGAAGAACTGCTGGACGCTGGCCGAGCACGCGGGCGACTCCACCCCGGACGGCATGCAGCACCTGCTGCACCGCGCGAAGTGGGACGCCGACGCGGTCCGCGACGACGTACGCGCCTACGTGGTCGAGCACCTGGCCGATGACGAAGCCGTGCTGGTGGTCGACGAGACCGGCGACCTGAAGAAGGGCACCGCCACGGTCGGCGTCCAGCGCCAGTACACCGGCACGGCGGGCCGGATCGAGAACTCCCAGGTCGCCGTCTACCTCGTCTACTCCGCCGCCTGCGGGCATGCCGCGATCGACCGGGCCCTGTACGTCCCGCGCTCGTGGACCGACGACCTCGACCGCTGCCGGACCGCCGGCATCCCCGAAGACCTCACCTTCACGACCAAGCCGGTACTGGCGGCTCGGATGATCACCCGGGCCCTGGATGCGGGAACGCCCGCCCGCTGGGTCGCCGGCGACGAGGTCTACGGCGACAACCCGCACCTGCGGGCCGCGCTGGAAGACCGCCGGACCGGCTACGTCCTGGCAGTCTCCAGCACCCACCAAGTCACCACGGTGGCAGGGAAGTTCCCGGCCAAGGCCATCGTGGCGAAGATCCCGAAACGGGCCTGGCAGCGGCGCTCGGCCGGAGCGGGCGCCAAGGGCGAGCGGTACTACGACTGGGCCCAGGTCGACATCCACGGCCCCGCCTACCGGCCCGGGCACTGGTGGCTGCTGGTCCGCCGCAACCGGAGAAGCGGCGAACTCGCCTTCTACCGCTGCTTCTCACCCCACTCCGTCCCGCTGTCCGACCTGGTGCGGGTGGCCGGACGGCGCTGGACGGTGGAGGAGACCTTCCAGGCCGGCAAGGGCCTGGCGGGACTGGACGAGCACCAGGTCCGCCGCTGGACCTCCTGGCACCGCTGGGTCACCCTCGCGATGCTCGCCCACGCCTTCCTCGCCGTCACCGCAGCCGCCGAACGCCGCGACCACCCCGCCCCCGACGACCTGATCCCCTTGACCTGCAACGAGATCCAACGCCTGTTCACCACCCTGACCAGCCGGGCCCACGACCTCGCGCACCGACTCCGCTGGTCACACTGGCGACGCCGACACCAGGCCCGCGCCCGCGACTGCCACTACCGACGGCAAGCAGCCGCCCAGCCATGAAGATCACGATCTACGGCTGGAGTACTAGGAACCCTGTGGAAGCCGCGAGGCGGTTGAGACGGCGACGCATGTCAGTGCGCTTGCCGCCTCAACCGTCAGTCATCACTCGATACAAACCCCCCGTTTTCGCCGCGCCAGATGACCTCAACGCACAGGGACGCGCAGAGATCGAGAAGGTCCTCGCGTGGCTTGTCAGGAACTAGCACCGCGAGCCGTGGTGTGGGGTTGAGGAAGCGCCGGTAGTCCATCAGGGCCCCGATGGCTGCTCGTACCGCGCTGCGGGTGGCGCTGGACTTCACTTCGATCAGCCGGTTCTCGGTCTTATCAAGAAGATCGATCACCAACGCGCCGGCTTCGCCTGCGACGTTGATCTGCATTTGGGATACGTCACGCCCCAGAGAACGCAGGTGGTGGGCGTACTCCTGGAGCAGCAGACCTTCCGTACGGGCGGTGGAAGGCCGCATCACCCTAGTCACAGGCTCTCGGGATAGACGCAGAGGTGCAGCCTGAATTGTCAGTTCCTGTGCTGGTGTAACTGCGAGCCGAGGTCCGTAGGTGCTGACCTTCCCCACCGGGCGAAGGCGGAAGATGATCACGCTTCGCATGGCTCCGTCGTAGCCGACCGCGTCCGCCTTGTAGTGCGGGTTGGACGGGTCAAGTTCGAACCGGCCGACGTAACGGTACAGCCTTGGGCTGCCCGGGTCCGGCGCCAGGATGAAGAGGTGCAGCTGGCGGCCATCTTGCTTGTGGTTGGCCAGGGAGCGGTTGCCCTGCTTCATGACCTGATCGCCGGACGCGCCCAGGCCCATGAAGTGGTAGCAACCGTCGGAGCCCCAACCTTCGAGTTCGTTGGTCTCGGTGGACGGTCCCGTGAAGAGCATGATCCTGTCGCTCGTCTTGGACGGCGAGATCCCCCCTTGGGTGGGCCCCCCGTACAGCGCGCGTACTTCCTCACGGGTGATGTCGCAACCCAGCGGCAGTGAACCGTCGTCCATCGCTCCTCCTCTCTCGGCCGTGCTTACAGGATAGATAATCCAGCCTGGAAAACCAGGCTGGATTATCGAGGTGGAGCCTGGATCTGGTCGGGGACTGGCCCAAATCGACCGGGCAAATGCCCACTAAGCACCTCAAAGAGGGAGGCTTGCGTGTTATGTAAAAGTTACCTGCGGCCGTTGAGGCGGTCGTCACTGCACCCCGAAGTCGGCACAGAGCCGTGCTGCGGACTCGCGAGCTCCGTCAGGGCGTGGACAGCTGCATTGGTCGCTCTACATGCAGCAGCCGCCCTCAAGACGGCGGCGTCTGGGACTGGACGTGGATCACCGACCACCGCATCTTGGCCGCCCAGCTGTGCGGAATCGACCTCAGCAGGATCGTGGTGGCGGTCGACCCGGCTGGCGGCGAGTCCGCCATCGGGGACGAGACCGGCATCATCGCTGCGGCGCGCGACACGGACGGGCACCTGTACCTCCTTGATGACCGCAGCGGCAACCTAGCGGCGGGGGCGGGGTGCGCCGGTGCGGACGTTGCGGGCGACATTGCGCGTGATCTCCTCCTCGCGCACTGCGTGCTCAAGGGCGGACTTGAGGACCGAGTGGATGTACGCCAGCGTCAGCAAGGAATATCGGAAGACAGCCCCGTGGCGGCAGCCGCTGTCAGCACGTCGCACTGCAACGTCTCACGGCACTGGTCCGTCTTCGGGCCGGTCACAGCGGCGATGAAGGCCCTCGAAGACTCCATGGTCGTAGGCGACGTACGCGCCGTGGTTCGCAAGGTCGGGGACCAGGAGGAGCTGTCACCCAAGGCGTGGAAACGCATGGGCAGGCCCAGCACGAACCACGGGAACCGCTTCACCCTCGACGTGGCGCGCGCCCACACGCGGACCGGGGACCTGTCGGCCGCGATGGATGAGCTGACCCGAGCCCGGTAGGCGGCACCGGAGTGGATGCGGCACCAGAACATGGCCGCCGAGACCATGCAGGAGATCCTGGGCAAGCGCAAGCGCACCCTCACAACAGAGATGCGCGAGATGGCCGACTACCTGGGCGTCGTCGGATAGCTAGCACGCAACGCGATACTTCCGGCACGGTCCGCCGCCAACTGGCATGCTTCATGGATGGAGTGATGGACAGTCGGCCCCTACGGTCGCCGTATTCCATTCGGCGACCCAGGTGGGGGTGCACGGTGAGCACATCCAGGACCGACGCGGACCGCGTGCGCCGCAGAGATCTCCACGACGCGGCAGCAGGCGTGACCGGTCCTCGCTTACTGCCATGGACCACTTAGGACGGGAACCCCTGCTACCTCAGTACCGACGGCAGGGGTTACCTCTCCTCACTGGCCGACAGCATCGAAGAAGTACAACTCGACATGGGCGAAGAACTCCTGGGGTACGCCCGTCAGGTCGTCGCCCCCGGAGCCAAGGAGTTGTCGGCCGTCGAGTACCGATGGCTCGCCTGCCGGCTGACCGAAGCCCTGACCGACCCTGGGTATTCAGCGGAATAGGGCGGCCTGACGGATCAACAGCGAAAGGTGCCGCCTGGCCTGCGACGATGTGAGTGTTGAGTTCGCATCACGGCACGAATCTGGGGCACCTTTCTGGTGGCGAAGACTACTGGATGGGACCGGGGGCTGGTCGTGACGGCCACCTGCAAGGGATTGATCGGGCACGCGGGTGCGGTGCTGCTGCGACGGCTGGCGGACCGTACAGGGCTGACGGCCGCTCTCGCGGGGGTGTTGCCGGCCGACACCGCAACGGGCTGGCGGGAACGGGCCTCGGTGGTGGTTCAGCTCGCGGTGGCGATCGCGCTCGGCGCGACGAATCTGAGCGAGGCCGAACAGCTTCAGGCCCATCATCAGGGCCTGTTCGGACCGGCGGTCTCCGACTCCACCACACGCCGCACGCTGGCCGCGTTCGATACGGCCACGCTCGCGAGGATCGCGAAGGTGCGGGCGGGAGTGCGCCGTCACGTGTGGTCGCTGTTGTGTCTGCGACCCGGCGGGTTCCCCTGGCTGACCATCGCGGGCAAGCGTCTGAACGGCTGGATCGTCATCGATCTGGACGCCACGATCACCACGGCCGCCTCGAAGAAGGAACAGGCGGCCGCGACGTTCAAGAATTCCTTCGGGTTCCACCCCCTGGCCGCATGGTTCGCGAACACCGGCGAGTGTCTGGCGATGCTGCTTCGGCCCGGCAACGAGGGATCGAACACCGTCACCGACCACATCACCGTCCTGAACGAGGCACTCGCCCAGACCCCCGGCGCCTCCACGGCCAAGATCCTCGTCCGCGTCGACGGGGCCGGCGCCACCCATGGTCTCCTGGAACACCTCGTCGCGCTGAACACGATGCGCCGCACCGTCCGCTACACCGTCGGCTGGAAGATCACGCCCGAGGACGAGAAGGCGATCGCCTGCCTGCCCGAGCAGGCGTGGGAGACCTCCCTGAACCAGGACGGCACGCTCCAGGAGGGCTACTTCACCGCAGAGCTGACCGGCCTGAACACCCGGAACGGCTGGCCCGAAGGGACACGGCTGATCGTCCGCCGCGTCAAGCCGTCCGGCCGGCAGATCAAGAACCTCACCGCGTTCGAGCGGCAGGCCGGCTGGCGGTACTCGATCACCGCGACCAACATCCGCAAGATGACCCGGATCCCCGGCTCCCACCAGGCTCAGCGGCTCGACGCCGTGCACCGCTCCCACGCCGGCGTCGAAGACCGCGTCCGCACCAACAAGAACATGGGCCTGGCGAACCTCCCCTCGAAGTCCTTCCCCGTGAACCGCGCGTGGATGCTGACCGCGAACCTCGCGTGTGACCTGGACGCCTGGCTCAGGCTCCTGGCCCTGCACGACCAGGCGGACCTGGCCGACGCCGACCCCGACACCATCCGCTTCCGCCTCTACCACCTGCCCGCCCGCCTCGCCCGTCACGCGCGACGCCGCTGGTCGCGGATCGAGCAAACCTGGCCCTGGGTCCACGCGTTCACCACCGCCTGGACCCGGATCGACGCTCTCCCCGCCATCACCTGACGGCCGACACCTGATAGCAGCGAGGACCAAGAAGGAGAACACGAGTACGTCCCGGGAGTAGTGGAACCCCGGCGCAGCCGCAGCGACACGCGAAGGCCCCACCCGACACCAGCCGGGACAAACCGGGCGAAGTCGCCACCTCGCACGGCAGCGATCACCGCTGACGAATCGAGGTTAACGTCGCACGACGGGTTCGGGAGGAGGTCTCTGGGAAAAGGAGCAGCTCCGCTGCCACCTCGCCCGGCGGCCCACCTCACACTGCCGCGCCAAGTGACCCGTGTTCTCCCGGGGTTCCACGTTAATGATCATTACCTGCGGTAGCGCCTTACGGTGGTCCGCGACCAAGCGCATTACGCGCGAGTAACAACGGTGGCTGTCGCCGCCGTGCGGGGAACGCGGCCCTTGTGGCCGCGTCGTAGGGAACGCATGTTTCAGCACGTCAAACAGAAGATCGTCATACTCCTCACCGTCCTGAGCCTGACGGTGGGGGCGGCCGGTACGGCTGCGGCCGCGGAGCCGCCGCTCGACCGCCCGGCCACGCTGTTGGAGATCGCCGCCCGGGTCTCGCAGTACGCGAACTGCAAGAAACTGCCGCTGCTTGAGCGGCCGAAGTGCGCCAAGGAGTTCGCGCTCAAGTCGATGAAGGTCGGGCTCGTTCTGGGCGTGGTCCTCTACACCTTCAAGGACGCGATGGAGGCCGACGAGCAGCCGGCCTTCGCCGAGATCACGAAGGAGGTGGCCGCGCTCCAGAAGCTCCAGCCGGAACTCCTGCTCCACCCGACGGCGGAGACGGACCCGAAGAAGAGGCAGGCGGCGCTGGAGCAGTTCGTCAAGACGTTCAAGGCGGCCAAGCCGGCCGTGGACTCGCTGCGCACCAAGCTGGAGCTGGCGGCGCGCGTCAGCGGAACCGCGAGCGACTCGGTCGAGATGCTCGCCTTCATGACCGCCGTCCAGTTCTTCCCGCCGGGTGAGGAGCGGCCGCCGGTCGTTGCCGACGGGTCGTTCGGCCGGTGGATCGACGACGTCCTCGGTGCCCTGGACCAGATCAACCGTGGCCTCGACGAGACGAACGAGGCGCTGGACGAGATGAACGGCATCATGGTCGATGTCAACAAGAGCATCGACGGCATGAACGAGGGCCTGAAGCAGGCCAATCGGGGGATGGCCCAGCTCAACGAGGGCGTCGGCCAGATGAACGAGGGCATGGGGCAGATGAACACGGCCGTCGCCGGGTTCAACAAGGCCGCCGACAAGATCCTCGCCGTGCCGGACTTCAAGTTCGACTTCTCCCAGGTCGCCGACCGGGTCGGTGCGCACCCCCAGTCGCCCGAGGAGCGCGCCGCCGAGAACCGCAGGGTGGGCATGGTGCTCGACCTACTCCCCGGCATCAGCAGCGGCAAGGGCGTCGTGGAAGCCATCACCGGGGATGACCTGGCGACCGGTGCGCGCCTGAGCACCATCGACCGGGTCGTGGGCGGGCTCGTCGTGCTGAAATGGGTCAAGACCGGTGGCACGCTCACCGCGGAGGCCATCCGTGCCGCCCGCAAGACCGAGAAGGTCGCCGGGTGCTTCAACAGCTTCCCGGCCGGTACGCCGGTGCTGATGGGTGACGGGGCGACCCGTCCCATCGAGCAGATCAAGGTGGGCGACACCGTCCTCGCGGCCGATCCCGAGACGGGTGCCGGCGGCCCCCGCCGGGTCGACGGCACGATCTACACCCCCGACGACCGTGACTTCACCGGCATCACCGTCGGTCAGGGGGCGGGCTCCCTCACCGCTACGGACCACCACCCGTTCTGGGTGGAGAACCGCGGGCAGTGGACGGACGCCGCCGACCTCAACTCCGGTGACACCCTCCGCACGCCGGACGGCACCGCCGTCGCGATCGACAAGGTCACGCACTGGAAGGAACTCCAGGGCGCGTACAATCTGACGGTCAATGACCTGCACACGTACTACGTGCTCGCGGGTGCCACGCCGGTTCTGGTCCACAATTCCGATGGACTGTGCAGCAGGCCGGCCGCCATCGCGAAGGCGACCGGCCTTTCGGTGAAGCAGGTAAAGGATGCGATCCACAAGGTGAAGGCCCAGGGAGCGTGGCGCGGGATCGGCGGCAACAAGAACCCGGACATGCTCATCGACCCCAAGACCGGAGAGGTCTACCCCCAGATGCCCGACGGTTCTCCCGGTGACAGCATCGGCAACATCTTCGACCACATCCCGGGCCGGTCGTGATCGAGGACCTCGGCGACCGCTGGCGCATCGGACTGCGGGGCAGCCCGGTGCTGGCCGTCTCCCGTACGGAGGCGGCCCTCTCGGTGACGTTCGCCGACGAGGTGGTGCTCACGGTCTCCGGCCCCGTACTCCTGACGGACGGGCCGGCAACCGCTCCGGGGGCCGTAGCGGTTGCCGGTGAGGAGTGGGGCCGACTCGTCGGTGCCACCGTCCTGTCGGCGATCGTCTTCAAGTTCGGCTCCCTGCGCCTGGTGTTCAGCACCGGCCATCACCTGAACGTCCGGGGCGCGGAACCCGGTACGGAGGCGACCCTGCGGAAGCCGGGAGCGTTCCGCTGGTCGTGCCGTCAGGGGGTCGGTGAGATGGAGACCCCCGGGGCGCAGGACTAGGCAGTGTCTGATGGCTCTTGCCCGGCATGGTGGATCTACCGCTGTTCCGGGCAGGAGTCCGGCATGGTGCGTCGGCATGAACCAGCACGCCCTGACGAGAGCAGACACCCCGCAGGGAACTGGTCATCCGCTCCTTGCGTTCATGCGAGCGCCCGCCCGGTGGCAACGTGCGACGGCTTCCCGGGCGGGCTCCATCGCCGATCACGCCTGCCCCCCCATGCCCGGAAGATACGGGCCCTGGGACCGGGCCTACGACCTGTTCAGGCGCTGGCAGCGGGACGGAACGTGGGCCAGGATCCTCACCCGGCTCCAGACCGAGGCGGACGCAAAAGGCCTGATCGCCTGGGATGTCAACGCCGATTTCACCGTCTGCCGGGCTCATCGGCACTCACCGGCCGGGCGGACTTTCCAGTGATGGGCTGCGTCGGTACGCGTGCTGGCCTCGAGTCGGGATTGAGTACCGGTGGCAGAAAGGAGATCGGAGCCGGAGGCCTATGCCGGAGGAGTCCTTCGGGAGGGGCCCATCCACGACTTCGGCGAGCAGTCGTCCCACCTCCGCCCAGGATGTACCTGCCGCCAGGCAGGCTTGGACGAGACGGGCCGTGCTCGAGGCCAACTCCTGGGACTGCTCCCACGCCTCGTGCGCTCTCCTCACAGCCTCGTAGTGCTCTTCGATGCAACGGGTCAGTGCCGCTACGTACTGACTATCTGTCACACCCATTGAACGCCGGAACTCCGCTGGAGACACGGGTCAGCACGCTCTACCATCGGGCGGAATATCCAAGAGGGAAGACACGGCAGAGGCCAAGGGTGACTCGGACCATCGGCGCGTACGAAGGTCACCAGGCCCCTGAAGTACTGGACTCGCCAGCCCTCGTCACGCTGGAACTCAAGTTTTTCAATGGCAACTGACGGGCCCACAGGGCCTCCCGCGCATCAGGTGCTGATCCACACCTGCAACGACCCTCGGTCGAACGAGTGAAGGCTCACCGAAGGAACGCCGTCCTGTGACGCCTCGCCGCTGAACGCGCCGCGTGAGGAGAGGAGGACTCGAGGCGTCAGGGGCGGCGGGCGAGGACGTCGTCGATGCGAGAGGCACGGTGGACCCAGGCCGCAGCGGCCAGTGTCATGTAGCCAAGCACGGTGTGGATGTCGTCCCGGCGGGCTTCGAGGGGCAGGTGCCAGATCCCTTCGTGGTGAGCGATGGGTATGGGCGGAACGCAGCTCCGGAACAGGCCGGACAGCGGGTACGTACACCGAGGTTGTAGGGGCGCGCCAGGCACCCCAGTACGAGCCCAGCCCGGTGCAAGGAGGAGCACCGCCGTCCCCTGTCATCAGGTTCCTTCTCTCGCAGCTCCCAGCGGCCCAGGAGGTCCATGTACGCGCGCGGGAGGAGCCAGCCCTCCCCGGACCACTTCAGGAACTGACGAGGCCGGGTACCTGCGATGTTCTGCAGGTACTGGTAGCGGCTGCTGAACGCGACGAACTCGTCCCACTCCAGACCGCTCGGCGGGCCATTCGCATGGAGAGCCCGCCAATCGCCCGGCTCGACATGACCGGCCGCCTGGACGTGCCTGTGACGGCCCTCCAGGGCCTCCTTACGGAGGGCCTGGTTGAACACCCACGAGACCAGTCAGCCTCGCCAGGTGGGCCGGGCCCACTCCTCAAGGCCGCACTCCTGCCGATCGCCGAACGTGAGCACCGCCACGTCGACGACGTCGCCCAGCGACCACGGCCAACCCGGCGAGTTCCCGGCCGGCAGTGCGGATATCGCGTTCGTCTTACATCCAGCGGCCTTTGTGCTTGTAGCAGAGCACCGGGACGTCACCGAAGAAGACGTGGCCGTGCTGCAACAGGGCTCATATGTGGGGGAGTTCGTCGGGATCCAGCAGGACCGAGCCGCTCTGGGTCAGCTCCGAGAAGAGGGAGCGCGCGTATGGCCGAATGGTGGCAGCCATCCAGGACCAGCAAGACCCGGTCCTGCCCGCACCCGCCCTGACCTGCTGCTATTTACACGTCAAAGCCGCGTGATAACTATGCCTTGATCATGGTCTTGGAGTTCTCGACGTACGGTGCGTCGCGCAGCGTCGGCGCCCTCCCCGGGCCGAACACCCCGGGCTGCACCGCGTCCGGGTCCGAGCCGAGCGCGCAGTCGCCGCGCGCACCGTCGATGACCGCCAGGCCCGCGACGGGGTACGTGGCCCTGCCGAGCGGGGTGGAGCAGTGGGCGACGAGTTCGTCGGTGATCCGGGGGAGCACCTGGGACTGGGTGAACAGCGTGCCGCCGGCCGAGTCCGCGGCGACGGTGTTGACCCAGGGCAGGCCCTGGGTGCGCTTCAGCGCGTCCTGGAGACCGGCGACCGAGCGGGCCTTGCCCAGGGCGAGGGCGGTGTCGGAGCCGCGCAGGTTCGCCGCGTTCGGATCGTTCAGCGCGTACGCCGTACCGGCCGTCCAGGGCAGCGGCAGGCTCGGGCCGAGGCCGGTGATCACGGGTCCGTAGCGGGTCCACCACTGGGTGCGGGTGACGGGGGCGCCGTCCGCCACCGGGACGCTGACCGTCCGCTGGGTCATCTTCTCCGGCTTTCCGTCGACCAGGTAGGTCGTCGGGTCGGCCGGGTCCAGGGTGAGCTGGTGCAGGTTGACGGGGGTGCCGGTGGCCACGGTGTGGCTCCAGGCCACCTTCTCGTTGAAGCCGATGTTCACCACGGCGGTGCCCAGCAGGGAGGCGCCCGAGACGTTCAGTTCGCCGGGTATCGTCTGCTGCGACTGCCAGAACCGGCGCCCGCCCTGCCAGGGGTAGTGGGGGTTCCCGAGCAGCAGGCCGCGGCCGTTCGCCGTGGTGGAGCCGGCGAAGGCCACCGCGTTGGAGCCCATGTCGTAGCGGCCGGTGTCGAAGAAGGCCCGGGCGGCCTCGGCGGCGGTCGCCGGGTCGACCTCGGCCGCCGGCGAGGTACGAGCAGCCGCGTCGGCGGGCCGATCAGCCGTGGTGCCGGCTCTGGCGCCGGCCGTCGTGCCCGGCGGCCGAGCCGCGGCGATGTTGTCGACGGCGCGCCCCTGACCGCCGAGCACGGAGATGGCGAAGCCGCGGGAGGCCACGTCGAGGGCGCTGACCGGGTGCACCCAGCGTGCGCCCTTGCAGGCCGGGTCGGTGATCTCGTGCTGGGCCAGCCAGGCGTTGTAGCCGGCGGCCCAGCCGCGCATCAACTCCTTGAGGTCCCGGGTGGGACCGGCCGGGGCCGGCGTGGCGAGGAGCTTCTCGATGGTGCCGGACTCGCGTACGCCTTTGAAGTACAGGTCGCTGGTCAGGTTCTTGGCCGCGGAGGAGAGCGAGCCGTCGGGCGCCGCTTCGGCGCCGAACCAGCGCGAGCGCTCGCCGGCGACGGTCACGAATCCGTCGGCGAGCAGACAGACCTGGTCGGAGGCCTGGGCCCAGCCGGTGCCGAAGCCGAGGTTGGCGTAGTCGCGGGCCAGGATGTGCGGGACGCCGTTCTCGGTGTACCGGATGACGGCGGACAAGCCGCCGCCCGACGGCCCGCGGTCGGCAACAGCCGCGGCCGAGGCCTGCGGAACTGCGGCCGTGACGGCAAGCAGGGCGGCTCCGGTGAGAGCGGTGCGCCGGAGGAGCGGGCGGGTGCGGAAGTGCAACATGCCTCCCAAGTAGCCTGCGGGTGGGCCGGATTGGCCGGTGAAAGGGGTGCGCGTGTGCGCTCACACTCATGCAGGCGTTCTGGCGGTATGTCAACATCCCGTTTGGTACCCCGAGGTGGCGGTCCGCTGTCGCGGACGACGGTTCGGGTGGCCCGACGGGTCGGACGGGGCGGGCCATTGACGACGCGGGACGGGCACGGTTTCCTGCGGTCATGAACGATCTTCGTATCGAACGGGTGGACGGCGACGGCCCCGTGCTCCTGGACTGGCAGCAGGTCCACAACCTGATCATCCCCACTGACCCGCTGTCGCTCGACGACGTGCGGGAGCGCGCCGGGCGCAACCTGCTGGACGTCGCGTACCTCGACGACGTCCTCGTCGGCTGCTCGACGGTGCGTCCGCCGAGGGACGGTGCCGCCGTGGCCACGGTCATCGCCCGGGTGCTCCCGGCCCACCGGCGTCGGGGGTTCGGCGCTCAGCTCTACGCGCAGGGGCTTGCGGCGGCGCGCGGACTCGGCGCCGAGACGATCGAGACGGTGGTCCTGGAATCCAACGGGGACGGTCTGCGTTTTGCGCTGGAGCACGGGTTCGTGGAAGTGGAGCGGTACCTACTGCCCGGTGACAGCGTGCGCTTCATCGACCTCCGGCTCGCCTGAGCGGCACCCTACGGGACCTGCACCCTCCCGCCCCGCCCCGTCCCGCCCCTGCTTCCCCCCGCCTTCGCACTACCCCGTCTCACTCACCCGGCTCTCGCTCGGGTGCGAGGTCGGTGCGTCGGAGGCGGCGCAGGGTGAGGTGTTCGTGGATCACGCGGCCCACCAGGGCGCCGCCGTAGACGACGAAGCCGACGCCGACCAGCCAGGACTGGACGACGAGCAGCGTGCCGAAGGGGCCGTAGGTGACGGCGTTGGAAGCGATCAGCGGGGAGAACACCAGCTGGGAGAAGACCCGCAGGCCGAGCAGGCCGAGGCTGGTCGCCACCGCGCCCGGCAGCAGGGCGCGCCAGCGGACCCGGCCGCCGAGCAGCAGCCGCTGCGAGCCCCAGAAGAACAGGCAGGTGCCGAACAGGTCGCCGCTGGTTCCGAGGACCGTGCCGAACGCGTTGTGCGACGGCGCGGGGATCTCGACGAGCAGCGCGAGGTAGCAGACCAACAGGGCGAGCCAGACGACGTGCCGCCACATGGTGTGCCAGCGGGCGGTCGGCAGGTCCCAGACCTTCTCGTACCCGGTCTGCACGGCCGAGCCGAAGGTCAGGCCGAAGACGGCGAGGGCCGCGAGCCCGAATGCGGTCGTCCGTTCGAGTGCCAGGTCGGCCGCGCTGAACAGCATTTCGACCCGGGCCCGGGAGGACTCCGTGACCCCGAGCGCCTGGCCGAGCCAGCGGCCGAAGCCCGAGCCGCTGCCGGGGGCGGCGGCAGCCACGACCACCAGCAGCGGCACCAGGGTCAGGAACCCGAGCGCAGCGAAGCCCATGGCCCGGTGCATGAGCTCCATCTCCCGCCCCCGGCTCCACACCAGCCCGGCCATGGAGGCCTGGAACCGGTCGTGGAACTGTCGGAGGATCGAAGTCACGCCTCTTGGACTACCCCCACGGGCCCGCAGGCTCTCGGAGGCTGCACCGAAGTGGGCCCGAAGGGGTGGTTTCGGCCGCCCGCGCGGCAGTCGGCGGAATGCGCTCAGCCCTTCGTGCGGCGCCGGTACTCCTCGGTCGGCAGGCCCCCGACACCCCAGTCCTCAAGGGCGACCTCGTCGATGAGGACGAACGTGGTGGCGGGGTCCTTGTCGAGGACGCGGACCAGGAGATCGGTGACACCGGCGATGATCTCGGCTTTCTGAGCGGCGGTGGCGCCTTCACGGGTGATCTTCACGTTGACGTACGGCATGTTTCTTCCTGTCTGGGCGGTGGCAGCTGAAGGGCGAGGGGCGGGAGCGAGCGGGCCAGGATCAGGGGCGGCCGGTGACGTGGCCGCCGTCCACGCGCAGGACGTGACCCGTGACGAACTCGGCGTCCGCGAGGTAGAGGACGGCCTCGGCGATCTCGGAGACCTCGCCGACGCGGCCGAGCAGTGCGAGGCCGCCGTACGCGTCCACCTCCACTCCCGCGTGCAGCGGGGTGCGGACGATGCCCGGCGCGACGAGGTTGACCCGGATCCCCTCGGCCGCGAGCTCGGCCGCCAGGCTCGTGGTGAGGCCGTGTACCCCGGCCTTGCTCACCACCGGCGCGGAGGCCGGGTACCCGGCGATGCCGTGTTCCACCAGGACCGTGCCGATGTTGACGACGCTCCCGCCGCGCCCCTGCTCGCGCACGGCGCGCACGAAGGCCTGCGTGGTGAGGTAGGTGCCCTTGAGGTTGTGGGTGAGGTAGCCGTCCAACTCCTCCTCGGTGACGTCGGTGAAGGGCCGGGACGCGAAGGTGCCGGCGTTGTTCACGAGGACGTCGACGCCGCCGAAGCGGTCGAGCGCGGTACGGACGAGGGACTCGCCGGTCGCGCGGTCGGCGATGGTGCCCGCGACCCAGGCCGTGCGATCCGGGTGGCCCAGCGCCGCCGAGGCCTTGGCGAGGCGGTCCGCGTCGCGGCCGTTGAGGACCACGTTGGCACCGCGGGCCAGGAAGGCGCGGGCGATGTCCAGGCCGATGCCGCTGGAAGAGCCGGTGACCAGGGCGGTGGGGGTGTGCGTGGAGGTGCGGGCGGTGCTGGCGTCGGACATGGGTCGGCTGCCTTTCGGGCTGATGGGGTGCGTGCGTCGAAGTGACGGACAAGCACCAACGTAGGAGCCCCGAACCCATAAGGCCACGACGGATTTTGAAGCATGTGATAATCCCGTGTTATGGATGTGGATCTGCGTGACCTGGAACTTCTGGCCGCCACCGCCGAAGCCGGATCGCTGACCGCGGCCGCCGAACAGCTCTACGTGAGCCAGCCGGCCCTCAGCCAGCGGCTCACCCGGCTGGAGGACCGTCTGGGGATGAGGCTGTTCGACCGGGTGGGCCGCCGTCTGGTGCCGAACGCGGCCGGCCGCAGGATGCTGGTCGCGGCCCACCGCATCCTGGGCGAACTGGACTCGGCCACCCGGGAACTGCACGACATGCGCGACGGCCGGGACCGCCGGGTGCGGTTCGCCGCGCAGTGCAGCACCACCTTCCCGTGGCTGCCCCCGGTGCTGCGCGCCTTCCGCGCGCGCCACCCGGAGGCCGAGGTGCGGATCGAGACGGTCGCCGACGACGCGCCCATCACCGCCCTGCTCGCCGACCTCGTTGACGTCGCGCTGGTCACCAAGCCGGACCTGCAGATGGACCGGGTGGACCTGATCCAGCTGTTCGAGGACGAGATGGTGGCCGTGGTGCCCGCCGCACACCCCTGGGCGTCCCGCCGGCACGTGACGGCCGCCGACTTCACCGGCGTGGATCTGGTCCTGTACGACGTCTACGACCAGAACCGGATCCCGTCGAACCCGCTGCCGATCCCGGCCCAGGCCCGCCCCGCCCGGATCACCACGATGCCCCTGGTCACCGACCTGGTGATCGAGATGGCGGCGGGCGGCCAGGGCATCGCCGTACTGCCGAACTGGGTGGCGGCACCGTACGCGGCCTCCCACGGTCTCGCGCTGGTGCAGATCGGCGCCCGGCCCCTGACGCGCACCTGGTTCTGCGCCACCCGCCCCGGTCCCCGACCGTCCCACGTGGAGGCCTTCGTCGAGGAGCTCGTGGCCCGCCTCGGCCCCGTCGGGGCCAGCTGACGAGGATCAGGGCGTCGAATCGCGCAGGTCCACCAACCGCTTGATCTTGCCCACCGAGCGTTCCAGCGTCTCGGGGTCGACCACCTCGACCCCGACGGAGACCCCGATGCCCTCCTTGACCGCCCGGACCACGGCGGCGGCTGCGGACTCCCGCTGACCTGCATCCGCTTCGCGGCGCGCCTCCACCCGTACGGTCATGGCGTCCATCCGGCCCTCCCGGGTCAGCCGCAGCTGGAAGTGCGGGGCCAGGTCCGCGGTCCGCAGCAGGATCTCCTCGATCTGGGTCGGGTAGAGATTGACCCCCCGCAGGATGATCATGTCGTCGCTGCGGCCGGTCACCTTCTCCATCCGGCGGAAGGCCGGCCGGGCGGTGCCGGGCAGCAGACGGGTCAGGTCGCGGGTCCGGTAGCGGATGACGGGCATGGCCTCCTTGGTGAGCGAGGTGAACACCAGCTCCCCGGGCTCGCCCTGCGGCAGTACTTCGCCGGTGAACGGGTCCACCACCTCCGGGTAGAAGTGGTCCTCCCAGACATGCAGACCGTCCTTGGTCTCCGCGAACTCCTGCGCCACACCGGGACCGATCACCTCGGACAGGCCGTATATGTCCACCGCGTCGATGTCGAGGCGCTGCTCGATCTCCCGGCGCATCTCCTCCGTCCACGGCTCCGCACCGAAGATCCCCGTTCTCAGGGACGTGCTGCGCGGGTCGATCCCCTGCCGTTCCATCTCGTCCAGCAGCGTGAGCATGTAGGAGGGCGTCACCATGATGACCTCCGGCCGGAAGTCCTGGATGAGTCGGACCTGACGGTCCGTCATCCCGCCGGATGCCGGAATGACCGTACAGCCGAGCCGCTCCGCCCCGTAGTGGGCGCCGAGCCCGCCGGTGAACAGCCCGTACCCGTAGGCGATGTGCACGATCTGGCCCGGTCTGGCGCCCGCCGCCCGGAGGGACCGGGCCATGACGTCCGCCCAGGTGGAAAGGTCCCCGTCGGTGTACCCGACGACGGTGGGGCGGCCGGTGGTGCCGCTGGAGGCGTGGATGCGACGCACCTCGGAGCGGGGAACGGCGAACATGCCGAAGGGGTAGTGGTCGCGCAGGTCGGCCTTGGTGGTGAAAGGGAACAGGGCCAGGTCGGCGAGGGAACGGCAGTCCTCAGGGTGGACCGCGGCCTTGTCGAAGGCCTGTCGGTAGAAGGGCACCTGCTCGTAGGCACGGCTCAACGTGGCACGCAGCCGCTTCAACTGGAGAGCGGCCAGCTCGTCACTGCTCAACCGCTCGCCGTCGTCGTGAACACCTGCGTGCGCCGTCATGCCGTCACCCCATCGCGAGCCGAGAAAGCCGACCGATCATTCGGTAGATTGCCGCAGCTCCGCAGGTAAATCAATGACTCGAACGAGTGATCGCATGGTGAAGTGGTGCCGTGTCGATCTTCCACAGATCACGCCGACCGCCCGGTCCGGGTCGTCCGGGCGGGGCTCTGCGCACCACCCCTGGCTCGGCGACCCGCACTGGTTCGCGGACCGGGTGGAGGCTTCCTCGCCACCGGGCTCTGAGCGGCGGCCGTCCCGGCGCGGGCGTACGGTCGAAGGAGACGTCCCCGTCGAAGGGGCGCGAAGGGAGGCGGCGGCGATGTCCGTCATCGACCCCGCAGTATCGGTGCCGCTCAGGGCCTCCGGCGCCCGCCGCCTGGTGGGTCTGCTCGACGAAGCGGTCCAGCTGCTGGAACAGCCGGGTCCGCTACGGCTCACCGAGGAGCAGGTCGCCGTACTGGGACAGGGTGCGGACCGCGAGGAGCTCGCGGCCCGGCTCCGTGACCTGGCGGCCGAACTGCGCGCCCACCTCTGAGCTGCTCCGGCTCCGGCTCCGAATCGGCTCCGGATCGATTCGGCGGGCTACCGGGCGCCGCCGTCTCCCTGTGCCGTCAGCCGTTCTCCGCGAGCCGCGTCGTCCGCCTCCGTCGCCACCGACTTCGCCCAGCGGTAGTCCGCCTTGCCGCTGGGGGAGCGTTGGATGGCGGGCGCGATGACCAACTGTCGCGGGATCTTGTACCCCGCCAGCCTGGTCCGGCAGTGGCTCTGGATCTCGTCCAGGGTCGGCTCCGCAGCGCCCGCCCGGACCTGTACCACTGCGGCGACGTGGGAGCCCCACCGCGGGTCCGGGACGCCGGCGACGAGCGCGTCATACACGTCCGGATGGGACTTCAACGCCTGCTCGACCTCCTCCGGGTAGACCTTCTCGCCGCCCGTGTTGATGCACTGCGAGCCGCGCCCGAGCACCGTGACGATGCCCTCCTCGTCCACCGTCGCCATGTCGCCGAGCAGCACCCACCGCTCGGAGCCCTTCTGGAAGAAGGTCTCGGCGGTCTTGGCCGGGTCGTTGTAGTAGCCGAGCGGGACGTGGCCGCGCTGCGCGAGCCGCCCCGGTGCGCCCACCGGCACGGGCTCGTGCGTCACCGGATCCACCACCTGCGTCCGGTCGTTGACGACGAGGCGGAAGCCCTTCTCCGGGCCCGAATCGTCGGCCGCCCTACCGTTGGAACCGGACTCGGAGGAACCGAAGTTGTTCAGGAGCAGCACGTTCGGTACGAGCCGCTGGAACTCGGCCCGCACCGAATCCGACATGATCGCCCCGGACGAGGACACGCTGAACAGCGAGGACAGGTCAGTTCCCCTGAGTGGGCCGTTCAGGGCGTCGATGAGCGGCCGGAGCATCGCGTCGCCCACCAGCGACACGCTCGACACCTTCTCCTTCTCGATCGTGCGGAGCACCTCCTCGGGCACGTACTTGCGGTGGATGACCACCCGCTGGCCGTAGTTGAAGGCGATGAAGGAGGTCAGCGTCGAGGTGCCGTGCATCAGCGGGGGAGCGGGGAAGAAGGTGAGCCCGGCGCCGCGCGCCGCGACTCGCTCGGCCAGTTCCTCGGGCCGTTCGACCGGTTCGCCCGAAGGCTCGCCGCCGAAGAGCCCCGCGAAGAACAGGTCCTCCGCCCGCCACATGACGCCCTTGGGCATGCCCGTGGTGCCGCCGGTGTAGATGATGAACAGGTCGTCGGGGGAGCGCGGCGGGAACCCGCGCGCGGGCGAGCCCGCCGCCGCGGCGTCCGCGTACGGGACCGGTGCGAGCGCGGGTTCCGGAGCGCCCCGTGGAGCCGCGCCGACGCGGATCAGGTGGCGCAGTTTCGGCGCCTGCGGGAGGGCTGCCGCCACCCGCTCGGTGAACTCGCCCTCGAAGACGAGCGCGGCGAGGTCGGCGTCGTTGTAGAGGTAGACCAGCTCCTCCTCCACGTAACGGTAGTTGACGTTCACCGGTACCAGGCGGGCCTTCAGGCAGGCCAGCACGGTCTGTAGGTATTCGATCCCGTTGTAGAGGTGCAGCCCCAGGTGCTCGCCGGCCTTCAGCCCGCTGTCCAGCAGGTGGTGTGCGATGCGGTTCGCCGCGGCGTCCAGCTCCGCGTACGTCAGGCGGCGCTCGGCACCGGTGCCGGGGTGGTCCACGTACACGAGGGCCTCGCGGTCCGGGACCACGTCGACGACTGACTCGAACAGGTCGGCAAGGTTGTACTCCACCGTTCCTCCTCACCCCCGAAATGCCCGTGGCTGTTCTGCTCGGCGGTCATTAGAGCGCCGCGCGGCCGAAGTGGGAAGGGCGAGGCCCAAGAAATCTGACTGTGTGTCAGAAAACTATTGAACTGCACCCGCCCCTCCTGCAACCTGTTCTAGGTCTTGAGACGGGAGGACGGCAATGGGTGGGACCGAACACCTCACCGTGGAGCGTCACGGCGCCACGCTGGTGCTCACCATGAACAGGCCCGAGGCGAAGAATGCGCTCTCGCTGCCGCTGCTGGTGGGGCTGTACGACGGCTGGCTGCAGGCGGACGCGGACGACACCGTCCGTTCGGTGGTCCTGACGGGCGCGGGAGGCGACTTCTGCGCCGGAATGGACCTGAAGGCACTGGCCGGGAGCGGGATGGCCGGCGACCGGTACCGGGACCGGCTCAAAGCCGACCCCGACCTGCACTGGAAGGCGATGCTCCGCCACCACCGGCCGCGCAAGCCCGTGATCGCGGCGGTGGAAGGCTACTGCGTGGCCGGCGGTACGGAGATCCTCCAGGGCACGGACATCCGGGTCGCGGGTGCGGGTGCCACCTTCGGACTGTTCGAGGTCAGGCGGGGCCTGTTCCCGATCGGCGGCTCCACGGTCCGGCTCCCGCGCCAGATCCCGCGGACCCACGCACTGGAGATGCTGCTGACCGGCCGACCGTACTCCGCCGAGGAGGCGGCACGGATCGGGCTGATCGGCCGGGTTGTCCCCGCGGGGATGGCGCTGGCCACGGCCCTGGAGATCGCGGAGCAGGTCAACGCCTGCGGGCCGCTCGCCGTCGAGGCGGTCAAGGCCTCGGTCTACGAGACGGCCGAGCTGCCGGAAACGGACGGACTGGCCGCCGAACTGGCGCGCGGATGGCCGGTGTTCGACACGGCCGACGCCAAGGAGGGGGCCCGGGCGTTCGCGGAGAAACGCCCGGCGGTCTACCGCCGCGCCTAGCCGCTGGCCGCGGGTCGAACGGTCCACGCCGCCACGGGCCGAGGCCCCTCCGTCCCGGAGAGTCCCGCCCAACCCCGGCCACCGCGGCCGGTCGGCCATCCGGCCACTCGGGCGGTCGGTCTCGGTGGAGCCGGCTGGCCGGGGCGCCGAACTCGGCGCGTCCGGCGGGAGGCGGTGCACGGACAGTTCGACCAACACCCCGCGACGCCCCCGTCCGGGAGAATCGGAGAGACCGCCATGACAGCCGCGTCCCCGCCAGAGGTGCTGCGCGCCCCCCTCGTCGTCGAGTTCCCCTTCACCCGCTCCCTCGGTCCCGTCCAGAGCGCCTTCCTGACCGGGCTGCGCGAGCGCGTCGTCCTCGGTGTGAAGACCTCCGACGGCGCGGTGATGGTCCCACCGGTCGAGTACGACCCCGTCACCGCCGAAGAGCTCCGCGAGCTCGTCGAGGTCGCCGCCACCGGCACCGTCACCACCTGGTCCTGGAACGGCGCCCCGCGCCCCCACCAGCCCCTCGCCACCCCCTTCGCCTGGGTCCTCGTCCGCCTCGACGGCGCGGACACCGCGATCCTGCACGCCCTCGACGCCCCGGGGCCCGACGCCGTGCACAGCGGGCTGCGGGTGCGCGTGCGCTGGGCCGAGGAGCGGACCGGTGCGATCACGGACATCGCCTGCTTCGAACCCCACGAGGGTCCCGAAGGACGAGGAGCCGTACCGCACGACGGGCAGTTCGCCGGCGCGGGCGCCGTCACCGGCATCGTCGCCGAGGCCCGCCTCGACTACACCTACAGCCCCGGCCGCGCCCAGACCGCGTACATCAACGCCCTCGCCGAGCAGCGGACCGTCGGAGAACGCTGCCCCTCCTGCCACAAGGTGTACGTGCCCCCGCGCGGCGCCTGCCCCACCTGCGGGGTCGCCACCACCGACCGCGTCGAGGTCGGGCCGGCCGGCACGGTCACCACCTACTGCATCGTCAACATCAAGGCCAAGAACCTGGACATCGAAGTCCCCTACGTCTACGCCCACATCGCCCTCGACGGCGCCGACCTCGCCCTCCACGGCCGGATCGGCGGCATCCCGTACGACCGGGTCCGGATGGGCCTGCGCGTCGAGCCGGTGTGGACCGAGGGCGGCCGTTACCCCGACCACTACCGTCCCACCGGCGAGCCGGACGCCGACTACGACGCGTACAAGGAGCTCATCTGATGTCCCGCTACGCGCGCGAGGTCGCCGTCGTCGCCTTCGCGCAGAGCGACCACCTGCGCCGCACCGACGAACTCAGCGAAGTCGAAATGGTCATGCCGGTCCTGCACCAGGTGTTGGCCCGGACCGGTCTGAAGGCCGGCGAGATCGGCTTCACCTGTTCCGGGTCCAGCGACTACCTCGCCGGCCGGGCCTTCTCCTTCACCATGACCCTCGACGGGGTGGGCGCCTGGCCGCCGATCTCCGAGTCGCACGTCGAGATGGACGGCGCCTGGGCCCTCTACGAGGCCTGGGTCAAGATCCAGACCGGTGAGGCGGACACCGCGCTCGTCTACGCGTACGGGAAGTCCTCGCCGGGTTCCGTGCGTGACGTCCTGACCCGGCAGCTCGACCCCTACTACGTGGCACCACTGTGGCCCGACTCGGTGGCCCTGGCCGCCCTCCAGGCGCAGGCACTGATCGACGCGGGCGAGACCGACGAGGCCGCCCTCGCCGCCATCGGCGCCCGAAGCCGGGCCGCCGCGGAGGCCAACCCGCACGCCCAGCTCCGCGGCGCCGTCGGGCAGGGCGCCTACCAGGTCCGGCCGTTGCGTACGGGCGACTGCCCGCCCATCGGCGACGGCGCAGCCGCCGTCGTGCTGGCGGCCGGTGATGTCGCGCGCCAGTTGTGCCGGCGCCCGGCCTGGATCACCGGCATCGACCACCGGATCGAGGCGCACAGCCTCGGCGTGCGCGACCTCACCGACTCCCCGTCCACCCGGCTCGCCGCCGAGCACGCGGGGGTCTTCGAGCGGCCGGTGGACACGGCGGAACTGCACGCGCCGTTCTCTTCCCAGGAGGTCGTACTCCGCAAGGCGCTGGGTCTCGGTGACGGCGTGGCCATCAACCCGTCCGGCGGGCCGCTGGCCGCCAACCCGGTCATGGCCGCCGGACTGATCCGGATCGGCGAGGCAGCCGCCCGGATCCACCGCGGCGCGTCCGACCGGGCCGTCGCGCACGCCACCTCCGGTCCCTGCCTACAGCAGAACCTGGTCGCCGTCCTGGAAGGGGACCGAGCATGAGCAAGGAGCCCGTGGCCGTCGTCGGCATCGGCCAGACCAAGCACGTCGCCGCCCGCCACGACGTGTCCATCGCGGGGCTCGTCCGCGAGGCCGCGGCCCGGGCCCTCGCGGACGCCGAGCTGACGTGGGCGGACATCGACGCGGTCGTCATCGGCAAGGCCCCCGACTTCTTCGAGGGCGTGATGATGCCGGAGCTCTACCTGGCGGACGCCCTCGGCGCGGTCGGCAAGCCCATGCTCCGCGTGCACACGGCCGGTTCGGTCGGCGGCTCCACCGCGCTCGTCGCCTCCAACCTGGTCGCGGCGCGCGTCCACCGCACCGTCCTCACCCTCGCGTTCGAGAAGCAGTCCGAATCCAATGCGATGTGGGGCCTGTCGCTGCCCGTCCCGTTCCAGCAACCCCTGCTGGCGGGCGCCGGCGGATTCTTCGCCCCGCACGTGCGCGCGTACATGCGGCGCACCGGCGCACCGGACGCCGTCGGCTCGCTCGTCGCGTACAAGGACCGGCGCAATGCGCTGAAGAACCCGTACGCGCACCTGCACGAGCACGACATCACCCTGGAGAAGGTCCGGGCCTCGCCGATGCTGTGGGACCCGATCCGGTACTCCGAGACCTGCCCCTCCTCGGACGGGGCCTGCGCGATGGTCCTCACCGACCGGGCGGGCGCGGTCCGTTCGCCCAGGCCGCCGGCCTGGGTGCACGGCGGTGCCATGCGCAGCGAGCCGACGCTCTTCGCGGGCAAGGACTTCGTCTCCCCGCAGGCGGGCAAGGACTGTGCGGCCGACGTCTACCGGCAGGCGGGCATCACCGATCCCAGGCGGGAGATCGACGCCGTGGAGATGTACGTCCCGTTCTCCTGGTACGAGCCGATGTGGCTGGAGAACCTGGGCTTCGCGGAGGAGGGCGAGGGCTGGAAGCTCACCGAAGCCGGGGTCACCGAGCTCGACGGCGACCTCCCCGTGAACCCCTCCGGGGGGGTCCTGTCCACCAATCCGATCGGGGCCTCCGGCATGATCCGCTTCGCGGAGGCGGCCCTCCAGGTCCGTGGTCAGGCCGGGGAGCACCAGGTTCCGGGTGCCCGCCGTGCCTTGGGGCACGCGTACGGCGGCGGCGCGCAGTTCTTCTCGATGTGGCTGGTGGGGGCGGGGGAGCCGACTTCCTGATCGCGACGGAGGCTGCGGATGCGGTACCGGACGGGCCGAAGGTGACTCACCGTGGCCTGTGCGGCATCCGTCGCGATGGTTACCCTGGCTCCCGGACGACGTACCGGGAGGAGCACGCACGTGGCCGAGAGCATGACTTCGCAGCCTCTGGCCGGCTGGGGCAAGCCGGACCTCGATCTCAGCGGGGCGGACTGGCAGTCGAGCAGCCGGGGAGCGGGAGACGTCCAGATCGCCTTCGTCGAGGGGTTCATCGCGATGCGCAACAGCGAGCGCCCCGAGAGCCCCTCGTTGATCTTCGCGCCGGACGAGTGGCGCAAGTTCGTCCTGAACGCGCGGGGCGGCGAGTTCGACCTTACGTAGCCGGAGACCGACCGGCCGTCGGCCTCCGGCCGGCAGCACGGGAAAGGGCCGGGCATCCCCGCGGGGTGCCCGGCCCTTCCGTAGGGTCCGGGCCGGTTCAGCCGGGGGTCGCCGCGGGGGACGGGCCGTCCTTGCGATCCGGGTTCATGCAGTCGAAGACGACCTGGCCGGACACCGCGTCGACGTAGAAGTCCCCGTCGTAGTGGCCGCCGGTGACCAGGGCGTCGAACGTCTCGCTGGACACCCACCGGGCGCCGGTGGGCAGGACGTCGCGGATCTTCTCCGGTACGTCCTGGGGTACGGCCGCGGCGAAGGCGTACGAGGGATCGTCGAGGTACGCACGGACAGCGGCCACGTCCTGGGGCCTGAGCACCCCGAACAGCCGTACGTCCGTGGGTCCGGGAGCACCTGCCAGCCGCCCAGCGGAGGCCGGCTGCATACCGCACCAGGTGGTGGACCCGATCCGGCCGAGTTCGGGAAACCTGCTGGCGATCGGATCGGTCTCCGTGCGCACCGTGCACGTTCCCGTCAGCCGGCCGTGGCCCGAAGCCGTGGGCGGGGCGGCGTGCGGGGCGCCGCCCCGCCCGGTGCACGCGCAGAGCACCGCGCCCACCGCCACCGCGGACAGCACACCGCGCAGGAGCCCGGTCCCCCTCATCGACGCTCCCCTTTCCCCTGCCTACCGGAAGTCGACGAGCCTATCCGGCCCCGTCGTACCCCTCCACCGCACGCGTCCACGCCGTCGCCAGGACCAGCAGCCACACCAGTTGGACGGCCGTGGCCTGCCGGTCCACGGTGCCCGCCACCAGGACGACGGCCAGTGACGGCCCCACCCGCAGCAGCGCCCCGCGCACCCCGCGGCCCGAGCAGGCCGTTGCCGTCCCCGTGATCACCAGGTACACCGCCGGACTCGCGCACAGCAGCCACCGCACGGACGCCGGAACCGGGTGGGTGGTCCGTGTACTCCACCGAGTCGCCGAGGGCAGCCGCCAGCACCGTCACCGAGCCCGCCACGAAGCAGTGCAGCGGCAGGACCAGCCGGACCGGAAGGCGTCCCGCGCCAGGAGCGGCACCCCGTTCGCCCCGTGCCGCAGCGACAGCGACCACAGCAGGAGCGGCAGCAGGAACGCGCCGGCGCCGACCCCGTAGAGCGCCGCGTCCCATGCCACCTGGGAGGCCGCGGCCACGAACATCACCGCGTACAGGGCGACCTCGTCCCCACCCGGATCGCCGCGCAACAGGTGCGCCAGCTGGGCGACGCCCGCCACCGCCGTCAGATCGAAGAACAGCTCCAACCAGGAGGCGTGCCGCTCGCCGTCCGCAGGCGCCGACTCCGCAGCCGCTGATTCGGTCATATCGGGATGACAGGGAGGCGGGGCGCGCGAGTGGCGAGAGCGACGTGCGGAGTCTCGTCGTGCACGCCAACGCCGCCGTACAAGCGAAACAGGCCACCCTTTCGGCGCAGGAGGAGCACCCGAAAGGGCCGGATCCCAAAGAAACCGATCTTTCCCGGCCGAGTGCCTTCCCCAGCGCGTACGCGGGCGTACGCTGATCACCCGAACAGGCCTGGGGGGTACCAGCCATGACGGAACGCCATACCCGAAGACGGCGGAAAATGTTCGAACGTACTGCGGAGCTCGACACCGTGGACGAGGCACTGGACCAACTGACCGGTTGCAGCCCGGGCAGCCCCGGCGCCGGCGGCGCGCTGCTCGCCTTCTCCGGCTCCGCCGGCCTCGGCAAGACCACCCTCCTCGCCGAAGTACGCCGCCGCGCCGTCGCCCGCTCCTGCACCCTGCTGGCCGCCCGCGGCGGCGAACAGGAACAGAGCCAGCCCTTCCACGTCGCCCGCCAGCTCATCCAACCCCAACTCGCCGCACACTCCGATAGCGAACTGCGCGCCGCCCTCGGGAGCTGGTACGCCATCGTCGGCCCCGCACTCGGCCTGTGCGCCCCCGAACAGGGCGCCCCACCCGACCCCCAGGGCCTGCGCGACGGCCTCGACTGGGTCCTCACCCACCTCACCGTCCAGCGCGCCCCCGTCGTCCTCGTCCTCGACGACGCCCACTGGGCCGACCCCGAATCCCTCTCCTGGCTCGCCGCCTTCGCCCCGCGTGCCGAACACCTCCCGCTACTCCTCGTCGTCGCATACCGCCCTGACGAACTGCCCGGGCACGCCCAGGCCTTCCGTACGCTGCCCGGCCGTGCAGGACAGCGCCCCCTGGCCCTGGCGCCGCTCACCCAGGCCGCCGTTTCCACCCTGGTCCGCGAGGCCGTCGGTGACCACGCCGACGACGCCTTCTGCCGGGAGGCCTGGGCCGTCACCAACGGCAACCCCTTCGAGGCCGTCGAGCTCACCGCCAAGGTTCGCGACAAGGACCTCGCCCCCACCCGGGACAGCGCCCCACTGCTGCGCGACCTCGCCGCCGCCCAGCGCGGCAGCGGCCTGATAGCCCGCCTCGAACGCCTCGGGCCCTCCACCGTCCGCTTCGCCTGGGCCTGCGCCGTCCTCGGCACCGCCATTCCACAGGAACTCGCCGCCCGGGTCGCCGGACTCGGCCCCGAAGAGGCAGCCGACGCCACGCGCCGGCTGCGCGAGGCCCGCATCCTGTCCGCGCCGGGCGAGGAACCCCACTGCGGACTGGAGTTCGTGCACCCCCTCATCGCCACCGCCCTCTACCGGGCCATCCCCGACGCGCTACGGGTCGCCCTCCACGGGCAGGCCGCCGTGGCCGCGATCGACGCCGGACTCGGCCCCTCCGCCGCCGCTCGCCACCTGCTGGAAACCTGCCCCCAGAACGACCCCTGGGTGGTGCGGACCCTGCGCGCCGCCGCCGCCGAGAACCTACGGGCCGGCGCCCCCGAGGCCGCCCGCCGCCAGCTCGCACGGGCACTGCGCGAGCCACCGGACTTCGCCGAGCGCGCCGCCGTGCTGTACGAGCTCGGCTGCGCCTCCCTGCTCACCGAGCCCGCGAACACCGTGAACCACCTACGGGCCGCGCTCGCCGAACCCTTCGACGACCCCGCCCTGCGCCAGGGCATCGTCATCCGCCTCGCCCAGGTCCTCGCGCACAGCGACCGCCTCGCCGAGGCCTCGGAATCGCTCGCGCGGGAGATCCCGTACACCCAGGACGTCCGGGCCCGACTGCGCCTGCAGTCGGAGCAGTTCATGTGGGACGCCTTCGACGCGGCCGAGCCGGACTCCCCGGCGCGCTCGCGCCGGCTGGCCGGGCTCGCCGACCGGTTGACCGGCCGCGACCTCACCGAGCGGTACGTCATCGGGCTGCGCGCCTGGGACGCCTGCCTGCGCGGAGAGCCGGTGGACGTGGTCCTGCACCACGCTCGGCGCGCCCTGAGCCCGGCGCTCAGCTGGGCGCACGAGGACCGCGGCTTCGAGGTTCCGGCGCTCACCGCCATGGTCCACATGTACGCCGACCGGCCCGGGCGGGCCGAGGAACTGTTCGAAGCAGGCACCGCCGAGTTCGAGCGGCAGGGCTGGCGCGGGGCCCACCTGTCCTTCGCCTACAGCCTGCGCGCGTACGTCCGCTACCGGCGCGGGCGGCTCGTCGAGGCCGAGGAGCTCGCCCGGGCCGGGCTGCACCTCGCCGAGCGCGTCGGCCGCCGGACGCCGGTGCACTGGTACGCCATCGCGATCCTCGTTACCACCCTGCTGGCGCGGGGGCGGGCCGATGAGGCGTGGGAGCTCGCCCGGGAGCACGCGTACGCAGAGCCCTTCCCGGCGGCGGTGGTCTTCCCCGATTCCCAGACCGTGTACGCCGAACTGCTGCTGGCTCGTGGAGAGACGAAGGCGGCGGCAGCGGAGCTGGAGGCCGTGGACCGCAGACTGAGCCCGCGCGGGATCCAGAACCCGTCCTGGTGCCCGTGGCAGCTGCTCCTCGCGTGCGCGGTGTCAGGGGAAGAGCCGGCGAGGGCGCGTGACCTGGCGGCCGACGCGGTACGACGGGCTCGCGCGTTCGGGGCCCCGTCCGGCATCGGACAGGCGCTGCGGGTGGCCGCGCAGGTGGCGGCCCCGCAGGACCGGGTGCCCCTGCTGACGGAAGCGGTGGAACTGCTGTCGGCCTCGCCGGCCGGATACGAGCTGGCGTGTGCGCTGGCCGCGCTGGGAACGGAACTCGGGGACGTGGAGGTGCTGGCGCGGGCCGTGGTGACGGCGCGCGAGTGCGGGGCGGACGGGCTGGAGCGGACCGCGACGAACGCCCTGCTCGGGCTCGGCGGGCAACTGCCCTGCGGGCCGGCCCGCGAGGAGCGCCTGACCGACGAGGAAATCCGTGCGGCGGAGCTGGCCGTACGGGACGATCCGGCGGTGCGCGACCGGGACCTGTCCGCGGTCTTCCGCAAACTGGGCACGGACCGCTCCGGACTGGCCGACGCACTGGAGGCGTCCGCCCGCAGCACAAGGTGATGCACACGGCATCCCGAGGGGGCAGGGTGACGTCCATGGATCATAACGAGAGGCTCTCCCACTTCCACGACGAGACACTGGCATTCGAGAAGGCAGTCCAGCGGGCGATCGCCGACGCGGGCGACGGCCCGCTCCCCCTGGTGCCCTCCTGCCCCGGCTGGTCGGTGTCCGACCTGCTCGGGCACCTGGGCGCGGTGCACCGCTTCGTCGGTCGCATCCTGCACGACCGGCTCTCCGAAGCCCCGGACCGCACCGACCCCGCCCTCTTCGAGCACCCCGAGGGCCCGGCGGCGCGCGCGGCCTGGCCGCTGCCGGAGCAGGCGCCGAACCGCGGGCCGTTGCCGGAGGCAGTGGGGGAATGGTTCGCGGAGGGTGCGCGGAGGCTGGAGGGCCACTTCCGCGCGCTGGGCCCGGACGTACCGGTGTGGACCTGGTCCCCGCACACCGCGGACCACACCAGCGGCTTCTGGCTCCGCATGCAGACCATCGAGCTGGCGGTGCACCGCTGGGACGCCGAGTCCGCGACGGGTCCGGCGGTGCCGATCCACACGGACATCGCCGTGGACGCGGTACCGCAGAGCTTCGAGACGATGGCCCCGTTCCGCCGGACGTGGACCGACGCGCCGGCGGGGCGGGGGGAGCGGTACCGCTTCCGGCGGACGGACGGGCCGGAGTCCTGGACGGTCACGTTCTTGGGCGAGGAGGTCCGGGTGGAAAACGGGGGCACGGACCCGGTGGACGTCGAGGCCGCGGGCACCGCCTCGGACCTGCTGCTCTTCCTGTGGCAGCGGACACCGGCGGCTGCGCTCCGGGTCACGGGTGACGAGGACATGCTGACGCACTACTTCACCCTGGTCCCCCCGGTGTAGTGCTGTGGCCGGGAAGGTTTGCTGGTGGGCCCGCGGCGTGCGGTGCGGTGCATCGCGAGGCGGAGGGTCACGACTCGTACGTACGTGCGTGGTCCGACAACGCGGCGAGGCGCCGTGCCGGCGTCGCGGCCGGTGAACCTCTCCGGTCACAGCACTATCCTGCGCCGTCGCTTCCGCGCGGAGGTGGGGAGCCGGGCGGACGAACGAGGACGGTGGGGAACGGCGGGGCGGGAGGGGGCTCCGCGCCCCGGCGCCCCCGCGGGCCCGCTCGGGCGGCCTCCGTTCCGGTGGGTTCCGCCTCGGCGCCCCGGCGCCCCCGGGGAGGGCCCGGGGCCGGAAAGCCGCCCGGCCACGTACCATGGCGGCATGTCCTTCCTCCGCCGCAACCGCGCCGCCACTCCCGCCGGCCCGGACTTCGACGTCCTGGCCATGGACCCGGGGGACTGGCCGGGCAATCTCGGGGCCGGGCTGCTGCCCGCGCCCGACGGCACCTGCCAGGGCGTCTTCCTCCGCTACGACCTGTTCGGCGGACGCGGCCCCGCAATGATCATCGGCAACCTCCCCGAGGGCTCTCCGGCCCGGGACCTCGCCGAGGGCCAGGTCCCCTTCGAGGTGGCCCAGCTCCTCGACGCCCTCGAGAACGAGGAGGACGTCCAGGTCGCCGGTGTCGAGGACTGCCCCGTCATGCAGGGCGACAACCTCCTCATCGTCCGGAAGATCAAGCTCTCCGAGGGCCGGATCAGCTGCGTCCAGTTCGACCGCAGCGACAACGTGCTGGTCACCATCGCCAGCTGGGACCGGCCCATCACCGACGACCTGTACGCCCTCCTGAAGCCGCTCCCCGCCGAGCTCTTCCAGCAGGGATGAGCCCGGTCGGCGGCCACGCGGTCGGCGGCTACGCGTCTGCGATGTCATTCGCCGCCACGTAACCGAACGTCATCGCGGGGCCGATCGTCGATCCCGCCCCCGCGTAGCTGTGGCCCATCACCGCCGCGCTCGCGTTGCCCGCCGCCCACAGGCCCCGGATCACCGAGCCGTCCGGGCGCAGCGCGCGGGCCCGCGCGTCCGTGACGATGCCGCCCTTCGTGCCCAGGTCACCCGGCACGATCTTGAAGGCGTAGAACGGCGGGGCCCAGACCGGGGCCAGGCACGAGTTCGGCTGCACGCCCGGATCCGTGTAGTAGTGGTCGTACGCCGTGTCACCCCGGTGGAAGTCGGGGTCGGTCCCGTTCCACGCCTGTGCGTTGAACCGGTTCAGGGTGGCGCGCAGCGCCGCCGCCGGCACCCCGATCTGGCCGGCGAGCGCGTCCCAGGTCCACGCCCTCTTCGCCGCGCCCGCCTCGTACCAGGCGTCCGGAAAGACGAGGGTCGGCAGGACGTCCTTGAACAGGTACTTGTTGCGGTAGTTCTGATCCACGATCAGCCAGGCCGGAATGTGCGAGCCGGTCGCCGCCCGGTCCTTCTCGTACATCACGTGCACCACATCGCTGTACGGCGCGGCCTCGTTGACGAACCGCGCCCCCGCCCCGTTCACGATCAGCCCGCCAGGCAGGGTCCGTTCGGCCAGACAGAAGTACGGCTCACCCGGCAGCGGGATCGACGGACCCCACCAGGCGTCCTCCATCAGCGCCAAGGCCGCGCCGGCCCGCTGCCCCGCCCGGATGCCGTCGCCGGTGTTCTCCCGGGCGCCCACCGACCACTGGGTGCCAATGGGCTGCTGCTGGTACTGCGCCCGCATCTCCGCGTTGTGCTCGAACCCGCCCGAGCCGATGACCACCCCCCTCCGGGCCCTTACGACACCCCGTACGCCCTCCTTCTCCACCACGACCCCGGTGACCGCCCCGCCCTCCTGTACCAGGTCGACGAGCGGGCTGTTCAGCCATACGGGCACCCCGGCCTGCAGCAGCCCGGCCCGCAACCCGGCCGCCAGCGCCTGGCCCATGGTGAGCGGCTCCTCGCCGCACAGCGCCGCCTTCGTGCCGCGCGCCAGGCACTCGGTGGACACCGCCAGTCCTCTGGCGTTCACGGCCGCGAGGTTCAGCCACTTGTAGTCCTGGCTGAACACCACCATCCCGGCGGGCACCGGCATGTACGCCGGGTTCAGACGGGCGAGCTCGGGGCCCAGGACGTGGCCGTCGATTTGATCGGGCTCGATGGACCTACCGTTCGGCAACCCACCCGGCAGGTTCGGGTAGTAGTCGCTGTACCCGTCCATGTACCGGAAGCGCAGCGGGCTGTTGGCCATCACGAAGTCCAGCATCCGCGGTCCGTTTGCCAGGAAGGCCGCCTGGCGGTCGGCCGGCACGTCGGGCCCGACCACCGCCGCGAGGTACGCCGCCGCCTTCTGCGGTGTGTCCGGCACTCCCGCGGCCAGGATCACCGAGTTGTTCGGCAGCCAGATCCCGGCCCCGGAACGCGCCGCCGATCCGCCGAAGGTCGGAGCCTTCTCGACGACGAGCACGCTCAGACCCCGCTTGGCGGCGGTGAGCGCGGCGGTCATCCCGGATGCGCCGGACCCGACCACGACGACGTCGTACTCGCCGAGCGGGGCCCCGCCGTCGGCGCCGGCCGCCCGCGCCATGGCGGACGGCAGCACGGTGGCGACGAGCGCCCCCGCCCCGGCCCCCGCGAGGACCGTCCGGCGGGAGGGCGCGGCAGGGTTCGCGGGCTCGGGGCGGCCGGGTCCGGGGCGCGCCGGCTCGGAACTGACCGGCTCGGAACTGACCGGCTCGGGCCCGGCCGGCTCGGGCCCGGCCGGCTCGGGCCTGACCGGCTCGGGGCTCGTGGGCGCGGGAGTCACGGGATCGGGGCTTGCGGACATGGGCAGGCTCCAGCGGAGTGGGGAGGGCGGGTAAGGCGGGGATGGCGGCTCCAGCACGTCTGATGCTGAGTCAGAAAAGGTGTTCGCGGGATCATGTGATGTCAAGGCACGCGCAAGGGTGGCCTGCCGGCCCCACACGCACGAAATCCCGTGGTACGCACACCACATGCGTACACCACGGGATTTTCGTACGGGGTTCGGACCGCCGGGATCAGCGGGTTCCGACCGCCGCTCGGACGGCCCTGCGGGCCATGCCGCAGTCGTCGTGCAGGCGGCGCAGCAGCAGTCGCTGCTCCTCGCCCGAGGACAGGGCGCCCGCTGCCAGGGGCTGGGTCGGGGCGGTCGCCAGCATGGAGCGCTGGACCGCGGTCTCGCACATCCGGATCTCCCGGGTCAGTACGAGCATCAGGTTGACCAGGAAGGCGTCCCGGGCGGCCGCGCCGGCCGACTGGGCGAGCCTGCTGATCTGACTGCGGGCGGCCGGGGCGTCGCCCAGGACCGTCCACAGCGTGGCCAGGTCGTATCCGGGCAGGTACCAGCCCGCGTGCTCCCAGTCGACCAGCACCGGGCCGGCCGGTGACAGCAGCAGGTTCGACAGGAGCGCGTCGCCGTGGTTGAACTGCCTCTGGACGCCGGACAGTTTCAGCCCGCTCAGCAGCTTCTGGAGATCACCCAGATCCCGGTCGGTCAGCAGCCCCAGCTCGTGGTACCGGGCCACCCGCTGCGGGTAGTTCAGCGGATCCCCGAACAGCTCGGTCGGCGGACGCCACTGGTTCACCCGGCACACCGCGCCCAGGGCGGCCCGTACGTCGGCCCGCGGCGGAGCCTCCACGGGATGCCGCTGCAATGCCGCGACCCGGCCCGCCATCCGTTCGACCACCAACGTGCAGTTCTCGGGGTCCGCGGCGATCAGCCGAGGCACCCGGACCGGCGGGCGGTGTCGGACGAACGCCCGGTACGACGCTATTTCGTGCCGGTACCGCTCGCGCCACTCGGAGGAATGGTCCAGTAAAACCTTGGCGACCGCGGTCATCCGACCCGTCGTCCCCACCAGGAGGACGGACCGGCCGCTGCGCCGCAGAACCTGTACGGGCGCGAACTCCGGACAGATCCTCTGTACCGAGGCCAGCGCGGTGCGCAGCTGTGCTCCCTGCGGCCCCGACAGGTCGATTCTTCCGCTGAGCGGCTGTGGTCCGTTCCCCGGCATCCGACGCGCCCGAACGGCGCCCTGCGCCACGGCCGCCGGGCGGCCGGGGTCGAGGTAGGGGCCGCTGCCCGCCTGGAGCGTGCGGTGCGGCCGGACCGGGGCGGACACGGAGGACGTTGCTGCGTACATGGCGTTACGGATCCCTTCGTGCGCCGACGAGTTGCGTACGCCGCCCCGCCGATCCCGTACTTCACCCTGGGGAGTTCCGCCGGTGACCGGGTCGGGGAGGCGCATTCCTACCTGACACCCGGCTGTGGGTGGCGGACCATCTTGCGCGGCCTGGCGAAGCCTGGCGAATAGTCGCTGGGCATCTGACAGCGGGCTAGGGTCAAGTCAGCCGAGAACCTGGGGGCTTGACGTGAGCAAAGGACCAAACACCCGCCTGAACGACCTGTTCGGCCTCGCCGGCTGGTCGAAGGGCGAACTCGCGAGGATGGTCAACCGGCAGGCGGCGGCCATGGGCCACCACCAGTTGGCCACCGACACCTCGCGGGTGCGGCGCTGGATCGACATGGGGGAGACCCCGCGCGAACCGGTTCCCACCGTACTGGCAGCCCTGTTCACCGAGCGGCTCGGTCGTGTCGTGACCATCGAGGACCTCGGGTTCGTACGGCAGCGGCGCACCTCCAAACGGCAGCCGGACGGGGCAAAGGAGAACCCCGACGGAATGCCCTGGGCGCCCGAACGCACAGCCGCGGTCCTCACCGAATTCACGGGAATGGACCTCATGCTCAACCGTCGCGGGCTGATGGGCGCGGGCGTCGTGCTCACCGCCGGATCCGCCCTCACCCATGCCATGAACGACTGGCTGCACACCGATCCCACCCCCACCCGCGCCAAGGCCCCGCAGCGCCACGGCGACTCCTTCCAGGCCGACCCGGCCAGCTACGACCGCTACGAGGCCGCCCCCATCGGCTCGGAGGAGATCGACGCGCTGGAGCGCTCGGTGGAGGTCTTCCGCGCCTGGGACGCGTCGAGAGGCGGCGGACTCCAGCGCAAGGCCGTGGTGGGCCAGCTCAACGAGGTCGGCGGGATGCTCGCCTACCATCACCCCGACCACCTGCAGCGGCGACTGTGGGGGGTGGCGGCCAACCTGGCGGTGCTGGCGGGCTGGATGTCGCACGACGTGGGCCTCGAACCCACCGCGCAGAAGTACTTCGTCATCGCCGCCCACGCCGCCCGTGAAGGCGGCGACCGGCCGCGCGCCGGCGAGGCGCTGTCCCGGGCCGCCCGCCAGATGGTGCACCTGGGCAAGCCCCACGAGGCCCTCGACCTCATGAAGCTGGCACAGTCCGGCTCCGGCGAGCGGACCCTGCCACGCACCCGCGCCATGCTGCACACCATCGAAGCCTGGGCGCAGGCCGCCATGGGCAAGGGCCAGGCCATGCGCCGCACCCTCGGCGAGGCGGAGGACCTGTTCGTGTCGGACAAGGGCGACGTACCCCCGCCCTCCTGGATGCAGAACTTCGACGAGGCGGACCTGCACGGCATGCAGGCCCTGGCCTTCCGCACCCTCGCCGAACACGAACCCTCGGCCGCCCCGATCGCGCAGCGCCATGCCAGGGAGGCCCTGCGGCTGCGGTCCGGTGGCCACCAGCGCTCGCAGATCTTCGACTACATCTCCATGGCCTCGGCGTGCTTCATCGCCGACGACCCGGAGCAGGCCGACCGCTACGCCCGGCTCGCGCTGGTCTCGATGAACGAGACCTCCTCGCACCGGACCTGGGACCGGCTACGCGAGATGTACCGGCTGACCGGCCAGTACGCGGGGTACGGGCGCATCGAGGACCTGCGCGAGGAGATCAAGCTGGCCCTGCCGAACAGCCCGACGCAGCGCAACGCCTAGGTGTACCCGTGCGCGTACCGGCATCGACACCCGTACGGAGACGAGAAGGGCCACGCCTCCTGCGCGGCCCCGAAGCAGTACCCGTAGCGGTGTCCGTAGCAGTCTCCGCCCGTCCGTGGTCGGCGCTCAGACCCCGGCCCTGGCCGCCCCGACCCGGGCCACCAGGACGCAGGCGTCGTCCTCGCGCTCGCTCCGACCGAACTCCTCCACCACCATCCGCACGCAGTCCTGCGCCGACCGCGCGCCCGTGAACCGGGGTGCGAGGGCCAGCAGCCGTTCGGTCCCGTCCGCCCGGCCGAACTCGATGCTGTGCGGCGTCAGTGCATCCGTGTGCAGGACGAGTACGTCGCCCGGCTCCAGCCGTTCCTCGGCCTGCCCGTACGCCGCTCCGAAGGTCGCGCCCAACAACACGCCCTCCGGCGGCTGTAGGGCGCGGCCCGAGCCGCCGCGGAACAACAGCGGCGCGGGGTGGCCGGCCTGCGCCCAGGACAGTAAGCGGCGCTCGGGATCGTAGCGGCAGCACACGGCCGAGCCGAGCGTCGGCTGCACCGAGGCTTCGAGGAGCTGGTTGAGCCAACCCATCAACGGGCCCGGTTCGATCCCAGCCATGGCCATGCCGCGCAGGGCGCCGAGCAGCATCGCCATCCCGGAGGTGGCGGTCACCCCGTGACCGGTCAGATCGCCCACGGTCAACAGGGAGCAGCCGCCTGGCAGTTCCAGCGCGTCGTACCAGTCGCCGCCGACCAGGGCGCTGGTCGCGGAGGGGAGGTAGTGCGCGGCCACGTCGAGCGCGCCGGTGGTGTGGTGCGGGAACCGCAGGGAGCCGCGCCACGGGGGGAGCACGGCTTCCTGCAGCTCGACCGCCAGCCGGTGTTCGGTCTGCGCGATCTCCTGCCGGCGCTGGAGCGAGTCACGGGACTCGCGTACGGCGCGCTGGCTACGGCGCAGTTCACTCACGTCCCGCAGCACGGCCCACATGGAGGCCGTGCAGCCGTCGGAGTCGAGCACCGGCTCGCCTCTCATGTGCAGCGTCCGGACCCGGCCGTCGGCGCGGACGATGCGGAACTCGCCGTCGATCGGTTTGCCGTCGACCAGGCAGGCCGTCACCATCGCGGTCAATAACGGCTGGTCCTCGGAGAAGAGGGTGGAGCCGAGCTCGTCGAGGGGGAGGGGGCCCGCCTCGGATGACCGGCCGAAGATCTGGAACAGCTCCTCGGACCAGCTGACTTCGTCGGTGAGCAGGTTCCACTCGGCGCTGCCGACGCGGGTCTGCTGGACCTCCGGGCCGGTCGCGGACGCCGCGTGCGGCAGTTCGTCGAGGTCGGCGGTGGGGAGGTCGGCGGTGGACGCCAGTCCCTCCTTGAGCTGGCCCAGGTGCTCGCGCAGGTCGTCGAGGTGGTGTACGGCGAGGTCGCACAGCGCGCGCTGCCAGCGGCCCCGGGCGTCGTCTTCGTCCACGGTGTCGCGGCGCACCGCGTCCACCTCGCCGCGCAACCGCCGGGTCTGTGAGATCAGTGCGTCCACCGACCCAGGCTCGGGCGGCTGCGCGGGACGGTCCGCGAACAGGTGGGACGGCATGAGAACTCCGATACAGGCGCGGCACGGCCAAGTCTGAAGGAAGGACCGGTTACGACTGTGGCACAGGCCACGACGGCCTGTAAGGAGTTTGGCAACATCCGCAAAGGGCTTGCTCCAGGCATATGCCAAAGGCCTTTCAGCCTCTACCCGCCCGTACGAATACTTCCGGCCAAGGGTCGGCGGAGCTAGACGGACAGCGGCACCGGGTGCACCTCCGCAGCCGGGTGGCCGGTCAGCTTGTGGATGCGCTGGACGGCATCCGCGGAGGGCGCCTCGGAGAGGCAGTACACCGTCCCCGACTCGGGGTCGGCCCAGGCGTGCTTGAAGTGCACGCCTTCCTGCGCCTCAACCTCCAGGTCCGCCCGGTGGGCGGCCGCCAGCTGCTCGGCGGTGATGCCCTTCATGCCGGTGTGCACATCCATGAAGGTCGCCATGGCCGCACACCTCCTCACTGTCTCGGTGGGTACCTGGTCTGCTCCTCCCATCGTCCACCTGCGGCCTGAATCCCGCTGATCCGAAGCGACGCTTCGCTCGTACGAGCGAGATGAACGAACGGGTGGACCGCCGCACGCCGGCCGTCAGCTCCGGGGCGGTACCCCTCGAACGGAGGACCCGCCCTGCGCCTTCGCTCCCACCGCGCCGGCGATCGTTACCCTACGTGTCGGTAATGAATCGGGAAGGGCCGTACGCGGGCCCCGTCCATGGGTAGGGACAGCAGCATGACCGGGCAGAGCCGTCGTTCCCTCCGCACCCACCTCGGCAAGGTGCCGACACTGGCCCTCGTCACCCTCGGCGTGCGTCGGACGAGAGCGAGAGGGGGCCCCGGCGACTCCCCCGTCGTTCCCGGGGCCCGACCGCTCGTGGCCCAATCTTGGCGGGCGGCGGCCGGCGCAGCAGGATCCGTCCTGCCCAGTGAGAGGGCGAGACGGGTGTCAGGACGCACAGTGGGCGGCGGGTGGTCGAATGCGGCGGCGTGATCCGGACCGTAGGGAACCTCCCGTTTCGCAGCTTCGCGCCCCGATGATTCCCGCCCCACTGATGCCGGCGACGACGTCCTCGGCCACGGACCGGTCCCGCATCCGCTCCGAAGACGTGCTCAAGGTGCACCGGCTCGCCCACTTCGGAGGCTCGGCCGCGGTGGTGCAGTGGCTCGGCGCCCGGCTGGGCGGCTGGACCGGAGTGGTGGACGGCGCGGTAGCCACCGCTCCCGAGCTCGCCCGCCGCGGAGCCGCGGAGATGGCCGCCCGGGGCGTACGGTCGGCCGTCCTGCACGGCGAGGGTTCGGCCGCCCTGCTGTTCGCGCTGGACGACGGCCGGGCGCTGGCCGCCGTACTGGACCTGCCGCACCCCCCGGGAGCCTCCGTGCTGCTCGCGGACGCCGCCGTACCGCTCGCCCTGGTCCTGCGCGCCGAAGAGGCCGAGCGCCGCGAGGAACGGGCCGAGCTCGCCGAATCGCGGGCCCGCGAGGCCGTCCTGCACCTGCTGATGAACGGCCGGCTCTCCACCGCCCATCAGATCGCCGGAACGCTGCACCCCCCGTTGCCCGAGCCGATGCGGCTGTACGTGGTCGAATGCCGGGCCGGTCAGCGGGGCGAGGTGGCCCGGCTCTGCGAGGAACTGACGGCCGGCCGGGCCTGGACCGTGCGCTGCCCGGTGTACGTGCGCCACCTCATCGTGCTCGTCCCGGGCGATCCGGCGGCCACCTCGGCCGAACGCGATCCGCTGGCCGAGGCGCTCGTGGCGGTGGCCGGGGACTGCGCGGTCGGGGTCAGCGGACAGCTGGGGCTGCGCGAGGCCCCGGCCGCCTACACGCAGGCCTTCCACGCCCTGGCCGTCGCCCGCAGCCGCGGTGAGCGGTACGCCCGCTTCGGCCCTGGGCCCGAGGTGGAGCTGGCCGCCCACGCGGCCGGAACCGGCTGGGCGCGGGCCCTGCTCGCGCCGCTGCACGGCTACGCACCCCGGCGCCCCCAGGACCCCGGCGCACAGGAACTGCGGGCCACCGCCCACGCCTGGCTGGACTTCGCCTCGCACGCGACCCGGCTGCTGAAGATCCACCGCAATACCTTGGCCACCCGGCTGCGCCTGATCGAGTCGGTGCTCGACGTGGACCTCGCGCGGCTTCCCGAGCAGGCGGCGCTCTCGCTCGCGCTGCGGCTTACCCAGGGCGGAGCGGGTGGCGGGGCAGGGTCCCTCCTCGACCGCGAGGGCGCCACTCCCGCCGACCTGGACGGTGTACTGCGTCATCCCGACCTGGCGGCCTGGGCCCGGACGCACCTGGCGCCGCTGACGGGTCCGGACGCCCCGCCCCGGGCCCGGGAGACCGTACGGGAGTGGCTGCGCCACGACGCCCATCTGGTGCCGACAGCAGCCGCGCTCGGCATCTCGGTGCCGGGCACGCGCAAGCGGCTGACCCGGATCGAGGTCCTCCTGGACCGCTCGCTGCTCCAGTCGCCGAGCGCGCGCTACGACCTGTGGCTGGCTCACCGGGCCGAGGAACTGGCCGGGCTCGCGGCATGACACAGCCTCACATAGGGTCACATTTAGTGGAATATGCACGATCATTCCGAGATGAGGCGTATCAATCTCAAGCGCGTGCTGGTGGGCGAACCCCTCGACACCGCGCGGCTGGGCGAGACCCTGCTCCCCAAACGGCTCGCACTGCCGATCTTCTGTAGCGACCCGCTCTCCTCCGTGGCCTACGCCACCGAGGAGATCCTGCTGATCCTCGCTCTCGGCGGCGTCACGTTGCTGCACCTCACCTGGTACGCGGCCGCCGCCATCGTCTTCCTGCTGGTGGTGGTCGTCGCCTCGTACCGACAGACCTGCCACGCCTACCCCGGTGGGGGCGGTGCCTACGTCGTGAGCTCCGAGAACCTCGGCCAGACCGCCGCTCTGACCGCCGCCAGTGCGCTGCTCGTCGACTACGTGCTGACCGTCGCCGTCTCCGTGGTCTCCGGCGTGGCCGCCATCACCTCCGCCGTCCCCTCTCTCGGCGACCACGAAGTCGCCCTGTCGGTGGGGTTCGTGATGCTGCTGATGCTGATGAACCTGCGCGGTGTACGGGAGTCGGGCCGCGTCTTCGCCGTTCCGACCTACGGCTTCGTCCTGGTCATCTACCTCATGTTCGCCGTGTCGGCGGTCCGGATCGCGAGCGGCCAGACCATCCGCGCCGAGTCCGCCGGATTCCCGATCACCGCAGAAGCCACCTTCACCGGCCTGGGCCTGGTGCTCCTCACGATGCGCGCCTTCGCCTCGGGCTGTACGGCGCTGACCGGTGTCGAGGCGATCAGCAACGGCGTGCCGGCGTTCCGGAAACCCAAGAGCCGCAACGCCGCGAACACCCTTGCCGCGATGGGCGCCCTCTCGGTCACGATGTTCCTCGGGATCACGGTCCTCGCCATGGTGTACAAGGTGCACGTAGCCGCCGACCCCACGGAACTGGGGCTCCCGCCCGGCACGCCGATGTCGACCGCGCTCGCCCAGATCGGCCGCGCCACCTTCGGTGACTGGCACTTCCTGTTCTACCTGCTCCAGGCGGTCACCGCGGGCGTGCTGATCCTCGCCGCCAACACCGCCTTCAACGGCTTCCCGATGCTCGCCTCGATCCTGGCCAAGGACAGGTATGCGCCGCGCCAGCTCTTCAACCGCGGCGACCGGCTCGTCTACTCCAACGGCATCGTGCTGCTCGCGCTCGCCGCCGGCGCCCTCATCGTCGCCTTCGACGCCGAGCTGACCCGCCTCATCCAGCTCTACATCATCGGAGTCTTCGTCTCCTTCACCCTCTCGCAGGCGGGCATGGTCCGGCACTGGAGGCGGGAACTCGCCTCGCCCGCCACGCCCGGGGAGGAGCGGATCCACATCCACCGCCGGCTCGGGATCAACGCGGTCGGCGCCACCCTGACCGCGCTGGTCCTGATCATCGTCCTGATCACCAAGTTCACGCACGGCGCCTGGCTGGTCGTCATCGCGATGCCCGTGCTGTTCCTCGGCATGAAGGGGATCCGCCGGCACTACGACCGGGTCGCGGCCCAGGTCGCCGTGGTCCCCGGGGTGACACCGCGCAAACCCTCCCGCCACCACGTCCTCGTGCTGGTCTCCGCCGTGCAGGCTCCCACGCTGAAGGCCCTCGGCTACGCGCTCGCGCTACGGCCGGACACCCTGACCGCCGTCACGGTAGCCGCCGACGAGGAGACGGCGCAGCGGCTGCGCGGGGCGTGGGCGGAGCACGCCCCGGGGGTGGCGCTGAAGATCCTGCACTCCCCGTACCGCGAGGTGGTCGGGCCGGTGCTCGCGCACGTGCAGGAGCTCGCCGCCGAGGGGACGGACATGCTGTCCGTGGTGATCCCCGAGTTCGTGGTCGGCCGCTGGTGGGAGCAACCCCTGCACAACCAGAACGCGCTGCGTTTGAAGGCGAGGCTGCTGTTCACCCCGGGGATCGCAGTGATCGACGTACCCTACCTGCTGGAATCGGCCAGGTCCGCCGTACCGCCCGAGCCGGCGGCGCCGCCGACCCCCTAGCCGGGCGGGCCCCGTTCACCTGTTTCGGCGCGACGGGCGTCCGGGCGGCCTCGGGCCGGCCGGGGCCGGCTCGCCCGCGGCCCGCTGGAGCACCGCCGCGTGGGCCAGCGCCAGTTCCACCACGTGCGCGGGGTCGGACAGGGTGCGGCCGGTCAGGTGCTCCAGGCGGCGCAGTCGGTTGGAGACGGTGTTGCGGTGGCAGAACAGCCGCCCGGCGGCGTACGTCGTCGAGCCCTGGCAGGCCAGCCAGGTACCCAGCGTGTTCAGCAGCACCCGGCAGTCCTCTGCGGGAAGTGCCAGCACCGGCCCCAGCACCACCTGCCGCAGCCGACCGGCGAGCTCGGCCTGGGAGGCGACCAGCGCCGTCGGCAGTCGCTCGTCCAGCAGGGCGGTGAACGGGCCACCGGACACGGGGGCGGTGCGCAGCGCGAGCGCTGCCAGCCAGCGCGCCCGGGCCAGGTCGCCGGGGGCCTCCACGACCGGGCTGACCCCGGCCCGCACTCCGAGCGGATCCAGCAGCTCCCGTACGGACTCCAACGGATGGTGGCCCAGGTCCACCAGGCCGGTTTCCCCGTCGGCCCGGATCCGCCACAGCACGCGCAGGCCGCTCGCCGTCGGATCGGCACCGGGCCGGCCGGAACCGCCGGGGACGCCCCCGCCCCCCGACCCCTGGGTGCCGCCGGAGCCGAGCACGACGACCGCGAACCGCCCGCGCTCCGCAAGCCCCAACTGGGCCGCAGCCTCCGAGACCGCCGGCCCGTCCGGCAGCCCCGCACCGTCCAGCAGCGCGTCCAGGAGGGCCGCCCGGCGCTCCCGGTCACGCTCGCAGCGCGCGGCCTCCGTGCAGCGGTACGCCTCGGCCACGGCGTCGGTCATCTGGTCCAGTACGTCCCACAGCGCGGACGCGGCCGGCAGCAGCCGGGGCAGTGCCGCCGGGTCGTGCGCGGTCACGGCCTCCGTGAGGGTCTGCCACAGCAGTCGCCCGCCGCGCCGGTAGGTGCGCAGCAGCGAGGCGAGCGGCAGACCCTGTTCGGCACGGAGCGTGCCGGTGGCCCGCGCGTCGGAGAGCTCCACGGGCAGGCCCCGGACGCTACGGACCAGGCCTTCGACGGACTGCCGCAGGTTGTGGTGGATCCGCTCGCGCAGCTCGGCCCGGCCGAGCAGGGCGGCGTACGAGGGATCCTCGGCCAGCGTCCGCTCGGCGAGCCGGTCCGCCGCCGAAGCGATTCGGCGGGACAGGTCCTCTCGTATCTCCTCGATGATCCGTTCCATGACCCGCAGGGTGACACGTGCGGGGGGCCGGTGGGGAGGGCCTGGACCCTGCCGGGTCTGCCGAGCTGTTCGAGAACCGCCCCGGCTCCGCACTCGAGACCTCCTCCCGCGGGGCCCCACCCAGTGCGATGTCCGGAGACGAAGCATGGTGATCTTATGCCCGGGCGTGCGCGAGTCAGCTGGGATTACGGGCGGTAAGCGACTTTCATGGGGGTGCCAGGCCTCGCACCGCAGCAGGGGGAGTATCCATGGGCACCGAAGGCAGTCAGAAGGACAGCGCACCCACCCTGATCGGTTCCGTGCAGCGTGCACTGCGCCTCGTGGAGGCGATGCACGCCGAGGGCGGGGCGACGGCGAAACGGCTCTCCCGCCTCACGGGTATTCCGCTGCCCACCGTCTACCACCTACTGCGCACCCTGAGCCACGAGGGGTACGTCCGGCACGAGGGCGGTTCCTTCCGGCTCGCGGACCATCTTCCGCTTGCTTCGTGAGCCCCCGTGCGCCTCTTGCGCCCGGCGAGTGGCCGGCGGGCGACCGGCGGGCCGTGACCGACGGTTTGACCCCGCGTGATCAACATTCGTGATCAGAAGTCGACCGGTTCCGGCCAAGCTGCCACGCGGTTCCGTGCATGTTCCCGCGGAAAATGCCAGAAGCCCCTTTCGCACTGTGGAAGTTGAGTAAGTTCCCTCCTGTCGCGCCGAAGACCGTGCACCACGCACGTCTGGCCGGGAGGGGAGCCCGCGTGCCCGGGATCGACGAATGCCTGCTCGAAGCCATGGCCCTGCCTGGTGCGCGGGGGGCCGCGCTGGTCGACTGGAGCAGCGGACTGGCCCTCGGCACCGCCGGGGAGTCGCCCGTCGGCGACCACGAGACCACCGCCGCCGAGACCGCCGAGCTGGCCCGGGCGGCGGCCGAGTACGAGTCCTTCGCCCAGGCGGTCCCGGAACCCGCACCGGGTGAAGCCGGCCAGCCCGTAGAGGACGTGATCGTCACCACCCGGACCGGATACCACGTCCTCCGCTTCGTCGAAACGAGCTTCGACAGCAGCGTCTTCCTCCACTTATGGCTCGACCGTACCGACGGCAACCTCGCGCTGGCCCGGCACAGACTCCGTGCGCTCGCCGAGGAGCTGGTGCTCAGATGACCCGCACGCAACTCAGTGGCCTTGCCGCCGTCTCCCCCTTGTTGAACCGGCTGGCCGCCGAGCGCGCCACCGGCGCCCTGCTCCGCGACCGCGGCACCCTCTTCCTGGAGGACGGCCGCGTCGTCCACGCCGAGAGCCCGGCCACTCCCGGCCTCGACGTCCTCCTCACGACCGGCGGAGGCCTTGCCCCCGAGCGGTGGCGCGAGGCGGTGGACCAGGCCGGTTCGCGCCGCCAGGTGGCCCGCTTCCTCGTGGACAGCGGCGGACTCGCCGGCGGCGAACTGGAGATATGCCACCTCGCCGCCATCTTCGACGCCGCCTTCTTCGCACTGTCCCCGGGCAGCGGGCCCTCCCGGTTCCGGCGCGGGGCCACCCACTGGATCGGCTCCGTGCGGTCGGTCCCGGCCGCCGCCGTCGAACGCGAGACCCGGCGCCGGCGGGAACTGCTCGACGCGGTCTGGCCGTACCCCTTGCTGGACACCTCCCCCGTAGTGCCCCGGGCCGCCGCCCCCGGACAAACCGTCACCGCCCGCCAGCGGATGCTACTGGCCCAGGCGGACGGCGTACGGACTCCCGCGGACCTCGCGTGGGTGCTGGGCAGGCCGGCGTTCCACACGCTGCTCGACGTACGGCGCCTCGCGGCGGCCGGATTGGTCGAGACTCCGCACCCACCGGTTCTGACACCAGCGGAAACACCCCTGCCCGACTGGATGACCGAGACCCAATCCCCGGACGTGGCGCTGCTTCGCCGGTTACGCGACGCACTGGAGGCAAGCCTGTGAGGCTCCCGCTGCGACCGGCTCTGCGCTCCGAGCGCGCCGACCGCTCCGAGCGGAGGCAGCCCGAAAGGAGAAAGGACGACATGAGCACGGCGATGATCCCCGCCGAGGCAGAAGCCGACATAGTCGCCGAGCTCCGTCGGCTGCGGGCCCGAGTTCCCCAGCTCACCGGCGCCCTCGCCGGAAGCGCCGACGGCCTGGTGCTCGCGCAGGACAGCGCCGCCACCGAGGTGGAAGCCGTCGCAGCCCTGACCGCAGCCGCCCTCGGGGTGGCCCAGCGACTGAGCGACAGCACCGGTCAGGGCAGCTTCCGCGAGCTGCTGATACGGGGCGAGCACGGATACGTGGCCACCTATGCGGCCGGGGAGGCAGCCGTCCTCACCCTGATCGCGGAGCCCCGCGTCAACGTCGGCCGGCTCCACCTGGAGGCCCGCCGTTCGAGCCTGCGGATCGCGGAGCTCATCGACCACGTCCTCGGGCGCCGCGGCCCCGAGGTCCCGTCCGCCTGAGCCGACCTGCCGGCACCCTGCCGAACCGGCACTTCGTGCACATCCGTGCGGGCCGTACGAACCGGCACACACCCTGTTGGAAACCGTAGAAGAAAGAGGAACACCTGATGGCAAACGTGGAGACAGCCCTCAAGGAAGCCACCACCATCATCGACGGTGCGCTCGGCGTCGCCCTGGTCGACTACGACAGCGGCATGGCCCTCGGCACCATCGGCGGCGGCAAGGAACTCGACCTCGGCGTGGCCGCGGCGGGCAACACCGACGTGGTGCGCGCCAAGGTCCGCACCATGGACATGCTCGGGCTCAAGGACGAGATCGAGGACATCCTGATCACCCTCGGAGGCCAGTACCACCTGATCAGGTTGCTGAAGGGGCGCGGCTCCAAGGGGTTCTTCCTCTACCTCGCGCTCGACCGCAGCCGCGCCAACCTCGCGATGGCCCGTCACCAGCTCAAGACGATCGAGGCTGAGCTCGAAGTCTGAGCAACCGTTCGGTCCGACCCCGACGCCGAGGTGGCGGGCGGCTGAATTCTTTGCCGTCCGCCCCGGGGGCCCAGGGTTATATGTCCAGGATGGGGCGACTTTATCATCCCGTTACCGAGTAGGATGCTCTCATCAACTGATCATCGAAAAAGCTTGAATCGCTGGAGAACCCGCCACCCATGCCCCCGCGCCTGAGCATCGTCGTCCCCGTCTACAACGTCGAGCTCTACCTCGACGAGTGCCTGGAGTCCATTGCCGCCCAGACGTTCGAGGACTTCGAGTGCGTCCTCGTCGACGACGGGTCCACCGACACCAGCGCCGTCATCGCCAAAGCCTTCGCTGCGAGGGACAAGCGTTTTCGAGTCGTCATGCAGGAGAACGCCGGACTCGGCGCCGCCCGCAACGTCGGTGCGCGGCACATCTCCAAGGACAGCGAGTTCCTGGCGTTCGTCGACAGCGACGACACGATGCCGGACTACGCCTACGAGCGCCTGATCGCCGCCCTCGACGAGACGGGTTCGGACTTCGCCGCCGGCAACGTGAAGCGCTTCCGCTCCGTCGGCATGCAGCAGTCCTGGGGGCACCGGGTCGCGTTCGCCAAGACGCAGCTGAAGACCCACATCTCGAAGTTCCCGGCTCTGGTCACCGACCGCACCGCGTGGAACAAGGTCTACCGGCGCAGCTTCTGGAACGAGCACGGCTTCCAGTACCCGGAGGGCATCCTCTACGAGGACGCCCCCGTCAGCATCCCCGCGCACTACTTCGCCACCAGCGTCGACGTCATCAGCGACTGCGTCTACCACTGGCGCGTACGCGAGACCGGCGAACGCTCGATCACCCAGCGCTCCACCGACCCGGTTTCCCTCATCGACCGAGTGACCTCGGTCCGCCTGGTCCGCGAAGCGCTGAAGGCCAAGGACGACGCCAAGTACGCCCGCTACCTGCGCGATTACGACCGCAACGTGCTGAGCGAGGAGCTCCCGCTCATCTACAAGTACGTCGCCGAGGGCGGCCCGGACTTCCGCGCCGCCTTCGTCAAGGAGGTGGGCGGACTCATCCGGGAGATCGGCACCGACACCTGGTCCGGACTGACCGTCGCCGACCGCCTCAAGGCGTACCTGGCCCGCGAAGGCCGCGTCGAGGACTTCATCGCCCTCCAACACCACCAGCGGGACTACGTCTACAGCGTTCCCGTCAAGGGACTGGCCCGACCGCAGGCCGACTACCCCTTCCTGCGTGGGCGCCCGCCGGTCCCCGCCAAGATCCTCACCCTCGGCCCGCGCGAGCGCCGCGTCGTCAGCCGCCTGGAGCAGGCCGTCTGGAGCGACGGCAAGCTGCTGCTCCGCGGCTACGCCCTGCCCGGTCACCTCGGCGCGGAGAGCCGTCTCGGCTCGCGCAAGATGCTGGTCTTCCGCGAGGCGGGCAAGCGCCGCCGCACCGTCCTCAGCACCCGCACCGTCGCCTCCCCGATGGCCACCGTGAACTCCCCGCACCTCGCCCTGCGGCACGCCGACTGGGCAGGTTTCACGGCCGTCCTCGACCCCACCGTCTTCCAGTCGGGCGGCAAGTGGAACGACGGCATATGGACCACGTCCGTCGCCGTCACCGGCGCCGGCGGTCTGCACCGCGCCCGCCTCAAGGGAGGCGAGTCCGACAGCGGCCAGAACCCGCCCGCCCATTGGGTGGCCCCGGACGTCCGCATCGTCCCGAACGCCGCCGGCGCCCTCACCGTGCAGGTGGAGGTCGTCCGTGCCCGAGCCCTGGACGTCCGCCCCGCCGGTGACGACGCCGTCGAGGTGACCGGCGAGCTCGCTGCCGAGGTCGGCGCCGGCGCGACCCTGCGTGCGGAGCACGCCACCACCGGCACCGTCCTCTCCTTCCCGCTGGAGACCGCCGCCCCCGGCGGCGCCGGCCGGATCCCGTTCACCGCCCGGATCCCGCTGGCCGGACTGGCCGCCGTGGCGGACGCCCCCTGCGAACCCGGCGACTGGACCCCCGAGCCGTGGAGCCTGACCGTGGTCGGCACCGACGGTCGTAACCACCGGCTGGCCCACGACGAACGAGGAGGCTTCGCCGGCCTGGTGGTGCTCCTGCCCGGTGGGGACACCGACCGCGCCCTCTTCGTCAAGCGCGGCAACACCGGACACCTCACCCTCGCGGTGCAGCCCTCGCCGCCGCTGGTCGACTCGGTCGCCACCCAGGACGGCACCGTGACCTTCGAAGGCCGGTTCGTCGCGCCCGCCGACGAGCCGTACGAGCTGGTCCTGCACGACGTGACGGGAGCCGAGTTCAGCTACCCCGTCACCCGGGACGGCGACCGTTTCACGTGCTCCTTCGAGCCCGTGCTCCCCGAGGCGTACGCCGGCCGCACCACGCTGCCGAAGGGCCGCTGGTGGCCCACCCTGCGTCCGACCGCCCTGGGCGGCACCACGGCCGGCCTGCTCGGCGTCGACCGCGGGGCCCCGCTCCAGTTCGCGCCCACCGCCCTGCACTCGGGACCGCACGCCTTCACCACGGAGGGCCGCCGGATGCGGGTGGAGGCCCGCTTCTACGACCGCATCGCGCTCGTCGCCGACCCGCTCCTCAGCCCGCACGACCGCTCCCGGTACGCCCAGCGCGTCATCCGGTTCGAGACCTACCCGGCCCAGCGAGCCCTGCCGGTCAAGGACATGGTCGTCTACGACGCCTTCCAGGGGACGGGCGCCGGCGACTCGCCCCGCGCCCTCCACGAGGAGCTCGTGCGGCGCGGCGAGAAGCTCGACCACGTCTGGCTCGTCCGCGACGGACGCGCCGAGGTCCCCGCGACCGCCCGCGCCGTCCAGTACGACAGCGTGGAGGCCTGGGACGCCCTGGCCCGCGCCCGCTACTACGTCGTCAACGACAGCGTGCCGCTGCGCTTCCAGCGCCGCGCCGGCCAGGTCGTCGTCCAGACCTGGCACGGGACGCCGATCAAGGAGATCGGCCACGACTTCATCCACGACTACTACACGAGCCCCGAGATCCTGGAGGCGCTGGAGCACGACAGCGCCCAGTGGTCGCTGCTTGCCTCCCCGAGCTCGTACGCCACGCCCGTCCTGAAGCGGGCGCTGGGCTACGACGGCGAGGTGATCGATTCGGGCAGCCCGCGCACGGACGCGCTCGTACGGCCCGACGCGCAGCGGATCGCGGAGGTCAGGCGGCGGCTCGGCCTGCCCGAGGGCAAGAAGGTCGTCCTGTACATGCCCACCTGGCGGGAGAACCGCCAGGGCTGGGCCGGCGGCTACAAGCTCGACCTGCAGATCGACCTCGATGCTGCACGGCGCGAGCTCGGCGAGGATCACGTCCTGCTGATCCGCGGCCACCACTACGTGACCGAGCAGGTCCGCGACGGGGGCCGCGACGGTTTCGTCCTCGACGTGTCCCGCTGGCCCGACGCGACGGACCTGCTGCTGGTCGCCGACGTGCTGATCTCGGACTACTCCTCCGTGCTGTTCGACTTCGCACTCACCGACCGGCCGATCCTGCTGTTCACGTACGACCTGGAGCACTACCGCAGCACGCTGCGCGGCTTCAACTTCGACCTGGCGGCGAAGGCGCCCGGGCCGCTGCTGGCGGACTCGGCGAGCCTGATCGAGGCCGTGCGCAACGCGGACACCGTCGGGGCGGAGTACCGGGAGGCGCGGGCCGCGTTCCGCGCCGAGTTCTGCGACCTGGACGACGGCCGCGCCGCCGAGCGTGTCGTCGACCGGATGCTCGCTCTGGGGGCCGACCCCGCGGTGTGAGCCGTACGAGTGGTTTCAGGACGCGATGAGGACTGGCCCCGGGCCCACCGATGAGTTTCGGGCCCGGGGTCGGTCTGTAAGGGGTAACGAGAGGAACGGGACGGTGCCCACCGGCACGCACTCGACCACGCACTCGACCACACATTGCGCCTGGAGGCGGTCATGAGCAGCAGCAACGGATTCACCACGTGCCTGTGGTTCGACGGCAACGCGGAGGCCGCCGCCCACTACTACCTGTCCGTTTTCAAGGACGGCAAGCTCGGCCGGATCGGGCGCTACACCGAGGCGGGTCCCGGCCCGGCCGGTGAGGTGATGGTCGTCGAGTTCGAGATCAACGGCCAGAAGTTCGTCGGTCTCAACGGCGGCCCGCAGTTCCCCTTCACCGAGGCGATCTCGTTCCAGATCCACTGCGCGGACGAGGCGGAGTCGGACTACTACTACGAAGAGCTGACGAAGGACGGCGGGGAGGAATCCGCCTGCGGCTGGGTCAAGGACAAGTTCGGGGTGTCCTGGCAGGTCATCCCGCCCGGGGCCATTGACCTGGTCACAGACCCGGACCCGGAACGGGCCGCCCGGGCCACTGCGGCGATGCTGAAGATGAAGAAGCTGGACGTGGCGGAACTGCGACGCGCGGCCGAGGCCGCCTGAGGCCGCTGGGGCCGCGCCCGGTTCACCGCGTGCTACGCGTCTGATCCGGAGGGCGGGCCCGGGGGCGGGCCGAGATCACCGATCCGGGCCAGTAGAGCGGGCAGAGCGGTCCCGATCGGCTCGCGGATCACCTCGTCGGCGAGGGCGTCGTACGGGGTCTCCTCGGCGTTCACGATGATCAGGCGGGCCCCCGCCTCGGCGGCCATACTGGCCAGCGAGGCGGCGGGCTGCACCTGGAGCGTCGTCCCGACGGCGATGAAGACGTGACAGCCCTTGGCCACGGCCACGGCCTTGCTCAGCACCTCGGGGTCGAGCCGCTGGCCGAACATCACGGTCGCCGACTTCAGGACCCCGCCACAGGCAAGGCAGCCGGGATCCGGCTCTCCGGCGGCGACGCGCGCCAGCGCTTCGTCCATGCCCGACCGGGCGTGACAGGCCGTGCAGACCACCGCCCGTGCGGTCCCGTGCAGCTCGAACACCTTGCGCGAGGGCATTCCGGCGAGCTGGTGCAGCCCGTCCACGTTCTGCGTGATCACCCGCACCGGCGTACCGCCGCGCTCCAGCTCGGCCACGGCCAGATGCGCGGCATTCGGCCGCGCAGCGAGCGCCTCGACCTCGGCACGCATCCGCCACGAGCGGCGTCGGACCTCAGGATCGGCCATGTAGTACGCGTACGTCACGACCTTCTCGGCTTCAGGATCCCGGCGCCACAGCCCCTGCGGCCCCCGATAGTCCGGAATCCCGGAATCGGTGGACATCCCGGCCCCACTGAACACGACAACGAGCGGCTTCCCCATGGTGCGACCCTACGTACGACCGGTACGCAACCGCGAGCCCGTTTACCGGGGGCCGGCAACCGTGGCCCACACCCGCGGCCCACGATCCCCGGCCGCCGGCGCGAACGGAGCCCAGCCGAGGGAGGCCGTTTCGGCGGTGAATCCCGCCCCCACAGGAGTGAGATCCGCGGTCCACCCCCGGCTCCGAAGACCCCCGGTGGTTACACATCCGGCATGAAGATCACGCCGTACAGCCTCGGTGCCCTGCTGCTGACCCTGCTCGCGTTGCCGGCCCCGACCCCCGCCGTCGCCGATCCCACCCCGGTCGTCGCCCACCGTCGGCACAGCGCCGCCGAGATCGCCACCTTCCTCACGTCCTTCTACGGCCACCACGGCCCCTCCACGCACGACCGCGACCAGCGCGTATCGCAACTACTCAAGGAGAAGCAGGCATACAGCCGAAACGCGGACGTCCTGCTCTGCGCCCAGGACGAACCCCAGGACATCGCCATCGGCGCGGTCACCATCGCCCCGTTGGCCGGTATCGGCTGGGCCACCGTCACCACCCACTGGGGAGCGGGCCGCACCGACACGTTCACGGCGTACGTGCGCCTGGACTCCCGGCCCATCAAGCTCGACGACGTGATCTGCGCCGGCTGACCATCCGTACGCCGTCTGGTACAACACCGGACATGACGGGATTCGAGATCACCGGCGCGAGCGCAGCCGACATGGAACTCATCCGTACCTGGGCCGACGAGGAAGGGTGGAATCCGGGGGACTCCGACCGGTTCGCGTTCGCGGTCGCAGATCCGACCGGCTTCCTCGTCGGCCGGATCGACGGCGAGCCGGTGGCGTCCATCTCGGCCGTTCGCTACGGGACCGGCTTCGGGTTCATCGGCTTCTACATCGCCCGCCCCGCGGTCCGCGGACAGGGCTACGGGATCCAGCTGTGGCACGCCGGGATGAAACGGCTCGACGGGCGGCTGATCGGCCTGGACGGCGTCGTCGACCAGCAGGGCAACTACCGCAAGTCCGGGTTCCGTTCGGCCTGGAACAACGTGCGGTACGAGGGCGTGCCGCGGACGGACGACGCGGGAACCGGCGGTACCGGTACCGGTACCGGTACCGGTACCGGTACCGGTACCGATGCCGGTGCCGGCGCGCGTGCAGGTGCAGGTGCAGGTTCCGGGATCGAGGTGGTGGACGCGGCCTCGCTGCCCTTCGGGCTCCTCGCCGCCTACGACCGCCGGTTCTTCCCCGAGGCGCGCGACGCCTTCCTGTCCGCGTGGACCAGCCTGCCCGGCCGCACCGCCCTCGCAGCCGTCCGCGACGGCCGGATCGAAGGCCTCGGCGTGATCCGCCCGTGCAGCGGAGCCTCGCGGATCGGCCCGCTGTACGCGGCCACCCCGGCCGTCGCCGCCGCACTGCTGCACCGGCTCGCGGAGCACAGCCCTGACGGAGCGGTCGCCGTGGACGCGCCGGACGCCAATCCGGCGGCCACCGGCCTGCTCTCCGGCCTGGGACTGGTTCCCTCGTTCGAGGCCGCCCGGATGTACACGGGTCCCGCCCCGGAGGTCGAACTGGCCGGGATGTACGGCGTGACGAGCCTCGAACTGGGCTGACGGGGCGGGTCACTTGCCGGGCCGGAAGGCCGTCGCGGATCGCGAGGGGGCCGGACGAAAGGGGGCCATGCGGGAGATGGGGCGGCTCGTGAACCGGCGGACGGACTCGCTGCACGAGGCCGAGCCGCGGTTCCGGAAGGCCGCCAGGGATGGCCGCCCGTTCGCGCGGTGGGAAGCCGGGCGGCGGTCGCACGTCGCCGCCCGGCCGGTCGGGTGGGCCCTGGGCCCGGTCAGAAGCCGAACAGTGCGCCGGCGGTGTGCCGCAGGCCGCACGGGTTGCCGAAGGTGTACGAGTAGGAGAACCGGTGACCCTGCCACACCCCGTCGGCGGTCACCGTCATGGGATTCCACTCCCGGGTGCAGTCGACGTTGCCGCGCGGTGCGGTTACGGCGTCCAACTGGGCCGAGTGTGCACGTAGTTCGGCGCAGGCGCGGGCCGGGGCCGGGTGCGTCCCGCCCGGGGTGGGCGCACACACGAGGGTGACGGCGCGCAGCGCCGTGCCATAGGTGGCGTCCTCCCCGGCCGTGATGCTCAGGACGAGGGCGGACGGCGCGTACAGGCTCTCGGTGGCGGACGGTGCGGCGTCGGCAGCTCCGGGCCAGGCCAATGCCGTGAAGACGGTGAGCGCCATGGCGGCGGAACCGAGGCCGAGACCCTTTGCGATGGACCGCATTTCGAACTCCCTTTGCGTGGTTGCTTCGGATAGCGGACAGGAGTCTTGCCCAGACCCGCCGCGAACGCCCGTTCGCACCCCTATTTTCCGTCACTGATCGTGAGCGAATGTATGCAGACCGCAGCGGTGCCGGGGTGCTGACCTGTACGGGACCGGGCCGCCGAAACGGCCGAACACACGCGCTGAAACATTTTCCCGGGAGGGTCCGCCCGGCCTGCGGGGGTTCGCCGGCGGTCTACCGGGACGACCCGATGCGCGGGGCGTAGAGGTCCATGAGCCGGGTGCGGGTCTGCTGGAGCCGGATCGCGAGCACCCGCCCGACCCAATGCCCGATGGCGGACCCGAAGGCGGGGTCGGCGTCCATCATCATCCGTACGGCGGTCGCGTCGAACTCGTACGACCGGACCGGGGTCATGGCCTCCGCGCTCAACTGCCACCTGTACGGCGGGAAGAGCCAGGACCAGCCCACCAGCTCACCGGGGCCGAGGTTCTCGACGGGCGCGGGCCGGCGGCCGGGTACGGGGATCTGGAGCGTCACCGTGCCGGATCGCACGATCCAGAACGACTCCGCGACGGCGCCCTCCTCGAAGATCGTCGCGCCTTCGGGGAAGTTGACCTCACGCGCCTGGGACATCAGCCGTCCGCGGTGCTCGGCGGAGAGGACAGCGGAGATTCGGATGGGGGAAGGTGTGCTCACGACGGCCTCCGATCAGGGCCCCCCGCTACCCCCAGTGTCGCCGACACCCGTACGATTTCACGCGCGGCACATCCCCCCGATTCTCCGGGCCCCCGGCACCTCCCACCGGCCCCGCGGGACAGCGCCTGCCCGCGGGGCTGCGCCCGCCAGGGTGTGCCTTGCCCGGCCGTGCTGGCCGAGTGGCTCCAAGGGGCACCCGGCACGTGCGCCCCTGCCGCGCCGCGCCGGTCCGCCAGCGCCTACAGGATGCCTTCGGCGGTACGCCCGGTGCGTACGCCCTCAGGGGGCTCGTGCCCGCCCGCAGGCGTCTGTCGGGTTTCCCAGCGGTACGCCTGGCGTGGGCACTCTTGCAGGGCGGTGCCTGCTGGCACCTCCAGAGCATGCCCGACGCGAACGCCCGTCGTGATCACCCTTGCCGGGGCGTGCCTGCCGGCCCGCGGCTGCTGCGCTACGTGTGGTCGGCCGCGTCCGCCGAGCGCTTCCGGCGGTACGCCCGGCGCGGACTTCTCCGGCGCGCGGTCGTCTCCGGCGCGGAGACGACCGGCGGGGTCACTCCTCGACGTTGGCCTCCAAGCAGGCCAGCTCCATCGCGTCGAGGACCGCCTCGTGGCTGCGCCGGCTCAGCTCGGCGACGTTCTCGATCTGCGCCGTGGCCCAGGCCGCCAGGGTCATGACCAGCACGCGCAGCCCGTCGGTGCCGTGCTCGGCCAGGATCGCGTCGGCGACGATCATCGCGTCCTCGGGCACCTGCTCCGGCGGCTCTAACCCGGCGAGACCCCGCAGCATCGTGAGGGTGCGGCGGGAGATCTCCGGAGTCATCCTCGCCAGCCGCATGTCTTCTTCTTCGTCCATCCGCCCCACCCTCCCGTGCATGCCCGGCCCCCCAGGGCACGGTAGAGGGAGCCGGCCCCGCGCGGGGCGGTTTCGCCAGGGTGGCCCCACGCAAGGGCCTGCGGCGGTCGACGGCAGCAGCCGCGCGACCTCCCCCACGCCCCCTCCCCGAGCTGCCCCCCGCCCCGGCTACCCGATGCGGTCCTCCGCCCGGATCGACCGTGTCCTCGTCCCGCTAGCCCGGGCCGCTCGCTCGCACTGATGAGCGTCAAGGGCAGGAGCGGAGAGTCCGACCGCGGGCCGCCGCGTCGTCGTGGCGCATCCGGGCCGGGTGGAGTGCCCGCCGATGCCGATGCGCCCCACGGCGCGTGGGTACGGCACCCGGCACGGCGCCGGCCGGCTCGCGCCGCAGCATGCCGCCGCTTCGTCCGACCGTGGCCCGGAGGTCGAACTCGCGTTCTCAGAGGGGGAGTACGGCCGAATATGACTGGTGGTCACGGGGCGGAAAGTCGCCGATCCGCTGGGTTCCCTGCTCGGCGACCGGCCGGTAACTTGGCCGCGGCGCCCGTTCGGTGCCCGTTCGATGTCGTCCGGCACACGCCCGTCCGGGCCGGACGTCCCACCCCCCACCCCCCCCTCGCAGGAGCCACATGAAGAGCCTCATACGCGCGGTCCTCGGCGCACTCGTCCTGCTGGCGGGAGCCCTGCCCACGGTAGCCGCACCCTCGCCCGCCCTGGCCGCTCCGACGGCTTCGACGGCTCCGGCGTCCGCGGGAGAGGCGTGGACCCCGCCGCTGTCCACCCGCGGCCGCTACATCGTCGATGCCCAGGGCAACCGCTTCCGGCTCCGGTCCGGCAACTGGGACGGTGCCCAAGGTTCCTGGAACGGCTCCGGCGATCGCAACGACCCCGCCACGCACCACGCCGGCCAGAACTCCTACGGCATCCCGATCGGCCTGGACCGGGTGCCCCTGCCCACCCTGCTGGCCGATTTCCGCGCGCTCGGCCTCAACAGCATCCGGCTGCCCTTCTCCAACGAGATGCTCCGCACCACGAACCCCGTGCCGGACGCGGCCGTCGCCGCCAACCCGGCCCTGCGCGGCCGTACTCCGCTCCAGGTCTACGACGCCGTCGTGGCCGCGCTCACCGACGGCGGGTTCGCCGTCATCCTCAACAACCACACCGGCACCACCCGTTGGTGCTGCGGTCTGGACGGCAACGAACGCTGGAACAGCGGCCGTTCCACCGCGCAATGGGCCGACGACTGGGTGTTCCTGGCCCGCCGCTACCGCGACAACCCGCGCGTGGTGGGGGCGGACCTGTACAACGAGGTCCGCCGGGACACCTTCGACGACCCCAACTGGGGCCTCGGTGACGGCCACGACTGGCAGGCCGCCGCCCAGGAGGCCGGAGACCGGATCCTCTCCGAGGCCAATCCGAACCTGCTCATCGTGGTCGAGGGCATCAACTGGACCGGCATCCCCCTGGACGGCCTTCCGCACGGCCGCCCCACCCTCACCCCCGTGCGCACCCTGTCGCACACGCTCGTGGTGTCCAACAAGCTCGTGTACTCGGCCCACTTCTACGGCTACACGGGCCCCCGGCACACCGGCGCCACCGGCCTCGGCGAGACCCATGACGCGCGCTACCAGGACATGAGCCGGGCCGAGCTGGAGCAGACCCTCTACGGCCAGGCCCTGTACGTTTCGGCGGAGAGCGGCACCCACTTCACCGCCCCCGTCTGGATCAGCGAGTTCGGCATCGGCGCCGATGAGACGGGTACTGCCCCGCGTGCCTGGTTCCAGCACCTCACCGGCTATCTGAGCGCCGTCGACGCCGACTTCGCGTACTGGCCGCTCGTCGGCTGGAGCAGCACCGCGCAGGGCACCCCGGGCGGCGATGCCTGGGCGATGCTCCGCTACGACGCCTCCGGCCTCCGGTCCGGCGTGCTCGACGCGGCGGACTGGCGTACGCAGCCGTGGTCCGGCCTCGTCGCCACCGCGGGGCGCACCGGGCCGGTCCCGGCCACCCCCGCCTGGTACCAGTTGGCCACCGACCATCGCGACCACAACGCCTCGCTGCGCACATTGGCCACCGGTGACTGGGACAGCGGGGCACGCAAGGCGGTGTGCCCCGACGGCGCCCGCCTGGCCGGCCTCGGCCACACGGGCGGCCGCGGTCTGTGCAGCACGTCCGACCTGCGGGCCCCGACGGGCGGGCACACGGTGGTCCGCGACGAGGCGTACGTCCCGCCGGGCGGCGACTGGGCCTCCGGCTACACGAAGTTCCAGTGTCCGGCGGACCAGTTCCTGATCGGCTACAGCCTGCGCGGCGAGCGGGTCTCGGCGGCTCTGTGCGCCCCGGCCCGGTCGGCCCTGCCGGCGGCCGGCCGGACGCTCTGGTTCGACCGTGGTGACAACCGCCCGCCGGCCGCTCCGGGCGGCGAGTTCGCGTACGGCGCCTACAAGGGCCAGTGTTCGCCTACCGAGTACGCCGCGGGCATCGCCTTCACCACGCGGCTGGCGTCCCGGCCGGGCCCGGCGGCGCTCCTTTGCCGTCCCCTGCCGCCCGCCTGACGGCGCCCACCGGCGCCCACCGGCCCCGCCGCCCGTGGCGGGGCCGGCTCGGCGCTCGTCGGTTCCGTCGTCGGTTCGGCGGCCGGGAACCGCGCTGGAGGCCGCCCGACCGTGGCCGTCACTCGGGCTGGACCACGGCGAGGCCCCACCGTATGCCCGCGTCCGACGCGGTCACCCGGACGCCGAACGAACCGGACAGCCCGTCGCCCACCGGTACGGTCCGCCGCGCCACGGACCCGGCCGGGCAGTCGAGCGTGAAGGTTACCGGCGTGTACCCCGGGACGTCGGTGGCGTCGAAGCCCACCTCGACGCTCCCCCCGCCCTCGCAGGCGACCGTGATCTCGGTGCTCAGGTGGGCGTTGAGGCCGCCGCTGACCAGGCCTCCGGATCCGGTCCACGCCGGCAGCCACACGACCGCGTCCGGCCCCTGGTACGGCAGGAGTTCCCCGCCGTCGGCTGCCTGCGCGAGACCCGTGCCCCCGACCAGCGCCACTGCCGTTGCCACGGCCACGGCCGTCATCGCCGCCACGCGCGCGTGCTTCATGGTTCCCCCTCGGATCGTTTGCGACCTTTCCGCCACGACGTTATCGACCGCCACTGACAATGAATGCGCGGCGCGGGTCGGAGGGTGGACCGCACGCCCGCTCACCCCCGTACGGATCCCGCGGCGGTGAGCAGGCCGGGGAGCTCGCGCATGTCGGTGAACAGCACCGTGCCCGGGCCGGCGAGGTCGGCTGCCGCGGTCAGGCCCCCTGCGTATCCGAAGGAGCGCATGCCCGCCGCACGGGCCGCTTCGACCCCCGGGCGGCTGTCCTCGACCACCACGCAGGCCGAGGGTGCGACGCCCATGCGCCGGGCGGCGTGGAGGAAGAGGTCCGGGGCGGGTTTGCCGCGCTCGACCTCGGTGGCGCTGTGGATGCGGCCCGCGAAACGCTCGTACAGGCCGGTGCGACCGAGGGTGTGCCGCATCTTCTCGTGGGTTCCGCTGGAGGCGACGCAGGTCGGGAAGGTGATGGCGTCGAGGGCCTGGGGCAGGCCGTCGACCGGGGTGAGTCCGGCGTCGACCGCCTCCGCGTGCATCCGTGCGAACCGCTCCTCCCATTCCCGGGCCGCTGCCGCGCCGAGCCGGTCCGCGACCAGCTGTCGGTTCGAGGCGCTGGAGCGGCCGATGAACAGGCTGATGGCTTCCTCCTCGGTGAGCGGCCAGCCGAGTTCCGCGCCGAGCGCGACGTTCACGCGGGTCGCGATCCGTTCGGTGTCGACCAGTACGCCGTCGCAGTCGAATATGACGAGTTCGATCGGTTCGCGCGCTGCCGCGGGCCGGTCGGGTTCGGTGGGCACAGGTGGAGTGATCATGGGGGAAGCGTAGGCCGGGGCCGGGCAGGGCGTGCTGGGGCGTCGGTTCGGGAACCCGGTGGAGCTCGCGCCCCACGGTCCATGGCGGTGCAATTTGGCATCCGATACGTCAAGTGTGGTGAACCCATCCGCACATCGCCCTAGGGTGCGCACGTACGCACGGTCGTGACCGGCTGTACGCCTGTTCCGGCCATCTCCGCACAGTGACACCGAACTTGGGGGGTTCATGCGCAGATCCAGAGGGCTGGCGGCCGCTCTCGCCCTGTCCCTGGCCGGGACCGGCGCGGGCATAGGCCTCGGCCTCGTCCCGCAGGCGGCGGCCATCACCCCACCCGTGGCGTTCACCGCCGATGCGCTGTCCACCTGGCAGCCCAACGGCGTCGTCTGGGCCCTTGCCGAAGCGGGCGGCACGGTCTTCGTCGGCGGCACCTTCTCCACCGTACGTCCTCCCGACGGGGCCGGCGGAACCGAACAGACGGCGGTGAACTTCGCGGCGCTCGACGCCGCGACCGGCGCCCCGACCTCCTGCCAGCTGTCCTTCACGGTCGGCGGCGGCACCGCCACCGTCCGCGCCCTCGCCCTCTCACCGGACAAGAAGACGCTGTACGCGGGCGGCTACTTCGGCGCGGTCAACGGCACCCCGGTCTCCAGCCTCGCCGCGATCGACGTGGCGACCTGCACGGTGAAGACCTCCTTCCGCCCGGCCTTCGCGGCCACCGTGCGGGCCCTGGCCGTCACGAACGACACCGTCTACGCGGGAGGCGACTTCCTCACCGTCTCCGGTCAGCAGCGCGAGCGCTTCGCCGCCGTCGGCGCGACCGACGGTGCACTGCGGCCCTTCACGGCCAATGCCGACGAGCCGGGCCGTGCCGTCGAGGTCACCCCGGACGGCAGCAAGGTCGTGCTCGGCGGCGACTTCTTCACCGTCAACGGCACGAACACGCACGCATTGGCCGTGGTCGACGCCACCAGCGGCGCGCTCGCCAAGGCCTACCCCGGCTTCATCGAGACCAACTCCGTCGTCAAGGACATCGCGACCGACGCGACCGGCTTCTACACCGCCAACGAGGGCACCGGCGGCGGAGTCTTCGACGGCAGGATCGCGCTCAACCTCAGTGACTTGGGCCAGCGCTGGCGCGACACCTGCCTCGGCGCCACACAGGCCGTGCTCCCGTACCAGAACGTGCTGTACAGCGCCTCGCACGCACACGACTGCTCCAGCGTGGGCGAGTTTCCCGACGGCCAGCGCCACCACCTGCTCGCGCAGCCGACCACCACCGTCGGCAAGCTGGGCTGGGCCCCCGACACCAACGACGGCATCGGCGAGGGCATCGGTCCGCGGGTGATGACGGTCGGTTCCAAGGGCGGCGTCGCGTACCTGTGGGTCGGTGGCGAGTTCACCACCGTCAACGGGACCGCGCAGCAGAGCCTGACCCGGTTCGCGTCCACCGGCGACACGGGTGCTCCGACCGTCCCGGTCGCGAGCGCGGCGAGCTTCAAGCCGGGTGAGGTGCAGGTGCGCTGGCGCACCAGCCTCGACCTGGACGACAGCGCCCTGACGTACCGGGTCTACCGGGGCGGCGCTGCCACGCCGATCGCCACGGTCACGGCGGACTCGCTGTTCTTCAGGCGTCCGCAGGCCTCGTGGACCGACACCACCGTGACGCCGGGCCAGTCGTACACGTACCGGGTGACGGCGACCGACGCGGCCGGAAACACCAGCGCCCTGTCGGCGCCCGTGAGCGTGACGGTCGCGACCTCCGTCGACGGGTATCCGAACCAGGTCCGCACGGACGGCGCCCAGCTGTTCTGGCGCTACGACGACTCGGCCCTGCCGAACGTGGCCGACTCCTCGAACGGCGGCAACCAGAACGGCGTGCACCTGAACGCCCCGTCCCTGCGCCAGACGCCCGGAGCGGTCACGGGCGCGAGCACGGCGATCGGCTTCAACGGCACGGACACCCGGGTCTACGGCGACCTGCGCCAGACGGTGGGCAGCAGCTACACCATCGAGACCTGGTTCAAGACGAACACCACCCGGGGCGGCAAGCTGTTCGGCTTCGGCAGCAACCAGGTGCGCGGCAGCAATCAGTACGACAAGCACATCTACATGACCAATGACGGCCGGCTCGTCTACGGCGTCTACACCGGTGCCACCCGCACCATCACCACCAGCGGCGCGTACAACGACAACACGTGGCACCACGTCGTCGCCACCCAGGGGCCGGGCGGCATGGTTTTGTACGTGGACGGCGCCCAGAAGGGCACCCTCGGCGTCACCGCGCACGAGAACTACTCCGGCTACTGGCATGCCGGCGGCGACAGCCTCGGCGGCTGGCCGGACCGTCCCCTGAGCGAGTTCTGGGCGGGCCAGCTCGACGAGACCGCGGTCTACCCGAGCGTCCTGAGCGCGGCCCAGGTGCAGAACCACTACGCGCTGGCCTCCGCCCCAGCCGACTCGGTCGTCCAGGTGACGGCCACCGAGGACACGTACGCCAATGCGGGTGCTCCGGACGGCAATTACGGCACGTCGTCCTCGCTCGCCGTACGGGGCACCTCGCTCTACACCAGCTACCTGCGCTTCAACCTGCCCACCGCACCGGCGGGCACGGTGCTGAAGTCAGCCGCCCTCAGCGTGAAGACCAGCACGATGACCGGCGCCGGAACGGCCGACACCATCTCGGTGGTCCCGGTCACCGGCACCTGGACCGAGGCCGGCACCACCTACAACAACCGCCCCGCTACGGACCCTTCGGTGCTCGGTAGCTTCGCGGGCGTCCCCGACGGTTCGGCGGTGCACACCACCGGGCTGACCACGACCGCCCTCGCCGGAGCCCTGGGCACCAGCTACAGTCTGGCGCTGACCAGCACCGGTACGGACGCACTGTGGCTGTGGTCCTCCGAGGCCCCGGCGAACGAGGGGACACCGCAACTCACCCTGACCTTCGGCGCGCCGTAGCCGGAGCAACAGCAACGGGGAAGGGGCGCGGGCCGTTGCGGTCCGCGCCCCCTCTCGCGCGGGCGGGGCCGACCCGCCTCGGGGCCGACCCTCTCAGACCCGCCCCCCGAAGACGGCGTTTAGGCCATCGCGTAGGTGAACTCGTACGCGACGGACGGGGCACCGGAACGGTACGTGAACGAGCCGGAGCCCGACAGCCCGGCCAGCTCGCCCGTCGCGGAACCGGGAACCACCTCGAAGGTGCACCGGGTGCCGGCGGCGTCGAAGGCGCCGCGCTGCTCCAGGACGAACGTGCCCTTGCGGCCGTCAACGGCGCCCGACAGCAGCTCCATGCCGGTGAAGGAACCGACGCCCTCCCCCGTGTACGTGAACGTGTAGCCGGCACTGGTCGCCTCGGCGGCGATCCCGCCGGCGAAGGAGTTGACGACCGTCGAGCGGGCGAGGCGCGGGGTGGAGCCGGCCGAACCGATCGGGTGCTCCTCCCATTCGGCGAACGTGAAACGGCCGGTGGTACGGGTGGACATGGCGGACCTCCTGGTTCACGGCCGGGCGGAGTTCCCCGGCGCGAGAACAGCCTGACCGCGGTACCTGACACCCCCTGTCAGGTACCGCGGTCAGGTAGCGGGAACAATGGCCCCATGCGCGCCGACCGGCTCCTCTCCCTGCTCCTCCTGCTGCAGAACCGCGGCCGGATGACCGCACCCGAACTGGCCGCCGAGCTGGAGGTGTCGGTCCGCACCGTCTACCGGGACGTCGAAGCCCTCGGTGCCTGCGGCGTCCCGGTCCACGCCGAGCGCGGACCCGCCGGCGGCTACCGGCTGATGGACGGCTACCGCACCCGCCTCACCGGCCTCACCGACGCCCAGGCCGGCTCCCTGTTCCTCGCCGGCGCGCCCGGCCCCGCTCAAGAGCTGGGCCTCGGCGCCGATCTGGCCGCCGCCCAGCTCAAGCTCCAGGCCGCGCTGCCCGCCGCCCTCGCCGACCGGGCCCGCCGGCTCCAGGACCGCTTCCACCTGGACGCCCCGGCCTGGTTCCGCGACGCCGACCCCGTCCCGCACCTCGCGCAGATCGCCCAGGCGGTCTGGGACCAGCGCGTATTGCTCACCCACTACCGCCGTTGGAACGGCGAGGAGCGGGCCGGGCGCCCGCTCCACCCGCTCGGCCTCGTCCTCAAGGGCGGCATCTGGTACCTGGCGGCCAGCGCCGCCGACGGGCCCGTACGCAGCTACCGGGTCTCGCGGTTCCTCACCGTGGACACCGCGGCGGACGGCTTCGAACGCCCCGCCGGCTTCGAACTCGCCGCGTACTGGGCCGAGTCCGCCCGCCGGATGGAGGAGGCGTGCCGGCAGCAGACCGCCCGACTGCTGCTGTCCCCGCGCGGGCGGCGGCTGCTGCCCATGCAGTTCGGAGCGGCCGGCGCACGCGCCCTCGCCGACGCAGGCCCGGCCGACCCCGCGGACCCGGACGGCTGGATCCGCGTCGACCTGGAGGTCGAAACCCCGGCCGTCGCCGTCGGTGACCTGCTCCGGTTGGGCACCGAGGCGGAGGTCCTCGGGCCGCCCGAGCTCCGACAGGCCCTTGCGGAGACCGTCGCCGCGCTGGCCGGGCGGTACGGCTGAAATCGGTTGTGCTCCCGGCTCCGGCCGGAGACGATCACGGCATGACGATGCGAAAGGGCGTACTGCGCCCGGGCCGATGAGGCCCCTACCGCCGGCCCACGGACCGGCCGACTGCGTACAGACCTGGATCCGGGAGGCCCGCCGCGATCCTGCGGGCGCCGGCTACGGGGTCGCACGGAATGCGATCTTCGATGCCGTCCGGGCGGACCGGGCCGGCCCGGTGGCCGTCCGGCTGCTCGCCTCCACCACCGATGCGCGGGGCGACGTACGCCTCCTGCTGCTCCGCCTGCTGACCGACCTGTGCGGCAGCGACGGCGCCGTATGGCCCGAAGCGGCGTCCGCCGCCGTCGCCCGGCTCCGGGACCCGGACGAGCCCGTGCGGCGGGCCGCGGCCTGGCTGCTGGCCGAAGCGGACCACCGATGGGCCGAAGAACTGCTGACCGGCCCGGGGCCGGAACCGCGGCCGGAACGGGGGCCGGAACGGGGATCGGAACGGGAGCGGGCCGGGCCGGCACCGGATGCCGTCGTCCGGCTGGCGTTGGCCGAGGCCCTCCTCCTACGACCGACCGTGCAGGTCCGGCAGCGGATCCGGGAGGCGCTGCGGTCCGACCGCGACCCGGCGATCCGGCTGCGGGCCGCCCCGCGGCCCGACACCGACGCGGTGCTGGCAGACCTCGACGCGGGTGGGGCACGGCTCGGCGGTCCCGGTGGCCGGGTTCGGTGGGCCGCGGGCACCGTGTGGGGGCTGGCGGCCCGATCGGGAGCCGAGGAGACGTGCTACGAGCACGTCGGGCTGCTCACCGCACGGACCACCGCGGTGGCGCAGCGCGCGGCGGTCGACATGGCGGAAGAGGCCCTGCGGGAATGGCGGGCCGCCCCGCGAGCGCTCGCCCCGCAACTGCGGCCGCTGCTGGGCCCCGGAACGCACCCCGAGGTGCGGGCAGCCGCCGCCGCAGTGGTCGGGGCCCCGCTGGAGAGCGCCCGGCTCTGTGCTGGCGAACTCGCCGACCTGCTCGACGAACTGCCCCGTACGGCAGCCCCGGCACTCGCCCGGATCGGCGACGCCAGGGCGCTGGCGCAGCTGAGCCGGCTCGTCGCCGAAGGCACGCCCGGGCCGGAGCTGGCGGATGCTGCGACGGGCCTGGCCGACGCCGGCGTCGACGTCGGACCGCTCGTGGCGGCAGCCGCGGCCTTCCTCGACCGGCACGAGGACGGGAAGAAGGCCGCCGTGGTGGCCGGCGTCGGGGCCGCCGTGGGGGTGCTGCGTGCCTGCGGACCCGCAGCGGCGGCCGCCGTACCGCAGGTGCTGCGCCTGCTCGGTCCGGACGAGGACGCGGCGGTGCGCACCCGGGCCGTCCTGGCGCTCGGGGCGATGGGCCCGGGTGCCGCTGCCGCCGTGCCGTTGCTCGCAGGCCTCGCCGGGCGACTCCGCACCCGATTCGAAGGGCATGTCGAGATGACCCTCGTCCGGATCACCGGTGACCGGCGCAGGGCGGAACGCGTCTTCGTGATGCTGCCCGAGGGACGCCGCAACCTGACGCTGGCCGCCGACCTGCTGAGGTGGCTCGCAGGGCACGGCGGGCTCGACCCGCACCACGTTGCGTACCTGCGTGAAGCCGCCGCCCGGCCGGAGCAGCAGCCCGTTCACCCGGTGTGCGTGGGCACCCTGTGGCAGCACGAGGGGCCGGCCGCCGTGGAGCTCGCCCTCGACCTGCTGCCGCGCTTCATGGGCAGCGATCTGCACGGTCCGTACGTCTGCCGGGTCCTGGGCGACATGGGTGCGAGCGCCGCACCGGCCGTGCCCGCACTGCGCGAGGTGGCCGAGCGCCGGGTCCGGGTGCCGATGTGCATCGGCGACTCCGACCAGGAGGTGCGGGCCGACGAGCGGCTGGCGGGGGCGGCGCGGGAGGCCCTGCGACGGATCGGCGACGCCACTGCAGGCCGTGACCGGGCGCCTTACTAGGGTGGGGACGATACGCGATCCGTGGACAGATGGGGGAGCCGGAATGGGAATGGTGCTGCGCGAGGTGCGCGACAGCGATCTGGACGTGTTCTGGGAGCAGTTCACGGACCCCGAGATCCAGTACATGACGGCGGTGACCCGCGCGTACCACTACGACCGGGCACGCTTCGACACGCACTGGGCCAAGGTGCGCAGCGACCCGGCCGTGACGCTGCGCACGGTGGAGGTCGACGGTGTGGTGGTCGGACACGCCGCCGTGTTCGGGCCGCCGCAGGAGCGCGAGGTGACGTACCTGATCGGGCGCGCCCACTGGGGACACGGCCTCGCCACGCAGGCACTGTCCGCGCTGCTGCGACTGGAGGACACCCGGCCGCTCCACGGTGCGGCCGTGGCCGACAACGCGGGGTCCCTCCGGGTGATGGAGAAGTGCGGGTTCACCGCTACCGGTCGCATCCGGGAGTTCGCCGACGCCCGCGGCGAAGAGGTGGACCTGGTGCTGCTCACCCTCGACCGGCCGGTCGGCTGACCGGTCGATCAGCCCGGTGTGGTCGCGCCGTACTCCCAGCGGACCTCGCCGTCCGCGAGGTGCGGGGTCGGGGCGAGGCCGCAGGCCGCTGCGACGGCCGCCGAGGCACGGTGGTCCGGATGGACGTGCGCGATCAGCCGGCCGACGGGCAGGTCCACCAGCCAGCCGGCCACCGCCCGGGCCGCTTCGGTCGCGAACCCGCGGCCCTGCCAGGGGGTTCCGATGATCCAGGCCAGTTCGGCCGTGTCCCGTGCGGGCGTCAGGGTGGCCTGCACGGTACCCACCAGCCGCCCGTCCGCGCGCAGCTGCAGCACCCAGTTGCACCACACGTCGGCCGGATCGGGAGACCCGGCCGCCAGCCGGGCATAGCGCTCCCGCAGTGCACCGGCCGTCAGGGGCGCACCACCGATGAACTCGTGCAGAGCGACATCGCCCAGCACGGAAGCCATCTCCCCGGCGTGCTCGACGCACAGCGGAAGCAGGTCCAGACGTCCGGTGGTGAGCCCACCGGCGACGACGGCACGGGGCGAAGGCCGCCGGACCTTGGCGGTCGCGCCCGGGCGGGGGACGCCGTCCACGGCCAGGCAGATGCCGAAGACGCGGTCGTGAGCGGTCCAACCGTTGACGCGCCCCCGGTTGTTGCTGATCCGCACGCGTCGACGCGGGGTGTCCACGGCGGAGACCAGGTGCAGGTACACCGTGCCCGACACCCTGGCCAGCACGATGTCGCCTATCTCGACGAGCATCGGATCGGCCGGGGCGACCCGTACGCGCTGCCGACTGTAGATCAGCGGCACCATCGAGTCGCCGGTCGGCCGGAACTCGACGGTTTCGCCCCGGCCGATGCGGTCCGCCATCGCGTCGAGCATGCCCATCGGGCGAGTCTGCACGGTACGACGGTTGTGCGGTACCGGATTTCACGGGGGTGGGTCGCACGGCGGCTCGGACGGGCGCGGCGCGGCCGACCCCGCGTACCCCGGACGGCCTCCCGGACGGTCAGCGCGGGGGCTCCACCTCCAGGAAGCGCCGGCGGCGCGGGCCCCGGTACAGCAGACAGCCCCAGCCCAGCGGTTCCAGGGCGGCCGCACAGGCCGTCAGGCGTTCCTGTTCCTCCTGTACGGCCCCGCCGCCCGGTGGGCTGAGCCAGGTCACCTCGACCCGCCCGTCCTCGGACGGTGCGGGCGCCACCCGGTATCCCGTCCGCGTACGGCGGCCCTCCGCGTCCACGGCCGAGGGGGTGATGCCCGAGGCCTCCAGTACGAGGGCCACCGCGCGCGGCATCTGCCGCAGCTCCCACGGCGCGGGAACCGCCGTTCCCGCGGGGCCGTTCACCAGGCGGCGGATCTGCAGCAGGCCCTCGTAGGCCGTGCGGACCTCGGCGGTCCGAGCCGCCCCGGCGGACCGCTCCGGTCCGTCGCCGGTCGCCGGCTCGAAGCCCTGCCCTTGTGCCGTCTCCGGCTCCACCAAAACCCTCCCCTCCTCCCGGTCTGAGTACCTCACACCCAACGACCTGAGTACCCGCCCCGATTCCCCGCGCCCCGGCCGCTGGTCGAATGGGGCCATGACCTCCGACGACGCCGCCCGCACCGGGCTCCGCCCGCGCCGCATGCAGCACGTGACCACTGCCGGCTCCGCCCTGGCCGTGGCGCTGGTGCCGCTCGTGGTCGGCGTCCTGGTGGCCAAGGGCATGGCCGCCGACCCGCACACCCCCGTCAACGCCCTCATCACCAGCGGCGGCCAGCGGGCGGGCCTGCCCCGGGCCGAGTGGCGCCGGCGCGGCCACGACACGATGCGCCGGCTGCGCACTGCCCGCCGGGGCACCGCCCGACGGGCAGTGCGCCTGCGGCCGGCGTCCCTGAGGACGCGGAACCCGGAGTCGGGGCGCGCCGTCTAGACGGCGGGTGCGAGCGGCTCCTGGAGTTCCGTGACCCACTGGTCCCGGTCCTCCGGGCAGGACAGCGTCAGCTCGCGCGCGTACCCCGCCGAGCGTTGGCCGTTCGTGTCGATCCACCGGGCGAGGGCCTGGGCGGTGGGCAGTACGCCGTCCATCGAGCCCCGGTGCACCACGGTCGCGGCCCGCTCGACCCCGGGCAGCTCGACCACCCGGACGGCGCCCCCGAGGTCCTCGGCGCGCACCGCGGCCCCCACCGGCAGCCCGGCATGGACGAGGACGGTTCCGCCCTCCGCCCCGGGTGCCTCTTCGTAGTACGCGATCCCGGGGCCGGTCGGAACCACCCCGGCGGCTTCGATCCGGCGGCAGAGCTCGTCGTAGAGCGGGCCGATGACCGGCCCGATGTCCTGCGGCTGGTAGCTGCCCGCGACCCCGGTCAGCTCCGCGAGCCGGACGGGCGGGAGGCTCTTCACCACGATGTCGACGGCGGACATGGATCCCTCACTCTCGATGGTCCGGAGCCTCGCCTCGACTTCGGTCAGCCGGGCCGCCGCGGCGGCCATGGCCGACTCCAGTTCCGCCTGCCGCAACCGCAGCATGCCGCGCAACTCCTCCGCGCCCAGCCGCTCGTCGAGGATCGACCCGACCTGGTCGAGGCTGAAGCCGAGCTCCTTGAGCGCGATGACACGGTTGAGGCGGGCGAGCTGTCCGGCCTCGTAGTAGCGGTAGCCGCTGGCAGGGTCCACCCGTGCCGGGCGCAGCAGCCCGATGGCGTCGTAGTGGCGCAGCATGCGGACCGATACCCGGCCGTGCTTGGCGAAGTCTCCGATGGTGAACATGACGCCTTCCAGTGCAGGCCCTGACACAGGGAGAGAGTCAAGGCCTGCCAGGATAAGTGGCTCACCGGAGGGCGTACGCGCTGGTCAGCGCCCGTACTGCCCGATGCATAGATCCATGATCGACGGCGGTACGGCGTCTTCGGCGGCCGTGCACGGCTCGTCCCCTCCCGCTGCCCCCGCCGACGCGGCCGGCTGTCGGGCGGTGCGGTGCGGGCCGGGTTGGGGCGGGTGCCCGTGCCGGGGCGCCGCCGGCGCTTTCACGGGCCGCGCGGCGGGCGGCCGGGCGGCCTTGGCCGGCGGCTGCGTCGGGGTCGCCTCCGGGAGTTCTCCCAGCGGCAGGGGCGCGGACCGCGGGAGCGGCGGGGCCGCGTCGCGAGGGGAGGCTGCGGGGGAGGCACCGGGCGCGGCCTGCGCGTCCGGCGAGTCAGCGGGCGCAGCGGTGCCGCGCGCCGGGGCCGGAGCTGCGTCCGGGCCCACGGGCACGCAGCCGGTGCTCGCGAGCAGCGCGACGAGGGACAGGGGCAGGACCCGGCGTAACTGCATCCGACCACCATGCCGTACCGTCGTCCGACCGGATCCCCGCGCTCACGCATCCGGGTGATGCAGCCACCGCGTCACCGCGGGTTCGCCCTGGAGGTCCGGCCCCTGCGGCCCGCCGCAGGGTCCGGACAGGCGGACGGATGGGGTACTTCGGACAGCAGGCTTGACCCGGGCGGCCCCGGGAGGAAAGAGTGCGCCGATCGCGCACTCAAGAACCATCGCATGAGCTGCACTTCGGAGATGTCTCATATGTTCATATCGGTCTGCTCTTCGCTCGACCCGATGACGACCGGAGGCGCCTGCGTACCGGGCGTCGGTACGGACACGGTCCCGGCCGCACGGCGGCGCAGGGCCTGACCGGCCGGGCGGGGACCGACGGCGCACCGCCGCGCCGGTCCCGCCCGCCGGGAGACAACCGTGTCCCACCACTTCGATGACAGCGGGGGCGTCCCCGACGACCGCCTGCTCGTGCGCCCCTACGTCGCCTCCTCCGGGCAGCCGTCGCCGGTGGCGGCGCCCGCGTGGCCGCAGTCCGGACCCGTCCCCGTCTCCTTCGGCATGCCCGAGGACCGAAGCGGGGGCCCAGCGTCGGCTCCCGAGCCGGTTTCCGAGCCGGCTCCCGACGAAGTGCCGGCGGGCGTCGGTCCCCGCGCCGGGCGTGGGCGGGGGCGCGAACGCGAACGCGGCAGCCGGCTCCCGCTGATGGCCTTCGCCCTGCTCGCCCTCGGTGCGGCCGGTGGGCTGGTGCTGCTCCTGAACGGTTCGGACCCGAAGCCGCAGCGGTCCGTGGCGCCACCGGAACTGTCCCTCCCGGTCCTGCCGGCACGCAGCCCGGGTGTCGACGCCGGACCCTCGGCCGCGGCGTCCGTACGCCCCTCCGCCCCGAATGCGTCGGCGTCGTCCAGCCCGTCCGCGAGCAAGAGCCCGAAGCCGACGCTGCCGAGCGCATCGGCCGCACAGCCGTCCGCGGGATCCAGCGGGACGTTGCGGATGGGCGACCGGGGGGCGGAGGTGACCGCCCTGCAGGAACGGCTCTACAGGCAGGGGTTCACGTACGTCGCCGTCACCGGCGTCTACGACAGCCAGACCAAGCGCGGGGTCGCGCAACTCCAGCGCGACCGCGACATCAAAGGGGACCCACCGGGCGTCTACGGTCCCGCCACCCAGGCCGCTTTCGGAACCTAGAGCCGGAGCCGGCGCCGCGACTTACGCTCGGGCCCGGTGCCGGCCCTGGGCCGGGTGCGGCCTGGTGGAACGCGCGGGCTGCGCATGGCCCGCGGCTGCCCCCGGCCATGCGCAGGGCCTGATCGTTCTGGGTCTCCCCCGAGGGGCGAGGGGGCGCCGCGGTGGCGGCGATCGCGGCGAGGGTCATGGTCTGGGCGCCGGTCAGAACGTCTGGGTCCGTTCGGATGGGAGCCCCGCGTCCCCGCTGCCGGAACGCGTCGCACCTGCCCGTCGCAGGCAGCAGGGCTCGCAGCGCTGGTGTCCGGCCCGGGCCTGTCCGGCGGATCGGATGGTGCCGGACAGGCCCGGGCCGGAAGGACTCAGCGCTTGAGCGTGAAGGTGAAGTCGCCCGAGAGCTTGCCGCTCAGGCGGACTGTCGACACGAGGTTCCCCTCGGCGAGTAGTCTCTCGACCTCGGCTCGCGAAAGGCCGAAACCTTCGGCGATCAGTCGCACCGGCCGCACGGGTATCCGCGCTGCGAAGCGGACCGAGACCTCGATTGCCTCACCCTCCGCCTGATGGGCCTGATCCGGCGCGCCGCCGTCGAGGCGCCAGGCGTTGTCCCAGTCGAGGGCGATGCGATTGCGGCGCCGCACGGCCGGGTCCTGGAGCAGCTCGGCCGCCAGGCCGAGGTCGTTGTCGTGCAGCAGGTTCAGCAGCTCGGGTCGTACGGAACGCACGTTCATCCGCTCCAGGACGGTGAGCTTGGTGGTGTCCCCGCACTCGGTGCACAGTGCGAGGAGCCAGACGTCGAGGAGCTTGTGGTTCGCGTTGACGCGGAATTTTCCGTTCGCCCGGAAGCGCCCGGAGGCGCACCTGTGGCAACGGCGGAGGACTATCGGCAGGCAGGTGGGCACGACCACCCAGGTTTTGGACACAGAGGTACACCGGTTCCAGTGAGAAGACCGCAGCGAAAAGGAGCACGTCGCACAGGTGCGACGCGCGACGGATCAGCGCTCGGGGGGTCTCACTTGGTGTACAACGGAACGTCCTTGAGGGGGCGACGGTGGGCGGCAGAACGGTAACGGCGCGCAGGAGTGCGGCTCCACTGATTTTTCGGGCGGCACCGCCGCTTTGCTGCGCCACCTGGCATTGCTGCCGGATGCTCCCGTCGAGAAGGCCCAGAGCTGAGCAGGGGGAGACGGGTGTGTCCCCGGGATGTGGTCCGGGCCAAGCGCGGGTCGCGGCGTAGAGGACGTACTCGCCGGGGCTGCCGAGGGTGGCGGCCGTCGAGGAGACGTTCACGATGGCCCCGCCGCCGGCCTCCGCCATGTCCCGGGCGGCGCGCCGGCAACACAGCAGGTACCCGAGCAGGTTCGCCTCGACCACGCGCCGCAGGTCCTCGGTCGTGGCGTCGGCGAGCCGGCGGCCAGCCGCGCACAGGTCGCGGCGCCGATACCGCGGCTGCCCCCGCTGACGACGGTGACCGGACGACGCGGCGCGGGACCTCCTGCGTTACGGGACGGCGGGGCACGGCCCCTGGCACGGCGGGTCAGGCTAACACCGCGATAAAGGCTGGACCAGCAAGAATGCCGGGGCTGAGAGTGGACGCCGTCGCACACGACACCGCCACATCAGAGGAGTTGCGTCCATGTCGACCTTGCGGGTCACCGCCGAAGAGCTGACCGTCCACGAGCATCCGAACGCCGATGCGCTGGAGCTGGCGCAGGTGGGTCTCTACCGCGCCGTCGTCGCCAAGGGCGTCTACCGCACCGGCGAGTTCGCGGTCTACATCCCCGAACAGGCCGTGCTGCCCGCCGGTCTGATCGAGGAGCTCGGCCTGACCGGCCGCCTCGCCGGCAGTGCCGCCGACCGCGTCAAGGCGGTCCGCTTGCGCGGCGAGTTGTCGCAGGGGCTGGTGTGCCGACCACGTGCGCTGGCCGAGGTGGACCTGGTCCGGGCGGCCGAGGAGGGTACGGACTTCGCGGAGCTGCTCGGCATCACCAAATGGGCACCGCCCGTCCCCACGACCATGAACGGCGAGGTCGAGGCCGCCCCCGAGCTGCTCTCGTGGGTCGACATCGAGAACCTCCAGCGCTACCCGCACGTCTTCGAGCCCGGCGAGCCGGTCGTCCTCACCGAGAAACTGCACGGCACGGCCTGCCTGCTGACGTACGTGGCGGACGGCGGGCACCTGCTGGTTTCCTCCAAGGGCTTCGGATCCAAGGGGCTCGCGCTCAAGGAGGACGAACGCAACCTTTACTGGCGGGCCGTGCGCGGCCACGGCGTGCCCGAGGTCGCGGCGGAGTTGGCCGCCCGGCTCGGCGCGACGCGCGTCGGCATCTTCGGCGAGGTGTACGGCGCGGGCGTCCAGGACCTCGGGTACGGAACCGACGCCCGTACGGCTGCTGTGGGGCCGGGCTACGCCGTCTTCGACGTGTCCGCGGAGATCGACGGACAGGTCCGGTGGTTGGACCCCGAGCAGCTGTTCGCGTACGGGGAACTGCCCCTCGTACCCAGGTTGTTCGAGGGGCCGTACGACCTCGACGCGGTGCTGGAACTGGCCAGCGGCCGGGAGATGGTGTCCGGCCGGGCCCTGCACCTGCGCGAAGGCGTCGTGATCCGACCGGTGGCGGAGCGCTACAGCCCAGTGCTGGGGGGACGTGCCATCGCGAAGGCGGTCAGCCCGGCGTACCTCACCCGCAAGGGAGGTACGGAGTACGAGTGACCCGGAGCACGAGTGGCCCCGGGCACCTCGCTGCGTCGCTGGACCCGCCCGTTCCACATCGGCTCCGCCCGCCCCGCCCCGCCCCGGCTCCGCCCGCCCCGCCCCGCCCCGGCTCCGCCCGCCCCGCCCCGGCTCGGCTCGGCCCGCCGCGCCGGGGCGGAGTCCTTGTGGCTCAGGTGTGTGCCGGCGGCGCTGAACCGGGACTTCGCGTGAGGTCGAGCGGGAGGGGCGCGTTGGCGCCCGTCTTGAACTCGACGGTGGTGAAGACGAGTGTGGTCGTCCCGGTGTTCTCCAGGTCGTGGAGCAGGAACTCGTCCGCGCCGAAGGTGAAGTGCCGGGTGTCGCCCTGCGCGTAGGCGACCTCGCGGGTGGTGCCGTCGTGGGTGTGCTGGCGGCTTCGCCCGGGGGTCACCGCCGTCCAGAAGTAGTCCAGCACGTGCCGGTGGGCGGACACCCGCTCGCCCGGCGCGAGCCGGATCTCCCAGACGCGGACCCGGTCCGTCTCGCTGAGCAGTCGCTGCCCTACGTGACCGTTGAAGGCGCTTTCGGTGAACTCCGCCCTTAGCTCGGGTGACCAGCCGTCGAAGCCGGAGCCGATCAGATCGCCGGCGAGGGTACGAGGGGTGTCAGACAAGGCGGGCACCGCCGTCCACATGCAGCACGGTGCCGGTGACGAACGGGTTGGCGATCGCGTAGAGGACGGCGCGCACCACGTCGTCGGGGGTGCCGGTCCTGCGGGCGGGGTTGCGGCCGGCCACGCCGCGCAGGAACGCGTCCTTGTCCTCGCCCAGCCTGTCCCAGGCTCCGGAGTCGATGATGCCGGGCGAGACGGCGTTGACCCGCAGCGGCGCCAGCTCGACGGCGAGCGCCTCCACCAGGAAGGACAGTGCCCCGTTGGTGGTGGCCATGACCACGCGCTCGGGGACGGGCCGCCAGGCCGCGACACCGGAGAAGAAGGTGAGGGAGCCTCCCTCGTTCATCCTCCCCGCCAGGTGCTTGGCGAGCAGGAGCGGCCCGAACACCTTGGCCGCGAACGCCTGCTGGACGTCGGCGAGCACGAGGTCGGACACCGGGCCGTTGGCGGGGACGGCAGCCGTCGAGACGAGGTGGTCGATGGGGCCCGCGGCTTCGGCGAGCGCGGCGATCGAGTCCTCGTCGGTCAGGTCGGTCTGCTGGATGCGGGCCGCTCGCGGCCCGGGCAGCGCGTCCGCCGTCGCGGCCAGCTTGTCCGCGTCGGGGCCGGCAAGGACGAGTTCGGCACCGGCGGCCGATGCCGTGCGGGCCAGGGTGCGGCCGATGTGCGAACCGGCGCCGATGACGACGAGCCGCTTGCCGTCGAGGGAGTCCTGGAGGAGGGCAGTGTTCATGAAGGGCGTCCTGTGGTCCGTGGGCCCTGGGGCCCGAATCTCGGGGTGGAACGGTGGAACGGTGGAAGGGTGGAGCAGTGGAGCGGGAGCCGGCCGGTGGCAGTGGGGGCCGCCGGCCGGCGGTAGCGGCGGGGGCCGCTGCTCACGACTCTCCCTCGCCCGGAGTCCATACGTCCAAGACTTGGTTTCTACTGCTGCCATAACATTTGCTCATGACTACGTTGCGGCAGCTCGAATACCTCGTCACCGTCGTCGACTCCGGCTCCTTCACCCGGGCCGCCGAACTGCTCCACGTGTCCCAGCCCGCCCTGTCCCACCAGGTCCGTGCGCTGGAGCGGGCCACGGGCGGAGCGCTGCTGGAACGACTACCGCGCGCGGTCCGGCTGACCCCGATGGGCCGTGCGATGCTCCCGCACGCCCGCGCGGCGCTCGCCGACGCCGAACGGGCCCGCACTGCCGCCCGCCGCGCCGTGGGCCTGGACGGCGGCGAGATCCAGGTCGCCGCCGTGTACTCGATCACCCTCGGGATCCTGCTCCCCGTCCTGCGTACCTGGCACGAGCGCCATCCGCAGGTACGCATCCGCCTGATGGAGTTCCCGCACACCGACGCCCTGCTGGCCGCCATGGCCGCGGGCCGCGCCGACCTCGCCGTGGGCCCGGAGCCCCGGGCGTGGGACGGTCCTGTACGGGAGTTGGGGCGGGAGGAGTTCGTGGTGGCCGTCCCCGCCGACGATCCGGCGCCGGACCGGGTGAGCCTCGCGGACCTGGCGGACCGCTCGTGGGTGCACTACGCCCCCGGCAACGGGTTGGCCGATGTGGTGGACCAGGCCTGTGCGGAAGCGGGCTTCCGGCCGCGGGCCGCCGTGCGGACCGAACAGACCGCCGCCGCACCCCTGTTGGCCGCCACCGGGCTGGGCCCGGCCCTGGTCCCCGAGAGCGTCCTACCGCCCGGATTCGCGGGCCGCGTCCTGCGCCCCGAGCCGCCGGTGCGCCGGATGCTGGCCGCGTACACTCGTCCGTACCCCGACCCGCTCACCACGGCGTTCCTGGACGCGCTCACCGGGCACGCGCTCACCGGGCAGGCAGGTGCCGGCCCCACGGCGGACGCGTGACCGGGGTACTCCCGCTCCTCCGCCCTCCGGCGCTCCCGGGCTCGGCCGGGGCAGCCCGACCAGCCCGACCAGCCCGACCAGCCCGACCAGCCCGTTCAACCTGTTCAGCCCCGCCGGGCCGCGGACTTCCCGCGGACTTCGAGGGCGGTGCGCCAGCCGGGCGCCTCGGGTTGCGGCTGCGGGGTGGTGCGGCGTCCGCCGGTGGCGAAGAACGCCGACAGCGGGAGCGTCGCCGCCCCGACCGTGACGGCGTCCGGGCCCAGTGAGCCCAGGTCGATGGAGACGCGCTCGGCGGGATGGCGCAGCGCGTACCTCGTCGCGTGCTCCCGCACTGCGGGCAGGATGTGCGGGCCCAGCAGTAGCCCCGCCCAGCCGCCGATCAGGATGCGCGCCGGCTGGAACAGGTTGATGAGGTCCGACAGGCCCGCGCCCAGGTACTCCGCGGTCTCGTCCAGGACCTCCTGGGCCACCGGATCCGCCGCGACCGCCGCCGCCAGCAGGGCCGACAGGGCCTCTTCCTCGTCCACCGTGTCGGCCATCGCGCCGTCGACCGGTTGCACGGCGCCGCCGCCCCGCTCGGCCCAGCGGGCCAGCAGGGCCTCGGCCCCGGTGTACGCCTCCAGGCAGCCGAGCGCCCCGCAGCGACAGCGTCGTCCCCGGACCGACACGGTCAGATGCCCCCACTCCAGCGGGGTGCCCTCGGTCGTCCCCCCGTCGGGCGAGCCGTCCGTGATCAGGCTCGCACCGACACCGGAGCCGAACAGGACGACGACGGCCTCCCGGGCTCCGCGCCCGGCCCCGAACCACATCTCGGCCTGGCCGAGGGTGCGCGCGCCGTTGTCGATGATGTACGGGACCTCGTCCGGCAGGGCTCCGGTGGCCCGCAGCAGCGCCTCCAGCGGCACCGCGTCCCACCCAATGGTCTGTCCGTACACCACCGCTCCGCCCGGAGCCTCCCGGTCCACGATTCCGGGGACGCCGACGCCGACGCCCAGCAGCCGCTCGGTTCCGATCCCGGCCTCGGCGAGGACGGTGGCGATCCCGGTCCGGACGTGGTCCACGATCGGGCCGACGTCGTAGCAGCCGCGGGGCCGCAACGGCAATTCGGTGCGGGCGAGTTCGGTCAGCGCCAGGTCGAACAGCTCGACGCGGACCCGGGTTTCGCCGACGTCGACCCCGATCATGTGGGCGCTGCCGGGAGCCACGCGCAGCAGGGTGCGCGGCCGGCCGCCGTCGGAGTCGACGATGCCGGCCTCCTCCAGCAGTCCGTCCGCGACGAGTTCGCCGACCACGTTGCTGACGGAACCGGAACTCAGCCCTGTGGCGGGCCCCAGTTCCTGCCGGCTCATCGCGCCGCCGAAGTACAGCCGCTGGAGTACGGCGCTGCGGTTGCCGCGCCGCAGGTCCCGTACCGTACGGCCGCTACGCCCTGTGGTCATCTGGCTCCTTCCGCCCTGCCGTCGCTCGCAACATACCCTTGCGGGACCCCTTGACGCGACCCTTTCCCGAGGCTTAACTCACGTCCTAAATTAAGGCCTGGATGGAGCGGGCGTCGGCGAAGTGCCCGAGCCGAGAACACCCCGCCGGCCTTCTCTCGACCTTGCCGAAAGGGGCCGATCCGCCATGCGCAGAACCCGAGCCGTCGCTGCCACCGCCGTCGCCGTCTCCCTGCTCGCCGCCGGTGCCACCGCGTGCGGCGGCGGCACCGCGGACCACGGAGGCGGTACCAACACCGCCCCGAAGGAGCTCACCTATTGGGCCTCCAACCAGGGCCCCGACCTCGCGGCGGACCGGGCGGCCCTCGGCCCGGAGCTGAAGAAGTTCGAGGAGCGGACCGGCATCAGGGTCAAACTGGAGGTCGTCCCCTGGTCGGACCTGCTCAACCGGATCCTCGCCGCCACCGCCTCCGGTCAGGGCCCCGACGTGCTCAACATCGGCAACACCTGGTCCGCCTCCCTCCAGGCCACCGGAGCCCTGTTGCCCTGGGACGCCGAGAACTTCGACGCCATCGGCGGCAAGGACCGCTTCGTGGAGTCGGCCATCGGTGCGGCGGGCGCCGCCGGACAGGACCCGGCCGCCGTCCCGCTCTACTCCATGGCGTACGCGCTCTACTACAACAAGAAGATGTTCCAGGAGGCGGGCATCGAGAAGCCCCCGGCCACCTGGGACGAGATGGTCACGACCGGCCGCAAGCTGTCCAAGGACGGCAAGTGGGCGCTGGGCGCCGAGGGCTCCAACCCGTCCAACAACATCCACCAGGCCTTCGTCTTCGCGAAGCAGCACGGCGCGGACTTCTTCGACGCGGCCGGCAGGCCCACCTTCGACGGCCCGGACGCCGTCGACGCGGTCAAGCAGTACGTCGACCTGATGGCCAAGGACGGGATCATCGCGCCGGGCAACGCCGAGTACGCCCAGAACCAGTCCCTCCAGGACTTCGCCCAGGGCAGGACCGCCATGGTCCTGTGGCAGAGCGCCGCCTCCTCCTTCAAGAGCCACGGCATGAAGGAGGGCGACTGGGGAGTGGCCCCCGTCCCCGTGCCCGCCGGCGGTACGCCCGGCACCGGCCGAACCACCAACTCCATGGTCGCCGGCATCAACCTGGCCGTGTTCAAGAACACCGACAACATCGACGGCTCCCTCAAGTTCGTGAAGTTCATGACCAGCGACGAGGAACAGAAGATCCTCAACAAGACCTACGGCTCCGTACCGCCCGTCAAGGCCGCCCAGAGCGACCCCGCCTCCGGCGACGACGACCTCGCCGTGCTCCGTACCACCCTGGCCACCAGCGCCGCCCCGCTCCCGCAGGTCCCGCAGGAGTCCCAGTTCGAGACCGCCGTCGGCACCGCCGTCAAGGAGCTCTTCGCCGACGCCGCGGCGGGCCGCCCGGTGACCACCGATTCGGTCAGGGCGAAACTCACCAAGGCCCAGCAGCAGATGGCGAGCTGAGTCGGCCCGATGAGCCTCCGGACCGCACGCCTGCGCCGCGGCGCCCTGCCCTACCTCCTGCTCCTGCCCGCCCTGCTCCTGGAACTGCTCATCCACCTCCTCCCGATGGTGATGGGCGTCCTGATGAGCTTCCGGCAGCTGACCCAGTTCTTCATCCGGGACTGGACCCGGGCCCCCTGGACGGGGCTGGCCAACTACGAACTCGCCGTCGACGTCAACCGGCCCGTCGGAGAGGCCCTCCTGCGCTCCTTCCTCACCACCTGCCTCTTCACCCTGCTCTCCGTCGGCCTGTGCTGGCTGCTGGGCACCGCGGCGGCGGTGTTCATGCAGGAGGGGTTCCGTGGGCGCGGCATCCTGCGCGCCCTGTTCCTGGTCCCGTACGCCCTGCCCGTCTACACGGCCGTCATTACCTGGGCGTTCATGTTCCAGAGGGACAACGGCCTGGTGAACCACGTCCTGCACGACCAACTGGGTCTCGTCGGGGGCGAACACACCTTCTGGCTCCTGGGCGACAACAGCTTCTGGGCCCTGCTGACGGTCTCCGTGTGGAAGGGCTGGCCCTTCGCCTTCCTCATCGTGACGGCCGCCCTGCAGAACGTCCCCGGGGAGCTGTACGAGGCCGCCGCACTGGACGGCGCCGACATCTGGCAGCAGATACGGCGGATCACCCTTCCCTCGGTCGGCGCGGTCAACCAGGTCCTGGTCCTGGTGCTGTTCCTGTGGACCTTCAACGACTTCAACACGCCGTTCGTGCTGTTCGGCAGAGCGGCTCCCGAAGCCGCCGACCTGATCTCCCTCCACATCTACCAATCCAGCTTCGTCACCTGGAACTTCGGCACCGGATCGGCGATGTCCGTCCTCCTGTTGCTCTTCCTGCTGCTCGTGACCGCCGGGTACCTGCTCGTGACGACACGAGGACGGAGGAACGCGGATGCCTGAGCGCCGATCGGCGACGGACCCGCCCGCATCCTTCCGGGTGGTCCGCGCCGTCTTCCTCACCCTGCTCTCCGGGTTCGTGCTGCTGCCCGTCTACGTGATGGTCACCAGCTCCCTCAAACCGCTCCAGGACGTCACGGGTCGCTTCCGGTGGATCCCCAGCGGGCTCACCCTGCGCCCCTACGTCGACATCTGGCACACGGTCCCGCTGGCCGAGTACTTCGTGAACTCGCTGATCGTGGCGTGCTCCGCCACGGCCGCCTCCGTCATCGTCGCCGTCTTCGCGGCCTACGCGGTCAGCCGGTACCGCTTCCGCGGCAAGCGCCTGTTCACCGTCACCGTGCTCTCCACCCAGATGTTCCCCGGGATCCTCTTCCTGCTGCCCCTGTTCCTGATCTTCGTGAACATCGGCAACAGCACCGGAGTTGCCCTCTACGGCTCCCGCGGCGCGCTGGTCCTCACGTACCTGACCTTCTCCCTCCCCTTCTCCATCTGGATGCTCATCGGCTACTTCGACGCGGTGCCCCGCGACCTCGACGAAGCGGCCACCGTCGACGGCTGCGGGCCGCTCGGAGCCCTGCTGCGGGTCGTGGTCCCGGCCGCCGTCCCCGGCATCGTCGCCGTCGCCGTCTACGCCTTCATGACCGCCTGGGGCGAGGTCCTCTTCGCCTCCGTCATGACCAACGACACCACCCGCACGCTCGCCGTCGGCCTGCAGGGCTACTCCACGCAGAACGACGTCTACTGGAACCAGATCATGGCCGCCTCGCTCGTCGTCAGCATCCCCGTCGTCGCCGGATTCCTGCTGCTGCAGCGGTACTTGGTGGCCGGACTCACCGCAGGAGCCGTCAAGTGACCCTCTCCGACACCCGCGTCGACCGAGCCCCCGAATGCGACCCCATCGACCTCGCCGCCCTGCCCCGCGACTTCGCCTGGGGTACCGCGACCTCCGCCTACCAGATCGAGGGGGCCGTCGACGAGGACGGTCGGGCCCCCTCCATCTGGGACACCTTCTCCCACACCCCCGGAGCCGTCGCCGGCGGCCACCACGGCGACACCGCCTGCGACCACTACCACCGGTGGCGCGAGGACATCGCGCTGATGCGGCAACTCGGCACGAACGCCTACCGGATGTCGGTCGCCTGGCCGCGCGTGGTTCCCGGCGGGGACGGCCCGGCCAACCCCAAGGGCCTGGCCTTCTACGACCGGCTCGTCGACGGCCTGCTGGAGGCCGGGATCACCCCCAGCGTCACCCTGTACCACTGGGACCTACCCCAGGCCCTCCAGGACCGAGGGGGCTGGCCCGAGCGGGCGACCGCCGAGCACTTCGCCGCGTACGCCGGTCTCGTCGCCGGCCGACTCGGCGACCGGGTCACCCAGTGGGCCACCCTGAACGAGCCGCTGTGCTCGGCATGGATCGGCCATCTGGAAGGCAGGATGGCTCCCGGCTGGACCGACCTGCCGGCCGCCGTCCGCGCCTCGTACCACCTGCTACTCGGACACGGCCTCGCGGCCCGGGCCGTCCGCACAGCCGCCCCCGGCGCGCAGATCGGGGTCGTCAACAACCTCTCCACCGTCGAACCAGCCACCGACGGCGCAGCGGACCGGGCGGCTGCCCTCCGCATGGACGGACACGTCAACCGCTGGTGGCTCGACCCCGTCCACGGGCGCGGCTTTCCCGCCGACATGCGCGAGGTCTACGCCGTGGACCTCCCCGAACGCCCCGGCGACCTCGACACCATCGCCGCCCCGCTCGACTGGATCGGCCTGAACTACTACTTCCCGCAGATCGTCCGCGCCGACCCGGCCGGCCCCGCACCGTACGCCTGCCAGGTCGAACGGCCCGGCGTGCCGCGCACCGGCATGGACTGGGAGGTGGACGCGAACGGCCTGGAGACCCTGCTGATGCGGCTGACCGAGGAGTACGGGGCCCGCCGAATCCACGTCACCGAGAACGGCTCCTCCTACGAGGACCGTGTCGCCCCCGACGGCAGCGTCCACGACCCCGAGCGGTCCGCGTACCTGACGGGTCACCTGGCCGCCTGCGCCCGCGCCGCCCGCCGCGGCGCTCCGCTGGCCGGGTACTACGCCTGGTCCCTGCTCGACAACTTCGAGTGGGCCTACGGCTACGACAAGCGCTTCGGCCTCGTCCACGTCGACTACGCCACCCAACGCCGGACGATCAAGTCCAGTGGCCGCCGCTACGCCGAGGTGATCGCCGCGCACCGGGCCCTGTGAGTCACGGACCGTCGTGCGCGCTGTGCCGTGCTGTGCCGTGCCGTACCGTGGCGCGCCGCGCCGTGCCCGCCCCGCCTCTCGGGGCGGGCACGGCCTTTCGTGGTGGGATGGGGAAGGGGTGCTTCCACAGATCACGGATCGCGGCTCACAGCTGACGGAGAGGTCGGGTAGATGTCCGAGGACACCATGCGGGCGATGGCGTACGAGACGTACGGCGGGACGGAGGTGCTCACCGAAACCCGGCTGCCGATGCCCAAGGTCGCCCCCGGCGAGGTCCTCGTCCGGGTCCGGTGCGCCGCCGTCAACCCCGTCGACTGGAAGATCATGGCGGGTGGGCTCGACGGCCTGATGGACGTCATGTACCCGGTGGTCCCCGGCTGGGACGTGGCCGGCACGATCGAGCGGCTCGGGATCGACGTCCCGGAGTTCTCGGTCGGTGACGAGGTCATCGCGTACGCCCGCAAGGACTACGTGCACGGCGGGACCTTCGCCGAGTACGTCAGCGTGCCCGTACGCGCCCTCGCGGCCAAGCCGGCTTCGCTCAGCTGGCAGGAGGCAGCCGGGCTCCCGCTGGCCGGGCTCACCGCCTACCAACTGCTGACCCGCCTCGCGACCGGCAAGGACGACACCGTCCTGATCCACGGCGCCGCGGGCGGGGTGGGGTCCTTCGGCGTGCAGATCGCGCGGGCGCTGGGCGCCCGGGTCATCGGAACGGCTTCCCCTCGCAACCACGACAGGCTGGGCGAGATGGGCTGCGATCCCGTCGAGTACGGGGAGGGCCTGATCGACCGGGTGCGTGCGCTCGCCCCCGACGGCGTCACCGTCGCCGCGGACTTCGTCGGCGGAGTCCTCGACGTCACCCAAGCTGTCCTGGCCAAGGGCGGCCGACACGCCTCCATCGCCGACCAGAGCGTGCTCGGCGCGGGCGGCCAGTGGATGTGGGTACGGCCCGACGCAGACGGCCTGGCCGAGCTGGGCCGGCTCGCCGACAGCGGGCAGCTCACGGTCCCCATCGCGCGGACCTTCCCCCTGTCAGAGCTGGCGGCGGCCTTCGAGCTCAGCCAGACCGGCCGCGCCGCAGGAAAGATCGTCCTGGAGGTCTGACGGTCGGTCGGTCCGGTGCCGCAGGCCAGGACGCCGCGCCGCGTCGGGCCGCCCCGCCGTCGTCCGGGCGTCCGTGAGCCGCGCGGTCATGCGGTCGTCAAGGGGCCCCGGCCGTGCCGCGCGGCCGGGGCCCCCGCCGGTGGATCAGGGGAGGCGGATCAGGGGAGGCGGATCAGGGGAAGGAGACGACGGTGGACGGGGTCGTCGACGTGCCCGAGGTCGGCGCGCCCGTGCTGTTGATGACGTGCTCGTACTGGCCCTTGCCGCCGAGCGAGACGACGAGCAGGTCGTGGAACCGCACGCCCGGTTTCACCGGCGCCCGAAACCCGTGGTCCTGACGGATGGTCGGATCCACGTTGTAGTAGCAGTAGCTGCCCAGGCCCCAACCCTCGTGGGTGGTCACGGAGTCGGCCACCTTGTAGGCCGCGTAGCCCTTGGTCGCACCGTCCTGGATCGCCGCCTGGTCGGGGGCGTCGTACGCCTTCTCGTTCTGGAAGAAGATCGTACGGCCGCGCTCGCCGTTCCACTCCACGTCGTACTTGTTGAAGTGCTCGACGAACAGCCCGGTGGCCAGTACGTCGTCACCGTTCACGCGGAACCCGTAGTCGGAGCGGTTGGTCTCCCAGCCCACCCCGTCGCCGTGGTCGGCGCGCCATATCCAGGTGTGGTCGACGATCGTGTCGTGGTTGTTGATCACCATGCCGACGGTGGCCTTGCCGGCGCCTGCGCCGCCGACCCGGAGGAACACGTCCTGCACGGTCGTCGGGTTCCCGCCGTGGTCCGTGGTGGTGCCGGCCGGACCGACCTCCAGCAGGCTCGCCGAGTTGACCGGGCCCGCGTCGATCAGGAACCCGGCGAGCCGCACCCCGTCCACGTCCGCGACCTTCATCGCGGTCACCCCGTTGTCCGGGACGATGGTGGCCAGGCCGAGACCGAGGACGACCGTGTCCGGGCGGTTGACCTGGATGGTCCGGTCCACGTGGTAGACGCCGGGGGTGAAGAGCAGGTGCAGGCCCTGGGCCAGCGCCTGGTTCATCGTCGCGGCGGTCGTGCCCGGCTTGACCACGTAGAACCGGCTCAGCGGGATCGAGGTGCCCTGCGGTGCGCCGTTGCCCCAGGAGGTACCGCGCGCGTTCACCCGGCGGGCGGGGACGAACACCTTGTACTCGGTGCCGTCGAGGTGGAGGAAGGGCTTCTCGCGGGAGACGGGGGTGGTGTCGAGCGTGGTGTACGGCGGGTCGGGAAAGCCCTGCGCGGGCGCGCCCGGGACCCCGGAGAAGACCTGGTTCCAGACGCCGTTGCCCCAGCCGCCGATCTGGCTGTCGCGGGTGTACCACTGCTGCTGCGAGTAGTTGCCGATCTGTCCGTCGATCTTCGAGTCGGCGATGTAGCCGCCCGAGGCCCAACCGTAGCCGTCGGGAGCCAGGTTGAGGCCGCCCTTGACGTGCATGCGGCGGAAGGGCGCCGCCTGCGATACGGCCCATCGGTCGGTGCCGTTGACGGGATTGAGCGCCAGGTTCTCGGCCGAACGCCAGAAGTTCTGGGTGGCGTTGCCGCCGAACCAGCCGGCGTCCACGGTCACGTCGCCGTTGATGGTGGTGTCGTCTGGGCTGAGGCCCAGCCCCGAGACGGAGGTGTAGAACCCGATCTGGGCGTTGAGTCCGTTGTACGTGCCCGGCTTGAACAGGAACTGGTAGCGGCCCGAGCCGAACTGGGCCGACTCCTGCTTCCGGAAGACCTCGTCGAGTTTGGCCTGGATGTTGGGCGTCGACGGGTCGAAGACGATCACGTTGGGTCCGAGGTCGCCGCCACCGGGGAGGGTGGGGCCGCCGCCGGCAGTGCCGTAGACCTGGAACTCGTAGAGCGAGTAGCCCCACTGGGTGGCGCGCTGGGTCCCGTAGACCCTGACGTAGCGTGCGGTGCCCGTGACGTCGTGGGTCCGGATCCCGCCCGCGCCGGCGGTCGTCGCGTAGGCGGTGCTCCAGGTGCTGCCGTCGCCGGACAGTTCGATCCGGTACGCCGTCGCGTACGCGGTCTCCCAGCGCAGCACCACCTGTTCGACCCGGGCGGGGGCCCCGAGGTCGACCTGTATCCACTGCGGGTCGGCGAACCGGCTGGACCAGCGGGTGCCGATGTTGCCGTCGACGGCGGCGGAGGCCGGGGTCCCGTCGTTCTCCTGGCTGGAGGCGGTGGCGGGTTTGCCCTGCGAGAGCAGGACGGGCGCGGCGTGGGCGGTGGTACCCGGCAGCAGCACGAGGAGGGCTGCGACCAGCGCGGCGGCGAGGGCCGCGACCGTCAGTCGCGGCGGATGGTCCGAGAGACGTGACATGGGGGGCTCTCCTGACGTCGTGGATCCGGGGGATCGAAGCGTGAGTGAACTGCCCGCCACGAGGGTCGTCAAGGGTTTCAGCGTTCACGAAGTGAACGCTTCATGTCATGTCACGGCCCGGCGGGCCTGTGAACTCGGAGTTTCTTCAATCCTTGTGAAAAGTGTTGACGAAAAAATCCCGCGGGGATCTACTGAGGCTCCTGACCGCTCCGTCCCGCCGTGCCCGTGAGGATGACGGAGCGTCGGCAGCGTTCGGAGCGTGGCCTCGATCCGAGGGCAGGTGGTGCACTGTGTTCGCTACTTGTCGTCAGAAGCCCGCGGGCCCCGGCCCGGGGCCGAGCCCGGGGCCGAGCCCGGGGCCGGGCTCACCCGAGGGAGGGAACGGCCCCGCACTCCGTCCGAGCGACCTCGACGCCCGGCAGGTCGGCGCACCAGCGGCCGGCCAGGGCGGACAGCCCGAGCGCATCCGGCGGGGTCCGCCCGAGCCCTATGGCGTAGCGGGCCGAGACGGGGGAGGACGCGAAGGGGCGCGGCCAGGCGTGCGCGTCCCGGACGCCGGCCTCCGCCAGCGCCCCCAGCAGGGCGCGCATCCGCCCCCTCGCCCGGCCCAGACGCTCCTCGAACTCCCGGGGGGCGTCGCCCCGTACGGTCACCACCGCCCACGCCGAGTGCCGGCGGTGCAGTGGTGGGGCGGCCAGGGCGCGATCGAACGCCTCGGGCGCCGCCTCCAGGAGTTCCCACGTCCGGTAGAGCTCGCGCCCCAGCAGGTCGCGCAGCCCGGGGTCCACCTGGGTCGTGCAGCTGCGGACCGGTGCGGAGGGCGTGAGGACCGTGACGGGGTCGCACTCCGGACCCGGTTGCGGACGCGGTTGCCGATCCTCGGTCGAGGGCGTCAGCGCGATCGGGTCGCGCCAGTCCCAGGCCGCCCAGTTCCCGAAGAACTCCCGGAGCAGGGCCGCGGGGGACAGGTCGACGGCTTCGCTGACCGTACGTGCCGCCAGTACCGCCCAGGCCAGTCCGGGCAACCCCCCGAAGGGAGCCGAGTCCAGCCCCCGGGCCCGGGACCAGGCCTTCACCTCCCGTGCCAGCCGAGCGAACGCCGCACGCCGCTCGGGGCCGACGGCGTCCCGTACCGCATCGGCATCGCTCACCGCGCTCAGTGCGACCGCGGCCGCCGGGCCCAACTCCGCCCGCCGCGCCACCGCCCGGGCCGGGTCCACCGCTCCGGTGGCGACGACCACCAGGTCCACGTCCAGCCCGCCCGCCCGCAGCCGCATCCCCGGCACCCGCGCACCGACGACCTCCCGGACCCGCTCGGCCTCGGGGAGCGCCGCTGCGACCCGCTCCCGTACCTCTGCGAGGCCGATCCCGCCCGGGAGCGCCGCGACCAGATCGAGGTCCGCCCCCGGAAGGGCGCAGCCCATGCGGCGGGATCCGGCCACGTGCAGTACCCCGTCGCCCAGCGCTTCCGCGATCCGCGCGGTGACGTCCCCGGCCCCGTCCCCGTGCGCCGGCGTCGCTTCCGCTTCCGGGGGCGCCTCCGGCACCCAGCGCCACGCGCCGGTGCCCAGTTCCACCACCGCACGCACCCGCATCGGCCCGTCCCCGCGTCGCGACAGCACCGCCAGTTCCCCGACCCGGGCCGACGTCCCGGCCCCCAACCCGCTTCCCGTCCCGTTGTCGCCCAGTCGCGCGGCGAACTCCGTCGTCGCCCGCTGCGGCTCGCGGCTACGGCCCAGCGTCAGGTGCGGGGTGAAGCCCTCGCCGCGCCCGCGGCATCCCGGGAACCGCTCGGCGAGTGCCCGCCGCAGCTGCTGCCACGGCGTGGCGCCGGCCGCCGCCGGGTCCAGCCACACGGTGGCGTCCTGCCGGTGCCCGAAACTGTGGACCCCCGCCAATCGGGCCTCGAACGGCGCCGTCCCCGCGGCCACTTCGGCCAGCACCGGCAGCGCCTCCTCGAAGGAGGACTCCGGTACGAAGCCGAACAGCAGGTTCACGTGGGCCGGCCAGCGGTGGACCGCCGGGTCGTGCTCCCGGCGCAGCTCCTGGACCGCCGGGTCGTGCGGCGGCAGCCACGCCACCGCCGTCCTGGGGGTCGCCCGCTGGTCGAGCCCTGCGGGCCGCTCACCCCCTTCCACGAAGTCAAGAGTGGCCTCCATCCCGAAGTGGTCGGAGATGAACAGTCCGTTCTGCGCAGGGGAGTCGCCCCGTAGGGCGGCGCGCCGTACCTGCGCGCGCGCCGAGCGCAGCAGGATCCGGTCCAGTCGGGAGGCCCGGCCCGACAACGAGCCCACCGCGGCCAGGGGGTTGGCCACCGGATCAAAGGTCGGCGTAGCGTCATGCGCTCCGTGCAGCTCGCTCCAGGCGTCCCGCATGCCGAGGGCGGCAGCGGGCCCCTCGGCTCCGGACCGGCCGTCGTTGAAGTCGCCGAGTAGTACGACGTCCGCCTCGACGCCGCTCAAGCCATCCGCGATCGCCGTCAGTTCGAGCCGGCGCCGCTCGGCGCCATTCTCGGTGTGATCGCTCGTCAGGTGTACGCAGGCGACGACGAGGGGGCCCGTCGCAGTGTCCACCGTCACCGCGGTGACCGCCTTGTGCGGCCCGAGCAGGTGCAGCCCCACTTCCCGCACCGGCAGCCGGCTCAGCACCAGCAGCCCGCTGGAGTCCACGTCCTTGCCGCGGGGGTCGGTGCCCACCGTGTACCCGGCCCGTACCCACGGCTCGGCCAACAGCATGGCGAGCAGGGCGGGTTCGACCTCCTGGAGGGCGATCACATCGGCGTCCGCGGCTGCCAGGTCGGCGAGCAGCAGCGGCCTGCGCCGGGCGGTGTCGATGCGCGGGGCGTCGTACCGGTCCCACAGGGTGTTCCAGGTCAGCAGCCGCACCCGCTCCGGCCCCGGAACCGGTCCCCCCGACCCGGACCCGGCTGTCCCCGACCCGGGCGCCCCGGAGCCGACCGGCCGCCATGCGCCGCCGCCCGCCGGGTCCCACGCGTGCGGGGTCCGTACGGTGAAGAACGGCGCACGCAGCACCCGCGGTTCGCGGAGCCGCCCGGCGTGCGTGGAGTCGATCCGGTCCACACCGCTCGCCCGGTCCCACACGAGCTCGCCGTCCGCTTCGACGAACAGTACCCGGTGCCAGGGGATGTCGCCGCCGGGCACGAAGGAGTGCAGCGGGATACGCTTCGGCGGCGCCCCGCGCTGGTGCAGGCCGAACACGAACCGTGCCGGGTCGAACCGGGGGTCCCAGCGGACCTGGTGGTAGAGCTCCTCACTGGTCCGCATCAGCCGTCCTCGCCCGCTTCCGCTGTCGCGAGGGTTCCCGCGGTGTCCTCCACGGTCCCGCCCGCGCCGATGTACCAGGTACGGTGCGCCTGCCCGTGTCCGGGATAGGGCGGGCTGAACCGGTGCAGTTGGGAGGCCAGCACCCCAGGCGGTACGGGGTGCTGGCGGACGGCGTTGCGCCGGAGCAGCTCCTCCTCCTCGACCAGCACCACGGCCACGGTGACCAGCGCATCGCGGCGCTGCGCGACCGAGCAGGCCAAGCCCCGCTGCTGCTCGGTCAGGGACGTGGCGTCCCACACCACGGTGCCGCCGGCGGCCAGGGCGGCGTCCAGTCGGTCCAGGCCCTCGCGCAGCACGTCGGCATTGGCCCGCTGATCGGCCCGGGAACCCCGTGCGGTGCGCAGGTCGTCAAGACTGACGTACGCGTCCACGTCCGGCAGGTTCCTGGCGTACGTGCTCTTCCCGCTGCCTGAGGGCCCGCACAGCTGCACCAGCCGCGGGAAGCCGCCGTCGCGCCAGCGCCAGGTCGCGGCGACCGCCTCCTCGGCGGTGGAGACACCGCCCCGCCCGAGGGCCTCCTGGGCCTCGGCCCAACACCGGTCGGCCGCGTCCGTACCGAGACCGTCGAGCGCCGTCCGTACGCCGGCGCGCAGCGGGCCCAACGGATCGGGGCCGAGCAACCCCGCCTCCTCGGCGTACAGCGCGGACCATTCCACGCAGTCCCGAGCCCCGGAGTCCCCCTCGGTAGCCGCCCCGGCGAGCGCGTGCAACACCCCGAGATCGGCCGCCGAGGCCATCCGCACCAGTCCGGCCCGCCGCCCTTCGTCCGGGAAGGGCCGTTGGAGCCGCGGGTACAGCCCCACCAGGTCGGCGACCCGCCGGGCGAGTGGCATCCCGAGCGGCCCCGCCGCCAGCCGAGCCCCGATCCGGGCCCGCGGCGCACGGTGCAGGAGGGCGGCCAGTACGCCGGCCAGCCGGGTCTCCCCGGTGCGGCCCCACGCGTCCAGCCGGTCCGCCACTTCGGCGACGACCGTCTCGACCCCGGCCTCGGGCGGGGAACCCGGCCAGAGCGCGGCGGCCAGCCCCGCCGCATCGGGCTCGGAGCCCGACCGCACCGCCCACAGGGGGGCCTGCGGGCCGAGTCCGTTCGCCACCACGGGGGCGTACATCCAGTGCGTGTCGGTCTGCACGTGGCCGCCGCGCACCCACTTGGCCACGCACCGGCCGAAGTCCGCACGCGCGAAGCCGGCCACCGTCCGTACGACGTAGCCCTCCTGCCGTGTGGTGTCGAGCCGCAGCCTGCGCAGCGCGCGCTCGTCGAAGACGCCCCGCCACAGCACCCGAGGGGTGGGAACCCCGAGTCCGTGCAGGATGCGTACGGTCCGGTCCCAGTCCAGGCAGTGTTCGCCGTCCCACACGGAGAACCCGTAGAACCAGCTGTCCAGGTCCTCGTAGCCGAGCGAGTGGCGGGCGTAGAGGTTCTCGCCGCACACCCTCAGGCCCGCGGGTATGCCGGCACCGATCCGGCTCTGGAGGCCCTTGACCCAGGCCCGCGAGGGGTGGTGGCCCGAGTCGAGCGAGCGGGCGTGCGATCCGTCCCGGTACAGGGTGGTGTTCTCGCCGTCGAGCTTCTCGGTGACCACGACCTCGCGTCCGGTCAGCCCCGCAAGCCCGCTGGCCCGCACGTCGTCCGCGGCTGCGCCCGGCGACCAGGGCAGATGCGGTGTACGGGGATAGTGGGTGCGCATGTCCGGCTCCTGCTCGACGACGTGGTGCGCCGTCACCCTAGGTATTCGGAGCGCGCTCATCCACCGATTATCCCCGCGTACGCCGACGCTTCACGGCCGCCGCCCCTGACGCCCGCAGCCCGCTACGGCCGTCGCCCGGCCCAGGCCACCAGCCGGTCGATGGCCGGCGCGTCGGCGTCCACGGCCACCACCTCGCCGTACGGCACCTGCCCGCCGCGGCTTTCGGCGGGCAGCGCGCGGCGTACGACGGCGCTCACCCGCTCCACCAGCGCCGGGTCCCAGTCCGGGCGCTGGCCCGTCGCGGTGGCCAGGTCCCAGGTGTGCACGGTCAGCTCGTGGGTGTAGACGGCCGCGGCGGCGGCTCCCGGCAGGACACCCATCGGCAGGCGCAGCGACCGGTCCAGGACCGTCGGGTCCGCCCACACCCGGGCCACCTCGCGGGCGCCCGGCTCCCAGGCCGCCGCCCATGCGCCGTCGGCGACCTCGTCGGCGAAGGAAGGGACGCTGAACGGGTCCTCGCCGCGCCCGATCACCGCGATCCGGCGCACGACGGCGACGAGGTGGCTCGACAGCCGCCGGACGTCGAACTCGTCACAGGGCGTCGGGGCGTCGTACTGGTCGGGTCGTACGGCGGCGAGGGTACGGCCGGCCAGTTCGACGGCCGCGGCGAGGTCCTGCCGGGGGTCGAACGGGGCGGGGGCGGAAGGGGTCTCGATGAGCTGCGTGGTCTCGTTCATGTGTCCATCCTGGAATTAAAAGTGGCCACCTTCTGGCCAGTTTTCCGAGGAGAATTGAAGAAGAGCGAGACACCGAAGCACCGAAGCACCGAAGCAGTGGGAAGAGGGACATGAGAGCCGACCGGCTGGTGGCGACCCTGCTCTTCCTCCAGGAGCGCGGCCGGGTCACCGTCCCCGAGGTGGCCGCCGAGCTGGAGGTGTCCGAGCGCACGGCGCGCCGTGACCTGGAGGCCCTGGCCGCGTCCGGTATTCCCGTCTATGCGCAGCGGGGCCGCGGCGGCGGGTGGTCCCTCGTCGGTGGGGCCCGCACCAACCTCACGGGGCTCACGGCCGACGAGATCCGGGCGCTCTTCCTCGTCACCGGCCCACTGACGGCCACCCCCGAACTGCGGGCCACCTTGCGCAAGTTGGTCCGGGCCCTGCCGCCCACCCTGCGCGCCGGTGCCGAAGCAGCCAGCCGCGCCAAAGTCGTCGACGCCACGGACTGGTCGCGCAATGCCGTCACGGCCGATGCCGCGCACCGTTCCGCGCTCCAGCGTGCCGTCGTGGACGGGATTCGCGTCCGTCTCGGGTACGCGGGCGTCGGCAAACCGGCCACCGAACGCACGGTCGACCCCCTCGGGCTCGTCGCCAAGGCGGGGGTCGACTACCTGGTCGCGGGTACGGAGAAGGGCTTGCGCACCTTCCGGCTCAGCCGGGTCCTGGCCGTGGAGCCGACCGGCGAACCCGTGGTCCGGCCTGCGGACTTCGACCTGGCCACGGCCTGGGCCGCGCTGGCCCGGGCCTTCGAGGACGGCATGTACGCGGTGACCGCGCGGGCCCGCGTCCACCCCGATGCGGTGGCCCTGCTGCAACGGCTCCTCGGCGGCCGGGTGCGCGTCGGTGATCCGCTGCCCGACGGCTGGACCGAGGTGTGGGTCGACGGTCCGGCCCCCAAGGCCCTGGCCGCCCACCTGTCCGGGCTGGGCGCGCGGCTCGAAGTCCTGGATCCGCCTCAGGTGCGGCAGTGGCTGGCTAGGCTGGGCGCCGAACTCACCGCGATGTACGGCCCGGACGGGCCGCCGCCCGGTCAGTAGCCGACGGTGAACCGCTTGCCCGTGTGCGCGTCGCGTTCGATCTCGTCGACCAGGGCAACGGCGTAGTCCTCGGTCGAGATGTGGCTGCGGCCGTCCTCGTCCACGACCAGATCGTCGAGTGCCAGCCGGTACGTGCCGGTGCGCTCGCCCGGCTCGATCTGCGCGGCGGGGCTCAGGCAGCTCCAGCGCACCTCCTCCACGGGCACGGTGCGCAGGAAGTCCAGAGCCTTCTCGTGGGCCTGCATGACGGCGCGGACCGCCTCGGGGATTCCCGTCGCGTCCCTGACCGGCGGGCCTTCGGGGGTGCGCAGCGAGCCCGCCCCGCCCACCGTGATCACACGGGGCCGGGGGGTCTCTGCGTCGAGCGTGCAGACTCCGCCGATCAGCGATTTGGCGGCGGTCACCAGGACGCCCGGGTCCCCGGCCCCGGGCCCGACGGCACTGACGACCACGTCCCGGCCGGCCGCCGCAGCGGCGACCGAGTGCGGGTCGAGGACGTCACCGTGCACCACTTCCGCCCCGGCCGCGGCCGGCGACCCCGCGAGTCTCGCGGGGTCGCGGACGACCGCCGTGACCTGGTGGCCGCGCCCGAGCGCTTCGCGCAGGACGAGGGCTCCGATGGTGCCGGTCGCGCCGAACAGGGCGATCTTCGCCATGGCGACTCCCTGGGAGTGGGTGGAGGCGGTACGGGCCTCCGGTCCGGGCCCGCGCCGTCCATCCAAGCGAAACCGCCCGCCCGCCCCCGGCAGCCGGGCCGGGGCCAGTCGGATGATCCGGTGCGGCCCGTCGGCCGCCGGGTGCGCGCAGCGGGCCTGCCATTCGACCCCGGCCCGCTGGGCGCGCAGTTCGGAGCGGACGGTGGTCTTCGTAGCGACCGCGGCCCGGCGAAACCTCCCACCGGCCAGGTCGTGGGCGGACACCTCGCCGCCCACGGGGAGGTCGGCGGCCACCCGGCCGGAGCGCAGCATCACGGCGAACTCGTCGAGGGTGACCGGGCCCAGCTGTCGACGAGCCTCCCGGGACGTGTACGCCGTCCGCCGTGCGGTGAGTGATCCGGTTGCCGACCATCAGCTCATCGGGTCGGGTGCGTAAACCGCCTATCGGCACAGGGCGGCGATCGACGGGGGCACCGTGCCCTTGGCCGCCTCGCACAGGGCCGTCATGTCGTACGCGGGCTGCGGCGCGGGCTGCGGCCAGGGCTGCACGGGCGGCCGTTTGCGGGACTTGGGCGCCGGAGCGGGGTGCGCGGGGCGGGCGGGTTCGGCCGCGCCGGTCCGGCGGTGCCGACGGTCCTCGGCGGACCGTTGCGCGGTCGGCGCCCCGGGGAGCTCGGGAGGCTCGCCGTGATCGGGCTCCGCCGCGGCCGGGGGCGAGGGGTCCGCCGATGCCGGCAGCGGGCCCAACGGCAGGGCCCCGGCCGCAGCTTCCCGAGCAGACGTCCGGTCCGCTGCGGGACCCGGGCGGGCCTGCTCGACGGGCCCGTGCGGCCGTACGGTCACGCACCCGGCGCTCAGCGTCAGTGCGGCGAGGATCAGGGGCAGGGGCATGGCTGCCCGGCGCAACTGCATCCGCCCACCCTGCCGTACGGAAGCGGGCCGGATCTACGCACCGTCACGCGAACGGGTGAGGGAGGCCGCGTGCGACGCCGCGTCCGACGCGGGCTGCGGGTCGTGCCGGTGCCGGCCCGGAGCTCCCGTGGCCGTGGCCGTGCAGGGCGCACACCGCATGCTGCCGGCCCTCCCTCCGGGCGTGCGGTCGCCGTAACCCGCGGACCGTGCGCGCTGTTGCACAGGCGGAGGGTTCCCCCCACGGTGAACGGAGTTCCGATGCCGCAGCTGACCGACGAGGCCGTGACCGACGATGCCGGCGGCGGGTCGGGCACGTGGATGACCCCGCAGGAGTACGGGGCTTCGCGCGCCGCCCTCTGGACCGGAGCCGTCGTCCTCGTCACCGACACCGACGGCCGGATCCTCCTCCAGAGCGTCGACTACCGCGCCGACCGACTGCTGCCCGGCGGTGCAGTGGACGCCGGCGAGGCACCGTCCGCCGCGGCGGCCCGCGAGATGCGCGAGGAGCTCGGTGTGGAGGGCAGCTATCAGCGCGGCCTCGCAGTGGACTGGATTCCGGCGGACACCCCCGGCATCCCGCCCGAGATGCGCTTCCCGGGGGAGATCCTGCACGTGTACGACGGCGGCACCTGGACGCCGGACCGGATCGAGGCGATCCGCCTCCCCGCACAGGAGATCACCGGAATCCACTTCGCCGAACCGGCCGACCTGCCCGCCCTGATGGACCCGGGTGACGCCCGGCGCGCCCTGTCGGCGCTGCGCGCCCGCATCAACGGCGGCGGCCCGGCGCTGCTGGAGGACGGCCGTCCCACCACCCCCACCGCTCTGGACCGGCTCGGGGTCCTGCGCACCCGCCGCGCCCCGCACCACGGCACCTGGCATCACGGTCCGGTGCCCGCGCAGGTACCCGTACGGGCGACCTCGGCCTGGCTGTTCGCCCCCGACGGCAGGGCCCTGGTGCTCGTCTCCCGCGCCACCGGCGCCGTCCACCTCCCGCCCGGGGCCGCGTCCCCCGTCGCCGGCGCCGTCCCGCTCGGCTACCGCTACGTCGACCGGGCCGCCCACCCCCGCATCGCAGCCCGCCTCACCGCTCTCCCGCCGGTCGCGGACCCGGCGTACGCGCGCCTGCTCGCCACTCCCGACCAGGTCCGTGAGCTCACCGACTGGGGCCCGGCCGGCCACGCCGAAGTCGCCACGGTGCACGCGGCGGCCCGCACCCGACTCACCCTTCCTACCCCGCCCCGTACGCCGCTCACCGAAGTCCCCGAGTCGGGCGTCCAGTGGTGAGCGTGCAGGGCGTTGTCAGGGGAGCCCCCTAGCGTGAACGTCATGGGAATCACCAGTGTCTGGTCTATCAGCAGCCACCGCGACCACGTCATCGCGCACCTCGCACCCCGCCTCGCGCCGGCCCTCGAAGCCGACCGCACGGATCCGGCGGCCCGCCGCCGCTGGGCGGCCTGGCGGCGCGCACCGCTGCCGGACCACCGCACCTGGTACGCGGACACGTCTCACGGCGGGGCGATCGACGCGTTCTGGAGCCTGACCCGGCCCGGCGAGCACGTCGACGACGTCTGCAACGGGATCACCGATCCCGGCTTCCACGTCATGGAGAACATCTGGGAGCCCGAGCCGGACCGCGCGGACATGTTCGTCTCGGTACACAGCAAGGACTACGCGGTGGCCGCCCTGTTCCATGCCATCGGTCCGGACCGCGCGGCCCTGCTGCCCGGCTGGTGCGGCAACGTGCTCCTCAGCGCCACCGAGGTCCGCCGGACGCTGCCGGACGTGGAGCGGGCCCTGACCTTCACCCCCGGGGAACGGGCCCGCGTCGCCGAACGGGACTGGCTCGACTACGGCGCCCGTGACGAGCGGGTCATCGACGGCCCCCTCCGGGTTTGGCGGACGGCAGCCGCGTCCGGCCGCGGCCTGTGCGCCGTCGCCCTGCACGTCTACTGACCCGCCGGCCGGGCCGTCGGGAGGCCGCCGGGGCAGTACGACGCGTCGTCCGGGCGGGGCGGACCCGCCCCCAGGGGCGTCCGGGTGGGCGGGCAGGTCGGCCGGGGCGGTGGTTGCCGCCGCGGTCGGGGAAATCCGGCATCCGCGGGACCCCGTCCCGCAGCATGGGGGCATGAGCGACAGCGCGATCACCTACACCCTTTACATCCAGGCCGATCCCGCGAGGGTCTGGCAGGCACTCACCGAACCGGCCTTCACCCGGAGGTACTGGGGTCTGAGCTTCGAGACCGACTGGGCAGTGGGATCGAGGATGGAGTGGGTGGAGCGCGGGGCCCGGACCAGTGATCCCGAGCAGGTGGTCCTCGACTGCATCCCGGACCGCAGGCTCTCGTACACCTGGCACAGCTTCACCCCGCAGTGGGCGGCGGCGGTCGGGGTCAGCGAGGAGCTGCGGGCCGAGCTGGCCGAGGAACGGCGCACGAAGGTGACGTACGAGATCGAGCCCGTCGGGGACACCCTCGCGCGGCTGACCGTCCTCCACGAGGGCTTCGAACCCGGCGGCACCCTCATCGGGATGTGTGGCCGCGCCTGGCCGATGCTCGCCTCCAGTCTCAAGACCCTGCTGGAGACCGGGGCCGCGCTGCCCGAGCCGGGACACGACCTGGACCAGGGGTACGGCGGGTACGAGACCCACGAGGGCTGAGTCCCGCTGGGCCGGCGGGCGGTCGGCTCCCGGCCCGCCCCGCCGAACAGCCGTACATCGCGCCTGAGATCATGTGTAACGACCACAGGATCAGGAGCGTTGACATGGCACTCGAACACCACCGCGTCGTCGCCAGGGGTACCGGGCGTGGGGCCGGGCGCACCCTCGGGGCTGCCGAACGCGTCCGCTTCGAGCAGGTGTGACGGACGTGGGACAGACCCTGGAGGAGATCCTGGACGCGGTGGCCGGCGGGCAGTTCCCGCCGCCCGACGGCGGAACGACCGTGGTGCCGCAGTCGGGTCCGCGCGATGCGGGTGTCATCGCGTTCACCGCACACTCGGTGGTGTTCACCGACGAGGACCCGCAGTGGGTGCACGCCGCCCTCGCCGCCCTGGACTGTGACGCCCTGGCGGCCACGATGAACCCGCGGTTCCTCGCCGCCCTGCTGGACCGTACCGGGCGCACCACCGACACCATCGACCTGCTCACCGTCGCCGGGCCGCTGCCCGGCGACCCCCCGCTGGAGCTGCGCGAGATCGACGACCCGGACCACCCCCGGGTCCGCCGCGCCCTGGGCCGTCGTGACGACGTACGCGTCTGGGCGGCCGACGGCGGAGTGGTCGTCCTCGGCCGCGGCGTGGCCGGCCGCTGGGAGACGGCGATCGAGGTGGACGAAGCCGTCCGCCACCAGGGGCTGGGGCGGGACCTGGCCCGCGCCGCCCGTCACCTCGTCCCCGACGGCCGACCGGTCTGGTCCCAGCAGGCCACGGGCAACGCCCGGAGCGTCCGCGCCTTCCAGGCCGCCGGCTTCCGCCCGGTCGGTTCGGAGGCCCTGCTGCTGCCGGCCGGGCCGTCGAGAGCCGGCTGACGCGACCCTGGGCACCGGCCGCTCACGGCGGTCGTGTGGAATGGATCGCATGCGGAGAAGCGAGAAACAGATACGCCAGGGAGGCGGCCCGGAGGGCCGGGCCGAGGGCACGACGACCGCACCCGACCACTGGCGCTACGCCCGTCACCTCGACGACCTCGCCGCCGCGTCCGGTGCGGCCGTCGAGATCGAGGCGGACGCGGTGGCCGCCGTGCTGTGCGATCCCGACCTGGTGATGGCCGAGAGTGCGGTGGTCACCCACCTCGACCGCCGCGCCGCCCAACTGCTGGCCGACGGTCGGTTCCCCAACTGGGCCGGCGCGATGGCGGCCGCGATCGGATCCCGCGCCTTCCCGGCCCGCCGGGTGCGCGAGTGGAGCCTGCTCAAGGCGATCGCCCACGGAGAGCCCTGGTCGGCCGCGGACCTCACCGCCGCCTCCGACTGGTGCCAGCGCACCGCCGTCCAGTTGCCGACCTCGTACGAGGCCCTCGGCCTGCTCGCCACCACGGCCCGCACCCGGCGCGTCCGCAACACCGCCGCGCAGCGCCTCTACCGCCGGAACATGACGGGCTGAGGAGCCGCGCGCCCCGTCCCGCCACGGGACCGGCCCGGCGCGGCCGGGAGCGGGGAGGAAGGAAAGGGGCTTAAGAGATCAAGACGGAGAAACGGCGGCTGTGGTTCCGTCGCAATGCCAAAGAGTCTCGTCATACGGCCGTTCGAGGGTCTATGGTCTGCCTACCTGGCCGGGTATCAGCGTTGATCCGATGCCGTTCCGCTGGAGGCTGCTCTCCGTGTCGCACGTTTCTCATGCTCCCGTCACCACCCCCGACGGCGAGCCGGCCCTGCCCGTCCCCTCCACGTACAGCCAGGTCAAGGGGTGGTTCTCGGTCTGTGACCAAGTGCTCTTCGACTGGTTCCTGACGCGCGGGAACCGTGCAGAGGAGAAGGCGGGTGATCTTCTCGAACTCGGCGCGTACATGGGGAAGAGCGCGATCTTCCTCGGGGGGTACCTCCAGGAGGGCGAGGAGTTCACGGTCTGCGACCTCTTCGATTCGCCCGCGCCGGACGATTCCAACCTCGCGGAGATGCAGGGTTCCTACCCCACGCTCACCCGCCGCGGCTTCGAGACGAACTACCTCGCCTTCCGCGAGGAGCTGCCCACGGTCATCCAGGCCCCGACCTTCGTCGTCGCCGATCAGGTGCGCCCGGCCAGCTGCCGCTTCATCCACGTCGACGCCTCCCACCTCTACGAGCACGTCGCCCAGGACATCGAGTCCTCGCGCCTCGTGGCGGCTCCGGGCGCCGTGGTCGTCTTCGACGACTACCGCGCCGCACACTGCCCCGGCGTCGCCGCCGCGGTGTGGGGAGCGGTGGCCACCGGCGAGCTGCACCTGATCTGCGTGTCGGCGTCCAAGCTGTACGCCACCTGGGACGACCCGGCGCCATGGCAGGCAGAACTGCTCACGTGGCTGGAGGGCCGGACGGACCTGTGGCACGGCGTGGACCTCGTGGCCGGTCAGACGCTGGTCCGCATCGGCGACGAGGGAGCCGTCCCGCCGGCGCTCCCCGAGCCGCTGCACCCGGCGGCGCCGTCCGTCGCGGCGCCCGCGCACCTGCCCGGACCCCGCCCGCGGATCGGCACCACCTGGCGCAGGCTGGCCAAGGACCTGCTGCCACCGGTCCTCACCCGCGCGATCGTGGCCTGGCGGCGCCGCCGGCGCGGCTGAACCGCAGTGCGCCGCGGCGTCAGCCGCCGCGGCGCACGCGGGCCGCTCGGCGTGCCTCGGCGAGCTGCCGGGCCTCCGCGGTCTTGCGGGACTCCTTGCCCGCCCCCGGTCGGCCCGGGCGGGTGCCGATGCCGCGGAAGCCGAGGTCGGACCCCGAGGGCCGGCCCTTCGCGTCGGTCGGCTCGGCGCCCGACAGCGGGACGCCGGACGGGGTCTTGGCTCCGGTGATCCGGCTCAGCGCCGCCTCGCCGGAACGCACCTGCGTGGTGGTCGGCCGGATCCGGGCGTCGGACATCAGCCGGACCATGTCCCGACGCTGGTTCGGGGTGACCAGGGTGACGACCTTGCCGGACTCGCCCGCGCGGGCGGTCCGGCCGCCCCGGTGCAGGTAGTCCTTGTGGTCGGCCGGCGGGTCCACGTTCACGACGAGGTCGAGGTCGTCGATGTGGATGCCGCGCGCGGCGACGTTCGTCGCGACGAGGACCGTGACGGCCCCGCTCTTGAACTGCGCCAACGTCCGCGTCCGCTGCGGCTGCGACTTTCCGCTGTGCAGCCCCTCCGCCCGTACGCCCATGGCCCTCAGGTGCTTCACGAACTGGTCCACGCCGTGCTTGGTGTCCAGGAACATCAGCACCCGGCCCTCGCGCGCCGCGATCTCCGTGGCCGTCGAGTACTTGTCGGCGGCGTGGATGTGCAGCACGTGGTGGTCCATCGTGCTCACCGTGGCCGCCGACGGGTCGACGGAGTGGGACACCGGGTCCTTCAGGTAGCTCCGCACCAGCTGGTCCACGTTGCGGTCCAAGGTGGCCGAGAACAGCATCCGCTGTCCGGCGTGGTGCACCTGGTCCAGGATCTCGGTGACCTGCGGCATGAAGCCCATGTCGCACATCTGGTCGGCCTCGTCGAGGACCGTGATCTTCACCCGCTCCAGGTGGACGTCACGCCGTCCGACCAGGTCGCTCAGGCGTCCGGGGGTGGCCACCACCACCTCGGCGCCGGTGCGCAGGGCGCTCACCTGCTTGCCGATCGACAGCCCGCCGACCACCGTGGCCATGCGCAGGTTCAATGCCGCGGCGTACGGGGTCAGCGCCTCGGTCACCTGCTGGGCCAGCTCGCGCGTCGGTACGAGGACCAGCGCCAGCGGGCGCTTCGGGTCCGCCGTGCGACCCGCCGTCCGCGCCAGCAGGGCCAGGCCGAAGGCCAGGGTCTTGCCGGATCCGGTCCGCCCGCGGCCGAGGATGTCCCGGCCGGCCAGGGAATTGGGGAGCGTGGCCGCCTGGATGGGGAACGGCTGGTTCACCCCCAGGTCGGTCATCGTCTTCACCAGCTCACGAGGCAGGTCGAGCTCGGAGAACGACTCCACCGGCGGCAGTGCCGGCTCGATCGTCTCGGGCATGGCGAACTCGCCCTGGAGGCCGGTGCTCCGGGGCGCCTTGCCGGCTGCCTTCGCACCGCCCTTGTGGCCTGCCTTGGCTCCGGCCTTGATGCCGAAACGCCCGTGAGCTGACGGGTTCTTCATGCAGAACCTTCCGTGAGACGTGAAAAGAGGAATTTTACCATCGGGGCTACGGAGCAACGGGGGCCGAGCTGCCCCGCCCGCACCCGGCGCCGGCCGGGCCGGCACCACCCTGGGCCACGCCGGGCTGCACCGCAGCCGACCTCGCGGGCTGCGCGCCCCGGACCCCCGGCAGCCGGCTCGGCCTCGGCTGCTGGATCAGCGGGCGCCGACGGGCCGCCGCAGTAGCCCGTCGGCCTTGATCCGCCGCGCTGTCGCCCGCTGCGGACGGCGGGTGCATGAGCATCCGCGCCCTTCCCGCGGCACCGAGCCCGCCCCCGGCCAGGCGTTCGAACACTCCCCGGTTGGCCCCGCCCGGGGTGTGGCGTGAGTGACGGACGGGCAGGATCGAGACGGCTGCACCGCACGTGCCGCCCGCGTGGAACGTTGTGAAGGATCAGCACAGATGGCTACAGGCACCGTGAAGTGGTTCAACTCCGAGAAGGGGTTCGGCTTCATCCAGCAGGACGACGGCGGCCCCGACGTGTTCGTGCACTTCTCCGCCATCCAGACCACCGGCTTCAAGGAGCTGCAGGAAGGCCAGAAGGTCGAGTACGACGTCACCCAGGGCCCCAAGGGTCCGCAGGCGGAGCGGGTGGTCACCCGATAACGCCGCTTCGCGAGCAAGGCCCGTGACATGAGCCCCGCCGGCCGGACCGGTGGGGCTCACGGCCGTCACGGCGCGGGCCGGGACCCCGCCCGGTGCAGGGCCGGGCTCGGACGGCCGCCGGCCCGGGCGCGACTAGGGCCGGTGAACCCTGCCGGTCACAGCACTAGGCTGGCCGGATGACCCCGCTCGTCCACGAGGACTTCGGCACAGGCCGCCACCGCGAGAGTTCGCTCATCCGCCATGCACTCGGGAGCGTGCACGAAGAAGTGCTGGTCGCCGGCCTCGCGGGCGGGATCGGCTTCATGTACTTCGTCTTCGAGCACGCGGGCCGGCCGCCGGTGCCGACGATCGTCGCCCAGGCGCACCCCCACCCCTGGGTGCAGACGGCGCTCGGCCGGCTGCACGTCCCGTACGAGGCCACGCGCAGCGCCAAACCCCGCTGGGCCCGGGTCTGCGCGGCCCTCGACGACGGGCGTCCGGTCTTCTGCACCGTCGACCGGTCCCGGCTGCCCTGGCACCGGGGGGTCCCGGAGCCGGCCGGCGCCGACCAGTACACCGTGCTCGTGGTGGGCTACGAGGGGGTCGAGGGCGAGACCCTGTACGTGGAGGACGGAGCCGAGGCCCCGTACCGGATCGGCCGGGAGGAGTTCGGCGCCGCCTGGACCGGGCACCGGACGGGCCACCACCAGATGGTGGTGCCCACCGGTCCGGCCACCGCAGCGCCGGACATCGAGGAGGCGGTCCACACCACCGCCGCCCGGCTCACCGGACCGGTGCTGGGCAACGCCTTCGACGTGAACTTCGGGTTCGCCGGCATGGCGAAGCTCGCCGCCCAGTTGCGCGACACCGGCACCGAGTCGGGTTGGGAGCACCGGTTCGGCAGCCCGGAAGCCTTCTCCATCGGCACCGGACGGCTGTACGCCTGCCTGGAGGAGGAGTGGACCGCTCCCGGTGCCACCCGGCCGCTGTACGCCGATTTCCTCGACCTCGCCGGGCGGCCGGAGGCGGCCGCGCTCCTGCGGGACTCCGCCCGGCACTGGTCGGGGCTGGCGGACGCGGCCCGTACGGCCGACCCGGGCACCGACGCCCGGGGGCGGCGGGCCCTCTTCGACGCGTGCGCCGACCTGGTGGACCGCTCGCTGGCACTGGAGCGGCAGGCCGTCGCCCTGCTCTGAGCCGTACGGGACCCCGCGGAGGGTTACGGCTCCTGGATGGTGATGGCCGAGACCGGGCAGGCGCGCGCGGCCTCGCGCAGCAGCGGGCTGCCGCTGCCGTCCTCCCGGCCCGGGAGCACCTGGCTGAAGCCGTCGTCGTCCTGGGTGAAGACGTCGGGAGCGGTCAGGGCGCACTGGCCGGCGCCGATGCAGACGGACGTGTCGATGTCGATGCGTCGTGGCGACATGTACCTCACCATGCCACGGGGAGCTCGACCATGCCCTGGATGGTGTCCCCGGGCCGGAACGGGATCCGGTCCGGCTCGGCGGCCAGCCGGAGCCCGGGCAGTCGCTCGAAAAGCGTGCCCAGGGCGATCTCCATCTCCGCGCGGGCCAGGTTCTGCCCGAGGCACTGGTGGACGCCGAAGCCGAAGGCGACGTGGTGCCGGGTGGGCCGGTGCCAGTCCAGCGCATCAGGTTCCTCGAACACCGTCGCGTCCCGGTTGATGACCGAGGTGGAGAAGACCACCCCGTCGTCCGCACGGACCGTCACCCCGCCGATCTCGATGTCTTCGGTGGCCACCCGCAGCATCCCGTCCGCGATGGACAGGAAACGCATCAGCTCCTCCACGGCCGCCGAGATCAGCGACGGGTCGGCCCGTAGTTCGGCCAGCTGCTCCGGGTGGCGCAGCAGGGTGAACGTGCCGAGCGAGATCATGTTCGCCGTGGTCTCGTGGCCCGCGATCAGCAGGATCGCGGCCAGTGAGACCAGCTCCTCGACATCGGTCTCGCCCGTCTTCAGGCGCCGTTCGACGAGCTCGTCGAGTAGCCCGTCACCCGGGTGCGTCCGTTTGCGTGCGATCAGATCGGCCAAGTAGCCGTTGATGCGGTCCCGGGCGTCCTCCACGTCGGCGAGCTCCGGCCCGCGCAGCAACCGCCGGGACTGCGCCTCGAAGAACTCGTGGTCCTCGTAGGGAACTCCGAGCAGGGCGCAGATCACCATCGACGGCACGGGCAGGGCGAAGGCGTTGACCAGTTCCGCTCCCGGGCCCGCGGCGACCATCTCGTCGATCAGCCGGTCCACGGTTGCCTGGATCGCCGGCCGCAGGGCGGCCGTGCGCTTCAGGGTGAAGCTCGGGATGAGCATCCGGCGCTGGGCGTTGTGCACGGGATCGTCGACGCCGAGCAGGGCGGTGCGCCGGTTCTGCAGGCCCTTGAAACGCTTGGTGGGGGTGGGGAAGGCGTCGTTCTGCCGGTCGGCGGAGAGCCGTCCGTCGGAGAGCAGGGCGCGCGCCTCGGCGTGCCCGGTGACCACCCACACGGAGCGGCCGTCGAAGAGGGTGACCCGGGAGAGCGGCCGGCCCTCGCGGAGGGGATCATAGGCGGCCGGCGGGTGGTAGGGGCAGGTTCGGTCCTGGGGGAAGGCAACGGTCTCTGACATGCAGCACCTCGTAAGCATGGTTCCGTGGCTCCGTCTTGCCGGAACCCATTACATGCCCTAGGCACCTATCTAACCTATGCCAGTTTCGGCCAGATAGCCCACTTTCGCCCGCGCGGTCCGGTGGGCCCGCAACCGCTCAGAGATGGGAGTCCAGGAACTCCCGGAACTCCGTGCGGCCCATCGCGCCGGCCCGACTGGCCACGGCCTCGCCGCCTCGGACGATGACGACGGTGGGGGCGCCGGTCACGCCGAACCGCCTGGTCGGCTCGGGGCAGCGGGTCATGTCGGTGCGCACGGCGGTCAACCGCGTGCCGTACTCCTCGGCGGCCTCGGCCACGAGGGCGTCCATCGCCCGGCACGCCTCCAGGGCCTTGGGCCAGGTTCCGATGAAGTAGGCGAGAACCGGCCCCTCGGCCATGCCGAGGATGAAGTCGAACTCCTGGTTCTCCAGCGGCTGGTGTACCCGACGTGCCATGGGTGGTGCTCCTGCTCCGTGTACCGAGTGATCCGAAGGTCGGCCCCCATCATCGCCGCCCGGCCCCACCGCTCCCGCATCCGCGCCCGGACGCGGAGTCCGTCGCCGGTGTGCCCGCCACCGGCCGGGCGCGACCTCCGGCCGTCGCCGGGTCCGTTGTCAGTGGTGCCTGTGAAGCTGGACGGTATGGACGACAGGATGCTCCGGCGCCGGGTCTACGGCGCCGACCACGACGACCCCGACCCCGGCCCGCGCCCCGGCCACGTCTACGGCGAGCTCGTGGGCGGCCCGTTGGACGGACTCCTCCTGGACGTCACGGGCTGGAGCGCGCCCCAGCTCGCCGAAGAGGCCGGGCTCCCCACGGAAATAGGACGCTACGGAGCCGGCGGTCGCGCCCACTACCGCCGTCGCGCGGCCGACCCCGACCGATGGGACTGGGCGGGCGACAGTCCGTGACTGCGGTGGCGCGGCGTCAGCGGGCCGCGCTCCGGCTCACGTTCCGGGCCCACAGGACCAGCGGGAGCTGGAGCGGAAGCCGGCCGATCGCCCCGGGGTCGGCCGTACGGAACCCGATGGCCCGGGGCCCGCCCGCGGGGAGGCGCGGAGCGCCCGCGTCCACGAGGGGCGGAGTGTCGCTGCACGCCGCATTCCGCCGGGGTTCGGAAGATTCTTTGAAGAAGTTCCGGGGAGCTGTCGATCCGGGCGTCTCCCGTTCGACGTAGGGGTGAGAGGCGGGGAGAGCCCCCGCCCGACCGACCGAGGAGTCACCGTGCCGCGCTTCCTTTCCATGATCCGCATCGACGAGCAGAGCCTTCCCGCAGACACTGACTTCCCGCCGGAGTTCCAGCAGCGCATGGGCGCACTGCTGGAGGAGATCACCAAGGCCGGAGTGATGCTGGACACCGCCGGGCTGCTCCCCACCTCCGAGGGCACCCGGGTCACCTGGTCCGGCGGCAAGCTGAGCTACACCGACGGCCCCTTCACCGAAACCAAGGAGGTCGTCGGCGGCTACGCCATCCTCCAGGCCAAGGACAAGGCCGAGGCGCTGGAGTGGACCAAGCGGTTCCTGGAGATCCACCCCGAGCACTGGACGGTCGGTGCCGAGCTGCGCCAGATCGCCGAGGCCTGACCGCGCCGCGTTTGCCCTGCTCCGTCACGGCTGCTCTGATGGGTGGCCGTGACGGCAGTGAGTACGACCCAGGCGGTCGAAGCGGTGTTCCGCATCGAATCGGCGCGGATCATCGCCGCTGTGGCGCGCATCGTGCGCGACGTCGGCATCGCGGAGGAACTCGCCCAGGACGCACTGGTCGCCGCCCTCGAACAGTGGCCGGAGTCGGGTGTCCCGGACAGGCCGGGCGCCTGGCTCATGGCCACCGCCAAACACCGGGCGATCGACCTCGTGCGCCGCAAGGAAACCTACGCCCGCAAGCTCGCCGAGGTCGGACGGACCCTGGAGGACGTGCCGCCGCCCTCCGAGCCCGCCGGCCCGGACGACATCGACGACGACCTGCTGCGGTTGATCTTCACCGCCTGCCACCCGGTGCTGGCCACCGATGCGAGGATCGCGCTCACCCTGCGCCTGATGGGCGGGCTGACCACCCAGGAGATCGCCCGTGCCTTCCTCGCCACGGAGCCGACCGTCGCCCAGCGCATCGTCCGGGCGAAGCGGGCGCTGGCAGCGGCGGCCGTGCCCTTCGAGGTCCCGTACGGGGCCGACCGCGAGGAGCGGCTCGCCTCCGTCCTCGAAGTGATCTACCTGATCTTCAACGAGGGCTACGCGGCGACCGCCGGCGACGACCTCGTCCGCCCCGCCCTGTGCGAGGACGCCGTGCGGCTGGCCCGGGTACTGGCCGCCCTGATGCCCAAGGAGCCCGAGGCGCACGGACTGGCGGCCCTACTGGAGTTCCAGGCCTCCCGGATCGCCGCCCGTACCGGCCCGGACGGCGAGCCGGTGCTGCTGGCCGACCAGAACCGGGCCAAGTGGAACCGGATGCTGATACGCCGGGGCGCCCTGGCCATGCAGCACGCGGGGAGCGGCCCGTACTCCGTGCAGGCCGCGATCGCGGGTTGCCACGCGGAGGCGCTCCGCTACGAGGACACGGACTGGCCGACGATCGCCACCCTCTACGGGCGGCTCGTGGAACTCGTCCCGTCGCCGGTCGTCGAACTCAACCGGGCGGTCGCGGTCTCGATGGCCGAAGGACCGGAGGCGGCGCTCCCCCTGGTCGACGCCCTCGCCCAGGAACCGGCCCTGCGCGCCTACCACCTGCTGCCGAGCGTACGGGGCGACCTGCTGGAGCGGCTGGGCCGCACGGAGGAGGCCCGGGCCGAGTTCGAACGTGCGGCCTCGCTCACCCACAACGCCCGGGAGCGGGCGCTGCTGCTCGGGCGTGCCGCCCGCGCGTGAACGCGGGCGGTCGGCGCCGTCAGGAGCGAGGGGCCGGCACGGCCGCGTCGACCGGCGCGCCGAGGGGACGACGCGGCGACGCCAACGCGATCGGCCGGCGGAACGCCCCGTGCCGGGCGATCTCCCGGACCGTCCCGCGCAGCGCCTCCTGGAAGTAGTCCATGGTGCGACGCGCGGCGTCCGTGTCCACGTAGATGGAGTTCATGTGCAGGCCGTCGGAGTCCCGCTGGAACCACGAACAGGCGCCGTTGGCACGCGCCGACCACACGTGCGACGTCGGTTGCCACTCCTCGTGCCGGTCGGCGCCCGGGCACTTGCGGATGTCGATGTACGAGAAGAAGTTCACCGGGTACGGCCAGGAGCGGGCGGCGAACTCCACCGGTGCCAGCAGTTCCCAGGCCCGGACGAACGGCACGTCGACATGGCTCATCATCTCGCCGAACCCGGCCCGGACCGCGGCCATGACCTGGGCGAAGTCCCGGCCGGGCGAGGCATCGAACTCGATGGGCATGGTGTTGACGAACCAGCCAACCGAGTTCGCCCACCCGGCCCGGCCGCGCTCGTTGACCGGCATGAACCCCCGGTAGACGCCCGGTCCGCCCGCCTCGCGCAGACAGACCGCGACGGCGGCCAGTACCCCCATGAACGGCTTGCCGTCGACCGCCCGACAGGCCTTCTCGAACACCTCGGCCTCGGCGGCGTCCAGCAGCGGCGAGGCCTCGTTCACGATCGGGTACATCCGGTCCGGCTCCACTCCGAGTTCGAGCGGGAACCGCGGGAAGAACTCGCCGCCGCCCCGCGCGATGAACCGCTTCCAATGGCCGAGGCGCTCGTCCTCGGCGTCGATGGAGAGGTAGCGGCGCCGCTGTTCCTCGGCGAAGTCGAGGTAGCTCGGCGCCGGCGGCAGATCGACCTCCTCGCCGCGGCGCAGGGCCTCGTAGGCGTTCTGCACCTCGTGGACCACGATCGGCATCGACAGGCCGTCGCACACGATGTGGTCGAAGGCCAGGTAGACGGTGGAGGAGTCCTCGCGCAGGACGGCGCCCATCGTGAACAGCGGCCAGGACAGGGTGTCGATGTTCCGCTTGAACCGCTCGGAGAGGAAGCCGCGCAAGGCCTCGGAGGAGTCGAACGTCTCCACGGGCACCGTGTCGAGGACGAGTTGGTCGGCGGTGATGGGTTCGCACGCCAACTCGCCCGCGAGGCGCCGGAACTCGCACCGCAGCACCTCGTGCCGGCGTACGAAGGCCAGCAGGGCATGGGTCAGGGCCTGCTCGTCCATGACACCGGCAACCTCGAAGGTGACCGCGATCCAGGACGCGACGGGGTCGTCGGCGCCGCGGCTCTCCTCGGCGACCGTGAAGTGCTTGTCCTGGTTGAACGAGGCCCTCCTGCCCGCTGCATCGCCCCGGCCGTCGGCGTCTGCCGCCGCCCCGGCCGTGCACCGCAACCGCCACTCGACGACCTGCCCGGGTGCCATGTGGTGCATCTCCAGAGGAAACTGCCGCATTCCGTCGTCCCTTCGCCCCCAGAGTCAACCCCGAGGCCCTAACGACACCCGCCCCGCGGAAGTGACGCCCACCAGTTCGTTCGCCGTTTCCTGGCGTCTCACGGGCCGCAGCACGCGGCACTTCGCTCCGGCTCAGGCCTGCGGGTCCTCCGTGGAGTCGGGGCGCACCTCGATGTGGTCCGGAGCCAGGTCGACCGCGACCCGGTGTTCCATGCCCAATGCCTCCAGGAACTTCTGCGGGAGCTGCACCCGACCGGTCCGGTCCAGCATCACGTACTCGCGCTCGCTCACCGATTCCGCGCCGTGCTCGTCCGTGACGGTGCGGCGCAGCACCTCGCTGCTGGTGCGCCCGTCGCGGATGGCCACCGTACGGCGGACCTCGCCCGCGACGAGCGGGTCGTGCGTCACGATCACCACGGTGGCGCCGAGCTCCCGGTTCACGGTCCGGAAGGCCTCGAAGATCGCAGCGCCGGTCTCGGAGTCGAGTTCGCCGGTGGGCTCGTCCGCGAGGAGGACGGGCGGATTGTTGGCCATTGCCACGGCGATGGCCACGCGCTGCTGTTCGCCACCCGAGAGCTGGGTGGGCCGGCGGTCCGCGAGGTAGCCGATGCCCAGGGTTTCGAGGAGCTCCGCGACGCGGGCGGCATGGCGCTTCGCTGCGCCGCGCCGCGGGCCGCCCCTCAACTGGAGTGGCATCGCGATGTTCTGAGCTGCCGTCAGAAAGGGCAGGAGGTTGCGGGCGGTTTGCTGCCACACGAAGCCCACCGCCTCCCGACGGTAGCGCAGGCTGTCCCGCGGGGACATCTCCAGCAGGTTGTAGCCGCCCACGGTCGCGCTGCCCGCCGTGGGGACGTCCAGACCCGCCAGGATGTTGAGCAGGGTGGACTTTCCGCTGCCGGAGGCGCCGACGAGAGCCACCAGATCCCCTTGGGCGACGGTCAGCTCCAGCCCCTGTAGGGCCTGCACCTCGATGCCGTCGCTGCTGAAGATCCGGACCAGGCGGTCGCAGGTGATGGCCGTGTCCGCCCGGGGGCTCCGGGGCTCGGTGGCGGCCAGGGCCCGCCGGCGCAGCTCTTCGTAGGTCGGCTGGTCGCTGTTCAACGCTGGTCTCCCGCTCTCAACTCGGTGGTGATCTGGCGCCGGCCGGACAGTGCCGCCTCGGCGATCACGGCTGCGGCGACCAGGCCGGCCAGGCTCAGGGCCTGCGTCAGCACGGGCCACGGGGTCAGCCGTACGCCGGTGTGCGCGGGCGAGCCGATCAGCGCGGACAGGTCCACGGCCGGCCCCAGCAGGGCCACGGCGACCGCCGCGACCAGGGCCCCGCCCAGTGCGGCGGCCAGGGCCTGCGGCAGGGCCTCCGTCAGGATCATCGCGATGCCCTGCCGGGGGCGCAGGCCCATGGTCCGCAACCGCGCGAGCAGCGCGGCCCGTTCGGGCGCGGCCCGCACCATGGTGAGCAGGACGGCCAGCAGGGCGAGGCCCGCCGCCCCGGCCACGGACGCCCAGAACAGCCGGCCCGCCGAGCGCTTGAGCGGATCGCTCGCCAGCTGGGCGCTCGTGGCCGCGCTGGTGTGCACTGCCCAGCCCTCGATGGTCGGACCCCGACGTGCCGTCCGGACCAGTGCATCCAGCTCGGCCTCGTCGGGGGTGCCGAGCGCGAACCACCGGTTGGGGCGCGTCGTCTCGACCGCGGACGCCGTGGCCGGGCCGGCCGGCAGTACCACGAAGGCGCCGCCTGCGCCCGGCAGGGCGGGTGTTCCCTCGACGAACCCCGCGGCCTTCAGCGCCAGCGGGGGAGAGTTGCCGATGCGCAACTCGTGCGGGCCGCCCAATCGTTGGAGTTCGGGGCTGAGCAGGGCGGGGGCGGGCGCGCCGGCACCGCCGCCCGCCAGCAGGGCCGGGTCGAACCCGCCCCACCCGACGGCCCGCGCCAGCTTCGCGTACGTCACCGGGTCGGCGACGACCACCTTGACCTTGGTGGACGCCTGAGCGGTGCCGGAGAGGAACCAGGCGTCGTCCGCCCAGACCGGTACGGACAAACGCACCTCGGGCAGCGCCGAGGCGGCCTTGACCAGGGTCTCCGGAAGGTTCTCCCCGTAGGGGGCGATGATCTGCGCGTCGCCGCCCACGTTCACCCGGGCTGCCTGAAACCTCGCACTGTCCACGGTGTCGAGGAGGGCGGCCCCGAAACCTCCCGTGGTGATGGCCAGCAGCAGCGCGACCACCGGAAGGACCGAAGGACGCCGCCGGCCGCCGGTGCCGCGTGCCGCCCGGGCCAGCCCGAGGAAGCCGATCACCCCGGACCGCCGGCCGGCCAGCCAGGCAAGCGCTCCGACGACGGCGGGCACCAGCCGCGCCAGGACCAGCCCGCCGCACAGGGCGAGCAGCAGCGGGGCGGCGACCAGCAGCGGGTCCAGTCCCTCCCCGGCGGGGGCGACCCCGCGCAGGCGGACCTCGTAGACGGCGGCGACGGTCGTGGCGAGCACGAGGAGTTCGCCGACCAGCCTGCGCCGGGGGCGCGCGCCGCGCGGAGCGGACAGCACCACGGCCGCCCGTACGGGGAACGCCAGCAATGCGAGGAGCGTCGCGGCTGCCGCGGCCAGCAGGGTGGCCGTCCACCGCGGGGTCGGCAGCAGCAGTACGGCCAGTGCGGTCGCCAGCGCGGCGGCCGGCACCACGGTGACCGCCCCCTCGCCGAGCAAGCGGAGCAGGAGGGTGCGGCGGGATCCCCCACGGGCGCGCAGCAGGCGCAGCTCGGCCTCCCGCCGGTCTGCGGTGAGCGCACCGGCGAGGCAGAAGACCACGAAGGCTACGCCGGCGACCCCTGCCGGGCCGACGGCGGTGAGCGGCGCGGCAGCCGCCTGTCGGGCCCGCGCCCGGGTGAACAGTGTCGGCAGCGAGGAGCTGATCCGCAGCTGGGGCCGGGCCGTGGCGGTGGACAGGTCGGCCGCGGTCTGCCCGGCCAGGTACCGGGCGATCTCGCCGCTGACGGTGGGCAGTTGATCCGCCCGGAGCGCGTCGACGTCCACCGGGAGCCGCCAGAAGTCCTCGGCGCCCCTGCCCCACGAGGTGAGACGGTCGAGTGCTTCGGGCCCGACGAGGGCGGCGGTCTCCCAATACCTCAGCGGCGGCAGCTTCGGGGTGTAGAGCTGGCAGGCGCGCGTGGGGCAGGGCAGGTCGGTCCAGTAGACGTCCGCCTCGTCGTTCGCGGCGTAGAGGCCGACGACTTCGGCGCTCGTGCTGTCGGGGGAGGAGGTCCGCAACACCATGCCGACCCGGACGCCCAGGGTTTGCGCAGCCTTTTGCGACAGGGCGACCGGGATCGGGCCTTCGGGCGCCGCGGCGCCCGGCCAGCGCCCCTCCACCAGCCGGACGTGTTCTTCGGCTCTGCGCAGGTGCATCAGGTGGAGCATGGGCGGGACGCCCTCGGGACGGGCCAGTTCGGGATTGTCGAGGGCGCGCGGCTTCGTGCTCATGGAGCCGTGCACCGGTCCGCTCGCCGCGATGCGGTAGTCGGGTCCGGTACGGGCGAGCAGAGTGGCCAGCGCGGAGTCCAGGTCCCTCGGGCCGAGGTCCTCCTCCGACACGGGGGAGGCGACGTGCAGGCTCGTGGCGCTCGGGCCGCGGTCGTGCAGGAAGGTGCGCAGGGCCTGGTCGGCGCCCCGGTCCAGGGCGCGCGGCAGGGCTGCGGCCAGCAGGACGGTGACGAAGGCGAGTGCGGCGGCCAGCAGCGCGGTCAGGGGTGCCGCGCGCAGCCGGGTGCGCACCCAGGGTGCCGGACGGGTGGCTCCGGGCGCGGCGCCGGGACGGGGACCCGGCGGGGAAGCGGGCGCCGTGTCCGCGGCCGGCGTGGCCGGGCTGGTCATATCTCCTCCAGGTACCGCAGCCGGGCGGCCACATCTCGATCGCGTCGACCGCCGAGCACGGCGGAGAGCAGGGGTACCGCGGCGATCGCGGCGGCCAGCAGCAAGGTCTGGCCGCCCGGCAGATCCACCAGCGCCGGCGGCAGCGGGCGCCGGCCGGCGGAGGTCAGCACCATCAGCGGCACCACCAGGTGCACGACGGCGGCGCCCAGCCCGACACCGACCGTGGTGCCGAGGCCGACCAGGACGAAGCTTTCGGCAGCCGCCGTGCGCGCCAGGCTGCGTCGGGGCGCACCGAGCGCCGACAGCACGGCGAACTCCCGCTTCCGTTCCCGCGCCGCCGCTGCGGCCGAGGCGGCGAATCCGATCGCCGCCAGGACCGTACAGGCCACGGCGAGGGCGGCCAGCGCGCTCTGCGGGCCCGCGCTCAGCGGATCGTCGAGTAGTTCGGCGGCCACTTCCTCGCGCAGCTGTACGTCCTGCCGGTTGGTGCCGGCGCGCAGTTCGGCGGCAGCCCGTGCGGGGAGCGGGTCGCCGGCGGACGCTGCCGGGAGCCACCACTCGGTGGGCGGGGGCAGCTCGCGCCCGTCGTCCGCGGCGAGCTTGCGGCCCAGGGCGTCCAGATCGACGGCCAGTGCGGTGTCCCCGGCCACGGGCAGCGAGTGCACGGCGGCGGTCACCCGCACCCGGACGGTCGCGCCGCCGAGCTCGACGGGGATCGTGTCGCCCACCTTCGCGCCGACCGCGGAGAGGTAGCCCGGCGTGGCGATGCCCGCGATCGCGTCGGGCGCCGCCGGTACGCCGGCGGGGGCCAGCGCGACGGTGACGCCGCGCGTGGCCTCGTACGCGCCGTGGTACTGCATCCGCAGCAGCTCCGAGCCGTCGGTCGAGCCGGGTACCAGGGTGCCGGCGCTGGCCTTGGCGGGCGGGGTCGACAGCTTCCAGCCGGCGGTCGCGGCCGTGGGGACCGGAACGGCCGGGCCGTTCCCGCTGTCCGAAACGGAGATCCGACGGACACTCAACTCGCCCGCGACCGACTCGACTTGGCCGAGGGTTTCCTGGGCGACGTACCGGACCACCATGGCGGTGAGGCTCAGCGGTCCGGCGGGAGACCCGAGCGGGGCACCGCTCAGCGTGGCGAGGGGAACGGAGAGGGTGGCCGGTCCGTCGGAGGGGATCCGGACCATCGGCGTCCGGTAGGTGAGACCGAACCGGTCGCGCAGCAGCAGGGAGAGGCTGGGGCTCCCGGTCGCCCCCTGTGCGCGCAGCGCCACGTCGATGTCGATCCGCAGCGGCTTTCCGGGCAGTTCGATGCCGCCCGCGCTGGCGGTGCCCGAGCCGGTGGTGCCCGCGGCCGCGGGGCGGTTCCCGGGCGCCGGGTCCGCGCCGGGGGCGAGAGGGGCGAACAGCTCCCGCATCGGGCGGCCGTCACGCAAGTCGGCCCGCATCGGCACGCGTTCGGCCACTCCCGCGGCGTCCAGCGCGAGCAGCTGCGCAGGGGTTCCGCCCACTAGCTCCTGCTGGTTGCGGATCACCGGGATGACCCGGTCGCCCCCGGGCAGCGCCGTGTACCGGCCGCCCTGGCCCATGGCGACCAGATCGGTGCCGGAGATGCGCAGTCCGCCCGCGGTGGTGAAGTCGGCCCGGTCACGCTGTGACGCCGACCAGGAGGTCTGTTGGCCGAGGGCCAGGACACCACTGGATACGGCCAGGACGAGGAGCAGCACCGGCCCGGTGGCCCGGCCGGGCCGCCGGGCGAGCTGCCAGCCGACCAGTGCCGGGCCGAGGCCGCGCCCGCGGGTCACCATCCGCCCGCCCAGCCGGGTGCCGACGAGCGGCATCAGCCGCAGCACGAGCAGGGTGCCGGCGCACAGTGCGAGGCTCGGCGCGGCGACCAGTACCGGGTCGACACCGAGCGGGTCCGGGGCGCCGGCGGCCCCGGACCCGGCCGCCGTGTTCCCGGAGTCGTGGTACCGCGACAGCTGCTGGTACGCGAGGACGGCGAGCGCGACCAGCGCGAGGTCCGCGCCGGAGCGGGTAGCGCGCGCGGCCAGCACCCTCCGTGCGCGCGTGCGGCGCAGGGCCGCGGCCGTGGCACCGCGCAGTACGGCGGGCAGCGTGGTCAGCAGGACGCAGACCAGGGCGCAACCGGCTGCGGCCGGCCACAGCAGCCAGGACCGGGAGGTGTCCAGCGGCACCCGGGACAGCGGTCCGAAACCGGCGAGCAGGCGTAGCAGCGGAGGGGTGAGCAGGGGCGGAAGTACGACGGCGGGCAGCGCGAGCAGGATCGCTTCCGCGGCCGTGAGCGCTCCGAGGCGGCGCCGGGACGCCCCACGGGCGGCGAGCAGCACGTGCTCGGTTTCCTGGCGGGCCGTCAGGAGGTGGGAGACGAGCAGCAGTGCGGCTGCGGCCAGGACGGCGAGTTGTAGTGCGCCGACCAGCAGGATGGACCGGGCTACGCGCAGCCCGGACTCCAGTTCGTCGAGTAGTTGGGGCAGTTCGGTCTTGGCGTTGAGCCCCGCGGAGTTGCGCAGGGTGTCCGCGGCACCGGTGGTGCGGGCGCGGATCGCCCTGACCTCGGAGACCCGGGCGGTGGCGAAGTCGGCGGTGACGAGGGAGTCGCGGCTGTTCTGCACCAGCCCGCCGGCTCCGAAGACGGTGTCGTCCACGAGCAGCGGTCCGTACGTGGCGAAGCTGGCGAGCTGGAACTCCCGTCCGCCGAGCGGGTCGAGCCGCCAGTACGCCGCATCGGCGTCGGCCGCCCGGTACACGCCCGTGATCGTCACGGTGAGCGGGGCGCCCCCGAACCGGTCGTCGAGGCGCAGTTCGGCGGGGAGAGCACCCTGCGTCAGCCCGAGCCGGGTCAGGGCGGCCTGCGGAACGGCCACCTGTACCCGTCCCCCCGGAGCGGCCACCGGCTCGGGCCACTGCCCGGCGAGCAGCCGTACGCGGTCCCGGGCGAAGGCGGCGAGCACCGTCAGGTCGGCATCCCGGCCGGGGGCGGCCGAGCCCGGCAGCCCGTACGAGCGGCTGCGCGCCGCGCTCTCGACGGTGACCGGCAGCCGGCCGAACACCTCGGCCACGTAGGTCCGTACGGCCTCGTCGTCCTTGCCCCGCGCTGCCGTAGGGTGCTCGCCGGTGACCAGGACGGTGGCCCGGGCGGCCTGCCCCGACCCCTGGAGCGCGCGGCGCAGTCCGGCCTCGCCCACGCCGCGGTTGAACGCGAGCAGTGCGGTCAGCACGGTCGTGGTGATCAGTACGGTCAGCAGCACGGCGGCGGCGAGCGGCAGGCGCCCCCGTAACCGGCGCACGACGAAGCCGAGCATGTGCCGTTTTCCTCCCCCATCCGGACCTCTGGTACCGGATAACGGACGATGCTGTCAGATTCGTATGCGCATCGGAAGGGACTTGCGCTACTGATGCGACAGATGAGCAAATTCGAAACGGCGGAGTTCAGACGGTGTCCGCCCGGCCGATCCAGGGGGAGACCCGACCATGACGCAGCATCAGACCGGCGCCGCCGCACCCATGGTGGTGGTGAACGACCTCCGCCGCAGCTTCGGCAGCGGCCCCCGAGCCGTACACGCGCTGCGCGGAGTGTCGTTCGAGGTTCGCCGCGGCGAACTCACCGCGCTCAAGGGCCGGTCCGGCTCCGGCAAGACCACCGTGCTGAACCTGGTCGGCGGCCTCGACACGCCGACGGGCGGCACGATCTCCCTCGACGGGACCGATCTCGCCGGGCTGGACGAGGCCGGACTGCTCGCGCTGCGCCGCGACCGGATCGGTTTCGTGTTCCAGTCCTTCGGGCTGATCCCGATCCTGACCGCCGTCGAGAACGTCGGCATTCCGATGCGGATGCGAAAGGTCCCGGCCAAGCAGCGCGAGGAGCGGGCCCGCACTCTGCTCGCCCTGGTCGGCCTGGCCGAACACATGGAACAGCGCCCCGGCGAACTCTCCGGCGGTCAGCAGCAGCGGGTCGCCGTCGCCCGCGCCCTGGCCAACGAGCCCGACCTGATCATCGCGGACGAGCCGACCGGCCAGCTCGACTCCGAGACCGGCCGCTCGATCATGCAGCTGCTGCGCGCGGTGGTGCGCAGCGAGGGCGTCACCGTCCTGGTGGCCACGCACGACCAGGCCCTGATCGAACTCGCCGATCGCGTGGTGGAGTTGCGCGACGGCCGGATCGTCGAGGAGAACGAGGGGCGGCCCGGCGCCGGTGCCCGGGCCGGCGCGGGCACGGGGCCGGGGCCGGCGGACGCGAGCGCCTGACCAGGCCCGGTGCTGCGCCCGCCGGTGGACGCGGGCGCGCGGTCACTCCGGCCGGTCCGGGCTACTCGGTGTGCAGTACCGTCGCGATCGTCATCCGGGCCGCCGAACGGGCCGGAACCAGCGCACCCAGGACGGCGATCACCACGCCGGCGAGCAGCAGGGCCACCAACTGGGGTGGCTGCCAGACGTCCTTCATGGACTCCGGGAAGGCGATCACGCCGACGTGGTCCACCACCAGGCGGTGTGCGAGGACGCCGAGCGGTATCCCGAGCAGCCCCCCCACCGCGCCCAGGCCCGCCACCGAGGTCACCGTCATCAGCACGACCTGCCGCGGGGTCATCCCGATCGACTTGAGCATTCCCAGGTCGCGACGGCGCTCCCTGGCGTTCAGGAGCACGGTGTTGAAGACACCGAGTGCCGCGACGACCGTCAGGAGCACCGTGAACACGGAGGAGAACCCGACGACGGTGACCGTGGCGGTCTTCGAAGAGTCCGGCACCGACGCGCGCAGGCCGGGGTCGATCGCCTCGACGGCGGTGGCGTACGCCTCGGCATCGGAGCCGGGGGCCAGCCGCACCCTGTACTCGGTGGCGCCGGTACCCGGGGCGAGCTGTGCCAGGGTGTCCCAAGATGCCTCCAGAGCACGGGCATCGCCCTCGACGAGCTGCCCGACGACGGTCGTGGTGGCCCGCCTGCCGCCGAGCACCAGGACGACCCGGTCGCCGACCTTCAGCCCGCGCTCGGTGAGGAAGGCCGGCCCAGCCACGATCTCGCCCGCCACTCGCGGCATCCGACCCTTGAAGAGCCGGTCGGCGTACGGGGCGCTCTCCCCGCGGTAGAAGTCGGCGAAGGCGGGCTGGCTCTGCCCGACCAAGGTCACTTGGGAGAGCGCGCGGGCCCGTACGGACCGCGCGCCGGGAAGGGCGCGCAGCCGCTCCTCGATCTGCGCGTCGCTCAGCTCCGGCCGGGGCAGCTCGTTGCCCGGCGCACCCGCCTGGACCTGGATCACCGGGCCCCCGTCCCCGCGACCGAGGTTGCCGTACGCGACCATCGTGCTCGTCAGGCCGGTCGTCAGGGTCACCGTGGTGACGCCCAGGACGATGACGGCCAGGGTCAGCAGGGTGCGGGCGGGTCGTGCGAACGGTTGGCCCAGGCCCAGGGTGACCGGGCGCGGCAACCGGGTGCCACCGAGGATGCGCTGCACGCGCAGCCCGCGCCCGGCCCGCGGGGCACCGCCCGCGCTGATCGCCCGGGCGGCCGGCAGCCGGTGGGCCCGCAGGGCGGGGACCAGGCCCGCGAGCAGGACGAGGACGGGCGTGCCGAGCAGGCAGACGGCCGACACCCAGCCGGCGACGGAGTCGACGGAGGCTCGACCGGTCTCGATGCCGGAGAAGGCGATCCGCAAGATCGGCCCGGCCAGTGCGTTGCCGAGCAGGGTGCCGAGTGCGCAAGGACGTCACCCCCGAACACCTCGCGGCTGCCGTGCGCCTCGTGGGTACCGGTGACGCCCTGCTCGCCCCGTCGATCACCCGTCGCCTGGTGGAACGCTGCGCCGCCACGGCGGACCACGACACGGTCCCGATGGCGGCCCACCGTGACCTGGCCGCCCTCACCCCGCGCGAGCGGGAGGTGCTGACCCTGCTGGGCCGGGGCCGCTCCAATGCCGAACTGGCACGGGACCTCACCCTCAGCGAAGCCACCGTGAAGACCCATGTGGCTCGGATCTTCGCCAAACTGTCCCTGCGCGACCGTGCCCAGGCCGTGGTCCTCGCCTACGAGACGGGCCTCGTCACCCCGGGCTCCGGGTGAAGGGGACTGGCGGCCCGACCAGCGGGCAACCGGCGATCCGGAGCGGTCGTCCGGAACGGGGGCGCCCCGACTTCCCGTGCACCCTCGCCCTCACCCCTTCGTGAGGAATTGCACCATCACGCCGACCGGCAGTGAGGGGCTGCCGCCTGCGCGACCGCGCACCGTCGAGCAGCTCGGCCGGCAGCGCCGGGTTGGCCGCGAGGCCGCAGAACAGGTGCCGGTTCACTCGGCCACCGCCTCGGCCAGGGCTTCGGTGAGGGCCCCGGTGTACGGGTGGGGACGCCGTCGGCGCGCGGTGACCACCCCGATGTGCCGGGCGGGGCGCGGCGGTTCGATCCGTACCACCGCGAGCGAGGCCGCCGGGGCCAGGGACACGTGCGGGACCAGCGAAACGCCGACGCCCGCTGCGACGAGGGTCTGCGCGAAGAAGTAGTCGGTGGTGGCCGCCGCCACCCGGAGGGCGAAGCCCGCCCGGTCGGCGTACCGGCGCAGGAAGGCCTCCGTCTTGAGGCAGCCGAGCACCCAGCGTTCGGCGGCGAGTTCGGCGAGGTCGAGCGAGGCGCGGCCGGCGAGGCGGTGGTCGTGGGGCAGGACCAGCCAGAGCGGATCGTCCATCAACGGTGTCCAGTCGACTCCGGTCCGCGGCGGCAGCGGTCCGTCGAAGTGGTAGGTCAGAGCGAGGTCGGCCGCGCCGCTGCGCACCATCGGCAGCGCGTCCTCGGGTTCGGCCTCCCGTACCGTCAGCTCGACGTCGGGGTGCGCGGTCACGAACCGTGCCAGCGCCGCCGGCAGCAAGTGCCGTCCGCCGCTGGTGAAGGTGGCCACCGTCAGCCGAGGCTGCTCCGACGTCAGCCGGTCGATCGCGTGGCGCACCTGGTCCAGCTCGGCGGAGATCGTCTCCGCCGCCTCCACCAGCAACCGCCCCGGCTCGGTCAGGGTGACCCCGCGCGTGCTGCGCACCGCCACCGGGTGGCCGAGGCTCCGCTCCAGCGAGGCGATGTGCTGGGAGACGGCCGAAGGGGTCAGGAGCAGGGCCCCGGCCGCCTTGTTGAAGCTGCCGTGCTCGGCCACGGCCCGCAGGACGCGCAACCGCTGCACATCGATCATCAGTTTTCCTTCATACCCGTTCAGTAGGTCATCCGTTCTCCTGGGGACGGTAGCGCGGCACAGTCGAGTCCATGCAGAAGATCCTCGTCATCGGCGGAAGCCGGTACTTCGGAAAGCACCTGGTCACCCTCCTGCGCGACGCGGGGGAGGAGGTCACCGTCCTCAACCGCGGCAGCGCCGCTCCGCCGCCCGGCGTCGCCCACCTCGCCGCCGACCGCGACGACGGACGGCAGCTGCTCGCCGCCCTGGGGCCGCGCACCTTCGACGTCGTCATCGACCAGGTGTGCTACACGCCCGCGCAGGCTTCCGTCGCCCGCCGGGTCTTCGCCGGCCGGACCGCACGGTACGTGATGACCTCCACGATGGAGGTGTACGACCCCGCGCCGCCCACCCCCGAGGCCCTCGCCTACGCCGAGGGCAAGCGGCGGGCCGAGGCCGTGTTCCTCGGCGAACCGGAAGGCGGCCCGGAGGCCTTCGGCTTCGCCGCCGTACGCACGGCGCACGTCCTCGGCGGCGGTCGGGAGGAGTTCACCGGACGCCTCGCGCACTACGTCGAGCGGATCGCCGCCGGAGCGCCGGTGGAGGTGCACGAAGCTCCGCACGCCACCTCCTTCATCCACCACCGGGAGATCGCGCGGTTCCTGCAGTGGGCGGCGGGACAGACCTTCACCGGCGCGGTGGACGTCGCCTCCCACGGGGCCTTGGACGTCCTCGGACTGTGCGAGTCGGTGGCCGAGCAGGTCGGCCGGCCCGCTCGCTACCGGGTGGTCGAAAACGGAGCCCCCGCCTCGCCGTTCTCCTTCGACCGCGCCTACGCCCTGGACAACAGCCGGGCCTCCGGTCTGGGGTTCGACTTCGGTCGGGTCGCGGACTGGTTGCCCGGGGCGATCGCCGAAGAGGTCGGGCAACCGATGAGCGATGACTGACGAGCAATGCCCGACGGGCGATGACCGATGACCGATGACCGCTCACCGGTCTCCCGTACGGCGCTCCAGGGGTGCGGCTACCGCCGAGTTGTTCACACTGAAGGTGACGCTTCCGGCGCGGTAGCGGTCGTCGGACCATTCGATCGGGCGGCCGGTGGCGGTCGCGGACACGTGCCGCTGGCGCAGGAGCGGGCTCCCGCGGCGCACCTCCAGCAGCCGGGCGTCCTCGCTGCCGGCCGGGAGGGCGTCGATGAGGTGCTCGCCGTAGTGGGCGACGATGCCGGAGTCGTTCGCGAGGCCGTCCATCACCGAGCGGCAGTCGTCCGGCATCGCCTCGACGGCGGCTGCGACCCAGTCCGCGTAGGCGGTCCGTTCCACCATGGTGGGTTCCCCGTCGAGGAGGCGCAGCCGCAGAACGGCCAGGACCGCGGTGCCCGGCGAGAGCGCGAGGCGGTCCGCCTCCTCCGCGGTGGCCGGCCGGCGGGTGCGGGAGAGGAAGCGGCTGGAGACCTCCTGGCCGAGTCCCTCGGCCCATTGGGCGAAGCTGTTCAGTTCGCCGAAGCTGTGGCGGCGTTCGTGGCGCAGAACGATCCTCCGCGCGCCCTGCCGGGAACCGATCAGCCCTTCCGCGGCGAGCGTGGCCACCGCCTGTCGGACGGTCCCGCGCGAGGCGGACCAGCGGGTTGCCAGATCGCTCTCCGAGGGCAGTTGGGCGCCCACCGCGTACTCGCCGGAGAGGATCGCCGTGCGCAGTGCCTCGGCGATCTCCAGATACCGGACCGTGCCCATGTCCTGCTCCCCCTTGTCGCCGACTGCGTCACCCCTGGCCCCGAAGCCCGTCGGCCGTCGTCGATCCTGTCGTCGATGTGTCGAACGTGTCCGCCAGCCTAGGCGTTGAAGATCATTCCAACCGCTGTTGTCACGGCTGCTTTCGGTCATTCTCGTCTCTTCGTCGAGTCGTGCCCCGTGGTCCAGCCGCCGTTCACCGTCCGTACAGTGAGGCCGGGCGAACTGGAGTCAACTTGTTCAGACAAGTAGACCCCCGCTCAGGTTCCTGTCTCCGGGAGAGACCGTGCTCAGTTCCTCCGCCCGCCGTGGTGCGGCCGTACTCCTCAGCGCCGCCGTCCTCACCACGCTCAGCGCGTGTGGCGCCGCTCCTGACCAGGCCGCCGGCGCGGCTGCCGACGGCAAGGCCAAGGTCCAGCCGGGCGCTGCCGCCTCCGTCGCCGACCTCGGCGGCATGGACGCGCTCGTCGCGGCCGCCCAGAAGGAGGGTCAGCTCAACGTCATCGCGCTGCCGCCGGACTGGGCGAACTACGGCGAGATCATCAAGGCCTTCGAAGCCAAGTACAAGATCAAGGTCAACAGCGAGAACCCGGACGCCTCCAGCTCCGACGAGATCGCCGCCGTGAAGTCCCGCAAGGGACAGAAGCGCGCCCCCGACGTCATGGACCTCGGCATCGCCTTCGCGCGCAGCGGCGCCGGCGAGAACCTGTTCGCCCCGTACAAGGTCACCGCCTGGGACAAGATCCCGGACGCCCAGAAGGACGCCGACGGCCGCTGGTACAACGACTACGGCGGCTACGTCTCCATCGGCTGCGACGCGGCCCGGATCCCGAACTGCCCGCAGACCTTCGCCGACCTGCTGAAGCCCGAGTACAAGGGCAAGGTCGCCCTCAACGGCAACCCGACCAAGTCCGGTTCGGCCTTCGGCGGCGTCTACGCGGCCGCCCTCGCCAACAAGGGCTCCTTCGCCGACATCCAGCCCGGCATCGACTTCTTCGGGCAGCTGCGCAAGAGCGGCAACTTCATCCCGGTCGAGTCCACCCCGGCCACCGTGGAGAAGGGCGAAACGCCCATCTCCATCGACTGGGACTACCTGAACGCCGGCTACGCCGAGCAGTTCAAGGGCAAGGGCGTCGACTGGAAGGTCGCCGTCCCCAGTGACGGCGTCTACGCCCAGTTCTACTCGCAGGCGATCAACAAGGAGGCCCCCAACCCGGCCGCCGCCCGCCTGTGGATGGAGTTCCTCTACAGTGCCGAAGGGCAGAACCTCTGGCTGAAGGGCCATGCCCGCCCGGTCCTGCTCCCCGTCATGACCCAGGACAGCACCGTCGACAAGGACGCCGCCGCCAAGCTCCCCCAGACCCAGGGCACCCCGACCTTCCCCGCCTCCGCGGAGCTGGACAAGGCCAAGGCCACCCTCGCCGAGAAGTGGGACAAGGCCCTCTCCTGATGTCCGACTCCACCACCTCCCACCCGGAGGGGACCGCCGGCGGCAGCACCAGCCGCCGCCGGCGGCGCGGCCCGCGCACCTGGCTCGCCACCCTCCCGCTCCTCGTCTTCACCGGGCTCTGCTTCGGCGTCCCGCTCGGCGCCATCGCTTTCGGCGCCGTCACCCGTACCGATCCGGCCGGCGGTGCCACCCGGCTGACCGGCGAGCACCTCGCGCGCTCGCTCCAGGGCCCCTACCTCGGCTCGCTCGTCGGCAGCGTCCAGCTCTCCGGACTCACCGCGCTGATCGGCGGGGTGCTCGGAGTCCTGATCGCCCAGGCCGTGGTCACCTCCCGCTCCCGAGCCCTGCGCAACGTGACGTTGACCGCCTCGGGCGTCCTCGCCAACTTCGGTGGCGTTCCGCTCGCGTTCGCGTTCATCGCCACCGTCGGCATCTCCGGAGTCGTCACCCAGCTGGCCGATCTCGGCGGCCTCGGGTGGAGCCTGTACTCCTTCACCGGGCTGTCCGTGGTCTACCTGTACTTCCTGATCCCGCTGATGGTCCTCGTGATCGTGCCGGCGTTGGACGGACTGCGCCCGCAGTGGCGAGAGGCCGCACGGAACAACGGGGCCACCGCGTGGCAGTTCTGGCGCCACATCGGACTTCCCGTGCTCGCGCCCTCCCTGCTCGGCGGGTTCGTGCTGCTCTTCGGCACCGCCTTCGCCGCGCACGCCACGGCCGCGGCCCTCGTCGGTGGATCGGTTCCGCTGGTCACCCTCAAGATCGCCGACGCACTGTCCGGTAACGTGCTGACCGGGCAGGAGAACGTGGCGCTCGCCCTCGGCCTCGACATGATCCTGATCGCCGGCCTCGTCATGGCGGTCTACCTGCCCCTCCAGCGACGGAGCGCCCGATGGCTGCGATGACCCCGACACCCGCGTCGACCGCCCCGGACACCTCTGACCCCGCCCCGGACACCGGGGCGGCCCCGGCCGGGGCCACCGTGCAGGGCCGGGCGACCCCGCCGGTCCAGCGTCCCCGCCCCCGTGTCTGGCGCGGAGCCGTACTCCTGCTGGCGGGCGCGTACTTCCTGGTCCCGCTCCTCGCCTCCTTCGTCTTCACCGTGCACGTGCCCGGCCAGGGCGTCAGCTTGGCGGCGTACACCGAGCTGCTCGCCGCCGACGGGTTCACCGAGAGCCTGTTGCTCTCCCTCGGGCTGGCCGCCGCGACCATCGTCCTCTCCCTGCTGCTCGCGGTGCCCGCGCTGGTCGCCGTGCGGATCGGCTCGCCCCGGCTGCGCCCGGTGGTCGAGGTGATGTGCATGCTGCCGCTCGTCGTTCCGCCGATCGCGCTGGTCACCGGTATCACCACGGTGCTGCGCTGGGGCCCCGATTACCTGTCGCGGACCCCGCTCTACCAAACCTTCCTGGCCGTGCAGGACGAACGGTTCCCGGTCGTCCTGGTGCTCGCCTACACCGTTCTGGCGCTGCCCTTCGTCTACCGTTCGCTCGATGCCGGCCTGCGCGCCGTCGACGTCCCGACGCTGGTCGAAGCCGCGCGCAGCTGCGGAGCGAGCTGGCGGTACGTGGTGCTGCGCGTGCTGCTGCCCAACCTGCGGGCCTCGCTCGCCGGAGCCGCCTTCCTCACCCTGGCCCTGGTGCTCGGCGAGTTCACCATCGCCTCCCTCCTGGGTTTCAGGCCCTTCGCCGTGTGGATCGTCTCGATCTCAGGAGCCCACGCCCGGATGTCGGTGGCCGTCTCCGTCCTCAGCCTCCTGATCACCTGGCTTCTGCTGCTCCTCCTCTCGCGGGCCGGGACCAGTCCCGCCGCGGTGTCCTCCGCCCCCAGCACGTCCCCCACCTCCCGCAAGGAGTCCTGACCGACATGTCCACCACCCTTCCCGCGGCCCGGACGCCCGAGAAGCCCGAGAAGCTCGCGGACGGTGCGACCCCGACCGGCGCCCGCGTCGAGTTCCGCGGACTGCGAAGGGCGTTCGGCTCGACCGTCGCCCTCGACGGACTCGACCTGACCATCGAACCGGGCGAACTCGTCGCCCTGCTCGGCCCGTCGGGCTGCGGAAAGACCACGGCCCTGCGCGTGGTCGCGGGCTTCGAGCAGCCCGACTCCGGTGAGGTCCTGGTCGACGGCGAGGACATCACCCGCGTGCCGGCCAACCGCCGCGACGCGGGGATGGTCTTCCAGTCGTACAGCCTCTTCCCGAACCTCAACGCCCGCGACAACGTCGCCTTCGGCCTGCGCGTGCGCAAGGTCGGGGCGGCGCAGCGCCGCGAGCGGGCCGCCGAACTCCTCGACCTGGTGGGCCTGCCGGACCACGGCGACCGCTACCCGCACCAGATGTCCGGCGGCCAGCAGCAGCGCGTCGCCCTCGCCCGCGCGCTCGCCCTGCGCCCGCGCGTCCTGCTCCTCGACGAGCCGCTGTCGGCACTGGACGCCAAGGTACGGGCCAGCCTGCGCGACGAGATCCGCCGGCTCCAGCTCTCCCTCGGCATCACCACCGTGTTCGTCACGCACGACCAGGAGGAGGCACTGTCGATGGCCGACCGGGTCGCCGTCCTGAACGCCGGCCGGCTGGAACAGTGCGCGCCGCCGGCCGAGCTCTACGAGCGTCCCGCGACCCCGTTCGTCGCCGAGTTCGTCGGCACCATGAACCGGCTGCCCGGACGGCTCACCGACTCGGGCCTGGTGGAGGTGGCGGGCACCCGGCTGCCCGTCGACGGGTCGGTACCGGAGGCGACGCGGGAGGTGGAGGTACTGGTCCGGCCCGAGAACGTCACGGCGACCGCCGACCCCGAGGGCACGGCCACGGTGGTCTCCGCCTCCTTCTTCGGCGCGGTGACCCGGCTCCACCTGGACCTGCCCGACGGCACCTCGGTCAAGGCGGACCTGTCCTCCCGCGATGCGGGAGAGTTGGCGCCGGGTGCACGGGCCGCCGTCGGACTGGCCGAGCGGCCGGTGCTCGTCGTGGCCCGGTCCGCGTGAGCGGGCTCGCCGCCGTCCTGTTCGACATGGACGGCACCCTGGTCGACACCGAGGTGCTGTGGTGGCGCACCACCGAGCAGGTCGCGGAGGGCCTCGGCCACGAGCTGACGGCCGCCGACGCACCCGAGGTCGTCGGCCGGGCCGTGGCGGACACCGCCGCCCACCTCGTGCGGGTCTCGGGCAGGGCAGACCCGCACGAGGTGGCGGCAGCCCTGACCGCGGACTTCTTCCGCCGGGTGGAGGCCGGGGCGCCGATGCGGCCCGGCGCCCAGCGGCTGCTGACCGCACTGGAGGCACAGGGCGTCCCGTTCGCCCTGGTCAGTGCCTCGCCACGGCTGGTCGTCGACTCGGTGGTCGGCGGCTCGCTCGCCCACGTCCCGTTCGCGTTCACCCTGTCCGCGGACGACACGGCCCGCACCAAGCCGCACCCGGACCCCTACCGGACGGCCGCGGCGCGCCTCGGTGCCGCCGCGCAGGACTGCGTGGCCGTGGAGGATTCTCCTGACGGCGCGGCCTCGGCGGAGGCGGCCGGCTGCGGGGTGCTGGTGGTCCCGTCGCTGCTGCCCGTCCCCACTTCGCCCGTACGCACCTTCGCGCAGTCCCTGGACGAAGTCACCGCGGAGGTACTGCGGGGATGCCTGGCGGGCGTGCCGCGGCAGGCCCGCCAAGCCCCTTGGACCTCGCAGGCATCCTGCCCCCCTCACGCACCCTGATCTCCGCAGGCACCCTGGCCCCCTCAGGCGTCCAGGCCGAGGAGCTCCACGATGCCGCCCACATAGGCCGCCGACACGGAACCCGTGGCGGCGGCCGCCGCACGGCGCAGTTGCGGCAGGCCGGCCCGGACGAACGCCGCGCACTGCCCGTACAGCCCGGCCTCGTACGAAGACCCGTCGTCCTCGGAGCCGAGCAGGGACAGCAGCGTCCACAGCAGGGCCTCGCGGGTGGCGAGCCGGGGCGGCCCCGCGGACCACACGGCCATCAGCACCCCGCACACCGCAGGGGCGGGCGGGTACAGGCGCGCCGACAGGAAGGCGTGGCCCTCCAGGGCGCGGAAGGCTGCCGGATGTCCCTCGGCTGCCGCCCACAGGGTGTCCACGAGATGCCCTGCGGTGCGGCCGCAGCCGCACGTGATGGACTCCCAGTCGTGCCGGGCGATGTCCGCCCCCACCGCGTCGGGCACCAAGGGGCTGCTGCGCGGCTTGTCCGTCCCTCTCATGCGAGAAGTATGGGGATCAGCCACCGGCCTGACCAGGGGGTTCCGCCTGTCGGAACGAGCTGGTGGTCGGGCTCCGGACCGCGGCCGGAACCGGATCACGACGGCCTTCGTCTGAGAGCCCGTGCGGATGAAACGAAGAATTGCGGCCCTGCTGGCGGTCCTGCTCGCGACGCAGGCGGGATCCCTGATCAGGCCGGCGTACGCCTGCGGCTGCGGGGCGATGATTCCCGAAGGCCACGCTCGGATCGGCGTCGACCGGGAGACCTCCGTCGTGCGCTTCGACGGTCGCAGCGAACAGATCGTGATGCGGTTCGTCGTCCGTGGGGACGCACCCCGGGCGGCCTGGATCATGCCCGTGCCCGGGCGGGCGACGGTGGACCTGGGCGACGGTGACATGTTCGACGAACTGAACCGGCTGACCCTGCCCGAGGACAGGGCCCGCCACTACTTTTGGCCGCGCGACCGGGACTGGCCGCTCTCCGCCAGCTCGTCCGACACCGTAGGAGCGGCACCCCCGCTCCCCGGCGCGGCCCCGGTCGGTGTCGTCGGCCGTGAACGGCTCGGTGACTTCGACGTCGCGCGCCTCACTGCGACCGACCCCGACGCACTGCGCAACTGGCTGGAGACCAACGGCTTCGCACTGCCCGCCGGCCTGGCCACCGAACTGAAGCCGTACGTCGACCAGAAGTGGGAGTACGTCGCCGTACGCCTCGCCCCCCGGCAGCAGGGCCGGACCCTGAAGGGCACCCTCGACCCGCTGCGCATCCGCTTCGACAGCGACCGGCTGGTCTACCCGATGCGGCTGTCCCGGCTGGCCAGGACCCCGCAGTCCCTCGGCCTGTACGTCCTGGCCGACCACCGCATGGAGCCCGCCTCCCCGATCGGCGGCGCCAAGCCGAAGGTCACCTTCGCCGGCACGGTCACCCCGAAGGGCGCCCTCGCTTCCCTCACCGCGGGGAAGCCCGCCTTCCTGACGGCGATCGACCAGGAGTTCCCGGAGCCGAGCCGTATCGACGCCGACCACGAACTGCGCCCCACCGCCGCCGACACCCCCTACCGCAGGACCGTCTACCACGACGAACTGCTCACGGTCGACGGGGTTCCGGCCTGGCTGCTGACACTCGCGGGCGTCCTGGTCACGGTACTGGCGGCCTCGTTCGCCCTGCTCCGCAGACGGTCCCGCCCCCGGTCCTGACTGCGTCCGGTCCTGACCGCCTCGGTTCGCCACCCGCCCCGCGTGCCGGTAGCGGGCCGCGGGGCAGGCTCGGCGGGATCTGCGAGGTGCGCGGCGAGGGCGGGCCCGCCGGAGGGACGGGGCCGCCGCCGGCGGGCCCGCGCGCGGCGTCGGGCCGCCGCAGCTGCCGCAGGCGCAGACGATCGGCACGGTGACCCGGTCCCCGACCCGCCGGCCCGGGACACCGGAGCCGGTCGCCGCCACGACACCGGTGAGTTCGTGCCCCGGCGCGCGCGGCAGGACGATGCCCGAAGCGTGTCCCCTCCAGCCGTGCCGGTCGCTACGGCACGGGTCCGGTCGCCTCGACGCGCACGACCACCCCGCCCGGGGAGGGACTCAGACGGTCCTACGTTGTTGGTGGGTCGGACGGGCCGTCGTAAGGTCCAGAGATCCAGAGACACCGGGTATGGCTTTCAGGCGGTTGCCCTCGATGGTTCAGCTCACCTGGCCGCCCGGTGTCTCACGACGACTCGACCGCTGATTAGGAGCTGCGGGCCCCTCGGGTGCATCGCTGGCTCGAACATCATCGCGCGCATGCGGACCGCCATCCGTCGAGCGCCCCGCACGCTCTTCACGGCGCGCTCGTCCCGGCCCGGGCGAGCGCCATGACCCCGGCGCAGATCAGCGCCACGCCCAGCAGTTGGGGGAGCACCCACCACCCGGCCCGCAGGTGCTCCTCGTACAGGGCCACCCCCAGGGCGATGCTGACGGTCGCGTCGCCCAGGGTCAGCGCGGGCTGCGAGGCGACCAGCGGGCCGCCCTGCATGGCGTGTTCGAGCAGCAGCAGGGCGCAGATGCCGGTCGCGCCGAACGCGTACGTCTGCCACGCGGTCAGGAACGCGCCGATGCCGCTCTCGGTCAGGACGTACACGGAGTGCTTCATCAACGCGGCCGTGAGCGCGTAGCAGACGGCGGTGGCCGCGCCGAGACAGCCGGCCCGGGCGCGTCCCGGCGGGCGGCGCAGGCCGACCACCGTCAGGGCGGCGACGACGGCCGCGCACGCCGCCAGTGCCGGGACCCACCGGTCGGCCGGTACGTGCGTCCGGTTCCCGGCGGGGGAGGCTGCGGCCAATGCCACCCCGAGCCCGACCACCACCCCGACCACCGCCAGCCACAGCGCCCCGGGCAGCCGCCCTCGCGCCACGAGCGAGGCGATGAGCAGCGCGAGCGGCAGCTCCAGCACGAACAGTGGCTGTACGAGGACCAGCGCGCCGGTGGCCAGCGCCGCGGCCTGCCCCACACCGGCTGCGATCACGGCGAGGATGCCGGCGATCCACACGGGCCGGCGCAGCAGGTCGAGGACCAACCCGAACCGGAATCCCTTGCTCTGCGGCACGGTGAGCGCGGCCCGCCGCTGGAGCACGGTGGCCAGCGCATTGCTGAGCGCCGCGAACAGCGCGAAGAGGACCGGCAGCACGACGCCCATCCGCCGATCTTCACCGTGCTCGCGGCACGCCCGGCCCGCCGACACGCCCCGACGGCGCGGATTCCCGCGTCCGGGGCTCGGCCGGGTGACGGTCAGCGGCGGGTGCCCCGTTCCAGGGCCAGCGCCGCCAGGGCCTCCGGGGCGCCGGCCTGGCCCCGGATCCCGGGGAAGGCGTTGACGTCCACGATCAGCGGGGTGCCGCCGCCCGTGTCGATGAGGTCGACCCCGTAGACGTCGAGGGCGAACTCCTCGCCGACCCGGCGGACCAGATCCTCCCAGCCGGGAGGCAGTTCGGCCCGGGCGAGCGGACGAGTCGGGCCCCGGCCCTCCGGCGCGAGTTCGGAGCGGCGCAGGGCGGCGAAGACCCGGTCGCCGATCGCCCACAGCTTGTGGTCCCAGCCGCTGTTGGGCGCGAACTCCTGCACCACGACCGGCTCCTGCGGCCAGGCCCGCGCCAGCTCGTCGAGCCGGGTGCGGTCGTCGACCCGGGCGACCAGATCGTGTCTGCGGCTGTGCCGGCTCTTGACCACCACGGGGGAGGAGCCGAGCGGGGCGCCTGCCGCCCAGGCCGCGAGGGAGTCGTACGTGCGGGTGCCCGCGAACGGCAGGCCGCTGCGCAGGGCTAGCTCCGCCATCGCCGTGCGGTCCTGGCAGAGGGCGGTCGCCGCCGCCGAGTTCAGCACCGGGGCCCCGTGGTGCTCCAGCTCCCGCGCGAGGGCCAGGGCCTGCGGTGTCCGCGACTTCAGCAGATGGACGTCGGCGGGCTGCTCGGGTGCTCCGGCCTCGCCCAGCGCAGTCGGATCGAGTGACTCCACCCGGTGGCCGGCGGCGGTGAGGAGCGCCGTCGTGGAGGCCAGCAGTGGATGGTCGGGCTCCGGAGTGATCAGGCAGATCCTCACAGCGCGACCTCGCCGGCCCGCGGCGCGGACGCCTGCGCCGGAATCGACAGCGGCAACCCCTGGGCCCGCGGGTGGCAGACCGCCGCAGCCGCCGGACTTCCCGTCCGCGCCAGCTCCAGCACCGCCCTCGCCACCCGGGCCGCCGCGTCGGGAACCTGACGGAAGCTCGGGAAGTCGTTCACGTCCACCACCACCGGCCCGTCCGGCCCCAGTAGTACGTCCACCCCGTACAGGTCGAGCCCGTAGACGGCCCCCACCTGCGTGGCGATCGCGGCCACCTCGCCCGACAGCGGCACGCGCCGCTCCCGCACCGCCGGATCGGGGTGCAGGGGCGAGCAGCGCTCGGTGGCGAAGAGCTCCCCGCCGACCGCGTAGACCTTGATGTCGGTGCCCGAGTTGGGCACGTACGGCTGGGCGATCAGCATGTGCTCCCCCGCCAGCTCCGGCAGCACCTCGTCGAGCCGCTCCGGCGAGGACACCAGGTGCACCGCCCGCCCGGAGCTGCCGTCCGAGGGCTTGACGACGAGGGGGTACTGCGCCGCCGGAACCTCCCGCAGCAGTTCGGGCTCCGCCACGGCGTACGTGGGGGGCATCGGAAGCCCCCGGAGGCGTCCGATGGCGGCGGCCAGCGCCTTGTCCCGCACGCCGCGGATCGCACGGGCGTCGTTGACCGTGGTCAGCCCGGCCGCAGCCGCGGCTTCCAGCAGGGTCAGCCCGGGCCCGCCGGACACGGTCTTCAGCACCCAGGCGTCGTGCGCGCCCGAGGACACCACCTCGGTCATGCACAGCAGCGAGCCGCCCGGCCGCACCACGTCGACCTGGTGGCCCCACGCGGTCAGTTGCCGGATCACCTCGTTCGGCATGCCGTCGTGGCGGTAGTGCTCCTCCACCAGGAAGCAGAGCCTCATCGACCTTCCCCAAATCCCCCGGACGTCCGCCGATCCCGTCCGGCGAGTTGTGACGTCACAGGATGTCATGGACCGCAATGTGATGATCGGTCCGGATGGGGTCCCGGGGCTCCGAGCTGTCGACGCCCGTCGCTCCGGCCCGTCGCTCCGAGGGCCTTGCACAGCGGAGAGCCCGGGCGGCCGTCATGCGACGCCGCCCGGGCTCCCCACGAGACTCCGCCGGTTACACCGGCATGGGTACGGACACGAACCGCCTGCCCGACTCGTTCTCGACCACGACCTCCTTGACGTCGGACGGGTCCACCGCCGCCGAGCCGTCCAGTCCCGCGCCCTTGCTCTCGCCGTTCTGCTGGTGGCCCACGACCCAACTGCCCGCGCTCGTGCGGGTGCCGTCCCGCGCGACCACGATCAGCCGGCAGCGCTCGCCCGGCGGCACCCCGGCCACCGCCGCGTGCACCCGTACCCACTTCGCGGCGGGTGTGACCTGTACGGTCATCCGCGCGCCCGTGCCGGCATCGGTCGCCGAGGCCACCTTCGTGCCCGCCGCCGGTAGCGAGGGCAGCGCCGAGATCGTCGGCGTCGGCGGCAGCGGTCGGGCGACCGGATCGGAGTCACCGGAGCCCAGCTGCGCCCCGGCCCAGAACACGGCGGCCAGCGCCGCCGCTGCGGCCAGCCCCGCCACGCTCCGGCGTCGGCGACGCTCACCTTCCGCCTCGCCCCGCATCTGCCGCAGAGTGCGCTGCAACAGCAGGTCGCCGCCCTGCGGCGGGCCGTCGAAGAAGGCCTCCGTGGGCACCTCGCCCAATGCCGCTTCCATCTCGCGCAACGCGGCCAACTCCTCCCGGCACTGCACGCAGCCGCTCATGTGCTCTTCGACCCGGCGGACGTCCGCTGCGTCCAAGACGCCGAGAACGTACGGGCCGAGCAGTTCCTCCTCGTGCCGCTGCCGGTTCATGCCACCACCTCCTGCAGTCCGGCGGGCTGCTGGGGCGGCCTGCCCATTCGATTGCCCTCCTTGACGTTGCCTTGCCGAAATACCTCGCGCAGCGCCTTCAGCGCATAGTGCGACCGTGATTTGACCGTGCCCGCAGGGATGCCGAGGCTGTCTGCGGCCTCGGCGACGCTGAGCTGTCGGTAGTACAACTCCTTCAGCACGTCCCGGTGTTCCGGGGACAGCTGGTCGAGGGCCCCCAGCACGGTCATCGTGTCCACGACGGAATCGGCGTGGTCCTGCTCGACCGGGGGAGCGGCTGCCGCTCCCGAGACCTCCGCGGGGCGGGCGGCCTTGGCCCGGTAGCGGTCGGTGACGATGTTGCGCGCCACCGTCAGCAGCCAGCCGCGCACCGAACCCTTCCCGTTCACCAGGACTTCGGAATGCCGCCAGGCCCGGATGAGCGTCTCCTGGACGACGTCCTCGGCGGTGGCCCGGTCTCCGGTTAGCCGGGTGGCGTACGCGAGCAGGGCGTGGCCGTGCTCCTCGTAGACCGACCTGATCAGTACCTCATCGGTCGAGCCCCGCCGCGTGCGGGGCCACAGTGGTCCGGCCATCTCACCCTCTCCGTCTTCCTCGCCCATCTGGTGCGGTCAGAACACGCGGTCCGACGCCGTCCGGTTCATGTGACCCGCATCACTCAGGCGCGGCAGGTGCGCCCGCGGTTGAGGCAGTCGACCACCCCGGCCATCTGTCCGTCCGTCATGGCGTCGACGAACATCGCGTGGTCCGTCTTCGGGTTGTGCTGCTGCTCGGGGAAGGAGTCGACGGCGACGGGCACCCCCGGCGCCACCTCGTACGCGAGGGAGATGCGCAACTGGGGCACGGCGAAGGTGCCCTGCGGGCAGACGCCGTTGGCCGCGGGGAAGCCGAGGTGCGAGCGGTGGTTGGGGCTCTCGGTCTCCAGCCCGTTCCAGCAGCTGGGGAAGACGAGCGTACGGGTGAGGCGGTCGCCCGCCGGGCAGCGCGGGTAGCGGGTGGTGAACCGGTCCGGGGAGCCGGAACAACCCCACCGGGCCCGGACGTCCGCCTCGCTCGCGGCGGTGCCGGCCACCGCATCGCCGGTCACCGCACGCAGGAAGCGCGGCATCGGCACCACCTTGCCCACCGGGTTGCCCCGGAACTCCACGGAGACCGTGGCCTCCGGCAGGATCTCGCCCGAGTTGCCGTGCCCGGCGGAGCTCTCGTGCGGACGACTGCTCGACCGGTCCGACCGGCGCAGGACCGGCCAGTAGTACGTGGACCGGTCGCCACCGCGGCAGCTGGTGGCGGCCGAGGCCAGCGAGGCATCGGTAGACATCGCGTCCGTGGACAGGTTTCCGACGTAGGCGTGCGTGTGGTGGGCGCCCGAACGCAGGCCCGGCGACACCACCAGGTTGTCCTCGTTGTAGTGGCGCTCCTCGTTGCGCCCGCAGTCCACCGTCACCCTGCCCGTCGAGGCGTCGGGACCGACCGGGGGCGGATCGCCGGGACCGGACGGTACGTCACGTATGTCCACGAAATCGGCGGCATTCGCTCCGGAACGGGGCACCCCGTCGGGACCGGCCGTCCGTGAGGCGCCCACCACGGCGGCGGTCAGCCCGATGCCCAGCACCAGGCAGACGAGCAGAGTGAGCATGCGGCGTTCGATCCCCATGCGGGTCACGGTTACCGCTGGCCGGTCCAGCGTCAACCTCGCATCCACATGTCGGCCACACGCGCGTGCCGGGAGCTTGCCGAGCCCGCCGGCGACCGCGCACAGTACCCGGCATGACACCCGCTGAGCTCCTCCACGCGTTCGCCCGCACCCGCGCCTCGCTCGACGGCGGTGAGGTGACCTTCTGGTGGTACGGGGACGTCCACGCCTGGGCCCCGGACCAGCCGTACCGGCGCCTCTTCGGCTTCGAGGGGCTCAACGTCGCGCGCCTCGTCAAGGACGCCGAGAGCGGCGGCTTACAACTCCTGTCCCGGGAGGCCGCGTTCTACCTCGATCCGCAGACCCGGGAGATCCTGGACACCTGGGAGGGCAAGCCGGTGGTCCACGTCTGGAACGACCCGGCCAACCAGAAGCTACGGCCGTTCCCCATCCCCCTGACCGAGCTCGGGGACCAGGTGTGCTTCAGCCTGGAGATCCCGCTCGCCTATCCCTCGCCGCTGCCGGTCGCGGACTACCCGCTCAACTCCGCCGACGACACGTACCGGGCTCTGGAGCTCTTCCAGTTCTTCGCTCCGACCACGGTGTTCACCACCGACGAGCCCAGCGTCCCGTGCACCATGTCCTGGATGCGGATGTCCCCGTGGCTCCCCTGGATGGAACAGGGGGCGCGGCCGGGCGGCCTCACCTTCCACTGTCGGGGCCGCAAGCTCGGCTCCTACGCCGAGGTCCCCGCACGCACCCGTGCCCGCATCGCCGCCGAGCACCCCGAGTACGCCCACGCCCCGGAGAAGTGGTCCGAACCCAACGAGACCAGCTGGACCTACTTCCGCAAGCACGGCTTCCCGCAGCAACTCTGAGGGACGCGACCGTCCTCCGCCCGAGCACCGCCCCGACCGACGTCGAGGCGCTGCCGTTGCACGGTGCCGCAGGGTGCCGGGGTCGCCGGGTGCGCTCGTTTCGGGTTGCCCGTCCAGCCCCGGCCGGCGGGCCCCCTCGGCCGGCGGGCCCCCTCGGCCGGCGGGCCCCACGGTGTCGGCGGGGGCCGGGTTCCCGCAGGCAGGGGGCGTCGTCGGGGAGCCTGGCGGGTGCGCGTAGGGTGCCGTCGAGGGCGGACCGAGGGGGCGCGGGGGAGGGACGGGCCGGAGGCGTAGGGGGCCGGCAGGGGGCGACAAGGGTTTTCCCCGTATCGGGTTCATCCCCGCGTTGCCTACTGTCTGCCCACCGGCGATCTTTCCCGCTTCGAACGGCCCCCGCCCCAACCCCACATGGTGCGAAGCCGTACGGTCGGGGGATCGCCCGCACCGCCGTCGCCCAGCCCCGCCGAAGCGGCCGGGACGACGCGGCGAGCAGCGGTGGCCGGGACGGGTCTGACCAGCCCTTCCCCGGCCCCGTAGCCGCCGGTTCACCTCCCACACAGCTCAACCGGCCGCTCCGGTCCGCCCGGAAACGGCCCGCGAAAGGGAACACTGTGCACGCATCGAGACGCAGGCTCATATCCGTGGTGGCGATGTCCGTCACCCTGCTCGCCGGGTCCGCCACCGCCGCGGTGGCCCTGACCGGCGCGGAGCCCGCCCCGGCCCCCGCCGCTGCCGCTTCCGCCCTCCCGGCCGCTGCCGCACCCACCGGTGCCGCGCCCGTCGAGAACCTGATCGTCGGATACAAGTCCTCCGCCACCGAGGCCAGCTCGAACTCGGCCGCCGCCGACGACGCGGCAGCCAAGGGCAAGAAGGCCGGCAAGAAGGCGAAGTTCGACCGCCGTCTCGGCACCGGAGCCGCCCTCGTCAACCTCGGCGGTGCCGTCGCTCCCTCCGTCGCGGCCGACGTGATGGCCCAGTTCCGCGCCGACCCGGACGTCGCCTACGTCGAGCCGGACGCCCGCGCCTACGCGATGGCCACTCCGAACGACACCGAGTACGCCAAGCAGTGGGACCTCTTCGAGTCCACCGCCGGCATGAACGTTCCGGCCGCCTGGGACAAGAGCACCGGCTCCGGCGTCACCGTCGCCGTGATCGACACCGGCTACGTGACGCACTCCGACGTCGCCCCGAACGTCGTCGCCGGCTACGACTTCATCTCCAGCTCCACCGCCGCCCGTGACGGCAACGGACGCGACAGCAACCCCGCCGACCAGGGCGACTGGAGCGCCGCCGGCGAGTGCGGCACCGGTTCCAAGGCCAGTGACTCCTCCTGGCACGGCACCCACGTCGCGGGCACCATCGCCGCGGCCACCAACAACGCCAAGGGCGTTGCGGGCATCGCGTACAACGCGAAGATCCAGCCCGTCCGCGTCCTCGGCAAGTGCGGCGGCGCCACCTCGGACATCGTCGACGCCATCACCTGGGCCTCCGGCGGCTCCGTCGCGGGCGTCCCGGCGAACGCCACCCCCGCCAAGGTGATCAACATGAGCCTCGGCGGTTCCGGCACCTGCACCAGCAGCTACCAGAACGCGATCAACGCGGCCGTCGCCCGCGGAACGACAGTCGTCGTCGCCGCCGGCAACAGCAACGCCGACGCGAGCGGCTTCACCCCCGCCAGCTGCAACAACGTGATCACCGTGGCCGCGAGCAACCGCACGGGCGACCGCTCCTTCTACTCCAACTACGGCACCCTCGTGGACATCGCCGCCCCGGGCGGTGAGACCCGCCGCGCCACCGACACGCCCGGCACCGTCACCACCCCGGAGAACGGCATCCTCTCCACGCTGAACTCCGGCACCACCACCCCGGGCTCGGAAATCTACAAGCCCTACCAGGGCACCAGCATGGCCGCCCCGCACGTCGCGGGCCTCGCCGCGCTGATGGTCGCCGCCAAGCCCTCGCTGACCCCGGCACAGGTCGAGTCGGCGATCAAGGCGAACGCCCGCCCCCTGGCCGGTACCTGCACCGGCGGCTGCGGCGCCGGTCTCGCCGACGCTGCCGCCACCGTGACCGCCGTGACCTCGACCCCCACCACCCCGGGCTTCGAGAACACCACGAACGTGACGATCGGTGACAACACGACCGTGGAGAGCCCGATCACCGTCAGCGGTGTGGCGGGCAACGCGCCGGCCACCCTCACGGTGGGCGTGAACATCGTGCACACCTACATCGGTGACCTGAAGGTCGACCTGGTGGCCCCGGACGGCACCGTCTACACGCTGCACAACCGCGCCGGCGGAAGCGCCGACAACATCAACCAGCAGTACACCGTCGACGCCTCCTCGGAGGTCGCCAACGGCACCTGGAAGCTCCGCGTCAACGACAACGCCGGCGGCGACACCGGCTACATCGACTCCTGGAAGCTCGGGTTCTGACCCGACCGGAAGAAGACGGCGCCACATCGGCCTGACGGGCCGATAGTCCGGACCAAGCCAGCCCGCGGACCTGCTGATACACCCCGTATCGGCAGGTCCGCAGCTCTTTCCCGACGGCTGACTGAATTCTGCGTCACAATCCGTGTTCACCCGGCATCCGACCTCGTATTGTCGCGTCTCACAGGAGAGGCACAGACTGGGGACCGAGAGGCTGGTGGCAGTGCGTGGTGGCGGCTGCGGGGCACGCTGACACGACCGTCGGACACGGTGAACTGACCAGGGCGGTCGAACGGGCGTTGACCACGCACGGGCGCGCCCTCCTCACCGGACCCGCCGGCGCGGGCAAGACCGAAGTGGTCGCGGCCGTCGCGGCCGCAGCCGCGGCCCGCCACGAGACCGTGCTGCGCCTCGCCCCCGAAGCCTCCGACCGGTGGATACCCGAAGCCTCCGCCGCCGCCCTGCTCGCCTCCGTGCCGTGCACCGTGCTGGAACGCCTCTCCGGACCCCAACGCACCGCCATCGCCCTGCTGCGCCGGGAAGCGGACGCGCCCCGGGCGGGACGCGACCACGTGGCGTTGCGGCTCGCCGTCGTAGAGGTGCTGCGCACCCTCGCCGCCCGCAGCCCCGTCCTGCTCGTCCTCGACAACGCCCAGTGGCTGGACGCGGAAAGCACCGATCTGCTGCGTTTCGCGCTCCGCCTGACGCCACCCCGGGTACGTGTCCTCGTGGCCGAATGCGTCCAGGGCGGCACCCCGGTGGCCGAACCCCTGTGCGGCCCCGGCACCCCCGCGATCCGTGTCCCCCCGCTCGGCGCCGACGAAGTGGCCGAACTCCTGTCCGTGCACGGCCTGCCCGCCCGTCTCGCCGGCCGCATCCACCAGGCCAGCGGCGGCAACCCCCGGCTCGCGCTCGCCCTCGGGCACTCCCTCGCGCAGGCCGCCGAGGCCCGTGACGGCAGTGCCCACCACGCCGATCCGCTGCCGCTGTCCGGCCAGGCCCGGGAGGTCGCCCGCCGGCTCCTCGCCGAAGCACCCGCCGAGGCCCGCCGCACGCTGCTGCTCGCCGCCCTCGCGGCCCGTCCGACGACCGCGCTGCTGCGCCGCGCCGGCCGCCCCGACGCCGAGGCCGAACTCGCCGAGGCGGAAAGGGTCGCGCTGGTCACCGTCGGGGAGGACGGCGCGGTCGTGTTCACCGCCGGTGCCCTCCCCATGGCGCTGGCCGCCGACGCGGGTTGGCCCGAACGCGCCGCCGGCCACGCCGCCCTCGCCGCCGCCGTCGACGACCCCGTCCAGGCCGTACGCCATCGCGCACTGGCCGTGGACACCCCCGACGAGTGGCTCGCCGCCGAGATCACCGAGGCCGCCGCAGCCTGCCGGCGACGCGGTCAGCGCGCCCTGGCCGCCGAGCTCGGCCTGCTCGCGGCCGAACGTACGCCGACCACCCGGCCCGGAGACGAGCTGGCCCGCCTCGTCGCCGCCGCCGAGGACGCCGGCTGGGCCGGCCGCGCCGACCTCGCGCGCCGGGCGTCCCGTGCCGTGCTGGCCCGGGACGCCTCCCCCGGTGACCGGGTACGGGCCCGCCTGGCCGTGATCGACGCTGCGGGACAGGCCCTCGCCGCCCTGGACGAGACGTTCGCGTACGCCATGGACGAGGCCGCGGGCGACCCCGCCCTCCAGGCCGCCGTGCAGCTGCGGATCGCCACGAAGCACAACCTCAGTGACGGCGACCCCGTCCGCTCCCGCGACGCCGCCGCCGAGGCCCGGGCGCTCGCCGCGAAGGGGGGAGACCAGGTCGCGGAGGCCATGGCCCTCACGGTCCAGGCCCGCATGGGCCGCATCCTCGGTGACCCGGACGCCGAGGACATCCTGGCCGAAGCGCTGGCCCTGCCCGCCCCCGAGGTGCCGCTCGGCATGCGCAACGCGCCGCAGTACCTCGCCGTCCGGCACGCCCTCTTCGACGACCGGCTCGCCGATGCCCGGCGCCAACTGCTCGGCCTGCTGCCCGCCGTCCAGCGCACCGGGTCCGCGGAGGACGTCTTCGAGGTCCTGCGCAGCCTCACCGAGGTCGAACTGCGCAGCGGTCGGTGCGCGATCGCCTCCGCGCACGCCCGCCGCGCCCTGGAACTGACCATCGAGGCGGGCCTTTCACCCGGCCCCGCCTGGTACGCCGCCGCGATGGCCGAAGCCGTGGGCGGTAGCTTCGCGCGTGCCGCCGGATACGCCCGGCGCGGTATCCAGGCCTCCGAGGAGGAGCACGACCAGGTCTTCCTCTCGCGCAGTCTGTACGCCCTCGGCCTGACCGAGCTGGCGACGGGGGAGGCCGCGAAGGCGGTGGCCACCCTGCGTCGGGTGGCCGAACTGGAGGAGGCCCAACAGGTCGTCGACCCCTCGATCCTGCGTTGGCACGGCGACCTGGCGGAGGCGCTGGTCGCCGCGGACGCGCCCGACGAAGCCGCGGAACTGCTCGACGACGTGCGTACGGTCGCCCTCGGTCTCGGGCGCACCACGGTGCTGGCCGCACTCGACCGGGCCCGCGGCCTGTGCTTGTCCGCGCACGGCGAGGCCGACGCGGCCGTGGACCTGTTGGGGGACACGGCGGCCCGGTTCGGCGCGCTCCAACTGCCCGTGGAGCGCGGCCGTACGCTGCTCGCCCTGGCCCGGGTGGAACGCCGCCGCCGGCGGCGAGCACCCGCCCGCGCCGCGCTCCGGGAAGCCGCCGCGGTCTTCGCCGCGGCCGGCGCGAAACCCTGGGTGGAACTCGCCGTGGAGAACAGGGAGCAGACACCCGCCGAGGGTGGCACGGCCGTGGCGCTGGCCGCGTTGACGGAGGCGGAATCCCGCCTCGCACTGCTCGTGGCCGAGGGCGCCAGCAACCAGGAGGCGGCCGCGAAGCTCTTCGTCAGCGTCAAGACGGTCGAGGCCCGGCTGACCCGGATCTACCAGAAGCTGGACCTGCGCTCCCGGTCCCAGTTGGCCACCGTCCTGCGGACCCGCTGAGGGGCCGCAGGACAGTGGCGGGGCCGTCAGCAGCTGAGGTTGTTGCCCGGTGTGACGCCCAGGATCTGGGTGAAGCTCTGGTAGGCGTTGATCCGGCTCTGGACCTGGGCGGGGTTGCCGCCGTTGCACTCCAGCGAACCGTTGATGGAGCGGATCGTCTCGCCGAAGCCCGCTCCGTTGACCATCGCGGCGTGGGCGGTCATGGTGCCCGGCCCGTTCTGGGTGTTCCAGTACCACAGGGCCGTCTTCATGGCGACGGCCGGATCCTGCTCCACGAGGTACGGGTTGGCGAGCAGGTTGATGCCGAGGGCGTCGCCGGCCGCCTTGTAGTTGAAGTTCCAGCTGAGTTGGATCGGGCCGCGGCCGTAGTACGCGGCCTGTCCGGCGGGGCAGCCGTAGGGCTGGCTCGCGTCGCAGTAGTGGGGGTAGTTGGCGGTGTTCTGCTCGACGATGTACACCAGCCCGCCCGTCTCGTGCGAGACGTTCGCCAGGAAGGCGGCAGCCTCCCGCCGCTTGACGGTGTCATCACCGGTGTGGGCGAAGGCGGGGTACGCCGACAGGGCCGCCACCAGGCCGTTGTAGGTGTAGAACGGGTTGCGGCTCGGGAACATCCGGTTGAACTGGGCCTCGGAGACCACGAATCCGGACGGGGCGCCGGGGTCCGGATCGGGGTCCTGACCGCCACCGCCGCCACAGGTGCCGAGGTCGGACCAGACGCCCCACTGGCCGGTGGTGCCGGGCGTCTCTCCCTGGGTCCACCACTTGGCCTGCCAGTTGTGTCCGCCGTACGAGGCGCTCATGCCGTTGGTGTAGACGGCCGACGAGGCCCATGAGGTGACGCAGGCGGCTGCCGCGGCGGCGGGGGAGGCAGGGAGGGCGACGCACAGGGCGAGGGTGGAGGCCACTGCGGCGGCCAGGGCGAGGGTACGGCGTCGAAGCGCACGTATCACGTAACTGCTCCTTCAGTGGGGGGAATTGCCGTGAGGGGGCATGTACCCGCCACTGAATCGAAACTGGTCTGGACCTGTCAAGGTCTAGACCAGTTTTCTGTCCTCCGTGACAACGGACAGGGCCCGTACGCGATCGCGCGTACGGGCTCTGCAAGTGGTGTCGGGGTGATCAGCTGCCGGCGGAGGCGTTGCCGGACAGGACCGGGATGTTGCTGAGGATGTGCGAGGCCGAGTCGTCGCCCTTGGCCTGGGTGGAGTTCTCGGTGCACTGCTGGTTCATCGGGTTGTGCAGGACGTTGATGTCCTGGACGCCGACGGCGGTGACCTCCCCAACGAGCGACTGGGCGTTCACCTTCGCAGGCAGGGCGATGCAGGGCTTGTTCAGGGTGCCCTGGACAGCGCTGAGCTGCGGGCTCATCGCGCCCTTGGTCTCCTGGTTGCCGTAGATCTGGGAGGAGTCGTTGCCGTTGACCGTGTTCACGCCGTTGTCGTTGCCGATCGCCATCGCCGGGGCGGCTGCCGCGGCGCCGAGACCCAGCACGGAGGCGGTGACCGCAGTGGTGGCCATGAGCTTCTTGAGCATGAGGAATGTCCTTCTGTAGCGCTGTTGCGTTGAGATGGCTGCCCCCGGCGGGACGAGCTGATCAACTGCCATCAGCGCTCTTGGTTATCGGGTGTCACCCGACTGGCCCAGTGGGCGGCCCGGACCGGTCGAGCCGAAGTCCGGGACGACAGAAGGGAAATCTCCTCTCCGCGACGAAGCGACCGCCGGGCCGATGCCGGGCCCGGGCGGTCGGTCAGCCCGTCTTGCGCCGGGTCTTCTTGTTCTTGCCGCCGGCGCCACCACTGGCGCCCTGGATCTTCGCCCGGCTCTGGTGCGCCTGCTGCGCATGGGCGCTGCGGGCGTTGCGTTCGAGGGCCTCCCGGAACTTGCGCTTCGCCGCCTCTTCCGCGGATTCGTCCTGCGGAGTGTCCGACTCCTGTGCCATATGTCCTCCTGGGTAGAGCTGAAGCCGTCCCAGTCTGTCAGCTGCCGTCCCCCCTGACCAGCGGGTTCCGTGTCCCGCAGCCCGAGCGTCGAGCACCGTAGGGGAAACTCCCCCGAGGACTGGACGGCGTTCCGGCGGGCTTGGGTCTCCCACAAGGGGCGACAGCAAGGTGGGGGATGAAGCGCGACACGCTCTATTCGATCGGGGAACTCGCCCGGCGCGCCGGGCTGACGGTCAAGACCGTCCGCTTCTACTCCGATGCGGAAATCGTGCCGCCGACGGTCCGCAACCCGCCTCGCCCCGGTTCACCTGGTTCATCGCGGCACTGCGCGGATGACGCGGAGCGGCCGGCCACGACGAGAACGGAGCTCGGTGGGTCAGTCCGGCCCGGCAAGGGGGTCGTGCACGAAGTCCCGGGCCTCGCGGGGAGACCCGGGACTTCTCGGTGCACTTCGCTTGACCGCCGTGCTCAACGACGGACCGCGCGGAAGGTCACTCGCCGTTCCGGATCCGGTCGGTGCCGGGATCAGATCGTGAACGGCTTCTGGCCCAGGAACCCGGCACCGGGGCTGCCGGTCGTGAAGAAGTTCGGGATCTGAGTGGCGGGCATTCGCTTCTTGATGTCCTGGTGGAAGGCCTCGTAGCTGCCGTCGAAGGCTCCGCCGCTCCAGACCCGCAGCAGCGTCTCGGTGAACTTGCCGTTGACGCGGCCGTCCAGGGCGACCTGGTCGTCCTGACAGGCCGAGATGAGCACGACCCCGGGTTCGTTCCCGTCACCGCTCGTGTTCCTCAGCTCGCGCTGGAGCTTCTGGAAGAACGCCTTGTCCCGCTCGAAGATCTGTTGCTGCTTCAGCACCGGCATCAGGCGGACGCCCTGCTCCGGGCTGGAGGCGTCGAGGGTCTCGGTGGCGGTGCCGCTGTGACAGCTGTCGAGGAAGGTGAGGATCCGGACGTCCTTGTCGAACCGTTGCAGTTCCCGGTGGAGCTCGTCGTCGAGGAACTGGCGGTCGAAGAACACGAGCGTCTCGTCCAGCTCGTCCGGTTCGTCGCCCTCGGAGTCGGGCATCTGGCCGCCGTGGCCCGAGTAGGTGAACAGCAGGATGTCACCCGCCTTGAGCTTGGCCGCCGCCTTGCGCAGTTCGGACGTGACGTTGCCCACGGTGGCGTTCTTCGTCAGGATCACGGTGTCGTCGAATCCGGCGGCGCGGGCCAGTTCGGCCATGTCACGGGCGTCGTTCTCGCACGCCATGAGCTGGCCGTCCCAGCCGTCGTACGCCTGGGGGTCGACGTTGTTGAGCCCTACGTGGATGGACAGGCCTGAGGGCATGAGGTCCTCCTCGAATGCGGAAGCGCGGTGGCACCGGATGGGGCGTTGCTTCGAGGAGGGTCTTCCGTGGCGGCCGGTCCGGCGAACCGCGGTGCGCGCGGCGACCCCCGATCGTGCGTGGCGGCCGGAGCAACGGCCGCGACCGACTGGCGGCCACTGAGCGGCCGACCAATACTGACGGTGACCGGCATCCGTGCTGCGGCGCGGGAGGTGCTATGGAAGCCCGGGTCGTCTACGTACACGGAAACGGGAACAAGGTCCGCGCGGACCTGCTCAAGTCCCAGTGGGACAGGGCGCTCTTCGGCGTGGACATGGCCGGGGCCTCGCGCATGGCCTACTGGGCGCCGCTCCGGTACCCGGTTCCCCTCCCCGAGGCCGAGCCAGACCCCGTCGACGGGCAGAGCCGGGATGCCGGAGCGCTCGGGGAAACGGTGGCGCCCGGGACGGAGTCGTCCGAGGAGTTCGTGGCGCGGACGCTCGCCGAGGCGCGACTGAAGGCCGCCGCCGGCAGTCCCGAAGGCGTTCCCGGCCCCGACGGGGCCGGCCCCGGGGACGCGGCGCTCGTCGGTTGGCTGCGGGACATGGTCTACCTCGCGGACGCGCTCGCCGAGGGCGACACCGAGGCCGCTTCGCCGGAGGCGCTCCCACTGCCCCTCATCGGCCGCACACCGCTGTTCCGGCTGCTGGTGAAACACACCTTCGAGGACGTGTACGCCTACTTCTTCGGCGGGATCGGCCCGGCGATGCGGGACGTGGCCCGGCGCGCCCTCGACGAAGGACCGGACGGCCCCCGCGACGACCGCCCGCTCGTCGTCATCGGCCACAGCCTCGGCAGCATCATCGCGTACGAGGTGCTCGCCGAGGTCGAGCGGGCCGTAGACCTCTTCGTCACCGTCGGGTCACCACTCGCGATCACAGAGGTCCAAGACGTCCTGGCGAAGCCCCCCGCGGTCCCGGCCGGAGTCGCGGCCTGGCACAACGCCTCCGATCCGCGCGACCTGGTCGCGCTCGACCACACCCTGCGGCCCGACTACGCACCGGTCCGACTCGTCTTCGACCACCTCGTGCTGAACGGCAGCGCCAACCACCACGGAATCCGCGAATACCTTGCGACCGCACCGGTCCGGGATCCGGTGCTCCGTCTCTTCGGCCGCCTTGCCACCAACCGGACCGAGTGAAACCATGACAGGTAGTAGTCAATCCGTTCGCCGCCCCGCAGGGGTGGCCGGGTAGGTGCGGTATGCCGCTCACCGATACGGAATGGGGCCTCGTCACCACCTGGGTGCGTGACTTCTTTCTCGACACCCTCGACCCGCGGGACCGGCTCGCACAGTTCGGATTCCCCCCGGACTTCATCGGTGACCTCGCGCTGACGAACAAGAGCGGTGAGAACGCCACCTCACTGGTGCGGGCCTCGCGCAAGGACATCGTGACGCAGCTCCGCCTGCTCGATGCCCTGGTGAGCCTGGACGAACTGAGCACGCTGCCGGCCGTCACGGAGGCGAAGAAGTTCCGGGCCAGGTTGCTCGAGGACGAAACGGTGCACTCCTCCGCCCAGGACCATTTCCTCGCCGGCGTGCTCCGCAACGGCACCGAGGTCTTCATCGACCGCGCGGGCCTGCGCGAGCGTCTGCGGGAATTCCTCGCCGACCCCGAGAAGACCGTACTGATGGTCGACGGGGAGGCGGACAGTGGGCGCTCGTACACCTACAGCCTGGTTCGGTACCTCGGTCAGCACTGCGGATTCCGCCCGGTGCGCGTCACGCTGTCGCGCACGTCGACAGCAGCTCAGGTGGTCCGGCGGCTGGCCGAGTTCGTACAGGACCCGCGTGCCGGGATCTCCCCGTTGAATCCGACACAGTTGAACGACTCACTGCCGTCGATCGACGATGCCGTCCACCAGATCGTCAGCCGCGCGACGGCCGCGCCGGAGCAGTTCTGGCTCGTCCTCGACGAGTGTGACAAGCTCGACGCCAATTCCGACGTCTGGGACTGCATCGGCCAGCTGGCCCTGGCCATCTACGAGTACACCCCGGTACGGGAGGAGACCGTGCCCCGGCTGGTGCTGCTCGGCTACGCGCCGACGATGCGCCAGCTGCCCTACGACATCCGCAAGAACGAGTGCCGCGACACCGCACGCGTCGCCGACCCCGACGACCTGCACACCTTCTTCCGGCAGTTCTTCGCGGACTCGCCGTCCCCGCAGGAAGCGGCCGAGGTCGCCGCACTGGCGGACGTGGCCGTCTCGACGGTCCTCGAAGCCGCCCGGGCTCCGGGGAACGACAGCTATATGCGGAAGGTCTGCACGGCGGCCGAGCGGACGGTGCGCGTCCACCGCTCGCTGCGGCCCGGCGAGGACTTCGCCGACCGGCTGCGCCGGGAACTGCTCACCGAGGCGGACGTGTCGGCCCCGACGGTCCGGGACACCCGCCGGGCGTACCGGGAGGCCGCCGCACTGCTCACCGGGTTCGACCCCACGCAGCTGCGGCTGCCGGGCGAGGAGACGAGCAGTGGCAGGGCGGCGCTGGAACTGGTCCAGGACTGCACGACCCTCGGAGTGCGGCCCCGCACCGTCTGGCTCCTCAAGCAGGAGGTCCGCGAGACGGCGCTGCGCGGCCTCGCCGGCCCCGAGGCCGCGCGCCTGGTCCTTGAGGCCAATCTCGACCAGGTTCCCAAGGGCCCGGGACCGGAACGGTTCGCCCACGCCTACCTCTGCGGCAGCCCCCCGGACCTGGAGCGGCAGGACGTGGACGGGCTCGCCGACGTCCTCCAGGCGGTGCTGTGGCTGGCGCAGGTCCCGCACGTGACCGACGTCCCGGACCCCGAGGAGGTCCAGGGTCTGCTGGAGCGCGCCAGGCTGCTCCAACCGTTGGAGCGCCTGGTGCAGGGCAGGTTCTGCGGGCGCGCCGCCGAACTGGACCAGTTGCGCGCGTACCTCGCCTCCGGTGCCGACGTCACCGGGCCGGTCAGGGAGCCGCCCCTGCTGATCCACGGGCTGGGTGGCATGGGGAAGAGCTCCCTGCTCGCCAAGTTCCTCCTCGACAGCCTGGACGACGCCCCGTCCCGCTTCCCCTTCGCCTACATCGACTTCGAGCGGCCCACGCTCTCGGTGCAGGAGCCGGTCACCCTGGTCGCCGAGATCGCACGCCAGTTCGGCATCCAGTACCCGGCCCAGCGCGCCGCGTTCGACGCGCTGGCCGTCACCTGTGAGGAGACCGCCCGCACCCAGCGGGAGGAGCAGAACACCATCGACGAGCTGTACCAGCTCTCCACCACCCGGTCGGGAGCCGGGCGCAGCGCCGCCGAGCAGTTCCACAACCGGGCGCGCGCACGCGAGACGGACCTGGTGCGGCGGGTCGCCGCATGCCTCGTCCAGGAGGTGGCGGGCGGGGGCGAGGACGACGGTCCGCCGCTGGTGATCGTGGTCGACTCCTTCGAGGAGGCCCAGTACCGGGCGAACCCCGTGCTCGGCCGGATGTGGGCCATGTGGGCGGCGCTCCAGGACGTGTATCCGCGGCTGCGGTTCCTCGTCGCCGGCCGCGCCAGCGTGAACCACCCGGGGCGGGCCGCGGAACCGAAGACGATCGCGCTCGGCGACCTCGAACCGGAGGCCGCCGTGGACCTGCTGATGTCCTGCGGGGTCGAGGACGCCGCCGTCGCCCGGGCCTTGGCCGACCGCGTCGGCGGACACCCGCTCAGCCTGAAACTGGCGGCGAGGGCGGCTGTACTCGTGGGCGAGGAGGCCGGCTCGCTGGGCGAGCTGGTCGAGAGCCTGCCCGCCCGGCGCCGGTACTTCTACCGCAAGGTCGACCAGATGCTCGTCCAGGGCATCCTGTACGACCGCATCCTCAAGCACATAGCCAACGAGGAGGTGCGCGCCCTGGCCCAGGCGGGCCTGGCGCTGCGGACCATCACCCCCGAGCTGGTCAAGGACGTGCTGGCCGCCCCGTGCGGACTGCACGTGGACACCCCGGAGCGGGCCAGCCACCTCTTCGGACAACTGGCCCGGCTCGACCTGATGGAGCCGGCCGGTCCGGGCGCCGTCCGGCACCGCGGCGACCTGCGGGCCATCATGCTGCGCCTGTCGGACGCCTCGCGCACCGACCTGATGCGCAGCGTCGGGCAGCGTGCGGTGGAGTTCTACGCGGCCCGCGAGGGGCCGGAGGCCCGTGCCGAGGAGATCTACCACCGGCTGCGCCTCAACGAGAACCCGCGCTCCGTGGAACGGCATTGGGAGCCCGGTGTCGAACGCCACCTCGACAACGCGGACCAGGACATGACGTCCCGGTCGGCCGCCTTCCTGACGGGCCGGATCGGTGGGCACACCCCGGACGCCGTGATGTTCGACGCCGACCAGGAGGACTGGGAGCGGATCGCCGCCCGCGAGGTCGAGGACCTGCTGGCCCAGGGCTACACGGACGAGGCGGCGGCCCGGCTCGCCGAACGCCGCCCCTGGACACCTGGCAGTCCCCTCCATCCGCTGCTCGTCGAGACGCTGTCGCGCAGCGGGCGGCGGGCGGAGGCCAGGGACGTGGCGCAGCAGGCCGTCGACCGCGCCGAGGAAGCCGGCAACGCCGACGCGCAGCTCGACCTGCTGCTGCTGTCCGCGCACCTCGCGGAGGACGACGGCGACGTGCGGGGCGCCGAGCGTGACCTCGCCGAGGCGGAGGACATCGCCACCGGCCTCGGACGCGACTTCGACGCGATGGGCGCCATGCTGGCCCGGGCCCGATTGGCCGACTCGCCGGGTCGCGGCGGTGCGATCGACCGGCGCCTCGCCCGGAGGCTGCGGGAGCTGCCCGACGAGGCACTGGCCGAGCAGCCGGTCCTGGTCCGGGCCGTCGCGGCCGAGGTGTCCCGGCACGATCCGGCCGCACTCGACCACACCTTGGAGGTCGTGGGCCTGCCAGAGGCCGACGACGGGGTCGTGGACGCGCTCGCGGACTCGATCGGCCGCGTGGTCGCCGAGCAGCCGGAACTACGACTAGCCCTGGCGAAGATCCTGGAGAACGCCGTCGGTCCGACGTCGGCCCAGCCCGCACAGCCGCCCCAGCAGCCCCCTGTCCCGAGCTCGACCCCGACCCCGACCCCGATGCGGGTCCCTGCCCCGCCGTCGGAGCCGTCCAGCGACGCCGTCGTACTGGACTACGGGCCCGCGAGGGAGGCTGCCGAGCCCACCGGGGCCACCCACACCGGGATGACCGGCATGCTCCGCGAAGCCCGTAGCCGGGGCACCCTCGACCGGCTCGCCCGGCGGCTGCTCGTACTGCGTGACCGGAGCGGGGAACTCGTTTCCGGCGTGGCCGCCGCCATTGGTGCGGGCACTCCCGACCCGGCGCCGCCGACCGTGGGGCGCACTGCCGAAAGGAACGGCCCCCGTGCGGCCTGAGCCGGTATGAGCGATGCGTATCTCCCCTCCGAGGAAATCGTCCGGCTGGTCGACGCCGCGCTGGAGACCGGGCTGGCCGACCCCTCGGTCCGGCGGCTGCTCCTGGACGGCATCTTGCCCAAGTACCGGGGGACGTTGCCGATGATGGCGGCCCCCGGCATGCAGGTGCACTCGGACCTCAACGAGATGAACCGGGTGGAGCGGCTCGTCGACGGATCGGTACCGCTGGAGATCTGGCTGCGCAACGCCGTCGCCCAGACCGCTGAGGCGGGGCCGCTCGCCGTCTTCCAGCGGGCCCTGGACGCGGTGGCGCGCGACGCCGCCGGCGAGCCGGACGTTCCCGCCGGGCTGCCGACCGGAGAGACCAAGGAAGAGATCGTCCACCGGGACGACACGGTGCCCTTCGAGTTCCTGCACGGCGGCGACCTGGCCGGTACGTCGGTCGCCCGGATCAAGGTTCCCCCGTACCAGGCCGGTGCCCCGCTCCAGCCGAACGGCTTCCCGCACTCGGGTACGGCCTGGTTGATCGCGCCGGGCCTGCTCGTCACCAACCACCACGTGGTGAACGCCCGGACCCGCAGCGCCACCGATCGCGGCATCGTGGATCCCGCGGACCTCCAGTTGCAGGTGCAGCATTCGCGCTCGCGTTTCGATTACGGCGCCGACGAGACGGAGACCGAGGAGGTGGCCGCGAGCGGCCTGGTCGCCTGGGACGAGGCGCTCGACTACGCGATCGTGCGGCTCGCCGACGAGCCGCCGCGGCCCGCCCTGCGGGTGGCCACCGAACCGCTGACGGTCGTCCGCGACGAGCCGGTTGCGGTCAACATCATTCAGCATCCCGGCGGCCAGCCCAAGCGCGTCGCCCTGCGCAACAACCTCGTCTACGAGGCGAACGAGGACGACGTGCGCTACTTCACCGACACCCGGGGCGGTTCCTCCGGATCGCCGGTCTTCACCGACGACTGGAGGGTCGTCGCGCTGCACCGAGGGACGCGGCGCGTCGAGGACGTCAGCTTCCAGGGCAAGAACACCGCGTTCGTCAACGTTGGCACGCAGATGAGCAGCGTCATGCGGCACCTGCGGGAGCACAGCCCCGAGGTCCATGCCGAGATCACGGCGGCACAGGTGGCACAGGCCCCTGCGCCGGAGCAGAGTCGGGCGGAGGTGGCGTGAGATGCGCGGTGGTTCACCGGTGGCGACCGGTCCCGAGCAGGTCTTCGGGAACCTTGGCGAGGTCGCCGAACGGGTGCGTCGGCAGCTGGACGCGGAGGTCCCCGAGTCCTCGCAGGACCTTCCGGCGGATCGGGCCCCGGCCGGGCAGATCGGTGAGTTCGCCCGGCAGGAGAGGGCGAGGGTGCTCAGCGCGGGTGTCACCGGGCTGGAGAAGCTGGCCGCCGGCCGGGCGGACGAGGTCGACGACGAAGAGTACTTCGGCGTCGAGGCGATCGTCCTCCTCGAAGGTCGGCCCGCCCTGTTGATCCAGGGCCAGGACTTTCCCTCGCAGCAGGGGGACTGGGCGGTGCTCGACGGTCAGCGCGCCGGGATCCGGGCGTCGATCGCCCGCGTGGGCCGGGTGGAGGTCACCGGTCACACCAGCCTGGACTGGCTGGGCACCGCCTTCCTCGTCGGCCCCGACGTTGTGATGACGAACCGCCACGTGGCGGCCGAGTTCGCCCTCGGTGACGGTGCCGGCTGGTCCTTCCGGCCCGGCATGAGCGCCCGCGTCGACCTGGCCGAGGAACTGGCCGCCGTGCCCGGCGACGGCTCGCTCGAATGCGCGGTCACCGAAGTGGTCGGGATCCACCCCGAGGTGGACATGGCCCTGCTGCGGGTGGACACCACCCGGGCCGGGCCGAGTTCGACGACCCCGCTGGCCGTGGCTGCCGATCCACCGGCCGACGTGCCCGGACGGCCGGTGTACGTGATCGGCTACCCGGCGGAGGACGGCCGCCGCAACGAACCGGAGGCCATGCGGCGCATCTTCATGGACGTGTACAACGTGAAGCGCCTTCAGCCCGGTACGACGACGGGGCTGGTTCCCGGCGAGCTCACGGTGAAGCACGACTGCTCGACGCTGGGCGGCAACAGCGGTTCCCCGGTCCTCGACCTGGTCGACCACCGCGTCCTCGGCCTGCACTACGGCGGCCGCTACGGGTTCGGCAACTACGCGGTCCCGCTGTGGGAGCTCGTGGATGATCCCCTGCTGCGCCGCGCGCAGGTCAACTGGGTGTGACGCGCAGCGCGTCGCTGACGAGGCGTACCGCGCGGGAGAGTCGGCCCAGCTGCTGGAGTTCGACGGCGTACATCCGGATCGAGTTCTCGATGACGGACTCGGCCACGCCCATCGAGGGCAGCTCGGCCCGGCTGGTCTCCAGCGCGACCCGAACCGCGCGCATCTCGTGCTGGAGCTGGAGCTGGGCGTGCCGGGAGAGGAGGACGGGGCTGCGGGTCAGCGTCGAGTAGCTGCCGTAGCGGGCCGGGAGCAGATCCCGCAGCCAGCGCATGGCCGTGCGTTCCCAGTCGTGCGTACCGGGGGTCTTGACCTGGCAGGGCCAGTCCGGGCTGAGCGTGGTAGAGGCCGTGTGGCGCATTCTCGTCGCTTCCGAGTGGTGTCGAACTCTGATCGAGACGTGGGTGGGGCGGCCTCGGCCCAGGGGTTGACCGAGGCCGCCTCGAGCGCTCTGGTGGATCGAGGTGCCGGGACTGGCACCCAGGCGGGACGTGAGGAGGAGCATCCCGTACGAGTGTCTGTCTGGGAGGGCGTGGGGTCGCTCTCCTGGCGTCCGTGCGATCCGGCGCGCTGCTTAGTAAACATATATACCGTCGAGTAAACAAGAGAATGAAAAATTACATGCGCTCACCTGGCATGAAAGTGGACCGTTCCGTACCGGTTGAAAATCGGTCTTACAGGAAGAATCCGTGCTGGTCGGCGACCTGCTCGTACCCTTCGAGCCGCGCCTGGGTCCGCTCCGGATCGGCGTCGGCCATCGCCTGCAACAAGGCTGCGGAGAGCATCCCCGGAGCCGCGTACGAGTCGAAAACCAGCCGCGCCCCGGTCCCGGCGGTCAGCGCCACGTCCGCCTCGTCCACCAGCGGACCCAAGGTCGTGTCGGTGATCAGCGCGATCTTCAGCCCGGCGCTGCGGGCGGCCTTGAGGGCCCCCAGGGTCTCCTTGGCGTGCCGGGGCATGGCGAACGCCAGCACCCAGGTGCCGCCCGCCGCCCCGGACTGTAGGAGGGCGTCATAGGCGACGCTGCCGCCACGTGTCACCAGTCGGACGTCGGGGTGGATGCGCCGTGCCGCGTACGCGAAGTACTCCGCGAGGGAGACCGAGATCCGCAGCCCGAGGACGGTCAGCGGCACCGAGCGGGCCAGCTCGCGGCCGATGTCCAGCACCTGATCGGTGTCGGCCAGCAGCCGCCGTACGTTCTCCAAGTTCACGATCTCGGCGTCCACGGCCGCCTGGAGCTCGTTGCGGCGGAACTGCTCGCGGGTCTCCGGTGAGCCCGCCACCGCGCTCAGCGCCATCGGCTGAAGCGCGTCCCGCAGGGCCGGGTACCCGCTGAATCCGAGGGAGGTGGCGAAACGTGTCACCGACGGCTGGCTGACCCCGACCCGCTCCGCGAGCTCGGTGATCGAGAGGAACGCGGCCTCGGTGAGGTGGTCGATCAGGTACTGGGCGATCCGCCGCTGCCCCGGGGAGAGCCGGTGGCCGTCGAACAGGGCGCGGACCCGGTCGCCGGGGGCGCGCTCGTGGACCGGCGGTGCCTGCCCACTCGGCGTGATCGCAGCCGCCTGTGCCCGTGCCTGCTGCCCCGATGACACCGGTGGGCCTCCCTCTCCTGTCACTCTTCTTCAAACATAGCTCACGCCCTGTGGTCGGCTGACCGGCGCCGTTGCCCCGTGGGCCGTGCAGCCGGGCCGCGGCCCCCCGGAGCGGTCGGCGAGGCCCCCGGGTGCGCGGACCGCACCTGTAGCGCCCGTAGAGGGGTGGAAATATGATGAACCGGGTCTTTGGGGCACAGTGCAGCGAGAGCCGAGAGCCGAGAGCAGGGACATATGAGTGCACCCGGGAGCGGCCCGTGACCCCGCGCCGCACTCCGCGGTCGGTGAGCGCCGACGACCTGCTGGCCACGCTGGGACGGCTCACCGAGCGGGCCCGTGCGGGCGCCGAACTGCAGCAGGCCCGGGTGGAACTGGCCGAGGCCCTGCAACGCGAGATGCTGCCGAGCTCGCTGCCCGCCGTCCCGGGTCTGCGCACCGCCGCCCGGTACGCGCCCGCCCGGCACGGTCTGGACATCGGCGGCGACTGGTACGACGGCTTCCGGCTGCCCGAAGGTTCGCTCGCCTTCTCCATCGGCGACGTCCAGGGCCATGACGTCGAGGCCGCCGCCTTCATGGGACAGGTCCGCGTCGGTCTGCGCGCGGTGTCCACCGTCATCGTCGATCCGGGGGAGGTGCTGAGCCGGGCCAACGACGTCCTGCTCTCGATGGATTGCGAACTCTTCGCGACCTGTACCCTGCTCCGCTTCGACCCCGAGACCTGGGAGCTGGAGAGCGCCCGGGCCGGACACGTCCCCAGCGTCTGGGCCACGGTCGACGGCCGGTACGGCGTGACCGACGACGAGGGCGGGATGCCGCTGGGCGTGCAGGCCGGCGAGGGCTACGCGGTGACCCGGCGCAAGCTGGACCAGGCGGGATCCATCGCCCTCCTGACCGACGGCGTGGTCGAAGGGCCGTCGTTCCCGATCGACGTCGGGCTGGCCCGGGTGGTCCGGGTCGTGCGGGAGACAGCGGGAGCCGACCCCGACGAGATCGCCGCCGAGATCATGAAGGTGGCCGACTCCACCGGCCACGCGGACGACGCGGCGGTGCTGGTCCTCAGCCATGACGCGGCGGGCCCCGCGCCCTGGTAGTGCGTGTCACGCTCCGTGCGGAGGCGGCGCTTGTTGTCTGATGCTGTGGTGCGCACCGAGGAATGGCGACGTCTGACCGGAACTCTTCTCGGGATCCTCGCTGTCGCCGGCGCCTACTACGCGACGGGACGGGTCGGCCTCCTGCTGCGCGTGCCCGTCGAGGATGCGCAGGTCACGCCCCTGTGGCTGCCCACCGGTATCGCGGTGGCCGCCCTGCTGTGGATGGGGCTGCGGGTCTGGCCCGGGATCGCGCTCGGCACGTACCTGTCCATCGCTGGCATCAGCGGCTTCCAGCCCTCCGGCATCGGGATCGTCGTGGGGAACACCCTCGCCCCGGTGTGCGCGTACCTGCTGCTCCGCCGGGTGGGATTCCGTAGCGAAATGGACCGGCTGCGGGACGGCCTGGCCCTGGTCTTCCTGGGCGGGCTGCTGCCGATGCTCATCAGTTCGTCCGTCGGCACCGGGGTGTTGGTGGCCACCGGCGACCTGCCGCCGAGCGAGTTCTGGCCGGTGTGGTCGGCGTGGTGGGCCGGCGATGCGATGGGGGTGCTCGTAGTGACGCCGCTGCTGCTCGTCCTGCCCAGGGTCCGGATGCCGCAGGACCCCTACCGCGCCGCCGAGGCGGCGACGCTGATGGTCGCCGTCGGGGTCGTCACCCTGGCGGCCACCAGGAGTTCCCTCTCGGTGCTCTTCCTCGTCTTCCCGCTGCTGATCTGGTCCGCCGTGCGCTTCCAACTCCCCGGGAGTGCTCCGTGCGTCCTGATCGTGTCCGTGCTGTCCATCGTGGCGGCGACCGATCGCGCCGGACCGTTCGCGGACCACACGCTGTTCGAGATCATGGTCAACCTCCAGGCGCTCAACGGCTCGGCGGCCCTGACCGGGCTGTTGCTGTCCGCGTTGGTGACCGAGCAGGACAACATCCGCCTGAGGATCGAGCAGGTGTGCGAGGATCTGGCCGAAGTGGTCGACCGGCTCGCTCCCGGGAAACCGGCGGACGGGCCGAGGGGCGGCGCGGGGGACGGCGCAGGGGGCAGACCGGGCGACGGTGTGGAGGGCTGACCACCGAACCGTGTGCCTCGTGGTCCGCTCTGGAGCAGCCCACCGCCGAAGGGTTGGTGACGCTCCACGACGGTTACCGGCTAATCAGTAGGGGGCCAATTCGCTGTAAGTCCCCTATATGGCCCAGACGCAGCGGCACCAAAACCTCCGGCAAGCGGGCGGCCTCTCGCTTCTCCCGTCTGTCCATCGTCATCGCAGTGAGTGCATCCGCGCTGCTGTCCGTCGTCGGTCCGACGCACGCGGTCCCGGCCAAGGACCCTCTCCCGGCCGACATCCCCGACTACCAGGCCGCCCTCAACGCGGTGAAGTCCACCGAGGTCCGCAACGCCGTCTGTCGTTTCCTGCGCACTCCGGTGCCCAGCGGCGGCGCTGGTGGGCCGGTGGAGACGATCCCCGAAACGGCCGAGCCGTGCCAGGGCCTCCCGGTCTTCACGATCAAGGACCCAGTGGCACGGAACGAGATCACCCCCGGGTTCGTCGCAGGCACCGTCCAGCCACTGCCCACCGAGGCGATCAAGCTGACGCAGCTGGTCTCCTCGCTGAGCACCACCGTCAACGGCCGCAACGCCACCGTCATGCTCGCCCCCACCCAGGGCGGCGGCTGGCACCTGGCGGCCGTGCGCGACGGCGACAGCGACGCCACGTACGCCAGCAAGGCCACCGTGGGCACACTGGTCTTCACCGAGCCGCAGATCCGCGGCTGGTACCAACTCAAGCTCCTCACCGTCGAGCCCCTCAACGACCAGGCCCGGCAAGGACTGGGCGGCCAGGCATCGGTGTCGCTCAGCGACTACCAGAAACTGGTCAAGGCCCGCTACGCCGACAAGCTCCCCGGCTCGGAGTACGCCACCAAGGGCTACTCCAGCGGCTACAGCCCCCAACTCAAGGCGGACGACGCCTCGTCCTCCACCCTGCTCCTTGCCGGCGGTTCCGGCATGGCACTCGCCCTCGCGGGCGGAGCCGCAGTGCTCCACCGGCGCCGGCGCACGAGCACCCGCTGACCCGACCCCATACGCCCCCTCGCTCCCTTCCGGCAGCCAGCCGGGAGGGAGCGAGCGGGGCGTACGGCCTGCTGCAACCTGGGCGACTTCTCGTCCATGGGCCGCGTCGGGTCGTACTTCTACGAGGCCGTCAGCGAAGCGTTCGACTCCAAGAGCCCGATCGACTACGAACGCGAATACCGAGCCGCCCTTACCGTGGGGCTGGCTCATAGGAGGCCAACACCTCGGTATGAATTATTGGGCCATCCAGTGATTCGGGTATTCCAAGGCGTTATCGGACGCTACCCAGCGACATGTATGGGTGTGTAGAGCCAATTTGCCCCGTCGGTTCTGGCCCTGACTCATGTAAGGAGCGTGGAGAATTTGGCGACGTCGTCGATGTGGCGTGGCGCGCGGGCGGCCGGCACAGCCTGGGCTGCCGTCGCCGTGTCCCCTCGTCCGGGCGACTGGCCCGGCCACGCTCTTCGCAGGGCGACAGGAGTGGTCCCACCCGGAGGCGGCGTGGGTGGAGCAGCCTCGTGGCTCGAAAACCATTGATCACCGAGTTCTCCGTGTGGCTGCGACACCTGCGTGAGCGTCTCGAATTCATCGAGAACACGGGGCGGTCTCCAAGGACGGAGCCGGCGAGCCGCCGATTCCCACGGCCTCGTGCCCGGCACGTGCTGTCGGCCGCCGCCGCCCTGTGTCTTGCCCTAGCGGGCTGGATCGTGGGCACCGGTCTACTTGCCCGGACGGAGTTGCTGGCCGCTCAGCGGTCGCTGGATACGCTGCGGCACTCGGTCGCGGATACGACGGGGAACGCTGCCTCGGAGGCAGCGATGAGCTCTGCGGCGGGGCACGCCGACCGGGCGCATCGCCTGACCACCGGACCCGCCTGGTATCTCTTCGCGCAGGTGCCGTTCTTCGGCCGCCCCGCGGAAACGGTTCGCGGCGCGGCGAGCGCCGCCGACCGGTTGACTCACGACGTACTTCCGCCGTTCGTGCGCATCGCTCCCGAACTCGCAGATGGCTCCCGTGAGGGCGGTAGGGGAGCGCTGCTGTCCGCCTTCGGCGGCAAGGCTCCGGCTCTCGAACGGGCGGCGCGGGCGGTCGCCGAGACGCGCGCGGAGGCCGACCGTCTTCCCCGTACCACCTGGTTGCCGGCGGCCGACCACGCGCGCACGCAACTGTTGGGGTTGCTCGACCGGATCGCCCCCGTCACGTCCGATGCCGCAGTGGCCGCCCGTGTGCTGCCGGCGATGCTGGGGGAACAGGGTCCTCGACGGTATTTCGTCGGCGTCCAGAACACGGCGGAAGCCCGCGGCACCGGCGGCATGCCGGGGGCCTTCGCCGTGCTCACCGCCGAACGGGGACAACTGCACTTCGAGACCTTCGGCAATGACGACAGGGTGACGGGTGGCAGTCCCACGGTCGACCTGGGAGCCGAATACACCGCCCGCTACGCCCAGTACAAGCCCACCCGCTTCTGGGCCAACTCCAATCTCAGCCCGCATTTCCCCTACGCCGCCCGTATCTGGGCGGCAACCTGGCGCCAGCGCAGCGGCCAGAGGGTGGACGGGGTCATTGCCCTGGACCCCGCCACCTTGGGCCGATTGCTGCGAGCGTCGGGCCCGGGACGACTGTCCGACGGCTCGGTGCTCACCGGCGACAACGTGCTGGATCTGACGGAGCGCACGGGTTACGCACGCCACTTGGACGACGCGCGGCGCAAGGCTTTCCTCCTCGACGTGGCGCGCACGGCCGTCACCACCCTGGTGGAGGCCTTCCACGATCCGCGCCGGATTCCCGGACTGCTCAAGGCAGCGTACGGTGACGCGGCGACAGGACGGCTGAAGGTGTGGAGCGCCCGGGAGAACGAGCAACGTCTCCTGTCGACACGTCCGTTGAGCGGCGTGTTTCCCCAGGAGACCGGCCCCTTCGCCGGACTCGTCGTCAACAACGCGGCGGGCGGGAAGCTGGATTACTACCTCGATCGAGAGCTGAGCTTGGTTCCGGGCCGCTGTACGCCACAAGGCCGAATCGTCACCGTGCGGATCGCTCTCACCAACCGGGCGCCACGGTCGGGGCTTCCTTCCTACGTCACCCAGCGAGGCGACAAGCCGGCTTACCCCGTCCGGCCGGGAGACAACCGGGTGCTGCTCTCCTATTACGCCAGCACGGGCGCACAGCTCACCGGTGCGACCCTCGACGGTCGGACCGTCTTGGCGGGCATCGGCGAGGAACGCCGACACCCGGTCTACACGATGGACCTGGAACTGCCCGCGCAGCGCACCCGCACCCTGATGCTCCGGCTCCTGGAGCCGGTCAGTGACCGTGCGCCCGTGCTGTGGCGCCAGCCGTTGGTCACACCGCTGCGGGCCCATGTGGAGTCCCACTCGGCGTGCGGCGACTGACGGCGGGCACTTGAGAAGGCAGCGGTGACCGATGCCCAGACGGCTTCTCCTCAGCTTTCCCGGGCTCCGCTCGCCAAGGCGGCGTAGACCTTGTCGAACCAGGCGGCGGTGGAGGCGACGTCCACCGAGGTGGTGTCGGCGAGCGCTCGGGCGGCGAGCGCGCAATGAACCTCGGGCCGCATGGCGCGCAGGATGCCTTCCGCCAGCCGTTGCGGTGAACCGGGCTGGACGAGGATGCCGTTGTCGCCGTCGCGGACCAGGTCGGGGATTCCCCCTACCCTGGTGGCCACCACCGGCACGGCGGATGCCAGTGCCTCCATCACCACCACGGGCATCGCTTCGTAGTGGGATGCCAGGACCAGGGTGTCGGCAGCCGCCACCAGCCGGCCAGCCTGCTGAATCCGTCCCAGATACGGCATCCGGTCCTGTAGTCCGCGCCGGTGGATGTCCGCGAGCACCTGCTCGCGCAGAGGGCCGTCCCCGGCCAGGACGAACAGCGCGTCAGGACGCTGCTCGAGTACCAGAGCGGCTGCTTCGACCAGCATCGCGTGGTTCTTCACTGGACGGAAGTTGGCCACGAAAGCCATCACGAAGGCCTCCGCCGGGATACCGAACTCCTCCCGAACCTGGGCCGATCGTTGCGCCCAGCTGCGCTGAGCGGCCACGTCCACCCCGTGGATGCGCGTACGGACCCGACGAGCGCCCCGCACGGATCCGGAGGCGGCTACCTGTGGTGAGACGGCCACCGTCAGATCATCAAGGCGCCGCGTCGGCCGTTCGAGCAGCCTCGTCAGCGGGTGACACCGCACATAGTGCACTGTCGAGATCAGTACCGGGCGCGGGCGCATCAGGCGCAGAGCGGGGCGCAGCACCGCGGCGGGCAACGGGGAGTGAACATTCACCACGTCCGGAGCCAAGCGCCGCACGGCACGGAGCAGCCCGAGGTAGCGCAGCCTCCGCGGACAGGACCGGAGATCGACGAGTCTTACTCCGCAGTCCCGGAGTGCATCCACCAGCTCCTCCGTCTCGGCTTGGAGGAAGACCACGGTGTAGTCACGGTCGGACCGGGGTGCCCTGCGCAGGCGTTCGACCAGAAGGACCTCGGCACCGCCGACGTCGAGGGTCTTGATCACTTCGCAGATACGCGTCATGGCCATCGAGTCGCCTTCCGATAACGACGAGGCCTTGCGCCGTCGCGGTTCAGCACCGTAGGTGCTGAGTGGCGCCCGGACACAAGGCCTCGCCCCGGTCGTCGCGTCTTTCCTGGGAGCCTCACCCGAATGTCGCCTCTTCTACGGCATCACTGTGGTGCCACCAGAGAGCCCGCTGTCGGGGACAACGCGGCGGCGTTCGTGGCTTCCCGTGAGTGCGGTACACCCGTCGGCCGGACTGCCCTGGGGCGGAGTCTGGCCCCATCACCGAGTCTCCACCGGAGCGCCGTACGGGCACCCCCGTCGGCCAGGGCCGGGATCGCGACGCGCGGCGAAGCGGTGGACGAGGCGGGGACTTTGAGCAGCAGCCGCAACGCCCCGATCCCCACGGCGCAGGCGGCGAGGAGCGCGATGCCGGGAGCCAGCAACCCGTAGGTCACCAGCATCGCGGACAGGCAGCCCACCACGGCGAAGGCGCTGAGCGTCTGGACCACCTGCGGCACCGTCAAGCCCATGCGCCGCAACCGGTGGGCGGTATGGTCCGTGCCGCCCTGCAGCAGGGGCCTCGACTCCCGGTAGCGGGAGAGCATCACCAGCGCGGTGTCCAGCGTCGGTACCAAGGTGGCGAGCAGGAGACTCGTGGGTCCGGACAGGCCTGCGGCGTCACCGTGGCACACCGTCATCGCGGAGGCCAGCGTGAAGCCGAGGAAGAGTGAGCCCGCGTCACCGAGGAAGATCCGTGCCGGATGCCTGTTGTGGAACAGGAAACCGAGACAGGCCCCGGCCAGGGCCGCCATCACCACACCCAGGCCGTTCAGATCGCCTGCCGGGGCAGTCAGGCAGACGAATCCTCCGATGACGACACACAGCGATGACGCTGCGCCGTCCATGTTGTCCAGCAGGTTGAATGCGTTCGTGACGAAGACGATCCACAGGACGGCAAGCACGACGTCGACCGTTCCGCCGAGGACGCTCGGATGCCCCCCTACCACTACCACCATCGTGGCGGCCGACGTCTCGACGCACAGCCGGATCTTCGGCCCCAGCTGACGCAGATCGTCGATGAGCCCGAGGACGCACACGATGGCCGCGCCGCCGAGCAGCACCGCGAGAACCGGGTCGAAGACACCCCGGGCGAGCGCGACGGTCGTAGCCACGGCAAGGGTGGCGAGCGCGACGGCGACACCGCCGAGATAGGGCGTGGGCCGAGTGTGCGACTTACGGGCGCTGGGACGGTCGGTGATCCCATGGCGCAGGGCGAAACGCCGCATGGGTTCCGTCAGTAGAAGGGCCGCCGCGCCTGCTCCCGCCATCGGCAGCACCGCGCTGATGCCGTTCACCGTCCCGCCACAGCGGCTTTGGGGACGGGCCCGCCGGTCCCGGGGAGACGTGGCTCCGGGGGGGCCGGCACATGTCCCGACGGGGTCTCGCGCACTGCCGCACGGGCGTCGGCGATCGCGTCGGCGAGCACGTCGGCCAGGCCGTGCCGGGGCTGCCAGCCCGTCAGTGCGCGGAGTTTCGTGGTGTCGGGGACTCGTCGTTCCATGTCCTCGAAGTCCGCTCCGTATGCGTCTGCGTACGAAAGGTGTTCCACCCGTGAGACGCTTCCGGTCTCGGCGATGATCCGGTTGGCGAGCTCGAGGATGCTGATCTCGTCGTGCACGCCGATGTTGAAGGTCTCTCCCACCGCCTCGGGGTGTTCCAGCAGGAGCAGCAGCGCCGCGACGGCGTCGGCGACGTGCAGGAAGCAGCGTCTCTGGTGGCCGTCCGCATGGATCGTGAGGGGTTCCCCGAAGACTGCCTGCCGGGCGAACCGCGGAATGACCATGCCGTACGCCGGGCTCTGGCGGGGTCCCACGGTGTTGAAGAACCGGACCACGGTCGACCTCAGCCCTCGCTCCCGGTGGTAGAGGCAGGCCATGACCTCGTCCACCGCCTTGGCGGTGCTGTACGACCACCGGGCCACGGACGGGCTGCCCAGGATACGGTCGGAAGTCTCGCTGAGCGGTCCGGAGGAATTCTTCCCGTAGATTTCCGAGGTGCTGGCGATGAGAATCCTACGATCGTGGCGCTGCGCGGACTCGATGACGGTCTCGGTGCCTTTTGTGTTCGTGATGAACGACCTCAACGGCTGCTCCACGATGAGTTTGACCCCTACGGCGGCAGCCAAATGGATGACAATCTCGCATTCCTGCACCAGCTCGTCGACGAGCGGCGCATCCAGAACGGATCCGTGGACGAAGCGGAAGCGCGGGTTCGCCTGCGCCTGGGTGAGGTTTTCGTGCCGTCCGGTGGTGAGGTTGTCGAGGACCACCACGCTGTTTCCGTCGGCCAGCAGTGCGTCCACGAGATGGGAGCCGATGAAGCCGGCTCCGCCGGTTACCAGGTACTTCGAACAACGATCCATGTGCGGCGTCACTCCGGTTCGGGTGGTGGGGTCGCGGTTTCGGTGAGCTCGATCACGGCGCCGAGCCAATGTTCACCTATGCGATGAATAGCGGAGATCGGAACCTCGTCAGGTGATGACGGAACGCTCGGCGAGTCTCCCGTTACTGAATCAGGGTGATGACGGTCGGACACATCCCGAAGATGCGGGTCGGAGCTGCCGCGCATGCGTCAATGGGCGTTGGCATATGCCGAGTCCCCAAAAAAATCGGAGTGATGAGGGTGCGTCAGAACAGCGTCGCCGACAGGCGCAACCTGATCGTCGTAGGCCTGGGCTACGTAGGCCTTCCCCTGGCCATCCGGGCGGTCGAGGCTGGATATTCCGTCGTCGGCGTGGATACCGACGAGTTGCGTGTCAAACGCCTGGGCGGCTGCGACTCCTATATCGAAGGCGTCGACGACGCGCGCCTCATGGCCATCACGGACAGCGGCCACTTCCGTGCCGCCACCGACTACGACGGGATCGACGGTTTCGACGTATGCGTCATCACGGTGCCGACACCCCTGCGCGAGGGCGTCCCCGATCTGAGTTTCGTGGAGTGCGCCGGTCGGAGCATCGCCCCGCACATCTCACCCGGCGCCACCGTGATTCTCGAGTCCACCACGTATCCCGGGACGACCGAGAGCCTGCTGCTTCCGCTGCTGGAAGCGGGCAGCGGACTGAGGGCCGGAGCAGATTTCCACCTGGGCTACAGCCCCGAGCGCATCGATCCGGGCAACCCCGACTGGCGCCTGGAGAACACGCCCAAGGTGACCTCCGGGATCGATCCCGCGTCCCTGGACAGCATCGAAAGATTCTACGCCGACATCGTGGAGCAGACCGTGCCGGTGAGTTCGTGCCGGACCGCCGAGCTGACCAAGCTGCTGGAGAACACCTATCGGCACGTCAACATTGCGATGGTCAACGAAATGGCCATGGTCTCGCGCCAGTTGGGGGCCGACATCTGGGAGGCCATCGAGGCCGCCAGCAGCAAGCCGTTCGGCTTCATGCCGTTCCGACCCGGTCCCGGCGTGGGCGGACACTGTCTGCCGGTGGACCCGTCCTATCTGTCGTGGCAGGTCAAGCGGCTGCTGAAACAGGACCTCCGATTCATCGCCCTGGCCAACGAGATCAACGACCGCATGCCGTCCCACGCCGTCTGGCGGATCACCCGCGGACTGAACGAACGCGGGAAGTCGGTCAAGGGCTCGCGCGTGCTGCAACTCGGTCTGGCCTACAAGAAGAACACGGGTGACATCCGTGAGTCGCCGGCCCTCGCCCTCGCCGGGTCGCTGCTCGCCCTCGGCGCCCGGCTGGTGGTAGTGGAGCCGCACACCGACTCGTACCTCGTTCCCCCGCAGATCACCCGGGTCGAACTCACCGAGGCGGAGGTCCGGGCAGCCGACGTGGTCGTCGTGGCAACCGATCACGATGCCTTCGACTACGCACTCGTCGAAGAGGCCGGTGCCTACGTTTTCGACACGCGGAATCGCTGCCGGGGCGAGCATGTCGAGGTCCTCTGACCCGTGCGCGTCCGCGCCCTTCTCCGGCCGGGGAGGATCCGGGCCGGCCGGATCCTCCTGCTCCGCCGAGGTCGGGACGACTTCGCCAAGTCGCACGGGCCGTGGGACGGTTGTGGCAGAGAGGCAACCGATGCCCGCCACCCGCTCCGACTGACGAGGAGGTGCAGCAGCAGGTGAGAGGTACACCGCCAACGGCGGCGGCACTGGATGCCACAGGTACCGGGGCGCACCCCGGGAGTTGGGTGAGGCGCTGGGCGAGGCGACTGCCCTGGCAGCGGCATCTGAGGACCTTCTGCTCGCTCACCGCCGCCAGTCAGATCGAGGCGGCATTCTCGTTCGCCACCACCGTCACACTGGTCCGGCTGGTCGGCAGCACTGCGGCGGGGGAGGTGCTGCTGACCCAGGCCATGGCAGCGGTCTGGTTCCTGCTGTGGGATCCGCGCTTCGAGGACGCGCAGCAACGGTTCGTTCCCATGGAACAACGTCGCGGCGCCGGTCACGGAACCCGGCTGTACTGCCGGCTTCTCCGGCTGGACATCGGGGCCGGGCTGCTGGCCACGGTCCTGGGCGTGGCGGCGGCGCTGGCCGCCGCGGCCCTGGGATGGATCCCCGCAGAACGGCTGTCGCTGCTCGTGCTTGCCGTGCTGGCGGCAGGAGCGGCCACGCCCTGGGGCAGTGCATCGGTCGGTTTCGCGATCTCCGACCGGCTTGAGCGGCTCGGAGTGATCCGCGTGGTGCTCGCCGTCTTCGGCTTCCTGGTGACGCTGGCGGCATTGATGACGGCCGGCACGGTCGGCTACCTGCTGGCCACCGTGATCACCGGCCTGGTTTCCACCGTATCCGTCACCGTGATCGCCGGGCGGCAGGTGAGGCAGGCGTGCGGCCCTCCCGCCGAGGGCCCCGCTCCGATGCCGGCGGGCCTGTTGCCCTTCCTGGTGAAGAGTTCGGCGACCCAATCCGTCTCCCTGGCCTCAGACAGTGGCGTCTCTCTCCTGGCCGGACTGCTCGGGGGCCCCACCCTGGTGACGTACCTGAAAATCGCCGGCGCTCCGGGCCGTCTCTTCGGGAGCGTCGTCAACCCGGTGGCGTCGCAGCTCTACCCGCGTCTTGCTCGGGCCGGAGCCCATGGGCGCCGGAAGGCGGTGATGGGCGACGTCCACCGCTGCAGTGCACTCGTCGGCGCCGTCGGACTGGTCGCGGTGGTGGTCGCGGTTTCCCTCCTCGGCCTGCTGATCGGCCTGATGTACGGCGCCCAGTACACGATCCTGTCCACGGCGGCGGTGGTGATGCTGGCGGGGGCCGCGCTGCGTGGCACGGCGATCTGGTCCAAGGTCCTGCCCTCGGCTCTGGGCTTCCCCGGTGTCAGGCTGGTCTTCCTCACCGCCGAGGGTGTCTGTCAGCTCGGGCTGCTGGCCTGCGTCATCCACTTCTGTGCCGGTGCGTCGGGCAGGACGCTGGCCTGGGCATGGGGAAATCTGGGCCTGACGGTCCTGAGCACGGCCGGCTGGTTCATCGTGCTGAGGTGCCTCACCCGGTCGATGCCGGATCCGGACGTCCAGGCCGGGCGGGGTCCGGTGGGGAACGACCCCCGCGTCCACGCGGTCGGCGCGGCCTGCGGCGCAGACCACTGAGTCCCGCCCGCGAGGCCGCACATAGGCTCCGCTACGCGTACGCCGGCAGGGAGCGGAACCACCGGACGGTCTCGGTCAGCCCCTCCTCCAGCGGAACCGCCGCGAGACCCGGGAAGAGACCACGGAGCAGCCCGTCGTCGGCCTGCGAGTCGCGCACATCGCCGCGGCGGGGATCCTCGTGGCGGACGTCGATCGCCAACTCCAGCGTCTTGGCGAGGTGATGGGCGAGCTCCAGGACGCTGATCCGGGTGCCGAAGGCCAGGTTGACGGGGCTCGTGCTCGTGACCTTGCGCAGGACGGCGCCGGCGAGTACCCGGGCGACCGTTCCGACGTAGGTGAAGTCGCGGGTCTGGTGGCCGTCGCCGAAGACCGTCAGCGGCTGACCGCGCAGCGCGGCGTCGATGAAGGCCGGAACGACGGCTGCGTAGGCGTGTCCGGCAGGCTGTAGCGGGCCGTAGACGTTGAAGAAGCGGAAAACGAGGGTCGGAAGGCCGAATGCCGATCCGTAGGCGAGCGCATAGGCCTCGGTGGCGAGCTTACTGGCGGCGTACGGGCTGAGGGGACGCGTCGGCAGGCCCTCGTGCTTGGGCAGGTCGGCGACCGAGCCGTACACGGACGACGAGGACGCGGCGACCAGGTGGGTGTTTCCGCGGCGGCACGCTTCGAGGACGCGCATGGTTCCGGTGGCGTTGACTTCGTGGCTGGCGAACGGATCCGCCAGGGAACGCGGCACGGACGGCCGCGCGGCCAGGTGGACCACGGCGTCGGCCCCGGCCACCACGCCCTCGAGCAGGTCGCGGTCGAGGATGCTGCCCTCGATGAGCTCCACGTCCGTACCCGCGAGATTGGCCGCTGTACCGGTACTCAGATCGTCCAGGGCGAAGACCCTGCCGATGGATGGGTGGGTGGTCAGTTCACGGCACAGGTTCGCTCCGATGAACCCGGCCCCTCCGGTCACTACGACGTCCAACGGTTCGTGCCTTTCAGTGGGGGATCGGCCACCAGCCGTGTGTCACGGCGATGGAGGCATAGAGATCGTGGGTGTCCTGCACCAGGCGCTCGGCCCCGAACTGCCGCGCTGTCCAGGCGCGGGCCTGCTCGCCCATCCGGCGGCGGAGCGAGTCGTCGCCAAGGAGCCTGATGGTGTGCCGGGCGAGGTCATCGGCGTCGCGCTGGGCCAGAAGCCCGGTCTGCCCGTCCAGGACCACCTCTGCCACGCTGCCCACGTTCGTTGCCACGGCCGGCACCCCCGCCAGCCCGGCCTCGATGAGACTGACCGGCATTCCCTCGTTGTCCGATGTGAGTAGCACCAGGTCCGAGGCGGCGTAGACGGTCTCCACGTCGGCGCGCCAGCCCAGCAGATGGAGCGAGTCGCCCAGATCGCCGGCAGCTTCCAGATCGCCGTGCAGGTCTCCGTCCCCGCACACCAGGAATCGAGCGGTCGGGAAGGCGCGACGTACCTCTCGGGCCACCGACAGGAACCGGTCGGGCCGTTTGATCCTGGTCACCCGCCCGACATAGGCCACGACGAGGCTGTCCTGCGGGAGGCCGAGCTGCTTGCGCGCCTCCGAGCGGCCCGGAGCAGCAGCCGGCGTGGTGCCGGGCGGTACCACGGCGTACTGCCCGGGTCGGCCGATGCCCGCGGCCACGAGGTCGTCGCGGACGCTGCGTCCCACCGCCACCAGCCGGTCGGTGACGGTCGCGAGGCCGCGCTCGGCCTGCACCACCAGGCGGGTCTTCGCCGGTGAGAAATAGCCCTGGAGGAGGTGGCCGTGGAAGGTGTGCACGCGTACCGGCACCCGAGCGAGCACGGCCGCCGTACGTCCGAGTGCTCCCGCCTTGGCGGTGTGGGTGTGCACGATGTGCGGCCGGAACCGGCGCATGGCGGCGGTCAGCGCCGACAGGGCACGCAGATCATCGGTGGGCCGCACGGCCCGGCCCAGGGTTGGCACCGGGCACACCCGCACATGCGGGGCTCGCTGCTCCACGTAGTCGGCCTCGTCCGGGCCCACGAAGCCGGCGAAGAGCCGGTGGTCGAAGAGCTCGCTGTCGAGTCCCCGCATGAGTGTGGAGACCTGGAGGGCCGGACCGCCCACGTTCATCCGGGCGATGACCCTCATCACCCGGATTCGGGAGGGAGCGGCGGCGTGGGCGTGACCTCGGGCAATCACCATTCAGCCTCACCGCGTTCCTGGCCAATCGTCGGGTCGGGCACTTGTACAAGCTCACGACGAGCACTCATGGTGACCTGAAAGGATCAAGCGAAGACACCGACGCGCCGCCTGCCAGGTGAGGACACACCTATGGTCTAACGACCTTGGGGAAGAGAGTGATCGCCCCAGTCGGGCCGTGACATGAGAAGGACCGCACGGGTTGGGTGAGTTGTAAAGCTGACCTGCGCCGTGCGGTCTGTTCCCGTCCTGCCCTGTCCGGTGTTTCCCGCGTACCTTTCGACGAGTTGTTCGCTGAACTCGCCGGACCGTGGGAAGCGGCCGGACAGTCCGCGCTGCGTACGGTACGGGGTGGCCCGCGCCGACGGGCTGGAGGGGCCGGGCGCAAGCCGAAGCCGGCCTTTTCGACCGGCTGCTGGTCACCCTGGTCCATCTGCGAGTTCGTAAACGCCCGCGCGCCGAACGACCTTTCATCGACCCTGTCAGCGCCAGAATGTTCCCTCAGGGAATTTTGCCCTGCTTCATATCAGATCATCAGAGACAGACGATCCACGTGTGTGTCGTTGCCGCGGATCGCGGAGGAATCCAGTGAGGCGGACCGTAATCACACTGAATGGTTCGAACGTGGCCGGTGTCATCGTCCCGGTGCTCTTTGCCGTTCTGGTCTGGGCCGGTCGGACCGAACTTGCCCTCAGCACTCTGCTGCCCTCCGCAGCGGTGCTGTTCATGGTCATCGCCCCGCCCTGGCTGATCCTTCTCATGACCGCCGTCGTCGTGGTGATCAGCCCCACGGCGTGGCCGCACCTCGGCGTGGTTGGCGGAGCCGACATCTATCTCGGCGACGCACTCCTCGTGTTGTTCGGCCTGGCCGGGCTGCTGCGCATCCGCAATCGCTCTGGCGGGCCCGTCCTCGGCGCGGTCGGCGCGTTCGTGCTCTACGGGCTGGTACGCGACCTCCTGGGCGGGCACGCCGAGGGCGCGATGACCTTCCTGCGCATCATGGAGCCCGTCATGGTCTGCGCGGCCGTAGGACTGCTCCTGCCCCGCGGGTTCGACCTGTGGCGCACCGCGCGCTGGGCACTGCTGGGCGTGCTGGCGACGGTGCCTCTCTTCGGGGATACACGGATCCGCTGGTCAGGCCTGCCCGGCGGCCCCAACGACGTGGCTCTGGTCGCTGCGGTACTGGTGGTCCTCGGCGTCGCGGCCACCAGCAAGCCAGTCAGAGCACTGTTCGTTCTGAGCGGCCTGTGGGGGCTGGTCGGAACCCGCGGGATCACCGCGTCACTGGCCGCACTTGCGGGAGTGGCGGTGCTCAGTCTGGGCCGGCGCCGGCAGGCGCGAAGCGGGGAAAGGGGCTTGCTCCACCCGCTCACGCTTGCCTGTGCGGCGACGGTTACCTGTCTGGTGATCCCGAAGATCCGTCCCGACCTGGACGTGACCCTCGACGTGCACACCACTCAGGCCCAGTCCTTCTGGTCCGCCATCGCATCGACCAACCCGCTGATCGGCGGGGGCTGGTCGATTGTGGACAGCGAGGCCCTGGTGAACGCCTACCGGCACACCTACCTGCTCGGTCTGCACAACGTGTATCTGGACATGGCCGTCTTTCTCGGCGGGGTCGGTATCGGCCTGTTCCTCCTCGTACTGTGGCGCGCATGGCTCACCTGTGACCGGCTTACCCGCGCGGTACTTGTCGTGGTAGCGGTGTGGTTCAACACCACAGGTGCCTTTCCAGGCGCGGGCTGGGGGATCCTCGGCCTGGTGGTGGCGGCCTGTGTCGGTCGGGCGTCACGGAGTGCCGCCTCGGGCGGCGCCGCGCCGCCCGAGGCGGTCACCGACCCAGCGACACTGGTACCAGTGGTGAGAACTGTGGCGGCGAATCGCCCGAGGCCGGCCCTGGAGACGTCGGACACGTAGCACCAGCCAGAGGCAAGCCTCTCATGGTGTGCTCCGCAGGCTTCCAGGGGTAAACCGCCAGCCGCGCATACGCCGTTGGGGTGCAGCGGCCTTCCCGAGCGGCCCGTCGGTGTAGCCGTTCGGCTTCGCTGTGCGACGCTGGCGGACGCCGCGATCTCGGAGGCCCGGATGCACAGTACAGATCGGCGGGCTGCCGTCCGGCGGCCCGCCCAGGAACTGCATCGCCTCGGCGATGTGATGGACGAACTACGCGGCCCGCTGGTCGATTTGGAGCAGCGCGTGTACGAGGCGAGCAGCCACTACGACACCGGTCCGTGGCAGGCCGAGAACTTCGCCCGGCACCTTCCCGGAAAGCGCGAGCTGAGCCTCGTCGCGACCGTGCACGGGAAGCCGGTCGGATTCGTGATCGCCTCCCGGCGTCCCGAGGGCGCGCACATTCACCGGGTGGCCACCGACCCTCGTCACCAGGGCACCGGTATCGCTTCTCGGCTGCTCGCCCACCTCCTGGCGCGCACGCCCGGCATCGTCACTCTCATCTGCGACCCCCGCAACCAGCCGGCACTAGACCTGTACGCGCGCGCGGGCTTCCGCCTCACCGGCACCACGCCAGAAGGCAAGTTGTCCCTGGCGGCCGGCACCCCACTCCATCGGTGACTGTTTCCCGAGAGGACGATGTGATGTTCTGCAGCAACCCGATGTTTGAGCGCAGCCTGTTCGTGGGGGCCCACCTCGACGACATCGAGCTGGCGGCCGGAGGTACCGCCGCTCGTCTCGTGGAGGCAGGAGCACGGGTGCGTTTCCTGGTGATGAGCCCATCGGACTACACCAGCTACGACGGGAGCCACTTCCGCGACGCCGATGTGGCAGTCACGGAGGGCCGGGAAGCCGCCGCCACTCTCGGGGTCAAGGAGATCGACGTTCTGTCGTTCCCCGCCAAGGACGTGGAGAACCACTCGACCGTCGTGGAGTCGATCAACAAGGTCATCGACGACTTCCGCCCGACGATGGTCTTCACGCACTGGCCGTTCGACACCCATCGGTCTCATGCCAACACCGCGCTCGCCACCATCGCGGCGAGCCGGTACTACAACTCCGTCGTCATGTACGAGCCCATCACCCCGTCCGGCCGCAGCTACGTCGGTTTCCGCCCGCAGCTCTACATCAACATCGACGACACCATCGAGAAGAAGCTGCAGGCCCTGCGTCAGCACAAGTCGGAATACACCAAGTACGGCGAGCAGTGGATCGAAGGCGTCGAGGCCCGCTCCCGGTACCGCGGCTACGAGATGCGTGCCCGATACGGCGAGGCGTTCGAGGTGTCTCGCCTGGAAGGCGTGCTTGCATGAGGGTCACCATTCACCAGCCCGAGCACCTGCCGTGGCTCGGCCTCCTGGCCAAGGTCGCCGCGTCGGACTTGTGGATCGTTCTTGACGCCGTGCCGTACCGGAAGAACTACTTCCAGAACCGCAATCGGGTCCTGCTGGACGGCCGGCCCACCTGGTTGACCGTTCCGGTGACCGCCCCGTTCGGCACACGGATCTGCGATGTGCAGATCTGCGAGATGCCCTCCTGGCGGCGGCGCTACCGTGGACGCCTGATCCAGGCGCTGTCCGGGACCCCGGGCGCGGACCGTATCGACGACCTGCTGTCGGTGATCGACGAGGCACCGCCCGGCGGCTCCCTGGCCGACCTCAACCTCGACCTCGCGGACTGGATGCTGTCACAGTTCGACGTCAAGGTGCCGACGGCTCGTTCTTCCGAGCTCGACGCCACCGGGACCAAGTCCGAACTGATCCTCAACCTGTGCCGGGCGGTAGGGGCCGACGAATACCTCGCTGGGCCCTCGGGGCGCGACTACCTAGATCTTGACGCCTTCGCCTCGCACGGGATCACCGTGCGCTTCTTCGATTTCGACCACCCGACGTACGCCCAGGGCTGCGATCCCTTCGTACCGCGTCTGTCGGCCGTCGACGCCTGGTCGCGGCTCCCTCCGGCCGAGCTGGCGCCCCTGCTGACCCGCTACCGGCTCCAGGACGTGTGATGACCACCCACTCCACCGCCCCCATGGAACGGCAGCGCATCACCGTCGTGACCATCTCGGGCCACCGGCAGCGCGGTGTCGAGGACTCCGCCGACTTCCGATCGTGGAACGCGCTGGCCGACCGGCTCGGTCATGCCTGGTGCATCTGGGCGGGCCCGCACCTGGAGTGCGACCGCGGCTCGATGCACGTGGTACGGCACCCGCGCCGCCCGGGGCCGCAGTCCCTGCTGTGGGTCGCCGGCTCGGTGCGTCTCGGGGTGCGCCTCGCGCGTGCGGCAGCCCGCAGGGGCGAGACAGTCGTCCTCAACGGGGCGGAACCTTGGGGCTGGCTGGCGGCCTGGACCGTGTCGCTGGTCGTCAGGCGTCCCTGGCTCATGGACGTCCACGGCGACTACCTCGGCCTGCCGGTCGCCTCACTCGGCCGATGGCGCAAGGCCGTCCTCGAACGCTCAGTCGTCGCGTTCGCCCGCCGGGCCAGCGAGCGCAGAGTGGTGGCCCAGTCGATGGCCGACGCGTTGTCGCGGCGCGGCATCCCGTCCGCTCTTGTGCCACCGCGGCTCCAGCCTGTCTGGGAGGATCCGCCGGTCCGCACCGTCCTGCCCCTGGCCGGAACCGGTGTGTCCCTCCTCGCGGTTGGCCGGCTCGTACCGTCCAAGGGGTACGACATCCTCCTGACGGCGCTGGCCACGCTGCTTGAGACGGTCCCGACGGCCCGGCTGCGCATCGTCGGTGACGGTCCCGAGAAGGCGAGGCTCGTGGCCCTTGCCGAACGGCTCGGCCTGGCCGACAAGGTCACCTTCCTCGGAGCACGCGACATCGACGAGGTGCGGAAGGAGTACGCGCGTGCCGACCTCTTCGTCATCTCGTCGAGGGACGAAGGGCTGCCGAGAACCCTGCTGGAAGCGGCGTCTGCGGCCGTTCCCGTCGTGGCGACCCGTGTCGGGGGCATTCCGGCCGCCGTGTCCGACTGGCCCGGCGTCGTGCTGGTTCCGCCCGACGCCGGTGCCCTCGCCGAGGGTCTGCGGCAAGCGGTGGCGATCCCGCCCCGGCCCGAGGATCTGGCCGAGGTACGCGGAAAAGTCCTCGCGGCCCACGCCTTCTCCGTCAACATCGAGGATCTCGGCCGCCTCTATCGCCGTGTCACGGCTCGGGCTCCGCGGTTGCCATAGCCGTCCGCTGCGAGACCCCGCGGCGACGCATTACGCGCGCGGGGTTGCCGGCCACGACGGCGTACTCGGGGACGTCGCGCGTGACGACCGATCCCGCTCCGATCACGCTGCCCGACCCGACGGTCACCCCGTCCAGCAGGATCGAACGTGCCCCGATCCACACGTCGTTCTCGATGACGACGCCTCGGGCTGTGATCGGCTGGCAGCGGATGGGGACGGACAGGTCGTCGACCCCGTGGTTGAAGGCGACGATGACGACACCGGTCGCGATGCGGCACCCGTCCCGCACGTTGATCCCGCCGGCGCCGTAGAGGACGACGTGGTTGTTCAGTGAGCAATCACTGCCGATCGTGATGGAGCCGCCCTGCGGGACCAACTCCACGTGGCGACCGACCAGGGTCCTCTGCCCGATGGCGATGCGGGCAGGCTCCTGGATCACTGCCCGCGGAGAGACGTACGACCCGGTTCCGATGCGCGCGCCGCGCAGCCGGGGAGGAATGTTGGCGCATGCCCGTAGCCACCTCACGGCACCAGCCCCTTGTGAAACGCCACGTCCCGCTGCTTCCTTCGGTGTTCTCGGTCGCTGAGTGTCCGCGCGCGCCTGCACGCTTGGACGCCGACACGTCGTCGGCTCTCTCGTGGACGGATGCAGGCACTGTCAGGCGGGCAACGAAGGCCGTTGTCAGCCACTTCCTCACGGAGCCGCCGCCGGGGGCGGCTAGTGCGTCCGGAGCGACGAACTGCAGGTGCTGCTCGCGCTGCCGCCGTTCGGCGGTCTCCCACGGATTGCCCATTCTTCACCCTAGATGCGACACATCCAGTTCAGACATGCCGAGCAGGTGCAATCCCTGCCGGGACGCCAGCGGCGACCGGCTCTCCAACGCCCCGTGTTGTGGGAGATAAAGCCCGTATGACCCGATACGTTATGTGGCGCAGACAGCAGGAAAACACCGAGGAGGCTGCCGTGAGCCGGGTATCGACCGTTCGTCGTTGGGTCAGGCACTCTGGAATGAGGCCCGTGGCGTCAGTGCTGGGAGGGTACGTCGCCATGCGTACCCTCGGAACCGGAATCCGGAGGTACACGGAGCCGAGCGTCACGGACTTCACCCGCTCCGGAGGGAAGTTGACCACGTCGGCGCCGGAATTCCTGCGGGGACTGGGCTGGGAAGGCGCAGCGATCGAGCACGTCCTGGGCGAGTACCGGGAGGTCACCGAAGAACTGGCTACACGCTACGCCGACACGGCGCTCTGCTACCCCCGGACCCACGGTGTGGAGGCGGAGACCAGCGCGGTGCTGTACGGACTGAGCCGGCTGCTCAAGCCTCAGTCGGTGGTGGAGACCGGGGTGGCCGACGGCCGGTCCTCGTGGCTGATCCTCGCCGCACTCGAACGCAATGGCTCAGGGATGCTGCACAGCTTCGACGTCAACCACGCCGCAGGCCGGCTGGTCGGCCAACACCCGCAGTGGCAGCTGGAGATCCTCGACGGGAAGGACCCCGCGTCAGGATTCAGCCGGGCGCTGGAGCGTGTGGGGTCCATCGATTTGTTCTTCCACGACAGTGACCACCTGTACCTTCCGCAGCTGTTCGAGTACGGGCAGGCGTGGCCCAGGATGACCCCGGGCAGCGTGTTCGCCAGCGACGACGTCAACTGCAGCAGGGCCTTCTTGGACTTCTGCGGGCGCCGCCGTCAACGCCCGGTCTTCCTCTTCGACTCCAGAAAGATCACGGGCGCGGTGCGGTTGCCGGGCGTTCCGCGGCGGCGCGCTGAACAACTCCAGCAGCAGGTGCGATAGATGGCCGACGTGATGCGGGGCAGGGCATACAGCGAACCGGACTCCGCCCAGCCCGGTTCGCGCCCGCGGCTCGTCTACGTGGTGCCCCACCTGTCTGAAGACGAGTCCGAACACTTCGCGCACATCCCGGCGTTGCTGGCCGCTCTGGGGCAGCGTGTCGACGTTGCGGCCGCTGTGGAGCGCGGCAGTCCTCCGGCACAACTGGCCGGGGTCCGTCTCCTGATGCGCGTACCCGGCCGGAACCGGATCGGCCGGATGCTCGGCACCGCGCTCACGGTCCACCGCCTGTCCCGCGCCGGCTACCGGACCTACTTCCTGCGGTACTCCACCCTCTTCGTGATCGTTCTGATCCTGACCTACCCCGTGTACCGCCACCGCATCCTGCTGTGGCGCAGTGGCCTCGCCAATCTGCAGGAACCGGGGCAGCGCACGACGGTGCGGGAAAGGGTCCAGCGCGCCGTCAACCGGTTGACGGCGCGATTGGTGCATTGCCTGGTAACCGGCCCCGAGACCATGGTCCCCCTCATGGCCGGGCTGTGGGGCGTGCCGCGGCACAGGATGCGGCTGCTCTACAACGATGTCGATGCCGAGCGGTTCGTTCCTTTGCCCTCAGAGGAACGCAACGAGGTGCGAGCGAGGCTCGGTTGGGCCGAAGACGAATTCGTCCTGCTCTTCGTCCACCGACTGTCGTACCGGAGAGGGACCCGCCTTCTCGCGCCGCTGCTCAAGGCGGTCGGCCATGCCGCCGAAGGCCCGGGCTCCGGTGTGCGTGTCCGGCTGGTCATCGCCGGAGACGGTCCGGACCGGCCCCTTCTGACACGCGAGGCGGCCGGCCCTGAGCTGGGCGGGCGGATGCTGCTGCTGGGCGCGGTCCCCAACCGTGACCTGCCCGAGCTGTACGCAGCGGCGGACTGCGTTGTCATGCCGAGCTTTGAGGAAGGCTTCCCGCGGGTTCTGCTGGAGGCGATGGCTTGCGGCACGCCTGTCGTGACGACTGACGCAGGCGGGTCCGCCGACGTGGTGGGAGCCGGCTACCCGTACGTGGCGCGCGTCGGCGACCTGGATGCGCTGGCCACCCATGTCCGGGCTGTGATGGGCATGTCGTACTCCGACCGGTGCGAGCTGGGGCTGCGGTTGCGGCGCCGGGCGCAGAGCGAATTCTCCCCCGAGCGCGTGGCCGCGATGCTCCACGCGCTGCTGTGAGGGTGCGCCGCCTGTGAGGGTGCGCCGCCGGCCGCATGCGCGGCGGCGCACCTCGTCGGATCAGCCGCGTCCGGTCCCGGTCCGTTGCCGGGCCTGGGCGCCGAAGCGGCGTGCTGCGAGCGCGTAGACGGGTCGCGGCAGCGCGGCCCGCGCGGCGTGCGTGGCCCACATGTAGGGCGGGCGGTGGAGTCCGAGACGGTAGCGCACCGTGCTCGCCGCGGCGGGGGAATGCGGGCTCACCAGCTCAAGCCACTCCCGCACCGCGGTGCCGCCCCCGTGACTCTTCAGGGACTCGGGCGTGACGAAGCCCTGGCCGTGATGCCGCAGTCGGTCCTCCACGATCGCGTGCCGATGGGCCTGGCTGGGGATCTTGCGGACGTCGAAGTCGACGTAGATGCTCCGCAGCCGGCTGATCACGCCGCTGTCCAGGAGGTCCTCGAGCACATCGCACTCACTGCCTTCGCAGTTGAGCTTGAGGTAGATCTCGTCGTCGCCCGACGTGTTCGCCCGCAGCCAGTCCGTGGCGCGCAGCAGGGTGATGGTCTCCGCCCGTACGTGCCCGTCGCCCAACTCGCCCTTGTCGGCATAGACGCTCGCTCCGAGCAGGCCCGCCCCGAACAGGGTGGCCTGCCCCGTCCTGCTGGACAGGCCGGCCGGCACGATGTGCACCCGGGAGTCGCGGAACCCCCGGAGAATGCGCCGACAGGGTTCCGCCGGCTCGAACGAGTAGATCTTCTCGAAGCCCCAGCGGGGGTCGAGGGCGACATCGAGGGACTCGCCGTAGTGTCCGCCGACATCAAGGAAAACGCGCATGCCGCCCACCGCTCTCCGTGTCACGCCGTCACAGCAGCAGCGCTGTGGAGGTGGCCACGGGAACGAGTGGACAGCCATTTCCACTGGCGCTCGATCCCCTCGGTCAACGCGATCGAGGGGACATAACCGAGCAGCTCGCGTGCCTTCGTGAGGTTCGCTTCGGTCACCTGCACATCGCCCGGCTGGTGGGTGTCGTCGCGCACCGGAACCTCCGCCCCGGTGATGTCGGCGATCCTCCTCAGCACGTCGAGCACCGAAACGCTGTCTCCTCCGCCCACGTTGACCACTTCCGCGGTCGCATCTGCGGTCGCTGCGGCGACAGTGGCTGCCGCGGCGTCCGTGACGAAGGTGAAGTCCCGGCGCTGTTGGCCGTCCCCGTAGAGCTGCAGCGGCTCTCCCGTGAGGATTCCGCGCAACATCCGGCCGATAGCCATGTCCGGCCGCTGCCGGGGGCCGTACACAGTGAAATAGCGCAGTGCGACCACGGTGGTGGGGCTTGCCGGGGCGAGCGCGTAGGCGAGAGCAAGGCGTTCGGCCGCGAGCTTGGTCACCCCGTACGGGGACAGAGGGGCGGTGGCGTCCTCCTCGCGCAGGGGGCCCCTGCCGATGGCGTCCCCGTAGACGCTGGAGGACGAGGCGAGGACGAGGCGGCGGACACCCGAGGACTGGCATGCGTCCATCAACCGCTGCGTCGCCAGTACGTTGCACGCGAGGTAATCGCCGAAGCCGTCCCCCCACGACGACCGGACGCCCGGAATGGCCGCGAGGTGAAACACGGCGTCCGCGGCATGGACCCAGGGCTTGAGCTCGTCCGTCACGAGGTCGCCCTGGACCAGGCGGAACCCCGGGTGCCCCAGGACGCCCTCGAGGTTCTCCGCCGCCAAGGCGTTGTCGCGGGGCGAGCGCCGGTCGACGCCGAGAACGGTGACCCCTCGTTGCAGCAGGACCTCTACGACATGGGAGCCGATGAAACCCGCCGCCCCGGTCACAACAGCGCGTTCGATGCAATGAGCCGCACTCATCACGGATTCCCTTCCGTCGGCGCAGCTCGCACTGCGCCGGGCAGTTGCGGGCCGTCACCAATGAATTAGACACCCTATTTCTACTGCCCTGGACGCCGTTTCCGGTTTAGACATTCTCGGGAATTTTCGTGATGTTCGACAGGATGGAGTGAAGTGAATTCCGGATTCAGTTCTTATATTTCCGGTCGGACCGCAGCGGCGAGTCGCGCTTCCGCAGCATGGATCCGGCGCCGGGACGAGCCGGTCGGCACCGACGTTTCTTCGAAATGTAGAAGTCCGCCGAAATCGGCGAAGCAACCCGGCTGCGTGCTGTCAGTGTGGGCGCGGACGGAGGTGCCGTCGCACGCGGATAAGTCCAGTGGCCGCCCGATCAGTCTTTTCCGTGCTTGCCATCGCGCCATGGCGGCGACCCCGGTGCCGCTCGGTACCATTCTTCGACGCGCTGTGCGACCCGGGACCAGTCCAGCTCTGCGGCCGCGCGAACCCCGAGCTCACTCATCCGGTTGCGGCCCGGTTCGTCGTCGAGCACGGTTCTCACCGCATGCACCAGGTCCGCCTTCGAGCCTGATGGGAAGACCCGATAGGCATCGCGGTCCGTGACCACCGGGTCGAGCGAGGCGTCCGAGGACACCACGACGGGTGTGCCCAGTGCGAGCGCCTCCAGCGCCGCCGTGGGCACGCCTTCGCCCTTCCCGGAGAGTCTGCGTGATGCGAGAACGAACACTTCGGCTCGCCGGACCAGGTCGTAGACCTTCTCACGGGGCAGGGGGCCGGCCAGTTCAACTCCCGGACCCGCCGCAGCGAGCCGGCTCAGACGGTCCCGTTCCGGGCCTTCTCCTGCGATCACCAGACGCATGCCCGGCCGGTTGCGCGCCAGTTCGTGGAACGCCTCGATGAGCAGGTGGTGGTTCTTCATCGGGTTCAGTGCGCCGACGCTGACGATCAGGCCGCGCTCGCGGGCCATGGCACCGGTGGGGGACGGCATGGCGGACAACTCCAGGCCGCTGGACATGGTGAGGATGCGTTCACGGTCCACGCCGCGCGCCGCGAGGTCGGCAGCGGTCGCCGATCCCAGGGCGATGAACGCCTTCACCTGCCGGAAAGCGTGCCGGGCGAGCCACTGATGCCGGTCGGTGAGTGCCGCATGCACCGTCAGGAACAGCGGAATTCCCAGGCGCTGGCACACGGGACCCAGCCCGGCGGCCTCGATGTGGTCGCCGTGAAGATGCACCAGGTCCACGTCGCGTCGGTCGGCGCAGAGGTCCTTGATCGCCGCAGCGGCTTCCGCCGCGAAAGCGAGCCGGTCGGATACCGGCCCGAGCATCCGGGACCGCGGGATCCTTCGCAGCGGCAGTCGGGTGGCTCCGACCGGTACCGCCGTCCCGTGCCGGAATGAGATCGTTACCCGGTTTCCCCCAACGACCTGATGGCGTGTCAGGTATTCGACATGGCGTTCCATTCCCCCCGGCATAGGGGGGACCCGGTAGCTCACCCGCACGATGTGCATCGTCGTCTTACTCCACCTAGCGTGTCGGCCCGTCGCGTGAACACCGTTGCGGTCACTGGTGACGGCCGCCCGCGACCTGTGCGCATCGAATGTCACCGAAGGATCGCGGCACAGCCTGCTGCCTGCCGCTCGGCTCGCCGGTCCTCACCGGAAAGGACCAGTGAGGGGCCAGGGGGCGCAGTGCGGCGACCCCTGGCCCCTCGGGGCGTACAAAGTCCCGTTACTTCACCGGTTTCGGCTCGTTCGGACCGGTGATCCGCGTCGCTGTGTGGCCCGCCTCAGGCCGGGACGAACGCCACGCGGAAGATTTTGGGCCAGAACTTCCCCGTGACCAGGAACTGGTCCGTTCCGGGTACGGCCGCGATCCCGTTCAGTGTTGATCCCGTGACGAGTTCGTCGTCGCGCAGCAGGCCCGAGGCGTCGATGCTCGCCGTCACCGCTCCGGTGGCGGGATCGATGCGCACGATCCGGTTGGTGAAGAGCACGTTGGCGTACACGGCGCCTCCGACGCACTCCAACTCGTTCAGCTCCGTCACCGGCCGGCCCTCTTCGGCCACGGCGACCTCGCCCGTCTTTGCGAGCGTGCTGGGGTCACGGAACGTCAGCCGGGACGAGCCGTCACTGGTCACCAGCCGGCGCCGGTCCCGCTGGAGGCACACGCCCCAGCCGTCGTCCGGGTACGGGACGCGGCGCAGCTCAGCGAGCGTTTTGGCGTCGCGCTCGATGGCGGTGCGGTTCTGCCAGGTGAGCTGCCAAAGGGTTCGGCCGAGCACGGTGACGCCCTCACCGAACAAGGGCGCGGGGAGTGCCGCGCGGACCGTGGGCCCCTCGCCCGGACGGCCTGCCCGTACCGAGGACCGGCCGGAAATGCCGGTGCCTTCGTAGAGCGTGTCGCCGGCCATCTCAAGTCCCTGGGTGAACGCCTTGGGGTCATGGGGAAGGGACGTGAGCACCTTGACCCGCAGGCGCTCGACCCGTTTAGCGGCCAAGCGTCGCCCCTCCGGGGCCGGGCCTGCCGGATCGTCCAGGGTGCGTCCTCCGGTCACGCACGACGCGAGCAGCAGCACACCCAAGAACACGGCCGCCCCGGTGCGGCGCGGGCGCCTGGACACGGCAGGAACCGCCCAGTCGTACATCGCGTAGCTGGCCCTTTCGGTGAGGTCCACGACGTGGTCGGCGGTGGGCTCAGTGCCGTTGACCAGCGGTATGGTGCCGAGCATGCGACGGCGGCCCGGTGCCTCCTCGCGGGAGCGGCCGGGCCTGCGCATGCGGAAGGCGTCCCGGCCGGGGCCGGGACGCCGTGGTACCGCCGTGCTGATGTCGGCTCCGTCATGCACTGCGGCGACGGCGCACGGCCAGCATCGCGCCCCTGCCGGCCACGATCAGCGCGGCTGCGATGCCGCTGGCCGCCAGAGCCTTCTCACCGCCCGTGACTGCGAGGTCCTGGCCGTGGGCGGGGCGCTCCGGTCGGTTGGGCTCGTACCATGCGCTGTCTCCGTGTCCGTCGTCTCCGTGTCCGCCGTGTCCGTCGTGGCCTGGCTGACCGACTGCGGCCTGCACCCTGATGCGAGCGGAGAGGGTGAGGGTGAGGGCGGGATGGCGCGCGGTGAGCCTGAAGGTGTGCCAGCCGGGGCGGACCCTCGTCGGGATGGTCACGGTCGCCTGCGCCGCCCCGCTGGCGTCGGACTGGTGCCGGCCGAGGACGATCCGGTCCGAATCCAGCGACGACGTGACACGCCGCTGGGGGGCGAACCCCGTAGCCCTGAAGTCCAGGGTGCCTCCGGCCGTTACCGTGGTGGCGCTCAGGGTGAGGCTCGGGGGCGCCGGCGGGTACTGCGCATGGGCGGTCTGCGCCCCCACCAACGGTGCGGCGACCAACACGACAGCCGATGCTGCCGATGCCAGGCAAACCCGCCATCTGGGTGATGTCGTCATCTTCTCACTCTCCTCGACTTCAATCTGGGACAGGCTGCAGCGTCGGCCGTCATCAAGGTCCAGATACGTAGATATGTCAGTGAGAGGGATTTGAGAGCGTTGGCTGACGGAGTGTCGACCAGAAGCCACCGGATGGTGCAGTGCCCGCTCCCCGATGGCCCACGCTGCCACCCCGACGCGGCGGCCGGACGGCGCGACGCAAGGATCGTTCGACTGGCCGACATGGGGGTGCCTCCCCCGGTTGAAGCGCGCGAGTCCCTATCGTCGGCTGCATATATAGGGAACACGCCATTCCATTTTGGGTGGTTCCCTCGGTCCCATGAGGGGTGCAACTTGGATCTCCACCGATTCCTGAAGGCTCTTACAAGACGCTGGCCGACCGTCGTGGTCAGTCTGGTTCTCGCGATCGGGGCGGCGCTGGCCGCGACGAGCATGAGCACACCCGTCTACGAGGCGCGGACCCAGCTCTTCGTCGCCACCCGCACCGGTGAGGACTCCGCCCAGCTGAACCAGGGGCAGAGCTTCTCGCAGGCGCGCGTGCAGTCGTACGCCGCGATCGTGACCACCCGTCAGGTGACCCGGCCCGTGGTGGAGGAGCTGCGGCTGCGCACTACCCCGGAGGAACTGGCGTCCCGGATCACCGCCGTCGCCCCGCTCAACACCGTGCTCATCGACATCACCGTCCGGGACACCGAGCCCAGGCGTGCGGCGCGCATCGCCAACGCCGTGGCGCAGCGGTTCAGCGCGGTCGTCGAGCGACTGGAGGCGCCCAAGTACGTGTCCGACTCGAAGCGGTCCCGAAGCAGCCGTACGGGCGACGGTGTTTCGCCCGTCTCCTTGGGCGTCACCCAGGAGGCCGTCGCCCCCGTCGGCCCGGTCTCGCCCCGCCCGCTGCTGAACCTGGCCGCAGGAGTGCTCGGCGGCCTGCTGCTCGGTGCCGGACTCGTCGCCCTGCGCGAGAACCTCGACACCACGATCAAGACGAGCGAGGCGCTGGGCGAGTTCACCGCGTTGCCGGGTCTCGGCAGCATCCCGTACGACCGGAACGCCCCCAGGCAACCGCTCGTCAGCGCCGATGGGCAATCCAACCGCGTCGAGGCCTTCCGTAGACTGCGCACCAACCTGCAGTTCTCTCAGGTCGACAACCCGCCCCGGATCATTGTGGTGACGAGTTCGGTGCCCGGTGAAGGCAAGACCAGCACCGCGGTGAACCTTGCCCTTTCGCTCGCCGAGGCGGGTGTCTCCACCTGTCTCGTGGACGGCGACCTGCGCCGTCCGAGTGTGGCTTCGACCTTCGGTCTCGTCCAGGACGCCGGTCTGACCACGGTGCTCATCGGACAGGCTCGCATCGAGGACGTGATGCAGCAGGTCAGCGGCGGACTCTCAGTGCTTGCCGGCGGCGCCGTACCACCGAATCCCACGGTGCTGCTCGCCTCGGCGCGGATGGAAGCGGTGCTGCGCGACCTGGCGAACACCTACGAGGTCGTGATCGTCGACAGCGCGCCGCTGCTGCCCGTCGCCGACACCGTCGGACTCGCTCCGCTCGCACATGGCGCACTGCTCGTCGTCCGCGCCGCCAAGACCAGCCGGGAACAGGTCCGTACCGCTGCGGAATCGCTGGGCCGCGTGGGTGCCTGCGTCCTCGGCACCGTCTTCAACATGGCTCCGGTCTCCAGGGGCGACCGTTACGGCGCCCACGGGTCGTACGGCGAGCTGCCCGCTCCCCGTGGGGTGGAACGCCGGTGGGAGGCCGCTGCGGCGACGCATCTCGCGGGCGAGAAATGACCCGTGTCCTGTTCGTCTGCACGGGCAACGTGCACCGCTCGGTGCTAGCCGAGCGGCTGCTGGCGGCGAAGCTACCGCCCGGCTCGGCCGTGCGGCCGCAGAGCGCCGGCACGGAGGCGTGGCCCCGGCCCGGCATGGAGAGCTCCACCAGGGCTGTGCTGGAGAAGCTGGGCGGTGACGGCTCCGGCTTCGCGGCCCGCACGCTCACCGCGCAGCTCGTCGTGGGATCGGCGCTGGTCCTCGGGCTCGCCGTCGAGCACAGGGAGGCGGCCGTGCGGCTCGCGCCGTCGGCGATGCGGCGCTGCTTCACCCTCAAGGAGTTCGTGCGTCTCGCCGCGGGAGGAGTGCGGGGCGCAGAAGCGGGCCGGGAAGGACCGCGGGACGCGGACGGTTTCGACGCCGTCGTTGCGGCCGCGGCCGGCCGTCGGGGCGCCGCCGCACCGGTCCCGCAGGCCGAGGACGACGTCGCAGACCCGTGGGGGAGGCCCCATCCTGTGCTGTACGAGTGCGCCCGCGAGATCGACGGGGCGGTGAGCACGCTCGCCCGGCTGCTGGGCGGCGGGGCGAGCGTCTGAATGGAGGATGCTACCGGCCTTGCGCGTCATCCGGCCGTCCGCCGGGCCCTGCCTGACGCGGTCAAGTCGGCAGTCCCGTAACGGGCTTCGACGGACAGCAGGTGACGGCCCGACACCGTACGGGCCGCAGACCTTGCGCCGGGGGTGCGCGAAGTGGCCGACGGCGATCCCGAGCCGCGTCCGCCGGAGGCCGGGCCGACTACCGTGGCCGCCGAGGTCCGTGCGCGCACGCACCGGAGCCGTCCGTACGGCGCAGCGCGCGGCCGTCACCACCACCGCACCCACCACCGGAAGGGCTCGATGAACCCGATACTCGACGCGGTCCGCGACGGCCGCACCGACCTGATCCCGGGCTTACTGGGGCCCTTGACCCCGTCCGAGCGCCGGGAACTGCTCACCCAACTCGTGGACCTGCGCGATGAGATACGCGAAGGGGACTGGAACCGCTGGCAAGAGCGCGACCGGATCCGCCGCGGCCTGCTCGTCGCCGGCGCCGGCTGCCACACCGGTGCGAACGCCACCGCCTCCTGGATCACCGCTCCCGACCTGCGCGACGGCCGCCAGCTGCCCACCGCACTCCTGCTCGACCTGTTCGCCGACCGCGACCGCCGCTGGCTCGCAGACCTCGCCCATCGCCTCGCGGACCGCGCCGAGACCGCAGAGGCCGACTATCCGCTGATCAGGGAGCTCGTCCAGCGCGCCCGCTGCCCGGTCCCCACCACCGACGCATTCGTACACGGCTGGGTCCGGTCCATCTTCACGATGGACCGGGCACGCTCCACACACAACCCGCTGTCGATCGCCCTGCGCCAGGACCCGTACGCGCGGGAACTGATACCCCTGCTGTTCGTGACGGCCGAATCCCCGGAAGCGCTGCACTGGTGCAGCGACCCGACGGCCCCGAACCACTGGCCCTCGGAACTGGCCGCACTCGCGGAGGAGGGCATCGTCGAACGCAGGGTCCTCGTCGACGGCTGCGTCGCCCGCCTGCTGCGCGGCGGCCGGCACAACCAGCTGAAGTTCTTCCTCGCCATGCTGGAGCGCCTCGAACTGACTCCGGCCGAGGAACGGGAGCGCACCGCAGAGTGGATCGCGATGGCCGCGGACGGGCCGTCGCCGCTCGCCGGGCACGCGCAGCAGGTGCTCGCCCAGCTGTTCGACGGGGGACAGCTGTCGACGGAACGGCTCGTCGCGATGTCGCAGCGGGTGCTGCTGCGCCCCGAGAAGAAACTCGTTCGCGCCCAACTGACCCTCTTGGGGAAGGCCTTGCGGCGCGATCCGGCGGCCCGCCATGCCCTGCTGCCCGTCGTGGGCGGCGTGTTCGGGCACGAGGACACCGTCCTCCAGGAGCGGGGCCTGGGCCTCGCCATCCGCCACCTGCGGCCCGGCGACCATTTGCTCCGCAGCCAACTCACGCTACTCGCGGCCGGGTTGAGCGCCGTCCACCGCCGAACCGCCGCGCAACTGCTCGGTGCCACGCCCGGCACCTGTGAGGAGAAGCCGTACGAGGAGGTGCTGCCACCGGCACCGGTACGCCGCCGCCTGAACACCGCGCCCCCGACGCTCGCCGAGACCGTAGAATGGGTCGCGGACGCGGTGCGGTGCGGCAGTCCGACGGCCGCCGCGTTCGAGTCCGCCCTCGACGGGCTCGTCCGCCACGCCCACCAGGACCGGGCCGCCCTGGCCGAGGCCCTGCGCCCCGCGCTCGACGGCCGCAGGTGGCGCCGTGCGGGCGACCGGCCGGCGGACCCGGACCGGCTTCAGGGGTTGGAGTTGGTGGCGGCGGCAGTGCTCGGCCGCATCCCTGCCGCCGACCTGCGCCCGCAGCGCGGCGACCGGGCCGATGCCAGCCCACAGGACTGTGCCCACGGCGCGATGAGCGCCGTGACGGCCTCCCGGATCGTGGAGATCGCGCACCGCACCCTCACCGACCCCCTGCCGTTCCTACTCGCCACCCCCACCTGGGAGACCGGAACCCTGGAGCCCGAGGAACTCGTCGCACGCCTCGCCGCCTACCGGGCGCTCGGCGTGGAACCCGCCCCGGCGGACTTCGCCCAGGCGCTGTTGCGGGTACGGCGCGACCCCGGAGTCACGCCCGCCGCAACCGCACTCGGCACGCCCGCGGGCGAACGGCTGGCGGCCTGGCTCAACGGGGCGGGAGAACCGCCCGAGGTGCTGCGCCGGGTGAAGGTACCGGACCCGCAGGTCAACCACCACTGGTGGGACCGACCCCGGGAGACGGCACGGCAGATCGTGCTCGAAACCGGTGAACGGTGCGTGGTGCGCAAGGAGTTCCCGGTGGCCTTCCGAGGGCTCGGCCGCGCGCACACCGGGACGGGGCACCGCTGCTCGAACGCGTGCGACGGCGACCTCGTCCGGGGCGCCGTGCTGCCCGAGGACCGCGAAACGCAGGCCGTCTGGCTGCTGCCGGTGGTGACTGCGGGCGCCGCCGCCGAGGAGCGAGGTGCGGGGGCGCCGCTGCCGCGGCTGGCGGAGCTGGGCGGACCGGCCGGCCCCGCCCTGCACCTGGCGGTGGCCACCGGGCTCGGCGCGCGTCATGCGGAGGACCGCCTCGCGGCCGTAGACGCGTTGTTGCTGCTGGCCGCCCGGGGTGAGCTGGACGCCCCGCGGGTGGGGCGGGACCTCGCCGAGCTGCTCGTACTGGGCACGGTGAAGCCCAGCAGGCTGTCCGAGGCGGCGCGGACGGCAGCCTCCCACGGTGCGTACGCCACGACGTGGGCGGTGCTCGCGGAGGCACTACCGTCCCTCCTGACGCAGGGTGCCGCTGCGCGGGGAACGGGTGGCCTGCTGGCGGTGGCCGCGGACTGCGTGGAGCGCTGCGGTGCGTGCGGCCCCGTCCCGGCGGGGCTGGCCGAGGTCGCCGCGCGGACCGGCTCCTCGCAACTGGTCACGCAGGCCCGGCGGCTGCGGGCGGCGCTGGCCAAGGCCCCGTAACGGCCGCGGGGCACGGAGCGGGGCGGGGCGGCATCAGGGCGAGAACCCGAGGTGGCGCCTGCTCGCACGCCTGGTGGAGGTGGTGCTGGACGTGAGGGCCCGGGCCGATCGCGCGGCGGGTTCACCAGCAAGCTCCACCTGAGCGTGGACCGCACCCAGTTCACGGCGGTACCGGCGGGCGCACATGATCGGCCGGACCGGTCCTACGGCGCCGTTGTCGGAGTGCTGCGCGTTCGACGCCCGGCACGTGAACGGAGCCCGCGAACGCGCCCACCCGGCAGCGGAGGAGTTCCGCTGCCGGGTGGGGAGGGGGAGGAGGGGTGGCCTCAGCCCTTGGGGACCTGGATGACGACGGTGCTGCACACCTTGTCGGCGAAGGTCTGCTTCTTCTCGTCCCACAGCGGCCACAGCCAGCCTATGTAGCAGGGCAGGCCGTCCAGGACGTGGGCCAGCTTGCGGACGAACGCCATGCCGAAGCCGAGGGTGTTGCCGTCGGCCTCGCGGCGCAGGCTGATGCCGAGGACCTTCTTGCCGATCGTCTGACCGGTGGCGCCCTCCTTGTAGAGCTGGAAGAAGCCCATGCCGATGGCGTAGAGCACGCCGATCACGAAGAAGACGCCGGGGTTGGCCGTCGCCGGGTCGTCGCTCATGGCGAGGTCGATGAAGCCCAGTGCGTACATCGGGCCCGCGATGATCAGCGCGTCGAGCAGGTACGCGCCGACGCGCTGACCCCAGTGGGCGAGTGGCGGCATGCCGGAGGGGGGCATGCCCGGCATGCCGGGCGGCGGGTAGGCGCCGTACGGCGGAGGGGTCTGCTGGGGGTGACCGTACTGCGGCGGCACGCCTTGGGGAGCCTGCTGCGGGTAGCCGTACTGCGGGGGCACACCCTGGGGGGCCTGCTGCGGGTAGCCGGGTTGACCCTGCGGGGGCTGCTGGCCGTACGGGTTGTTCGGGTCGCCGAAGCTCATGGCGAAGACTCTCCGGTGTCGGAAACGGGGACGTGGCCGATCGAGCGGAGGAACATCACCATGTGGGCGGTTTGCCCCCCTGGGCTGCTGCGATCTAGCGCGCATCATCGTGGTCGCTCGATCGACCACTTGTCCAATCAGGCCATTTTGGCTCGTTGTCGATCGAATGGTGCGCCCGCGCATCCGCCGTGGCCGAATCCGGTGCGTGTGGTTCCCGGCCCTTCTGACCCAGTGGTAACTTCCGCGAGTTGATCTTGCCCGTCGCCCCCGGCGGCGACGGCGATCCCTCCTGCAAGGAAGTCACATTGCACCGCCATTCCCTCCACCGCCCGTCCGCCCTCGCCACCCGCGCAGCGGTCTCGGCGGGCCTGCTGGCCCTGTTCGGCGCGGTCCCCGTTACGACCGCCACGACCGCCGCGGCTGCCGAAGCCGGGCCCGCCGCCCCGGCGCCCCACCTCGACGCGGTGGAACAGACGCTCCGTCAGGTCTCGCCCGGCCTCGAAGGCCAGGTATGGGAACGCACCGCTGGCAACCTCCTCGACGCCTCGACCCCCGGTGGTGCCGACTGGCTGCTGCAAACCCCCGGCTGCTGGGGCGACGACACCTGCACCGCGCGCCCCGGGACCGAGCGGCTGCTCGCGAAGGTGACCGAGAACATCTCCCGGGCGACGCGGACCATCGACATATCGACCCTCGCACCCTTCCCCAACGGCGCGTTCCAGGACGCCGTCGTCGCGGGTCTGAAGTCCTCGGCCGCGCGCGGGAACAAGCTCAAGGTCCGCGTCCTGGTCGGTGCCGCGCCGGTGTACCACCTGAACGTGGTGCCGTCGAAGTACCGCGACGAGCTCGTCGCCAAGCTGGGCGCGGACGCCCGCAACGTCGACCTCAACGTCGCTTCGATGACGACCTCGAAGACCGCGTTCTCCTGGAACCACTCCAAGATCCTCGTGGTCGACGGGCAGTCCGTGGTCACCGGCGGCATCAACAGTTGGAAGGACGACTACCTGGAGACCACGCACCCGGTCGCCGACGTCGACCTCGCCCTGCGGGGGCCGGCCGCTGCGTCCGCCGGTCGCTACCTGGACGAACTGTGGTCCTGGACCTGCCAGAACAAGGGCAACATCGCCAGCGTCTGGTTCGCCTCCTCCAACGGCGCCGCGTGCATGCCCACCCTGGCCAAGGACACGGCCCCCGCGACGCCTCCGGCGAGCCCCGGCAACGTACCGGCCATCGCCGTCGGCGGACTCGGCGTCGGAATCAAGCGCAACGATCCGACCTCGGCCTTCCGGCCCACCCTGCCCAGCGCCCCCGACACCAAGTGCGTCATCGGCCTCCACGACAACACCAACGCCGACCGCGACTACGACACCGTCAACCCGGAGGAGAGCGCACTGCGGACGCTCATCTCCAGCGCGAACCGGCACATCGAGATCTCCCAGCAGGACGTCAACGCGACCTGCCCGCCACTGCCCCGCTACGACGTCCGCGTCTACGACGCCCTCGCCGCACGGATGGCCGCCGGTGTGAAGGTGCGCATCGTCGTCAGCGATCCCGCGAACCGTGGCGCGGTGGGCAGTGGGGGCTACTCGCAGATCAAGTCGCTCGCGGAGGTCAGCGACACGCTCCGCGACCGTCTCGCCCTGCTGACCGGCGACCAGGGCACGGCCAGGGCGACGATGTGCTCGAACCTCCAGCTGGCCACGTTCCGCAGCGCGCAGAGCCCGAAGTGGGCGGACGGCCATCCGTACGCGCAGCACCACAAGGTGGTCGCCGTGGACGACTCGGCGTTCTACATCGGCTCCAAGAACCTGTACCCGGCGTGGCTCCAGGACTTCGGCTACGTGGTGGAGAGCCCGACGGCGGCCCAGCAGCTGAACGCCCAGCTCCTGACCCCGCAGTGGCAGTTCTCCAGCGCGACGGCCACGGTCGACCACGAGCGCGGCATCTGCCCGGCCTGACCCGTCGGGTCGGTGCGCAGGGGCCGCCTCCGGCAAGTGCCGGGGGCGGCCTCGTCGTACGGGCGCACGTACGGCTGCGCTGGGTGCGGGATCAGTGGAACAGCATGGAGGCGTCCCCGGCCGCCGTGGTGACCGAGCCGGGGCAGAGGAAGCTGCCCGAGACCTTGGTCGCGGTAAAGGCCTGGTTGACGTACTTGCGGGTGGTCGCGTCGCGGTTCCACGCGATGTTGGTCGCCTTGTAGCGGCAGGACACGAAGCTCTGCTTGCCCGTGATGTCGATGGCGTCCGTCCTGGCGACGCCGGCGGCGTCGTCGAACGTGAACGCGGGGTCGTTGTTGAGGGTCGCGGTGATGCCGCCGCTGCAGCTCAGGTTGCCGCCCGGCGTGTTGATGGTGGTGCGGTCGACGCTCAGTGCGTCCGGGGGGTTGGCGCTGGTGTGTGCGTTGGTCCACGTGCAGGTGTTGCCGGCGACCACGATCACGCCGTCGAGCCGTTGGTCGGCCGTGGGGCCCAGAGCCGTCGCCGTCGTCGCTCCGGCGACGAGCACGGCTGCTGCCAGGGCGGTCACGCCCGGCCATGTAGAGATCCTCATCCTGTCGCTCCTCTTCGCCATGTCCTCGTGGGGTGTGAAGCGGGGCCTTGGGGGGCCTCGCCGGCGTGCGCCCGGCCGACGGGGGCGGTTTCCGTCAGGTCGGGGGAGAGAGCTTTCGGTACACGCCGGGGAAGGTCCCACAGGGACCTTAAAATGTCAGGCCCATGTCAACGAATTGGCTGGAAGGCTCTGCCCGGGTCGGCGCCTTCCCAACTGGTGCATACGCAGTGGAACGGATTGATCCGTGGTGCTGTCTACCCTGATGCGCACGCACCGCCGGCGCCGCCGGATCCGTTAGGTCTGGGCCGACCCATCGCAGAGAGTTCCGCCGACCCGTGAGTCTCACGAGCAGCACCCTCCTGATAGTCGTCGTACTGGCCACGACATTGGTCTTCACGGCCGCGGTATGGCTGTGGCCAGGCCTTGGAGGCCGCGGTTGGAGGCCGGTACTCGGTCGGGTCGCACTGGTGTTGACGCTACAGGTGCTGCTGCTCGCCTCGATCGGCCTGACGGCCAACCGCTCCTTCCTGATCTACGGTTCCTGGGCGGACCTGGCCGGCAAGCAGCAGGCGGCGCCCGCCGCGGGCCGGGGCGCGCCGAGCGGCCCGTTCGTACGGCTCCTCGGACGGCAGCCGACGGAGGTGCGCGGCGGCGCGACACCCCATGTGGGTGGTCAGATCGAGAAGGTCCTGGTGCAGGGCGAGCGGTCCAAAGCCGTCACCCCGGCCTACGTGTACCTGCCGCCGGAGTACTTCCAGAAGGGGAACGAGAACAAGAAGTTCCCGGCCACCGTCGTGCTCACCGGATACCCGGGGACGGAGGAGAACCTGCTGGGGCCGCTTCCGTACCCGAAGACGGCGTGGACGCTCGCCAAGCAGAAGAAGATGCCCCCGATGATCCTGGTGATGATGCGACCCGCGATCGTGCCCAACCGCAACACCCAGTGCATCGACGTCCCGGGCGGCCCGCTCAGCGAGACCTTCTTCGCCACGGACCTCCCCAAGGCGATCGGCGGCGCCTACCGCATCGGCGCCGGGCCCTCGAACTGGGCCATCATGGGTGATTCCACCGGCGGCTACTGCGCCCTGAAGGTCGCCTTGCAGCACCCGGAGAGCTACGCGGCCGGGGTGGGGCTGTCGGCGGACTACAAGCCGGAGATCGACCGGTACTCCGGTGACCTGTTCCACGGGAACAATGCCGAGGAGAAACGATCCGACCTGCTGTGGAGCCTGGACAACCTGCCGCAGGGCAAGACCTCCCTGCTGGTGACCACCTCGCTCCAGGGGGAGGAGAACTACAAGCCGACGCAGAAGTTCATCGAGAAGGTGAAGGCACCGGCGCGCATCTCGTCGATCACCCTCGACCACGGCGGGCACAACTTCAACACGTGGCGACGGGAGATCCCGCCCACACTGCAGTGGATCGGCAGCCGCCTCGGCACCGAGTGACCTGCGGTCCGTCCCCCGTTCCCCCCGTCCCGCCTGTCCTGCCTGTCCCGCCCGTGGCGCGCGGCCCGGCCTCCCGGCACCGACCGGTAGCGGTCCCCGATGGCGGACGGGGCTGATCCGTCCGGATGCGGCCCCGTCCGTCCCGGCGGAGGCTGGGCCCATGCACCGTGCGCCGATCCTCGTCCATCCGATCGCCCCGGCCGGTGGCCGCCGGGTCTCCCTGCGCGTCGAAGGGCAGGACGCGATCCTGGGCCTCGCCTTCAGCGACGCCGACGTGATCGAGTTCCTGCGCCGGGCCGGCGTGCCCGATCCTGACGAAGTGGTCCTCGGCGAGCCGACGCTGGTCGAATGGCAGGGCGACGAGCCGCACGCCTACGAAGCGGAGCCCTCGGACACCGACATCCCGTGACGGCGAACTCCGTAGCCCCCACCCCCGGGCGGCCGGGAAGGCACCATGGACGGGGGCGGCTGACCCAAGCCGTCCGTTCGGGAGAGAAGGGGAGACGGCATGCTGAAGGCCTTCGCCGACCTGTCCACGCCGCTCGTGGCCGATGCCTGCCTCCGTGTCGGCGTGCCGCTGCGCGTCGCACCGCCCGGCATCCGCGCGGTCCTGCCGGTACAGCGGGTCGCGGGACGCGTGCTTCCGGTGCGCCACTACGGCAGCGTCGACGTGTTCCTGGAGGCCTACGGCCTGGCCGAGCCGGGTGACGTCCTGGTCATCGACAACAGCGGCCGGTCGGACGAGGCGTGCGTGGGGGACCTGACCGCGCTGGAGGCCGGGACGGCGGGGGTGGCGGGTCTTGTGGTGTGGGGCCTGCACCGCGACACCCCGGAGCTGGCCGAGATCGGCCTCCCGGTGTTCAGCTACGGGAGCAACCCGGCCGGGCCGGTACGGCTGGACGAACGCGAGCCCGAGGCGCTGGTGACGGCGCGCTTCGGGCCGCACCTGGTGGGACGGGAGGACTTCGTCTTCGGTGACGCCGACGGCGTGCTGTTCGTCGCCGCCGACCGGGTCGAGGAGGTACTGGAGAGCGCGCGCCGGATCCACGAGACCGAGCGGGAGCAGGCTCGCCGCATCCGTGCGGGTGACACCCTGCGCAGCCAGACGGCCTTCGAGGACTACATGGTCCTGCGCGAGGCCGACCCCGAGTACACCTTCCGCCAGCACCTGCGCCGGATCGGCGGCGCCATCGAGGAGTGACGGCGCCGCCGTACCCACGCCGCCGCCGTACTCGCGAGGCCCCCGCCCACGGCGCCGCCGTACCACCGCGGGGGCGGGACGGTCACCCGATGGAGCCGGTCACGGCTGCGGCGCCGGGCAGGTGGTGTCCCCGGCGGGCAGGGCCCCGTCCAGCAGGTAGGCCTCGACGTGGGCGTCGACGCAGGCGTTGTGGTTCTGGAACTGGCCGTGGTCGCCGCCCTCGACGGTGACCAGACGCGACCCGGCCAGCCCGCGGTGGGCGCGTACCGCGGCCTCGTAGTACGTCGCCGGGTCGTTCTTGGAGTTGAGCATCAGCACCGGGGGCAGGCCCTCGCCCGTGACCTCGATGCGCGGCGCCTTCGAGCGCGGCCAGCTCGCGCAGATCGAGGCGAAGGTCAACTCCCTGGCCCCGGCGAGCGGGTAGCTGCGCGTGGCCTCGGCGCTCTGCTTCACCCAGGAGCCGATGTCACGGTTCCACGGGGTGTCGCCGCAGGTGACCGTGAAGAAGTCGGCGGCGAAGTCGGCACGCATGGGGTGCGCGAACTGCTGGGCGACGGCCTTCCTCGTCTCCGCGGGCGCCCGGTCCGGATGCTCCAGGAAGCCGAGGAGCGAGGCGAGAGCGGCGAACCGGTCCGTGTTGTACAGGGCGTCCGTGGTGGCCGCGTCGAGGTGGTTGGGCGTGATGACCGTTCCTTCCACGTCCAGCGGCTGCTCGTGCAGCGCGGCTCGCAGCCGCTCGTAACCGGCCCGCGCCTCCTCGGGGGTGCGGCCCCGGTGGTACGTGGCGTCGTTCTTCGCCAGCCAGGGCAGGAAGTCCTGCTCGAACCGGCGCTGGAAGCTCATCGGTTGTCCCGTGAGGAACGATTGCCAGTCCCCGGTGAAGTCGATGTTGCTGTCGAGCACGACCCGCTCCACGCTGCGGGGGAACTCCGTTGCGTAGAAGGCCCCGAGGAAGGTGGCGTAGGACGGCCCGTAGTACGAGACCTTCTCCACCCCGAGCAACTGCCGGTACAGGTCCATGTCGTGGACGGCCTGATCGGTGGTGATGTACGGAAGCAGTCCGCCGGACGCCGTCCGGCAGTCCCGTACGAAGTCACGCGCGCGTTCGACGGTCTGCCGGACCGCTGCCGTGGACCGGTCGCGCAGATCGGCGCTGGCGAAGAGGGCGTCTACCTTGCTCTGGTCCGAGCAGACCACCCGGGTACTCGCCCCCACACCGCGCTGGTCGAAGCCGACGATGTCGTACGCCTGCGCCAACTTCGGGCTGTACGCGGCGAGACGGGCCGGCCGGGGGAGTCCCGAGGCCCCGGGGCCGCCGGCCGCCGTCATGAGTACGCCCCGGCGCTTGGCCGGGTCCGCCGCCCGGCGGCGCGACACCTCGATGCTGAGGCTCGGTCCCGCGTCCGGGTGGTACCAGTCGCGCGGTACGGACATCGAGGCGCATTCCAGGGCGCCGTCCGCGCAGGTCCGCCAGTCGAGTACCTGGTGCCGGTAGCGGCCTGGTACCGGCGGGGTGGCGCCCGGAGCCGCGGCGTTTGCCGCGCCGGTGGGCAGGGCCGCCGCGGCGAGCATGCCGCAGGCGGCGGCCGCGAGCCAGCGTGCGGGCTTCTTGAACACGTGCATGTCTGATCTCCCCCTGGGGGCCGGTCGGTCGCCTTGATCGTCCCGTGCCGGCCCCCCGCCCCTCGATACCACTGCCATCCAGATCGCAGGTGGCAGTAGTGCCACCCCGGCGGTGACGCACGCACCCGGACCCGGACCCGCGCCCGTCACCGCCACGGACCCGGCGAGCGGGCTCACGGCCACCGCAGCGATCCCGGCCCGGGTCGCGGGCTGCCTGCACTGAACCCCCGCTCCCCGAACCCTTGGGTTCTCGGGTTCGTCGCGGGGGTGTTCTGCCGTGCGGACGGTGGGGATCATGAGGAGGCGCCGGCCCGCCGGGCCCCGCCTCGCCATCGAGTCCAGGAGGTACGTGTGTCTGCGTCATCGAGCTATGCGTCCGGGGTGTTCGAAGTGCCGCTGCTGGGCGACACGATCGGCGAGAACCTGGACCGCACCGTCCGCCGGTTCCCCGACCGTGACGCCCTCGTGGACATCGCCGCCGGACGGCGGTGGACCTACGCGGAGCTCGCCGCCGACGTGGACGCCCTCGCGCTGGGACTGCTGGACCTGGGCATCGTCAAGGGGGACCGGGTCGGCATCTGGGCCCCCAACCGTGCCGAGTGGACGCTCGTGCAGTACGCCACCGCGAAGATCGGGGCGATCCTCGTGACCGTCAACCCCGCCTACCGCTCGCACGAGGTGGAGTACGTCCTGCAGCAGTCCGGGATCCGGTTGTTGGTCGCGGCGGAGCGCTTCAAGACCTCCGACTACGCGGGGATGATCGAGGAGGTCGGGCCCCGCTGCCCGGACCTGGAGTTCACGGTCCTGCTGGACGGACCGCAGTGGACGTCCCTATTGGAGCGGGGCCGCCGGGGCGAGCCGGCCGACCTGGTCCGGGCGGGTTCCGAGCTGAGCCCCGACGATCCGGTCAACATCCAGTACACCTCGGGAACCACCGGCTTCCCCAAAGGGGCGACCCTCTCGCACCACAACATCCTCAACAACGGCTTCTTCGTGGGCGAGTTGTGCCACTACACGGAGCGGGACCGGGTCTGCATCCCGGTGCCGTTCTACCACTGCTTCGGCATGGTGATGGGCAACCTCGCGTGCACCAGTCACGGCGCGGCGATGGTCATCCCGGCGCCGTCCTTCGACCCGGAGGCCACCTTGGCCGCGGTCGCGGCCGAGTCGTGCACCTCCCTGTACGGGGTCCCCACCATGTTCATCGCCGAGTTGGCCGCCCCCGGCTTCGACGCGTACGACCTCTCCAGCCTGCGCACCGGGATCATGGCGGGCTCGCCCTGCCCCGTCGAGGTGATGAAGGAGGTCATCGACCGGATGGGCATGCGCGAGGTGTCCATCTGTTACGGGATGACGGAGACCTCGCCGGTGTCGACACAGACCCGCTCCGACGACTCGATCGAACGCCGGGTGTCCACGGTGGGCCGCGTTGGACCGCACCTGGAGGTCAAGGTGGTCGATCCGCAGTCCGGGCGGACCGTGCCCCGCGGCGAACCGGGGGAGCTGTGCACCCGCGGCTACTCGGTCATGCTCGGCTACTGGGGCGAGCCGGAGCGGACCGCCGAGGCGGTCGACGCGGCACGCTGGATGCACACCGGTGACCTGGCGGTGATGGACGAGGACGGGTACCTGAGCATCACCGGCCGCATCAAGGACATGGTGATCCGCGGCGGGGAGAACGTGTACCCGCGGGAGGTCGAGGAGTTCCTGCACACCCACCCGGACGTCCTGGACGTGCAGGTCATCGGCGTACCCGACGCCAAGTACGGGGAGGAACTGATGGCGTGGGTGCGGATGCGCGAGGGCGCCGAGCCGCTCACCGCGGCCGCCGTCCGCGCGTACTGCGACGGACGGCTGGCCCACTTCAAGATCCCGCGGTACGTGCACGTCGTGGAGGAGTTCCCCATGACGGTCACCGGCAAGATCCGCAAGATCGAGATGCGCGAGACGGCAGCCCGCCTGCTGGATCCCACAGTGCGGGCCTCGTCGCCGGAGTAACGCCGGGCGGGTGGGACGTCGACGACGGGGCCCGGGACCAGAGGGGATCAGCTACGGGGAGACAGCTCGGCCATGGCGTTCCAGCCCTGGCCGGGCACCTCTACGTGGATGATCTCCGGCGTGCTGGCGATGGCCCCGGCCAGGGTCTCCATACCGGCCTTGAAGTGCTCGGACGCGACGTGCGCGGCGCCCGCCTCGGCGTCGGCGAAGCCCTCCAGGAGCGTGTACTTGTGGGGGTCGTCGACGCTGCGCGTCCAGTCGTAGAAGAGGTTGCCCGGCTCGTTGCGGGTGGCCCGGGTGAAGTCGTCGACGATCGTGAGCCAGTTGTCGCTGTACTCCGGACGGACGTCGAACCTGACGGCGATGAAGATCATGCGTACCAGACTGGCAGCCCGCCGCGGGCTGCGCACCCCCATCGGGCCGGATTCCGGCAGCGTCGGAAAACCAGCCCGGCAGGGGGCAGGGGGCAGGTGGCAGGTGAAGGCAGGTGGCAGGCGTCAGGCACAGTGCGCGGCGGCCTGTGCGAGCGCGGCGCGGATCTCCTGCGGGCGCCGGCGGAACTCCTCGCTCGGCAGCGACACCGAGAGGGCGTGCACCACGTCGCCGTCGCCGTCGCCGTCACCGTCGCGGTGGCGCCTGCGCGGCAGTGTGACGGCGAGGCAGGTGTACGCGGGATCGGCCTCCCCGACCGAGAGGGCGAAGCCCTCCCCGCGGACCCGGGACAGCTCCGCCTCGAAGAGTTCGGCGCTGGTGATGGTGGCCCCGGTCAGGCGGGCCATCCCGTGCTCGGTCAGATACCGTCGGCGGGCCGCCCGGGGCAGCTCGGCGAGCAGCGCCTTGCCGTGCGCGGTGGCGTGGGCACGGGTCTCCTTCCCGGGGGCGAACGGGTTCGCCGCGTCCGTGACCGGCGCGGTCGTGTCGACGACGGTGATCAGTCCGCCGCGGTAGGCGGTGTAGTATGCCTCGGCACCGGTGGCGCGGCGCAGCCCGGCCAGTAGATCGGTCATGCGCGGGGCGGGTTCCAGATGCTGGAGCAGGCTTCGGTGCAGGCCGGGGATGCGCGGTCCCAACACGTACCCCCGTGCCGTGCGCACGAGGTAGCCGCGGTCGGTGAGCGGGGCCAGGAGGTGGTACACGGTGGACAGCGAGCAGGCCGTCCGACGTGCCAGCGCCTTGGCAGTGACCGGCCCGGCCGCGTCGGCGACGGCGTCGAGGACCGCCAGCGCGCGGTCGACGGACTGCGGGCCGTTGGACGCCATGGTGGGTTCCCCCGAGGTGGTGATGGAGCGGGCGGCACGAGCCTACGGTGCGCCGGCCCGCCCGCCGGAACCGAGGCCGCGGCGTTGTCGTACGCGCCCTCGCGGCGTAGCAGGACCACGGTCCGCGAGTCCCCGGCGGTCGGGCCGCCGGGCCGTGCGGTCGGCGGCCCGCCCGGTCGGGCGTCACGTCGAGGACGGGTCCGGGCCGCAGGCGGCGAGCAGGGCCTCGGCGACGGAGGTGCGGGCGTACAGTACCGAGCGGCCGGCCCGGTGCGGGCTGACCAGGCCCGCGTCGCGCAGCGCGGTCAGGTTCTGGGACACCCCGGCTGCCGAGAGCCCGGTGCGGTGGGCCAGTTCGGTGGTGGAGGCGGGCGCCTCCAGTTCCGTCAGCAGCCGGGTCCGTGAACGGCCGAGTACGGCGGCGAGGGCTTCGGCCCCGGGGACGGGCGGCCGGGACGCCCACAGCACGCCGACCCCGCGCGCGGGGTAGGCCAGCTGCGGCGGATCCGGCGGCGTCATCCGGGTGAGCAGCCCCGGTCCGAGGAACGCCGAGGGAACCAGCAGCAGCCCCGTGCCCGCGCTCTCCCGGGACAGGGGCCGGGTCCGGCGCAGCAGCCGCAGCGCGTTGTCGTCCCACTGCACGGCGCTGTGCAGTTCGTTGAAGAGCCGGCCGGCGCCCTGCTCGGCGGCCTGCCGGGCCCGGTGGAAGACGTCCGCGTCGAGCACGGAGCGGATCCGCGCCCAGTAGGGGGCGAGCGCCAACTCCCAGTAGGCCTCGATCTCCTGCGCCACCCGTGGCAGGCGGGCCTGAGGCTGGGCGTGCAGGGACTGTGCGCGGGGGCCGAGTGGGCCCTGGTGGTAGCGCAGGTGGTCCAGGTTGCGGCGGACCTGCTCGGCGGGGGCGGCCAGGACCCCGATCAGCTCCGCCGCCAGAACGGGGGCAGGACCGGAGGGCGCCGGGTTCAGGAAGTGCGGAACGTACCCCGAGGGCGGGATCAGCTCGGCGAGCCAGCCCCGGTCCAGTCCGGCGGCTGCGACCCGGGGCCGTACCTGCTCCACCCAGGGCCGGTGCACGGGGCTCGCGGAACCGGCGTTCAGCAGTCGCCGGAAGCTGGTCACCACCTCCCACAAGGGCGAGACCGCGAACCGCATCTGTGCCAGATCACTCGCCGAGAACGCCAACTCCGCCAGGACGACCACCTCTTGGATTCACCCATGTTCGAATCAGTGGTCGCGAGCCTACCGCGCGGAGATCATTCCGGCATGACCTCTCAGACGATCACCGCAGCGGCATCGGGCACGTGGAAACTCGGCGACCTGGAAGTGAATCGGATCGGCTTCGGCGCGATGCGCCTGACCCAGAACGGCGCCGCTTTCGCCGCCGGCGCCGCCCCGAGCGACCGCGGCCGGGCGATCGGCGTGCTGCGGCGCGCCGTCGAACTCGGCGTGAACCACATCGACACCGCCGCCTTCTACTTCTCGCCGCTGCGCTCCGCCAACGAGCTGATCAACCAGGCACTGGCCCCCTACCGGGACGACCTCGTCATCACCACCAAGGTGGGCCCCGGCCGGGGCCCCTCGGGGGAATGGCTGCCGCACGCCACCCCGGAGCAACTGCGCGGCCAGGTCGAGGAGAACCTGCGCCAGCTGGGCCGTGACCACCTCGACGTGGTGAACCTGCGCATCGTGGGCACCGATTCGATCGCCGAGCGCTTCGGCGCACTGGCCGACCTGCGCACAGCCGGGCTCATCCGGCACCTGGGCATCTCCAACGTACGGCCCGAACACCTCGCCGAGGCCCGGGCGATCGCGCCGGTGGTCTGCGTACAGAACCAGTACGGGCTCGGCGCCCAGCTCGAACAGGAGGCCTTCCTGCGCACCTGCGGCGAGCAGGGCGTGGCGTTCGTGCCGTTCTACGCGATCGCCGGCGCGGGTCGTACGGAGGGTGCCGGCGGCTCCGAGCCCGCGCAGCTGCTCGCCGTCGCACGGGCCCACGGGGTGAGCCCGGCGCAGGTCCGGCTGGCCTGGACGCTGCACCGCGGGCCGCACGTCCTGGCCATCCCCGGAACCGGTAACCCGGACCACCTCACCGCCAACGTGGCCGCCGGCGCGTTGAACCTGTCCGCCGAGGACCTCGCCGTGCTGGACGCCCTCCACTCCGGTGGCGCGTGAGGGGAGCGCTGCGGGGGATCATGTGCGCAGGTAGGAGGCTCCGTTGACATCCAGGACCGTCCCCGAGGACCAGATCGCCTCGGGCGAGGCCAGGTAGAGGACTGCCGAGGCGATCTCCTCCGGTGCGGCGACCCGGCCGAACGGGCTCTGGGCGGCGATCTGTTGACCCTCCGCTGAGGCGAGGCGATCCGCGACCCGCTCGGTGGCCACGAATCCAGGCGCCACCGAGGCGACGGCGATCCCGTGGGGCGCGAGAGATACCGCAAGCGACTGGCCGAACGCGTGCAGGGCGGCCTTCGTGGCCCCGTACGCCGGATGGTCGGGCTCACCGCGGAAGGCGCCGCGCGAGCCGACGTTCACGATGCGTCCGGCCCGCCCTTCGGCGATCATCCGGCGAGCCGCGCAGTAGCTGGTGTTGACGGCCCCGAAGAGGTTGACCGCGGCCGTGCGCTGCCATGCCTCCTGCCACTGGGCGTACGGGGTGCTGGGCAGCGGGTGCCGGATCATCACCGCGGCGTTGTTCACCAGCACGTCCACGCCGCCGAGCCCCTCGGCCGCCTCGTCCACGAGGGCCTCGACCCGCTCGGGGTCGGTGAGGTCACCCTCGACTAGCAGGTGACTGTCCCCGGCCAGTCCGGCGAGGGTCTCCTGCGCATCGGACCGCCGGGTCGAACAGTGGACCGCGACGCGGTCGCCCTGCCGGGCGAAGGCGGTCGCGACCGCGCGCCCGATGCCCCGTGACGCCCCGGTGACCAGCACGCCCCGGCTCATCGCGCGAACACCTGTGCCTCGTCCGCGAACGCCTTGAACTCCAGTGCGTTGCCGGCAGGGTCGTGCAGGAACGTCGTCCACTGCTCCGCCGGCTGGCCGGCGAAGCGCACACCGGGCTCGATCACGAAGGCGGTGCCGGCCGCACGCAACCGCTCCACCAGCGCATGGAAGGCCGGCACCGTCAGCAGCAGGCCGAAGTGCGGTACGGGAACCCTGTGCCCGTCGACCAGGCCGTGCGGGGTGGCGCCGGGCGCAGGGGCCCGCTCGGCATCGAGGTGGGTCACCAGCTGGTGTCCGTGGAAATCCCAATCGACCCAGGAATCCGTGGAACGCCCCTCCGCGAGACCGAGCACACCTCCGTAGAACCGTCGCGCCTCGGTCAGGTCGTCCACGGGAACCGCGAGATGGAAGCCGGGGCGGCTCATCCGAGTCTCCTTCCGTTCGGTTCCCCGACTTTGACTCGACACATGTCCTAATGTCAACATTGGGACTTATGGACAACACGGGGCTCACGCCCGTCGGTAGGGCCCAGCGCAGGGGCCTGGCCGACGAAGCCGCAGACCGCATCCGAGAGGCGATCCTCGCCGGAGGGTTTCCGCCCGGAGCGCCGCTGCGCGAGGTCGACCTCGCGGCGTCGCTGGACATCAGCAGGGGCTCGGTGCGGGAGGGGCTGGCCGTGCTCGCGCGCGAAGGGTTGATCCGCAGCGCCTGGCACCGGGGTACGAAGGTCATCGACGTGACGCCGGAAGAGGCGCAGGAGCTCTATGCGGTCCGGGCGGCGCTCGAACGGCTCGCCGCGCGCCTCGCCGCCGAACGTGCCACCGCGGCGGACGCCGCCGGGCTGGACGCGATGGTCGACGCGATGGCGGCGGAGCTCGCGCACGGCGCGGACGGTCCCCGGCTGCTCGCTCTCGACCTCGACTTCCACGACCGGATCTACCGGCTCGCGGGCAACCGCCGCCTGTACGACGGCTGGGAGGGCATCCGCTCGCAGGTCCATCTGTACCAGCTGACCCGCGTGCGGCTCGGCTACGACGGCTACCGCGCGGCCGTCGTCGAAGAACACCGCGAGCTGGTGCGGCTCCTGCGGGAAAGCGACGGAGACGCGTTGCAGCGGGCCGCGGAGGAACATGTGCTGTCGGCGTGCGAAGTGCTGTGCCGACGGCTCGGCACGGCGGTTGAGCGTCCGGCGTAACCACCGGCCCACGCCCGCCGCGCCGTCCGTCCGGCGGTTCGCCGCGTCCGCCCCGTCCGTCCGGGGTTCCGCCACGGCGGGCCGGGGTTCAGCCGTGGGAGCCGCCGCGCAGGGTCAGCGGGGGATGTGCGGGGCGGTCTTGGCGGCGGGCGTGTTGCCGGTGACCGTGCCGTCGGCGCCGGCCAGCGTCACGGCGTGCCGGACCCCGTCGGGCCCCAGGACCACAGCCAGCCACGCGCTGCCGCCGCCCTCCTGGGGAACGGCCCGCAGCGATTCGACCTTGCCGCCCTCCACGGCGCCCACCGCCTTCTCCAGGGCCTGCGCCGCAGGCAGCGCGGGCAGCGGCACCGGGGCCTTCGCGGCACCCTGCGCCCGGCGCTCCGGTCCCGGTCCGCGACCCGGCCAGGCCCGATCGCCGTCGACGATCTCCGGCTTGCCGCCCATGTGCTGCTTCATGCCCATCCGACCGTCCGCCGGCTTCTCGCCGCGGCCGTGCCCGAGCTCCCCGGCGGCGAACCTGCCCCGGACGACGTGCTCCCTGTGCTCGTGCGCGACCGCCACCACTGCCGCCCCGCCGCCGATCGCGACGACCACCCCGAGGGCCACCCATCGCGTACGCCCCTCGCGGGTCAACCGGACCAGTCGGCTGCGGCTCCCCACCGCCGTACCGGTAGCGTCGGCCTTCGCCTCGCCCGGGCCGCCCGCGGGCGGCCCGGGCGGCTGGGGACTGGACTGAGTCATCTGACTGCTCCTCGCGTTCTCCGGGCAGGCTGCCCGACTCGGCAGATCCTGCGTGCCGGATGCTGAAGCTCCGCTGAAGGCACCTGAAGACCTCTTCAGCAACCCGCCGGGGCGACCTGAGAACCTTGTCCCCATGCGCGTACTGGTGGTCGAGGACGAACGACGGCTCGCCGCGGCCCTGCAACGGGGTCTGCAGGCCGAGGGCTTCTCCGTGGACGTCGCCCACGACGGCCCGCAGGGCCTGTGGCTGGCCGGCGAACACGACTACGACGCCATCGTGCTGGACATCATGCTGCCCGGCCTCAACGGCTACCGGGTCTGTGCCCGGCTGCGCGCGAACGGCTGCGAATCGGGGATCTTGATGCTCACCGCCAAGGACGGCGAGTACGACGAGGCGGAGGCACTCGACACCGGCGCGGACGATTTCCTCTCCAAGCCGTTCTCCTACGTGGTCCTGGTCGCCCGGCTGCGCGCCCTCATCCGGCGCACCGGCCGCCGTAGCCCGCAGATCATGGAGTTCGGAGACCTGGTCGTCGACCCGGCCCGGCAGCGGTGCACCCGCGCCGGGACCGAGGCCCGGCTGACCTCGCGCGAGTTCGCGGTCCTCGTCCACCTGGCGCGGCGGGCCGGGGAGGTCGTACCCAAGCGGGAGATATTGGAGAACGTCTGGGACGCCGCGTACGAGGGCGACCTGAACGTCGTCGAGGTCCACGTCAGCGCCCTGCGACGGAAGATCGACGCCCCGTTCGGCCGGTCCGCGGTGGAGACCGTCCGGGGCGCGGGCTACCGTTTGGCGGCCGACGGTGGCTGAACCGCACGGCGGTCGGGTCACCAGCAAGACCCCCGGTCGGGTCCCCGGTCGGGTCCGCGGCCGAGTTCCCCGGCAGCTCCCCGCCCGCCTCCGCCACGTCGCGCAGCGGTTGCGGCCCCGCTCCGTCCGGGCCCGGGCCACGCTCGGCGCCTCCACCGTGGTGGCCCTGGCACTCGGTGCCGCCTCCTTCGCCCTGCTCGGGATGCTGGACGGCAACCTGATGCGCAACGCCCAGGCCGACGCCGAACGGCAGGCCCTCGCCACCGCCGGGCTCGCGGCCACGGGCCGGCTCGACACCGTACTGACACCCGGCCGCGGGACGGACTTCCTCCAGGTGATCGACGCCCGGGGCCACGTCCTGGCGGCGAGCCCCAACCTCCTCGGCCGTCCCGCCCTCTCCCCGTCCCGCCCGGGGAAACCCGGCACGGTCCGCGACACCTGGAAGGAGGGCCCGGCACGTGGCGGACGGCGCCACCGCGTCGTCCAGGTCACCACCGTCACGGGCGAGGGACTGGTCACCGTCCTCGCGGGGACCTCCCTGCGCGAGGCCGACGCCGCGGACGACTTCGTCACGGGCGCGCTGGCCGTCGGGGTCCCGCTGCTCGTGCTCACCGTAGCCCTGGTCACCTGGCGGGTGACCGGCTGGGCGCTGCGCCCCGTGGAGGCGATCCGTGCCGAAGTCGCCGAGATCAGCGACCGGGACCTGCACCGCCGGGTTCCCGTTCCGCACAGCCAGGACGAGATCGCCCGGCTCGCCGTCACCATGAACAGCACCTTGGACCGGCTGGAAGCCGCAGGAATCCGTCAGCGCCGGTTCATCGCCGACGCCTCGCACGAGCTGCGCAGCCCGATCACCGTGCTGCGCACCCAGCTGGAGGTCGCCCAGGCCCACCCCGATCCGGCGCTCTGGGGCGAGTTGGTCAGCGGGGCCCTGGAGGACACCGTACGACTCCAGGACCTCGCCGCCGACCTGCTCCTGCTGGCCCGCCTGGACACCGGGGAACCGCCGCCCGACGGCGCGGTCGATCTCGCGGACGTCGCCCGGGAAGCGGCCCGGTCGCGCAGGCAGGACCGGGTTCCCGTCGCCGTGGAGATCGCCCCCGAGGCCGTCGTGCGCGGCAGTACGCTCTGGCTCACCCGACTCGTCACCAATCTGCTCGACAACGCGCAGCGACACGCCGACGGGTGGGTCGGGATCGTGCTGCGCCTCGACGAGGCCACGAACACGGCCGTACTGGAGGTCCGCGACGACGGGCCCGGCATCCCGGCCGCGGACCGCGAGCGGGTCTTCGAGCGGTTCACCCGCCTCGACGACGCCCGTAGCCGCGACGAGGGCGGGACGGGCCTGGGCCTGGCCATAGCCCGTGACATCGCCGGGCGGTTGGGCGGGTCCCTCACCGTCGAGGATGCGCCGACCGGGGCCCGGCTGGTGGCCCGGCTCCCGCTGGACACGGCCTGAGCCGTGCGGTCGTGGACCCGCCTCCGCACTACTTGATCAGGTAGGTGCAGCCCTTCGAGTTCTTTCCGCCCTCGTTGTCCGCGACCTTCTTGCCGTCGACCTTGATGGTGCACGGGGCCTGCTGGAGCGAGCCGTCGGCCGCCTTGACCGAGCCGGGGACGACGTTGACGAGGTAGCCCACCTTCTGTTCCGCAGCGGTGAGTTCGACCGTCTCCGTCTTCTTCCACGGCAGCGTCTGCTGCTCGAAGCCGCTGCTGTCGGCGTGGTACATGACCTGCGTCTGGCCCTGGCCCTCGACCTCCAGGGTCACCTCGTGGGCCGCCCCGCCCTTCGCCCTGCCCTTCGCGTCGGCCGTGGCGCCGGAAGAGGCGCTCTGTGAGGCCGCCGGCTTCGCGGCGTCGCTGCTCGGCGTGGACTTCGCCTTGCCGTCCGCGTTACCCCCATCGCTTCCGCAGCCCGTCAGCAGCGCGGCCGCCGCGACGAGCAGGGTCACTCCGGTAACTGTCTTGCGCATGTTCCCCGTTCCTTGCCTTGCGTGTTCCCCATGAAGGGAACGGACGTCCGGAGATCCAATCACACCGGTGTCACCCGGACGGTGTGACGGGCCGTACCCCCCGCCCGGAGCGCGCGGACCCTCCGACCGTGCGGCCCGGTACGGCCCGACCGCCCCGTTCGTGGAGGGCCGCGGCCCGGGACGTCCGGGCGGACGGCAGTCGCAACATGCGGCTGCCGTCCGCCCAGGTAGTCAGCGTGCGTTGCGCTCCGGAAGGTCGGTCTCGGCCGGCGCCGCGGTCAGCGGCGGGATCAGGGCGAAGCTGCGCTGCGTGGCGGTGGGGGCGGCCGGTGTCTTCTTGCCGCAGAACGCACCTTCGAGCGTGCCGCCCAGGGCGGTGTTCGCCTCGCCCTTGTTCGAGGTGTTCGCCACCGCGGCGAGGCTGCGCTTTCCGTCACGGGTGGCGAAGGCGTAGGTGTAGAAGCCCTGGACCGTGCCCGTGTGCCCGTACACCGAGGTGCCGCACGAGAGGTCGTAGCGGCGCAGGCCCAGACCGTAGAAGCGGGTGTTCGTGGCGTCGGTCGGGGTCATGGTGAGCATGGCGTCCAGCATGCGCGGGGCCAGCAGCTTGCCCCCGAGCAGCGCGGACATGAAGGTGTTGAGGTCGGCGGCGTTCGAGATCATCGCACCTGCGGACTGCGCCCAGGACACAGTCTGTTCGGTGGAGTCGACCAGGGGAGCCCCCGCCTCGTCCGGGTGGAGGTAGCCGTGGAGGTGCGCACCCTTGATCGCGGCGGACGGGTGCACGTAGGACGTGTTCTTCAGCCGCAGGGGCTTGATGATGCGCCGGTCGTACTCCTTGGCCACAGCGTTCCCGGTGGCCTTCTCGATGAGCATGCCGACGACCACGAAATTGGTGTTGGAGTACTTGTACGCCACCCCCGGCTCGGTGGTCCTCGGTTCGCGCAGCGAGAGGGCGACCAGCTCCTGGTAGGTGAAGACCTTGTTCCGCACGGCCTCGAAACCGGGCACGGTGTGCTCGAACATGACGTTCGTGTAGTCCGCCAACCCACTGCGGTGGGTGAGCAGGTGACGCACCGTGATTCGGTCGTCGGGCAGTAGCCCGGGCAGGTACTCGTTGACCGGGGCGTCCAGGCTCAGCTTGCCCTCGTCCACCAGCTGCAGCAGGACGACCGAGGAGAACGACTTGGTGACGCTGCCGATCCGGAAACGGCCCTGGAGGTTCATGGGTGCACCCGTGGTCCGGTCCTGCACGCCCACCGCGCTGGTCAGCGGGGCTCCGGAACCAGTGATGCGGACCATCGCGCCCGGAGCCCCGACCGCGGTGGTGTTCTTCAACGCCTGGGTCACAGCGTCGAGATCGGGCGTGGCCGCAGCCTGCGCGGTGGTCTGTGCCGCCGGGGCGGAGAACGGGCTCGCCGCTGCGTGGGCGGCGGTTGCCGGCACCACACCGGCCACCACGGCGAGCAGGGCGGCACTGAGAGTCAGGCGTCGGTCGAGAGGCAGGCGCACGTTGGTCCTCAACTGCAGAGTACGGGAAGGATTTAAGGGTCGCGGACGCACCCCTGGTGGGGCGATCAAGGCCGGGACTTTGCGATCGTATGTCCTCATCGGCCGTAAACGGTGCGCGTGTTGCCTCAGAATGTGCAGGTAGGGACGTTTTCCAGCCATGCGGGTCCCTGGATGTAGATGTTGGTGAGCCACGCCCCGTAGTCGGGAAGGTACGACCAGGCGTCGTTCGTGTAGCCGTCGGACGTGACCGTCTCCGCGTGCTTCTGGCACTCGACGCGGATCGTCGTCGGCCCGGGGAGGGCGTAGACGCGTGCGGCCGTGGTCGAGGGCTGTACCTTCGTCCAGACGCCGGTGCCCCAGGTCCGCACGACGTGGCCCGTCACCGGACCCGGGTCGATCCGCACCGCCCCGTAGTAGTCCCCGTTCAACCGGACGTCGCTGACCATGAGTTTCGTGCCGGACTGCCTGGCCTCCACCATCTTGCCCGCGCCCAGGTAGATCGCGATGTGGTGCAGGTCCTGGGAGGTGCCCCACACCAGCAGGTCGCCGGGCAGCAGTGGGGCGAGACCCTGGGCCGCGGTGAAGCGCCCGGCAGCGCGGTGCGTGTAGAACTGTGCGCTGGCGACACCGTCCAGCACGTCCGACCCGGCGGCCTGTGCGTAGGCGTACCGCACCAGCCCCGAGCAGTCGAACCCGAGCCGCTCCGGATCGTGCTCGCTGGCCGGATCGGTGGGGTCCACCTGCCCGTAGGTGGGGCCGGGTTGTGGACCGTGGCCGCCGCCCCACGTGTACCAGACGTCGGCGGCGACCTGTGCGCAGGCCGCGCCGACGGCGCGCTCGGCCGCGTCGGACGCCCCCGGGGCCAGGACCCGGCACGGACCGTCGGCGGGCGCCGCCGACGTGGGCGTCCACAGGATGCAGACCAGGAGCGCGACGAGCGCGCCGATGAGACCGTACCGGCGAAGCATGCGGGATCCTCGATTCTCTGGGGGTGCCGAAGAGCCGTGACGAGGGCGGCCGTTGGCGGGTGGGCACACGGACGAGCCTGCGGGCCGCGGACCCGGCACGTCGAGGTCCGTGCCTCACCCCGTCCGGACGGGCAACGGGAAACCCCCTGGGAAACCCCCGCGGATCAGCGCTCTTGCGCACAGCGCGCCGCGGATTCCCGCGGCCGGGGCGCACCGCTGCCCGCGCGCATCCGGCAGAGTTCCGCCATCCGCGTCCCGGGGTCCGGGTTCCACAGGCGCACCGTTCCGTCGTTGCTGCTGCTGGCGACCGTCCGCCCGTCGGGGGAGAAGGTGACGCCCCAGACCGCACTGGTGTGACCCGTCAGGGCGGCCCACAGCCGCCGCCCGGCCACGTCCCACAGCCGCACCGTACGGTCGTTCCCGCTACTGGCCAGCGTCCGGCCGTCGGGGGAGAAGGCGATGGCGCGGGCGGACCCGATGTGGCCGGCGAGCACCGCCTCGGGCTCGTACCGCCGGGCGTCCCACAGACGTACGGTGCCGTCGTTGCCGCTGCTGGCCAGCGTCCGCCCGTTCGGACCGAAGGCGACCGCCCGGACCGCCCCCGCGTGACCGGTGAGTGTGGCCAGCGGCCGGCGCCCGGCCACGTCCCACAGACGTACGGTCAGATCGTCGCCGGCGCTCGCAAGGGTGTGGCCGTCGGGGCTGAACACGACGTCGTTCGCGAAGTCCGTGTGGCCCGTGAGCGTGGCCAGGGGGGTGCGGGAGGCCAGGTCCCACAGGCGGACCGTCCGGTCGGAGCCGGCGGAGGCGAGCGTCCGCCCGTCGGGCGAGAAGACCACGCTGAAGACGGTTCCCTCGTGACCGGTGAGCGTGCTCAGGGGAGTGCGGGAGGCCACGTCCCACAGGCGGACCGAACCGTCGGAGCCGGCGGAGGCGAGCGTCCGCCCGTCGGGGGAAAAGGCCACCGCGAACACGCTCTCGGTGTGGCCCGCGAACGTCGCCACCACCCGCCGCCCGGCCACGTCCCACAGCAGTACCGTGTGATCGGCGTCAGCGGTGGCCAGCAGCTTTCCGTCCGGGCTGTACGCGGCGTGCCAGATCTCGGTGAACGGGCGCGAGGTCAGCACCGGCCCGCGCAGATCCCACAGCACCACCGATTGGTCGAAAGCAGCGGTGGCCAGCAGCGAGCCGCCCGCATCCACGGCGACCGCGAGCACGTAGTCGGTATGTCCGGAAAACGTCGAGGCCAGCCGGCCGCTGCGGACGTCCCACAGCCGTGTGGTGCCGTCGCCGCCGGCGCTGATGACCGTCGTGCCGTCCGGGGTGTAGGCGACGGCGTTGATGTCGTCGTTGTGCCCCGTCAAGGTCGCGGTCGCGCGGTGGTCGGCCACGTCCCACAGGCGTACCGTCCGGTCGACGCCGCCGGAGGCCACCGTCCGTCCGTCCGGGGCGAAGGCCACCCCGAGCACCTCGCCGGTGTGCCCCTGGAGTACGGCGAGCGGACGGGCCCGCACCGGGTCCCACAGCCGTACGGTCCGGTCGGTGCCCGCAGAGACCAGCGTCCTGCCGTCCGGCGCGTACGCCAGCGCGTTGACCCTCCCGGTGTGGCCGACCAGGGTCGCCACGGCGGGCCGGTCGCCCGAGGGGTCCCACAACTGCACCGTCCCGTCGGCGGCCGCGACGGCGAGCGTGTGCCCGTCGGGTGCGAAGGCCACGGCCCGGGCGTCCGTCGTCTGCGCGGGGAGTACCGCGGTGCCGTGGCCTGCCGTGTCCCACAGCCGTACCGGACCGTCGGTGGACGTCGCCGCGAGGGTCCGGCCGTCGGGGCCGAAGGCGACGGACCGCACCCGGCCGGCCGTGGTGAGGGTCGCGGTCGTCCGCCGGTCGGCCACCCGGCGCAGCAGCACCTTCCCGTCGGAACCCGCCGTCGCCAGCAGCCGGCCGTCCGGGGCGAACGCCACCGCATTGACCGGCCCGCTGTGCCCGCGCAGGCGCGCGAGGAACGACTGCGCCTGCGTGCTCAGCAGAGCCCCCCGGGCCTGCGGAGTCGCCTCGGTCCGGTACGCCTCCTCGGCGAGCCGCATCGAAGGTTCGGGCTGACCGGCCGCTAGGGAGGTGGACTGCGCGGCCAGGGCCTGCGAACGGGCGACGCGCCCCTGGTCGAGCGCGTCCGTCCGCTGCCCGTACGCCAGCGCGCCGGCGGTCAGGGCCAGGCCCAGCAGGACGACGAGCATGGCCAGCATCCGCTGCTGTAGCCGGACCTGGCGCCTGGCCTGCGTGCGCCGGGCGTCCTGCGCGGCCTGACTCGCGCGGAGGAAGTCCGCCTCCGCAGGGCTGAGCCTGCTCCTGCCGTCGAGGTCGTCGACCCAGGATCGGGCGGTTTCCAGACGGGTCCCGCGGTACAGGGCGGACGGATCGCGGCCCTCGCGCTCCCATTCCTCGGTGGCGTCGGCCAGTTGTCGGTGGACCAGCAGGCCGTCCCGGTCGGCGTGGATCCAGCCGCGCAGCCGGGGCCAGGCGTGCAGCAGGGCCTCGTGGGTGATCTCGACGGTGTCGCTGTCCAGGGTGATCAGTCGGGCCCGGACGAACGCGTCGAGGGCCGCCGTGGCCCGGCCCGTCCCGCCCGACTGCTCCATCAGGGCGGACCGGCTCATCCGCCGCCGCGTCGCTCCCGCGCCGTCGGCGACGTGGACCAGCGCCACGAGGATGCGCCGGATCGTCCGCTGCTCGGCCGGGTACAGGCGGGCGAACACGCTCTCGGCCGTGTGCGCGACCGCCCCTTGGATACCACCCGTGTACTCGTAGCCCGCGACGGTCAGGCTGGCCCCCTCGCGCCGCTGCCAGGTGGCCATCAGCGCGTGGGACACCAGCGGCAGCGCACTGCACGGCGTGTCACCCGGCCCCGCCGCAGGGGTGGTCGTGCCGGGCTCCTCGCGCAAGCCGGCATCCCGTAGCAGCAGGGGGACCAGGCCGGGTTCGAGGGTGAGCCCGGCGAGCTGCGCCGGGCGCGTGATCGACTCCCGCAGCTCCGCCACGGACATCGGGGGGAGGACGAACAGTCCGTCGACGAGGACCGGGGCCAGGTCGGGAAGGTCCAGGCAGCTGCCGGTGAAATCGGCCCGCACGCTGAGCACCACTACGGCGGGGTCGTGGCTCGTCGGCCCGGGCCGCGTCGTGGCGAGGGCGCGGAGCAGCCGTACGAAGTCGCGGCGCTCCTCCTCGTCGGAGCAGAGGGTGAAAATTTCCTCGAACTGGTCGACGATCAATACCGGCCGGACGGTGGGGGGTTGGTCCCCGACCCGCTCCGGGGTGTCGTCCGCCGGGCCGTGTACGGCTTCGAGGAGTCGCTCGGGCCGCTCCCGCACCTCCCGTACGGTGACGCCGAGATCGCCGCCCAGCACCTTCGCCGTGCGGTCCAGCAGCTCCTGCAAAGGGTGCGCGGTCGGGGTGAACCGTACGACGGGCCATCGGTCGGCGTCGGCCGTCGGGAAGCCCCCGCGGCGCCGCAGGGCCGGTACGAGACCTGCGCTGAGCAGGGAGGACTTGCCGGCTCCGGACCGGCCGACGAGCATCAGCGGGCCATTGCCGATCCGTTCGAAGACCCGCTCGACCAGGGCGGCCGTCACCCGGTCCCGGCCGAAGAACCGGTCCGCGTCCTGCGGGGTGAAGGCGGCGAGCCCCCGATAGGGGCATTCGCCCGCCGACTGCGGCGCAGTCGACGGCGGCACGGACGGCACGGACGGCAGTCGGAGGCCGGCCCCGGCCCCGGTCACCGAACCGGCCGGCGAGCAGGGGGCCGATGCCGCCCGGGCCTTGGGGGCCTCCGTCTCCTGGACGAGCCGTAAGAGGGCGCCCTCTGCTTCCAGCACCCGGTCGCAGCGCAGCGCCACGTCGAGGGTGACGCGCTTGGCACCGGTCTCGATCTTGCTCAGGTAGCCCTTGCTGTAGTGAGTCTGCCGGGCCAGGTCGGCCAGTGACAGGCCGCGCCGCACCCGAAGTCGCCTCAACTGCACGGGGAAGGACACGGCGGAGCCGTCGGTGGCTTCGGATGGATCGTGCTGATGACCGGTGTTCCGTCCGCGGTCCGGGTTCCCCACGGCATCCCCCATGGCACGGTGCGCCCAGGTTGTGAGATGGAAGGTCCCAGGTTACAGCGGGGGTCGGACCGCCGAGTGCGCGTCATATCGTGCGTGGCGGAAAACAGCGCAGAACGGCAGACTTCCGGAGCCGCCGGGCGGCGGATCCGGAAGGCAGTGCGAACGCGTCCGGGATTACGGGCGGTTGAGGGTGATGGAGTTGATCGGCCCGAGGTCGGCGTAGACGCCGGCCCCCTCGGCGATGGGGGCACCGCAGCCCGATCCGCCCGAGCCGGTGCACAGGCTCGCGGTGGCTCCGCCGTACTGGTTGTTCAGCACCCAGTGGTTGCCGTACTGGTTGCTCAGGTTGTGTGCTCCGTAGCTGTAGAAGATCTGGCTCGGCTTGACGGCCGGGTTCTGGTCCTGCGGGTAGATGCAGACCGCTCCGGACGGGCAACCGGCCCAGTCGTCGGCGGGCTTGGCGTCGGCCGCGCTGCTCAGTGCCAGGACGGCCGCGGCGGCGGTGGCGAGCGCGGCGGTGCCGCGGATCATCTTGCGCATGGTGTCCCCCTGTTGGGTTGCCTCGGTGCTGACGGTTTCAGCCTGTCCCCGCCGCCCCCGGGGGTCGACGGGTTTCCTGTTGCCCATCGGCCCGCCGGTCGGGAAACCGCCCGCGACCTGCCCGGACGCGGGGCCGGGGTCAACCCGCCGGGGGCCGGGAGAACCGCCGCGGGTCCCGAAGATCCGGCCCGTGTCGAACCCGGCGGTCACCGAACGTCACCCGGCGGCTGCCGTCCGCACGCCATGATGTCCACCTCCCCGATGGCGCGCAGAATTGAGGAGGCAGCCCGTGTCCGCCGTACGGGCTCCGGCCAGCCACCCGCGCGGGCGGTGCGCAGAAGGGGGCCTCACGATGCCGTCGAACCGGCTTGGGGGTGCGGCGGATCGCGGCCCGATCCGATCCGAACCGGGCTCCTTGCTGGAACACGTGGCGGTGGCCGTCTTCGGCATCGACGGTGAGGACCGGATCTGCTTCTGGGGCCCGGGCGCCCAGGGCCTCTTCGGCCACGAGGCCCGGACGGTGCTGTCCCGGCCGGCGGCGGACCTCTTCCCCGGACCGGCACCCGGCGGGGGTCCCGGCGCTGGCCGCCGCCCCGCCGAGCAGCTCGTGGAGCGCGCCCGAACCCTCGGCTACTGGCGGGTACGGATGCCCGCACGGCACCGGGACGGCACGGTGTTCGACTGCGGTTTCCGGGTCTTCCCGCTGACCGGCTCCACGGGCGCCTCGGTGGTGATGGGGCTGGCGAGCAGGGGCGACGAGTTGGACCGGGTCAAGACCAACCTCTCCTTCCTCGACGCCCTCTTCGAGACCTGTCCCATCGGCCTGGTCATGCTCGACGAGGACCTGCGCTACGTCCACCTCAACCAGGCCCTCGCGGACATGGACGGGGTCCCGGTCCAGGAGCACCTCGGCCGCCGGATGGCAGACATCATGATCACCTCCGACGGCGGGGAGTACCAGCGCATGCTGCGGGCCGTGGCCCAGGGGGACCGGCCCGTGATCGGCACCCTCGTGGGGCTGCGCACACCGGGCCACCCGGACCGCGACCAGGTGCGCTCGGTCAGCTTCTTCCCGCTGAGCGGTGCGGGGGACACCCGACGCGGAGTGGGCGGACTGCTGCTCGACGTGACCGACCGGGAGCAAGCCATCCTGGAGGCGACGGCCGCCCGGCAGCGCCTCGCCCTGCTGGACCGGGCCGCAGCACGCATCGGCACCACCTTGGACCTGCACGTCACGGCTCGGGAGTTGGTCGAAGCGGCGGTTCCGGACTTCTGTGACGGTTGTGTCGTCGAACTCGTGGAGTGGATGGACGAGGACGCGGCGTTCGATCCGGCACTGCCCCTGATCACCCGCCGGATCGCCTCCGGCACCACGCTCCCGCAACCCGCCGTCGAGCTCGTGAGCGGCCTGGAGAAGGTCACGTACCCGCCCGGCTCCAGCATCCACCAGATGGTGAGCAACGGCCGCCCGCTCTACGTCTCGGTCGACGAGGACTTCGTGGCCCGGACCGTCGTGCACCAGGAGCGTGCGCAACTGCTCCTCGACAGTGGGCTGACCTGCATCCTCATCGCACCCCTCATCGCCCGCGGCACCGTGCAGGGCATCACCATGTTCGGTCGCGCGGCTGCCCGCCCGGCCTTCGTGGACGAGGACCTCGGGCTCGCGGGCGAACTGGCCTCCCGCGCCGCCCTGTGCCTGGACAACGCCCGGCTCTACAACAGGGTCCAGGACATCGCCCTCACCCTCCAACGCGCACTGTTGCCCAGCGCGCCCGCGGCCGGCCCCTACGCGGAGATCGCCCACCGGTACCTTCCCGGCAGCCGCGTCACCGAGGTCGGCGGTGACTGGTACGACGCGATCATCCTGCCCGGTGACCGGGTGGCCCTCGTCGTCGGCGACGTGATGGGGCACGGCGTCCCGGCCGCCGCGGCGATGGGCCGGCTGAGCATCACCGCGAAGACGCTCGCCCGGCACACGGCGGAACCCGAGGCGCTGCTCGCCGAACTCGACGCCTGTGCCCGGGAGGCCAGCATCGAGTGGGCGACCTGCGTGTACCTCCTCTACGACCCCCACACCGGCCGCGCCCGCATCGCCAACGCCGGCCATCCCCCGCCGCTGGTACGCCACCGGGACGGGACCGTGGACACCATCGGCGACGTGCTCGGAGTCCCCCTCGGGGTGGGCGGCGTACCGTACCGGGCGACCGAGTTCGCGCTCCCCGAGGGCGCAACCGTGGCCCTGTACACCGACGGCCTGGTCGAGTCCCGCGGCCAGGACATCGACACCGGCATGGACGCGCTGCGCGATCAGCTGCGCGGCCCCATGGGCTCGTTGGAGGAGGCCGCCGACCGCATCCTCGCCGCCCTGCTGCCCGATCCGGCGGCCGACGACACGGTGCTCGTCCTCGCCCGGGTCAGCGCGGCTCCGGGCCGCTCGCCAGCAGGGTCACGGCCCGCGCCAGGCGGGTCCGCCTGACCTCCGGTGTGAGCGCCTGGAGGACGGGCAGCAGCGCCAGGTAGCGGCCGGTCCGGTCGAGCGCTTCGAAGGCCTTCTTGGCCCGGGGTTCGGCGTCCAGCGCGGCTGCGACGTCGGGCGGCACGGTGGCCTCCCTCTGCGAGGCGTAGGCCGCCGCCCACCGCCCGTCCTCCTGAGCCCTGCGCACCTGTGCGAGGCCGGGTTCACGCATGCGCCCCAGGGCCGTCAGCGTCGCCACCTTCTCCACGTTCACCTGCGACCACAGGCTCTTGGGCCGGCGCGGGACGTACTTCTGGAGGTAGTACCGCTCGTCGAGGGACCGGCGCTGACCGGAGATCCAGCCGTAGCAGAGTCCGATGTCGACCAGCTCGTCGGCGGTGACCGAGGCGATGCCGGATCCCTTCTTGGCCAATTTGATCCACACCCCCGCCCGGCGCGTATGGTGCGCGGCCAGCCAGTTCTCGAACGCCTCGCCGTCCGCGAAGGCGATGACTTCCACGCCGTCCGACTCGTTCATGCCCCTCAGGGTAGGGGCCCCTGCCGAGGTTCCCGAGCGGCCCGAACCAGCAGCCCACGGCCCCGGCGCCCGCCGGGCCTGCGGGAACCGGATCACCGCGCCCCGCGTCGTCGTACGGTGCGGAGTCGTGCGGGTGCCACGATGCGCGGGGACGCCGAGCCGACTGGGAGCACGGGCGCATGAGGAAGCAGTGGTCAGGAGCGTGGGCGTGGCGCGGGCGCGGGCGCGTGCTCGCCGGGCGCGTGCTCGCCGGGCTCGCGGTCCTCGTCGCCTGCCTGTTGACCTTCCACAGTGCGGTGCCCGACACGGCGGGTCGCCCGGGCAGCCTGGTGGAGACGTTCCTGCCCTGGCTCGGTCTGGCCGTGCCGGTCCTGCTGGGCACGGCACTGCTGCGGCGCTCGGCCGTGGCCGCGTACGCGCTGCTGTTGCCCAGCGCCGCCTGGCTCTTCCTCTTCGGGGGCTTCCTCGTCCCGGGCGACGACCGGGAACCCGATCTCGTCGCGGTGCAGCACAACATCAGTGACGAGAACCCCGATCCGGCCGGCACCGCACGGGCCCTGGCCGGGACCGGGGCGGGGCTCATCGCCGTGGAGGAGCTGACGCCTGCCGCGGCCCCGCCGTTCGCGGCGGCCCTGGCGGCGCAGTATCCGTACCACGCGGTGGCGGGCACCGTCGGACTGTGGTCGAAGTACCCGCTGGTTCGCACGGAGCCGTTGGACATCAGGCCGCAGGGGGTGGGGGCGGACTGGAACCGCGGGCTGCGGGCCACCGCCCGTACGCCTCGGGGCGACGTTGCCGTCTACGTGGCGCACCTGCCGTCGGTGCGCCTCGGGCCCTCGCACGGATTCGGCTCCGCACGGCGGGACGAGAGCGCCGCCCTGCTCGGCGCCGCGATCGCCGCGGAGCGGACGGACCCGCTGATCCTGCTCGGGGACCTCAACAGCACGGTGGACGATCGCGGTCTCGCCCCGGTCGGTTCGCAGCTGGACCGCCCGGGCCGGGACTTCGCGTTCAGCTGGCCCGCGGCGCTGCCGGTGGCCCGCATCGACCAGATCATGACCCGCTCGGCGGCCGTCACCCGCATCTGGTCGCTGCCCGCCACCGGAAGCGACCACTTGCCCGTCGCCGCCGGGATCAGGTGGCGGGACCCGGCCCCCCGCCGGTGACCCCCGGCACGACGGCGCGCCGCCGATCGGGGCGCGCTCCACAGCGCCCTCCCCTCCCCGTCGCGCGCCCCGCCGGTAAGGTGGCCAGGCTCCGGCCACAGCACTATCGGGTGGCCTGCCGGTCGGTCGGACCGGGGGCCAGGCCGTCGGCGACCAGTCCGGCGAGAACGGCCTCGCCCAGGGCGTGGACGGCAGACTGCGGCCTGACCATCACCGTGAACTCCTTGATCCGGCCGTCGTCGGCGAAGTGCAGCAGGTCGATGCCGTGGACGGACTTCCCGTTGACGGTCGCCCGGAACAGCAGGATCTCCGACGGCGAGGCAACCCCGTCGACGCTCGTCTCGGCGCTTCCGGCGTACTGCCCGACGTAGCGGAAGTCCTCGAAGGTGCGCAGCAGCACCCCGAAGAGCCCCAGCACCATCGGCCTGCCCTCGAACGGGGTGAACTTCACCGGGCTGTACAGGCGGACGTCTTCGGTGAACAGGGCTTCCAGCGCGGCGATGTCGCGGCTGTCGACGGCGGCCCGGAAGCGGTCTGCTGCGGTCACGGCTTCTCCTCGATACTCATCAATGTGACTAGTCACTTTCTTGAGTATGATGCGGGGAGGGAGCGTGGACAAGGCTGAGAAGGAGGCGATCCGATGGCTCTGCGCCACGCGGTGCTGGCGGCGTTGCTGGACGAGGAGTTGAGCGGTTACCAGCTGGCCAAGGCCTTCGACCTCGGTGTGGCCAACTTCTGGCACGCGCTCCCGCAGCAGCTCTACGCCGAGCTGACCCGGCTGGAGAACGACGGACTGATCGCGGGGCGGGAGGTCGTCCAAGACACCCGGCCCAACAAACGCCTGTTCACCGTCACGGGCGCGGGACTGGCCGAGTTGGAGCAGTTCACCGCTTCCTCCGCCAAGCCCTCCTCCATCCGGGATGACCTGGTGGTCAAGGTCCAGGCCGCCGACCACGTCGACACCGGGACCCTGATCGCGCAGCTCACCGAGCGCGCCGCCTTCGCCGGGGCCAAGGTGGACCTCTTCGGTGCCTTGCTGCGCACGATGCGCGGCGACCGCACCGAGGAGGACTTCCTGCGCCACGGCGAACGCGTCGGCCCCTACCTGACCTGCCTGCGCGGTCTCGCCTTCGAGCAGGGCAACCGCGACTGGTGCGAGCGCACGATCGCTGTCCTGCGGGAACGGGAGGTGGCCCGTGCCCGGCGCTGAGCAGCCGTACCTGCGCTACGTCGCCCTCGGTGACAGCCAGACCGAGGGAGTCGGCGACGGCGACGACACGGTCGGTCTGCGCGGCCTCGCCGACCGGCTCGCCGAGCACCTCGTCCGCCACGCTCCCGGCCTGCGGTACGCCAATCTCGCCGTCCGCGGCCGGCTGGCCGGGCAGGTCCGCGCCGAGCAGCTCGCACCCGCCCTCGCCCTGCGCCCGGACCTGGCCACCGTGATCGCCGGGGTCAACGACGTGTTGCGGCCACGGTTCGACGTGGACGGGGTCGCCGGCCACCTGGAAGCGATGTTCGAGGCGCTCACCGCCCAGGGCGCCCGGGTGGCCACGCTCACCTTCCCGGACCTCGCGCGGATCACGCCGCTGGCCCGCCCGCTCAGCCCGCGCGTCGCCGCCCTCAACGACCGGATCCGGCGAGCCGGCCGCCGCCACGGCGTGGTCGTCGTCGAGACGGGACACCATCCGGTGGTCACGGACCCCCGGTTGTGGAGCGCGGACCGGCTGCACGCCAGTCCGATCGGCCACCAGCGGATCGCCGCCGCCCTCGCCCGCGCCCTGGACCTGCCCGGTAGCGACGACTCCTGGACGCACCCGCTGCCTCCCGCGCAGGCGTCCGCTCCCACGCTGGTCGACGAACTGGCCTGGGCAGCCGGCTTCCTGGGGCCCTGGCTGGGTCGACGTCTGCGCGGCCGCTCCTCGGGCGACGCCCGTACCGCCAAGCGCCCGGACCTGCTGCCGGTGGCGCCGGCCGCGGGTGGCGGCCGGACGACGGGGGTCACGGCGTAGGAGCGGCGGCTGCCGCGTGCGGGCGTAGACGGGAAGGGGGGGCGCGCCTCCGGACGGTGTGGGTTCACGGCAGCCGGCCGGTGGGCGCCAGGGCCGCCTCCACCGCGGCCTCGGCGTGGATGCGTGTCGTGGGGAAGACGGGCACGGGGCTGTCCCGGGGGCCGATGAGCAGCTCGATCTCGGTGCAGCCCAGGACGATCCCCTCGGCGCCGGCGGCAGCGAGGTCCTTGACGACGCGTTGGAAGGCGGAGCGTGATTCCTGTTCGTCCGCCGTGGGCGCGGTCAGTTCGAGGTGGTGTGGCGCTTGCGGACCCACACGGGCAGGGCGAACCAGCACAGTACGAACCAGATCAGGACCCCGCTCACCAGCCAGGGCACGAGGGAGTTGTGTACGGCTACGCGGAGGATGAGGAACAGTGCGGCGGTCAGCGTGGCCAGCAGGAGGGCGAGGCCCGCGAAGGTGAGCCGCGAGGCCCAGATGACCGCCTCGGGTTTCAGTCGGCGGCCCGCGACGATGCGGTGGAAGGCGACGGGGCCGATGAGTGCGCCCGTCGCCAGGGATCCGAGTACGACGGTGACGACGTAGATCGTCTTGTCGGTCTGCGAAAGCTCCCGAAACTGCGTGGTGAACACGACGGTCAGCAGGAAGCCGAAGAGGATCTGGACGCCGGTCTGGGCCACCCGGATCTCCTGGACCAGCTCCTGCCACTGCCGGTCCGCGCGTTCCTGCGGGGTTTCGTCCCTGCCGTCGTCCCGGTAGTCGCCGCCGGCGTCGTCCTGCATGCTGCCTCCTTGCGTTCGGCTGTCGTCCGACCCGGCGAGGACGTTACTCCGTGGAGGCTTGCTGCATGACGTACTGGAAGGCAGTCATGCAGGGCGCGCAATGACGGTCCGTTTCGGCGTTGCCGCCCGGCTGGAGTGGGCGGCCGCACAAGGTGGCTCGGTGGTCCCGGGCGACGACGTGCCACACCGGGCCGGACCCGGCGGCCGCCTCACCGATTTGCATTTCGTACATGAGGGTGCTCCATGTGGTGGACAGCTCTTGCGTCCACCAAAGCAGTGCACGGCGCCGAAAGCCTGATGGGTGAGCCGACCGGGTGACGCCCGGCATCCGGCGCCGGCCCGCATACGGAAATACCCCGGACCAATTGACGGCCGGGGTATTTCGCAGCGTATATTTGATGTTTCACGCCCTGCTGGAAGGCGGGCGTGAAGAAGCTTTACGAGGACACTGTATCGGGTCGGGAGTGGAATTGTCAACCGTGGAATTCCGTAATGAGCAGCAATTCATCGACGAGCTCTACGCACGTCTCGACGACCTGCGCGACCAGGCAGAACAGGCCGTGCAGCGGGCTCTGGCGGGGTCGGGGAACGGCTTCCAGGAGCGGCTGGAGCGGGATGTCATCGTCGCCGAGCAGTCCGGTCTGCTTTCCGCGTTGACCGCGGGCGAGAACGGCCTGTGTTTCGGCCGCCTTGAGTTCTCCGACGGTCGCGACTACCACATCGGCCGTATCGGAATCAGGCAGGACGACGCGGAGCGCACCCCCCTCGTCCTCGATTGGCGGGCCGACGCGGCACGCCCCTTCTACCTCGCCACCGGGTACTACCCGATGGGTCTGCGCCGCCGCCGTCACCTCACCACCCGCGGACGTCGGGTCTCGGCCCTCCACGACGAGATCCTCGACCTCACCGACACCGAGCGGACAGGGCACGAGGGCTCCGACGCGGACGCCGTACTGCTCGCCGCGCTCGACTCCGCCCGTACCGGCCGCATGCACGACATCGTGCAGACCATCCAGGCGGAGCAGGACCGCATCATCCGCTCCTCCCACCGTGGGGTGCTGGTGGTGGAAGGCGGTCCCGGGACGGGCAAGACGGCGGTCGCCCTGCACCGGGCCGCCTACCTCCTCTACGCACAGCGCGAGCTGCTCGCCAAGCGGGGCGTACTCATCGTCGGCCCCAACCCGGCGTTCCTCGGCTACATCGGCGAGGTGCTCCCGGCACTCGGAGAGACCGGCGTACTGCTCTCCACCGTGGGCGAGCTGTTCCCCGGCATCCGTGCCAGCGGCGCCGACCGGCCCGGAGCCGCGGCCGTGAAGGGCCGCGCGCGGATGGCCGAGGTCCTCGCGCAGGTCGTGCGCGATCGCCAGGCGCTGCCGGAGAGCGTGCCCGCCGGCAGCGGTGAGGACAGCGCCGTGCTGCCCGAACCCGCGGTGGAGATCGACCACGAGGACTACGGGACCCTGCTGCTGGACCGGACCATGGCCCACGAGGCCCGGGACCGGGCGCGCGCCACCGGGCTGCCGCACAACCTGGCCCGCCCCTACTTCGCGTTCCGCGTCATCGACGCGCTCACGGAGCAGCTCGCCGACCGGCTCGGCGCGGATCCGTACGGCGGTCCCAACCTGCTGGGTCCCGACGACGTCGCACAGCTCGGCAAGGAGATCGCGACGAGCTCCGAGGTGCACGCCGCGATCGACAGCCTCTGGCCGCCGCTCACCCCCCAGCAGCTCGTTGCCGACTTCCTCGCCGAACCCACTCACCTTCCCGCCCACGAGGCCGAGCTGATCCGGCGCACGACGGACGACTGGACGCCCGCCGACGTTCCGCTGCTCGACGAGGCGGCCGAGCTGCTCGGTGTCGACGACAGCGCGCAGCGCGCCGCCGAAGAGCGGGAGCGGCAGGAGCGCATCGCGTACGCGCAGGGCGTCCTGGACCTGTCGCAGGGATCCGAGTCGTACGAATTCGAGGACATGGAGAACGAGTTCCTCGCCGCGCACGACATCATCGACGCGGAGCGGATGGCGGAGCGACAGGAGGAGGCCGACCACCGCAGCACGGCCGAGCGGGCCGCCGCCGACCGCACCTGGGCCTTCGGGCACATCATCGTGGACGAGGCGCAGGAACTGTCCGAAATGGCCTGGCGGTTGTTGATGCGGCGCTGCCCCGTCCGCTCCATGACGCTGGTGGGCGATCCAGCCCAGACGGGCGACGAGGCCGGGTGTGGTTCGTGGCAGCGGATCCTGGAGCCGTACGTCGGGGACCGCTGGGAGCTCGTGCGCCTCGGCGTCAACTACCGTACGCCCGCGGAGATCATGGACGTCGCGGCTGCCGTGCTGCGGGCCCGCCACCCCGGGTTCGAGCCGCCCAGCTCGGTGCGGTCCACGGGACGGCGGCCCTGGCTCCGGGCGACGGACGACCTCGCGCGTACGGTCGCCGACGCGGTGCGCAAGGGCGCTCCGGCCGAGGGCGGGGGCCGGCTCGCGGTGATCGCGCCGCGCCCGCTGCACGAGGAACTGGCCGCCGCGCTGCCCGGTGTTCGGGCGGGCGAGCAGCCGGATCTCACCCGTACCGTCGTCCTGTTGGAGCCGCGGCAGGCCAAGGGCCTGGAGTTCGACTCGGTGATCGTCGTGGAACCCGCGGACCACGAGCCGAGCGACCTGTACGTCGCGCTGACCCGGGCCACCCAGACCCTCGGGGTGGTCCACACCGGGCGGCTGCCGCAGGGGCTGGCCGAACAGCCCGGGTAGCCCCGGAAATCGGGCGGTGCGCGGAGGGCGCGGGGCGGGGCGCGGGGTGCGTCAGACCGCGGCGGTCGAGAGGGGGGAGCGGGTCGAGCGGGGCTCCAGCCGCTCCAACCGCTCCAGGCGCGTACGGCTCTCCTCGTCCACCGGCACGTACGTCACCAGGCGCGGACCGGCAGCCGGCCCGAGCCACAGGTTGGTGTGCTGGAGCTGCAGCAGACCCACGTGCGCGTTGCGGATGTACTTGGTCTTGGTGCCCTGCCCGACCACCTCGTGCCGCGCCCACACCTCCCGGAACTCCGCCGACTCCGCTTCCAGCCGCGCCAGCAGGGTCTTCCACGCTGGCTCGGCGAGGTGTTCCGCCATTGCGGCCCGGAATTTGGCCGCGATCGTGCGGTTCACCTCGGCGACGTCGACGACGGCCGCCCGCCAGTCCGCGTGGGTGAACGCCAGCCACAGGCAGTTGCGGTCCTCGGGCGGCAGCGCGTCCAGATCGCACAGCAGCCGTCCGTACGTCGTGTTGTACGCCAGGATGTCGTATCGGCTGTTCTGGACGCAGGCGGGAATCGGCCCCAACTGGTCGAGCATCGCGCGCAGGGCCGGGGTGACGCTCGGGCAGGGCGCGTGCGGCGTCGGATCGAGGCTGCCGGCCAGGGCGAACAGATGCGAACGCTCACTGGGGTCCAACAGCAGGGCGCGCGCCAAGGCGTCCAACACCTGGGGGGAGACCTGGATGTCGCGGGCCTGTTCCAGCCAGGTGTACCAGGTGACGCCGACCGCGGAGAGCTGCGCGACCTCCTCGCGGCGCAGCCCGGGGGTGCGCCGGCGACGGCCGCGCGGCAGCCCGACCTGCTCCGGGGTGATGCGCTCGCGGCGGCTGCGCAGGAAGTCGGCCAGTTCGTGCCGGCGTACGTCGCTCTGCGTGGTCACAGTGGTCATTCCACCAGGGTGCCGGACCGCTCATCCCGTTGCCAGGTAGTTCTGGTACCAGGATGCGGAGACTCTGGTACCAGGCTGGTCCCGGCGGGATCGTCTCCGGTGTGAGTGAAACAACGGTACGCACCACCGACCCCTCCCCGCCCGTCCCCATGGGACCGCCCCCCGGACCGGCCCCGTCCGCCCCCGGCTCCCGGCAGCAGGCGCCGATCGGCCCGCTCGGGCTGTTCACCGTGCTGCTGGGCGCGGCCCTGCCGCTGGTCGACTTCTTCATCGTCAACGTGGCACTGCCCGCCGTCGACGCCGACCTCGCCGCCGGTCCCGCCGTACTCGAACTGATCGTCGGCGGCTACGGCGTCGCCTACGCCGTGCTCCTCGTCCTCGGGGGCCGCCTCGGTGACACGGCCGGCCGGCGCCGCCTGTTCCTGATCGGCATGGCAGCCTTCGGCCTCACCTCGCTCGGCTGCGGTCTGGCGCCCACCGCCTGGACCCTGGTCGGGGCGCGCGTGGCCCAGGGGGCCGCGGCTGCGCTGATGCTGCCGCAGGTGCTCGCCACCATCCAGGCGACCACGCAAGGACCGCGCCGGGCCCGGGCGATGAGCCTGTACGGAGCTACCGCCGGGCTGTCCATGGTCGCCGGGCAGATCCTGGGGGGCGTACTGGTGGCCGCGGACGTGGCCGGCTCCGGCTGGCGTTCGGTGTTCCTGGTGAACGTGCCGGTGGTCGTCGTGGGGTTGGTGCTCGCAGTCCGGGCCGTTCCGGAGACCCGCTCGGACCGGCCGGCCTCGGTGGACGTGCCGGGGACGCTGCTGCTCGCCGTGTCGCTGGTGTCCCTGCTGCTGCCGCTGACCGAGGGGCGGGCCACCGGTTGGCCGCTGTGGACGTGGATCTCCCTCGGCTTGTTTCCGTTCGCCGCCGTGGCCTTCTACCTGGTGGAGCGCCGCGCCGACCGGCTCGGGCGGGACCCGCTGGTGCCGCCGAGCCTGCTGCGGCTGCTGTCGCTGCGGCGGGGGCTGGTGATGGTGGTGCCGTTCTCGATCGGCTTCAGCGGGTTCATGTTCGTGATCGCGGTGGTCCTCCAGCAGGGCCTGCGCATGGGGCCGGTGGCGGCCGGGCTCGCGCTCGTACCGATGGCGCTGGCGTTCTTCGCGGCGTCGCTCGCCGGGCCGCTGTTGGTCGGCCGGTTCGGCAGCCGGGTCGTCACGGCCGGAGCCGTCTTCCAGGCCCTCGGCGTCGGGTTGCTCCTCCTCGCGGTCCTGCACGGCTGGGCGGACCTCGGGCTCGCCGCGCTCGCCCCGGGGGTGGCCGTCGCAGGCCTCGGCCAGGGTCTGCAACTGCCGGTGTTGATGCGGTTGATGCTTTCGGACGTACCGGCCGACCGGGCCGGCGTGGGCGGCGGGGTCATGATCACCACTCAGCAGTCCGCACTCGCTCTCGGCGTCGCGACCCTGGGCAGCCTCTTCCTCGCGCTGAGCCCGTCGCTGGGCATGCGGGACGCGCTGGCCGTGACGCTACTGGTCCAGCTCGGCATGATCACGCTGACCGCCCTGCTGAGCCTGCGCCTGCCGCGCCTCATGGGCTGAGCCGTGCGTCGCCGCGGGCGGGCCCGGCACGGGCGCGCCGCCGGCGGCCCGCTGACCGGGGACCGGTCCGGCGGGCTGCTGACCGGGCACCGGGACGCAGCCCGCCGGCGAACGGTCAGCCGGCGACGGAACGCGCGATGCGGAAGCCCACGTCCTCGACCCTGAACGTCGGGTGGCTGCGACGGCGTGCAGAGGCCCGGCAGCTCCAGTGCTCGTCGAACCAGCCACCGCCGCGCAGCACCCGGTAGCTGCCGTAGACCTCGGCGTCGTAGACGTCCCAGCACCAGTCCCAGACGTTGCCGATCATGTCGTACAGGCCCCACGCGTTGGGCTGCTTGCCACCCACGGGATGGATGCGCTCCTGCGAGTTGTCGCGGTACCAGGCGATGTCGTCGAGCGGTCCGTACCGGGGTCCCGCCGCGCCGGCACGGCAGGCGTGTTCCCACTCGGCCTCGGTCGGGAGCCGGTACCCGTCGGCGGAGGTGTCCCAGTCGACGTCCTCGTCGTCGGCGCGGAGGTGGTAGGCGGGCGTGAACCCGTCGCGCTCGGACAGGGTGTTGCAGAACCGGACCGCGTCCCACCAGGAGACGCCCTCGACGGGCAACCGGTCTCCGTCGGCGGTGCTCGGGCGCTGGCCGGTGAGCTCCGCGTACTGCTCCTGAGTGACGGGGAAGGCCGCGATCCGGTAGGCCGCGAGGTCCACCGACCAACGCCGCTGTGTCCGCCGGTCCGACAGCGTGACCCGCCCGGGAGGAACGGCGATCAACTCGTGTGCTGTGCCTGTGTCCATGAGGAGGTGATCTTACCGGTGACGGCCCCCGGCGGCCGTGCCGGGTCGCTGTCCAGGCCTGGCGTGAAGCATTGAATCAGTGCTTCAATCCTTCCATGCCCTACCGCCGCCCCCCTGCCGTGCAGGCCCGCCTCGACGCCCGGCGCGACCGGGTGCTGGAGGCGGCCGTCCGCCTGCTGTCCCGCGAGGGGTACGGCGGATGCTCGGTCGCCGCGATCGCGGCCGAAGCCGGAATCTCCACCGGCAGCGTGTACCAGTCCTTCTCCGGAAAGTCCGAGTTGGCCGCCGCGCTCTTCCGGACCCTGGTGGCCAGGGAGCTGGAGGCGGTGGCCGCCGCGACGGACCGGCCGGGCACCGCAGCGCAGCGGGTCGCCGCCGCCGTGGAGACCTTCGCCCACCGGGCGCTGCAAGCCCCACGCCGCGCCTTCGCGCTGCTGGCAGAGCCTGCCGATCCCGCCGTCGACACCGAGCGCCTCGTCTTCCGGCGCGCGTTCCGCGACGTGTACGCCGAACAGATCGCAGCGGGCGTGACCAGCGGAGAACTGCCCGCACAGTCAGCCGAGTTGACTGCCGCCGCGCTCGTCGGCGCCATCGCCGAGGCCCTCGTCGGTCCGCTGGCCGACGGCGACGCGGCCCCCGGCGACGTCATCCCCGGCCTGATCACCTTCACCCTGCGTGCCCTGGGAGGACACGATGCCGCACACGCATGAGGTCACCAATCAGGTACCACCGCACCAGTCTTACGACGCCGCCGCCGACCCGGCCCTGCTGGAGGCGGTCTCCCGCGAGGGCGCGGCATGGGCCGTCCCCGAGCTCCACCGCCTCGGTGTCCTCGCCGGCTCCGAACAGGCAGCGGAGTGGGGGCGCGTGGCCAACGAGAACCCGCCGGTGCTGCGCACCCACGACCGCTACGGCCACCGGATCGACGAGGTGGAGTTCCACCCCTACTGGCACGAGCTGATGCGCACCGCCGTCAGCCACGGGCTGCACGCCGCGCCCTGGGCGGAGAGCCGCCCGGGAGCACACGTCGCACGGGCCGCGAAGTTCCTCGTGTGGGGCCAGGTCGAGGCGGGCCACTCCTGCCCGATCTCCATGACCTACGCCGCTGTACCCGCGCTTCGCGCGACCCCGGAGCTCGCCGGGTGGTTGGAACCGCTGCTCGCCTCCCGCACGTACGACTTCGGGCTGCGCCGGCCGGACAGCAAGCAGGGACTGATCGCCGGCATGTCGATGACCGAGAAGCAGGGCGGTTCCGACGTACGCGCCAACACCACCACGGCGGTCCCGGCCGCGGACGGCACGTACCGGCTGACCGGCCACAAGTGGTTCACCTCCGCGCCCATGTCGGACGTCTTCCTGACGCTGGCACAGGCTCCGGGAGGACTCTCCTGCTTCCTCCTGCCACGGGTGCTGCCGGACGGCAGCCGCAACCGCCTGCTGCTCCAGCGGCTCAAGGACAAGCTCGGCAACCGGTCCAACGCCTCCGCCGAGATCGAGTACGACGAGGCCCACGGCTGGCTGGTGGGGGAGGAGGGCCGCGGCGTGGCGACCATCATCGAGATGGTCAACATGACCCGCCTGGACTGCGTGCTCGGCGCGGCGTCCGGGATGCGGCTCGGGGCCATCAGGGCCGTCCACCACGCCACCCACCGAAGGGCGTTCGGCAAGAACCTCATCGACCAGCCCCTGATGCGCAACGTCCTCGCCGACCTCGCCCTCGAATCCGAGGCGGCGACGGCCGTCGCGCTGCGCCTGGCGGGAGCCACGGACCGCGTCGCCCAGGGCAACCAGGACGAGGCGCTGCTGCGCCGGCTGGGGCTGGCCGTGACCAAGTACTGGGTCTGCAAGCGCGCCCCCGGGCATGCCGCCGAGGCCCTCGAATGCCTGGGCGGCAACGGCTACATCGAGGACTCCGGCATGCCCCGCCTCTACCGCGAGGCCCCGCTGTCGTCCATCTGGGAGGGCTCCGGCAACGTCGCCGCCCTGGACGCGCTGCGCGCCATGGCCAGGCAGCCCGAGACCGTCGAGGCCTTCCTCGGGGAAGTGGGGCGTGCGGCGGGCGCCGACCGGCACCTGGACGCGGCGGTGGCCGGGCTGCACAAGCAGCTGGCCGATCCGGCCGAGGCCGAGTACCGGGCCCGCCAGCTCACCGAGACGATGGCCCTGGTCCTCCAGGCGTCGCTGCTGCTGCGGTACGCCCCGGGCGCGGTAGCCGAGGCCTTCTGCGCCTCCCGGCTGGGTGGCGAACACGGTGGCGCGTACGGCACCCTGCCGACGGGCGTGGACACCGAGGCCATCCTCGCGCGAGCCCGCACGACCACGGTCTGAAGCCGGCACGAAGGCCGCACCGCGGCCTGTGAGCTGCGGCGCGTGAGCCGCGGCGCCTGCCCGAGGAGGGCGGGCGCCGCGCCGTGGAGTGCCGGCCCCCCGGGCCTCGGCCCGCACGGCCGAAGGCGGCGGGCGCCCGCGTTCCGGCAGACCGGAGCCGCTCAGCGCAGTACGGCAACCGACGGGGCGGTGTCGGTCGTCTGCACCCTTGACGGCGCGAAGCCGCAGGGCGACAGGGGGCGGGTCATGGGAAGCCGGCGCAGCAGCGTGATGCTCGTAGCAGTCGTGGCGATGGCGATGGCGATGGCGCTGGGGGCCGCGGCCTGCTCGCCGGAGGAGGGGCCCGCCCCCGGCGGGTCCGGTGCGGTGTCGCCCTCCGCGTTCCCGACCGGGGCGCCGCGGCCGACGTACGTCCCCTCGGGGAGCCCCCGGCCGTCCGGCTCCGCGGCGGCGGACCCCGTGGTGCGCACCGGGGTCCCCTGGAACCTCGACCGCCTCGACCAGCGCGCCCGCCCGCTCGACGGGAGGTTCACCGCGGGTGCGGACGGCCGGGGCGTGCACGTCTACGTGATTGACACCGGCCTGGACGTCAAGCACGCCGAGTTCGGCGGCCGGGCTGCCCTCGGCGCCGACTTCGTCGGGGACCCGGACGCCGGTGACTGCTTCGACGGCGGCGGCCTGGGCCACGGCACGTTCGTCGCGGGCATCATCGCCGGTGCCACCTACGGCGTCGCCCCGAAGGCGAGCCTCGTGCGCGTCCAGGGCATCGCCTGCGAGGAGGGCAGCGGCCCCCACACCAAGGACGTCTCGCCGGCCCCGTCGGAGGATTCCATCGTCAAGGCCGTGGAATGGGTGACCGCGCACGCCCGGCGCCCGGCCGTGGTGAACATGTCCCTCAACCTCGCGAGCCGCTCGGCGGGCGTCGACACCGCCGTACAGCGCATGATCGACTCCGGGATCCCCACGGTCGTCGCGGCCGGGAACTTCAACGACGACGCCTGCGGCCACTCGCCGGCCGGCGTCCACGGTGCGATCGTCGTCGCGGCCTCCACCGCCGACGACCGGCACTGGAGCGACGGTGGCGGGTACGGCTCCGGCCACGGTCGCTGCGTGGACCTCTACGCCCCCGGCGACAAGGTCACTTCCGCGCTGGCGGGCGGCGGCACCGCCACGAGCGATTCCGCCGCCACGTCCTGGGCAGCCCCGCACGTCACCGGCGTGGCCGCCCTCTACCTTTCAGTGAACCCGGGCGCGACGCCCGTCCAGGTCCGTACCTGGCTTACCGAACAGGCCGTACGCGATGCCGTGGCCGGCGTTCCGGCCGAGACCCCCAATCGGTTGCTCCACACCGCAGGCCTGTAACGTCCCCCGGCTCGTCGGCTTCATCCGCGCGGGTCGAGCGGAGTCAGGACGCCCAGCCGGTCTTCGACCGCCTGGGCTGCGTCCAGACACAGGTCCTCGCGGAACGCGCGGCCGACGATCTGGACCCCGCACGGCAGTCCGTCGACGACCCCGGTCGGTACGGCCACGGCGGGCACGCCCACGAAACTGGTCACGGTGCACAGGCGCATGCCCGATCCGACCCGGTCCCGCCCCGCCAGGTCGCGCGACTCCAACCCCGGCTCGACCGGCGGTTCCGTGAACGACGGGCCGAGCAGCAGCGGGTACGCGTGCAGGAACTCGGCCCAGGACCGGCGGATGTTCAGCCACGTGCCCATCAGCCTCACGAGTTCGTCCGCGCTCGCGGGCGGGGTCCGCTCCATCATCATCCCGATGTAGCGGTCCCCGCCCGCGCCGAGCAGCGTGCGCACCGTCGGCCAGGCCGGTGCGAACTCGCTCGCGGTGATCCGGCCGTACGCATCGAGGGTTTCGGCCATCCGCGGTACGTCCTGCACCTCGCGCACGTCGTATCCGGCGTCCCGGAGCGCGCCGGCGGCGGTCTCGACGGCCGTGCGCACCGTGGGGTGGACGCCCTGCCCGCCGGGGTCCGTCACGACGGCGACCTTCAGCGGCCCGGGCGACGGGGCCCCGTACAGGGGGACCGGTACGGCCCGCGGGTCGCGCGGATCGGTCCCGGCCAGCACCTCGTACGCACGGCGCAGGTCGCCTACCGTCCGCGCCAACGGGCCGTCGGTCACGAGCATCTGGGACGCCGGACCGGGGTCCTCCGGGCCGAACGCGCGGTGGTCCGCGGGGAACCGGCCGGTCGACGGTTTCAACCCCGCCACGCCGCAGAACTGGGCCGGGATCCGCACCGATCCGCCGGAGTCGTTGCCGAGCCCGAGCGCCGCCATGCCCGTGGCCACGGCCACCGCGTCGCCCCCGCTGCTGCCGCCCGGGGTCCGGCTGCGGTCCCAGGGGTTGGCCGTGTCGCCGAACAGTTCGCTGCGCGTGTGCATCCCCGCGAGGATCAGGGTGGGTACGTTGCTGTGGCCGATGGGGATGGCGCCGGCGGCGCGCAGCCGTGCCACCGGCGGAGCGTCGGCTTCAGCCACCAGGTTGCGGAAGCGTTCGGAACCGAACGTGGTCGGTACGCCTTCGACGGCCGTGGTCTCCTTCACCGTGAACGGAACGCCCGCGAGCGGCCCCAGCGTCGCGCCGGTGGCCCGCAGCCGGTCCGTGTGCGCCGCGGCCGCGCGGGCGCGCTCCGCCAATAGTTGGGTGACCGCGTTGACCCGTGGGTTGACCTCCGCGATGCGCTCCAGATGGCTGTCTACCAGTTCCACCGCCGAGACGTCGGCCCGGCGTACGGCCTCGGCCTGTGCGCCGGCCGTCATCCTCCACAAGGGATCCCGCATGGTGTGAACCCCCTCCCCTCCAAGTTCCGATGCACTTGCATCGGAACCCTAACCCGTGAACCGATGCAAGTGCATCGCATAAAGTCCGTTCAGACGCGGACCGCGCGGGTGCGCAGCTGGTGGGAGGAGATCGGGCATGCCCAGGCAGGTGGATCACGAGGGTCGGCGCCTCCTCATCGCCGAGGCCGTCTGCCGCCTCGCGGACGAACGCGGGTTGGAGGGCGTGACCCTGCGCGACGTCGCCGCCCGCGCGCAGGTGTCGATGGGAGCCGTACAGCGCTGCTTCCGCACCAAGGACGAGATGCTCGTCTTCGCCCTCGGGTACGTCGGCGAACGCATCGGCGAGCGCGTACGGGCCCGCCTCGTCAGGAGTCCGGCCCAGTCGGCCGGTACCGCACTGGGCCACGCGGTCACCGAGGTCGCACTGCTGCGGGAGGAGCACCGGGCCGAGGCCCGGGTCTGGCTGGCCTTCGTGGCACAGGCGGCGGTCAGCGAGCCGCTCGCCGCAACGTTGAAGGCGAGCTACGCAGCCCTGCAAGAGGTGTTCAGCCGGCTGGTCTCGGAAGCCGCCGAGGGTGCGAGGACCGCCGAGGGTGCGGATATCGCCGCGGGCGCCGCGCCCCTCGATCCGCAGCGCGAAGCCCGCGCCCTTCTCGCCCTCGCGGACGGCCTCACCGCGCACGTCCTCATCGGCCACCTCACCCCCCGAGAGGCGCGGGAGGTCCTCCACGCACACCTGGACGACTTCTGGACGCACTCCGGGTGAGACTCGCCCCGGATGCGCGAAACCGTCCGGCGTGCCGTGGCCGCGGTGCACCTCCGGCGTTCTAGTGTCACCGCATGGCTGACATGTTCGATCACAATCCGCAGGTGTGGACCGCCGGCCGGCTCCGCGAGGTGCTGGCAGGGCTGCCCGAGGAGACTCCGATCCACATCGGAGTCGCGGACGGCCCCGGAGACTTCGAGGGCTACGGGGAGTACGTCCTCGTGGACGCCGAACCGGTGGAGGTGGAGCCGGACGTGGACGGCGACGAACACGGCGAACCGGGACCCCGGGTCCAGTTCACGTTGTTCGCCGACGCCCAGGCGGGGGCGTACCACCTCGACCTGGACTGACATCCACAGGAGCATCCCGCGCCCCGCAAGCCCGTACGCCCAGCCCGGGTGGACGCCGATGCTTCCGCGTGGGCGAACCGGACGGCGCCGGTGGAGCCGCCGCCGTGCACGAGGACGAGTGGAGCGGCGCCGGCCGGCCCGTACGGGAGGCCGGGCCCGGCCGGCAGGCGACCGGTAGGCGGCCGGAGTGGAGTCGGCTCGGACCGGCCGGCCGGAAACGGCTGGCCAGGGCCGGTTGCCCGGTGCAAGACTCGCCGCGTGGAGATGATCACCAAGGACATGGCGCACCGTCTGGCCCAGGTACCGGGCGTGGTCGGCGTGCTGCTCGGCGGCAGCCGGGCGCGGGGCGAGCACCGGCCCGGATCGGACTGGGACCTCGGCGTCTACTACCGGGGCGACCTCGATGTCGATGCGCTGCGCGCGCTCGCCGGGCCGGACGTGGACGTGGCCGGGCCGGGCGGCTGGGGGCCGTGGGTGAACGGCGGTGCGTGGCTGCGGGTCGACGGGATCGCCGTGGACTGGATCCTGCGGGACCTGGACCGGGTCGAGCAGGTGTGGGGGCAGTGCCGCGAGGGCCGGTACGAGGTGGGCGTGCAGGCGGGGCACCCGCTCGGGTTCTGGTCGCCCTGCTATCCGGGCGAGGTCGCACTGGGCCGGGTACTCGCTGATCCGACCGGCGAGCTTGCGGACCTGCGGCGGCGGACCGCGCGGTATCCCGAGCCCCTGCGGGAGGCCCTGACGGCAGGGGCCTGGGAGGCGGAGTTCCTCGTCGAGGGCGCGGCGAAGGGCGCGGAGCGGGCGGACGCCCTGTACGTCTCGCTGTGCCTGTCCCGGGCCGTCGGCGTGCTGGTGCAGGCGCTGTTCGCCGCGGAACGGCGCTGGTGCCTCAACGAGAAGGGCGCGCTCGCCGTCGCCGAGACCCTGCCGGGGGCTCCGCCCGACTTCGGCGCGCGCGTCCGCGGGCTGCTGGGGGCTCCGGGCACCACCGTCGAGGCGCTCACGGCCACGGTGGCCGGGGCGCGGGCCCTGGTCGCGCAGACGCGCTCCGCGTGGTGAGCGCCCGATCGACAGTCCGGCAGTACCGCCGGTCAGGGCGCCCGGCCGCAGGGAACCCGCGGCGGTGGCGGCGTAGCCTGGTCTGAACGCCGTAACCGCCCGAGAGCCAGGGAGGCGGTGCATGACCGACCCGTACGGCTTCCTCAGGACGCCACGCAACCCCGTCCCGGCCCGCCCCGCGGACGAGCGGCTCGGTGACTGGCGTGAGGTGCACTCCGGACAGACCCTGCTGCCCCTGGTCTCCGAGCAGGCGAACCGCTGCATGGACTGCGGGGTGCCGTTCTGCCACGGCGGCTGCCCGCTGGGCAACCTCATCCCCGAGTGGAACGCGTACGCCGCACACGGTGCCTGGCGGGCCGCGTCCGACAGGCTGCACGCGACCAACAACTTCCCCGAGTTCACCGGGCGGCTCTGTCCGGCCCCCTGTGAGGACTCCTGCGTACTGGCGATCAACGCGGACCCCGTGACCATAAAGAACGTCGAGCAGACGATCGCCGACCAGGCCTGGGAGCGCGGGTACGCCTCGCCGGTGCCGCCGGACCGGCTCAGCGGGAAGTCCGTCGCCGTCATAGGTTCCGGCCCGGCCGGGCTCGCCGCGGCCCAGCAGCTGACCCGGGCCGGGCACACCGTGGTCGTCTACGAGCGGGCCGACCGCATCGGCGGACTACTGCGCTACGGCATACCGGCGTTCAAGATGGAGAAGACCCACCTGGACCGGCGAATCGCCCAGATGCTCGCCGAAGGCACGCTCTTCCGTACGGACGCGGACATCGGCGGCCGGGTCGATGCCGCCGACCTGCGACGGCGGCACGACGCCGTGGTGGTCGCGGTCGGGGCCGCGGAACGCAGGGAGCTGGCCGTCCCGGGCCGTGAGCTGCGCGGCATCCACCAGGCCATGGACTACCTGATCGGCGCCAATCGGGTCGGGGAGGGCGACCGTAGGGCTCCCGAGGTGACGGCCGAGGGCCGGCACGTGGTGATCGTCGGGGGCGGGGACACCGGCTCGGACTGCCTGGGCACCGCGCTGCGGCAGGGGGCGGTGTCGGTGGTCCAGCTGGACATCCGTCCGGAGCCGGGCGCGGCCCGGTCCGACGCCGAGCCGTGGCCCCTGGTGCACCCGCAGGTGTACCGGATCTCCCACGCCCACGAGGAGGCACGGGGCCGCCACGGCTCCGACCCCCGGCTCTTCGCCAGCGCGACCCTGCACTTCGAAGGCGATGCGGCGGGTCGGGTACGCGCCCTGCACCTGAGCGCGGTGGAGCCGACGGGGAGGACACCGTTGCCCGGCACGGAGCGGGTCATCGAGGCCGAATTGGTCCTGCTGGCGCTCGGTTTCTCCGGTCCCGAGCGGGCTTGCGGTCTGGGCGAGCAGCTCGGGCTCACCCTGGACGCCCGGGGCAACTTCGCACGCGACGCGGGTTTCGCGGCCATCGGCGAGCGGGGACCGGCGGACGCCCGCCCGGCGGGCGGCCCCTCGACCGGTGGTCCCACTGCGGACGGCCCCGCGGCGGGCGGGGCACGGTCCGCAGGCCAGCCACCGCCATGGGCCCGGACCCCCCGTGCGGGCAAGGCCCCCTCGTGGGGCCGGCCGCCGCCCCAGCCGTCCCTGCGCCGGCCCGACGGCGTCTTCGTGGCCGGTGACGCCGGGCGCGGGCAGTCCCTGGTGGTCTGGGCCATCGCCGAAGGACGGGCGGCAGCCGCCGCCGTGGACCGGTACCTGACCGGCTCGACGGCCCTGCCCGCCCCCGTCGGCGCCCATGACCGGCCGTTGTCGGCGTGACCCGTCGCTGTCCACGACCTGCGACCCGCAGCCGCGACCCGCGTCCACGCTTCGCCGGAGGTGGCTCCGGCCGGTCCCGCCGGGCTGCACAATCATGGTGTGACTGCTGAAGATCGTTTCCTGTGGCTGGAAGACGTCGAGGGTGAGGCCGCGCTGGCCTGGGTCGGCGAACGCAACGCCGAGACCGCCGCCGAACTCACCCGGGACCCCCGCTTCGAGGAGCTGCGCGACGAGCTGCGCGAGGTTCTCGACGACGCCGACCGCATCCCGTACACGGTCCGCCGCGGGGCGTTCCTCTACAACTTCTGGCGGGACGCGGACCGGCCCAAGGGCGTGTGGCGGCGTACGACGCTGGAGCAGTACCGCAAGGACGATCCCGCCTGGGAGGTCCTCCTCGACGTCGATGCCTTCGCCGCGGCGGAGGGCGAGGAATGGGTGTGGGCCGGCGCCCGGGTGCGGTACCCGGACTACCGGCGGGCGCTGGTCCAGCTGTCCCGGGACGGCTCGGACGCCGTCGTCATCCGCGAGTTCGACGTCGAGGAACGGGCCTTCGTCGAGGGCGGCTTCGAAGTGGCGGAGGCGAAGACCCGGATCGGCTGGATCGACGAGGACACGGTCTTCCTCGGCGCGGACCTCGGGCCGGGCTCGCTGACGGCCTCCGGCTACCCCCGTACGGTCAGGCGCTGGCGCCGGGGCACCGATCCCGCGGACGCCGAGGTCGTCTTCGAGGTCGAGGCCGGGGACGTGTCCGCCTCCGGCTGGCACGATGCGACCCCCGGGTACGAGCGCGATTTCGTCTCCCGGTGCAGCGACTTCTTCCACGACGAGCTCCACCTGCTCACCGCCGACGGCCGGTTGGTGAAGATCGAGGTGCCGGACGACGCCGGGAAGTACGCGCACCGGCAATGGCTGATCGTCACTCCGAAGACCCCGTGGCTCGGGCACCCGGCCGGTTCGCTCCTCGCCTTCGACTTCGACGCCTTCCTCGACGGCGACCGCACCGCGCACGTGCTGTTCGCGCCGGACGAGCGCACCGCGCTGGCCGGGCACAGCTGGACCCGCCACCACCTCGTCCTGGAGACGCTGGCCGACGTCGCCACCCGTATCGAGGTCCTCACCCCCGGCTCGGACGGCTGGGGCCGCCGCCCCCTGGCGGACGTTCCACCGCTGTCCTGCGCGACCGTCACGGACACCGATCCGGACCTCTGCGACGAGTACTTCCTCAACGTCGACGGCTTCCTCCAGCCCTCCACGCTCACTTACGGCCACATCGGCGGCGACGCCGAGCCGCTCAAGCAGGCCCCGACGCGCTTCGACGCGCGCGGGCTGTCGGTTCGGCAGTTCTTCGCGACCTCCGCGGACGGCACGCGGGTGCCGTACTTCGTCGTCGGCCCCGCCGACCCCATCGGCCAGGGCCGGCCGGGACCCGCGCTGCTGTACGGGTACGGCGGCTTCCGGGACCAGCAGACCCCGTACTACAGCCCGTTGACCGGCCGCGCCTGGCTCGCGCGCGGCGGCACGTACGTGGTCGCAAACATCCGCGGCGGCGCCGAATACGGCCCCGCCTGGCACCGGGCGGCCCTCGGAGCGAACCGGGTACGGGCCTTCGAGGACTTCGCCGCCGTCGCCGCCGACCTGACCGCCCGGGGCATCACCACCCCCGACCGGCTCGGCATCACCGGCGCCAGCAACGGCGGCCTGCTCATGGGAGCCATGCTCGTCAGGTATCCGGAGCTCTTCGGCGCGGTCGTCGCCAAGGTGCCCCTGCTGGACATGCTCCGCTACCACCGCCTGCTGGCCGGGGCCTCCTGGATCGCCGAGTACGGGGACCCCGACGACGAGGGCGACCGCCGCCACCTCGAAGCCATCTCCCCGTACCACAACCTCTGCGCGGACCGGCCCTACCCGCCCCTGCTGCTGATGACCTCCACCAGGGACGACCGCGTCCACCCCGGCCACGCCCGCAAGACGGCCGCCCGGCTGCGGGAACTGGGGCACCGGGTGCTCTTCCACGAGAACACCGGAGGGGGCCACGGCGGAGCCAGCGACAACGAACAGGCCGCCGCCAACCACGCGCTCGCGTACACCTTCCTGTGGCAGAACCTGGGAGCGCACCCGTCGTGACGGGGTGACGGCGTGCCGGACCCTGGGGCCGGCACGCCGATCGACTTCGACCGAAGCGGTGGAACCCGGCCCGGGCGGGGCGTGGTCCACCGCGCGTGGATCGGCGGCGCCGATCCGGTGGCCCGCCGCGCCGTCAGGGCCGCGTGCGGGCCGCCTCGGTGTCCGGGACGTCGTTGCACAGGGCCCAGATGACGAACACGCCGATGCCGATGGCGATGATCGACCAGAGCGGCTGGTACGGCAGCCACATGAAGTGTGCGATGACGGACAGTGCTGCCAGGACGATGCCGGCGATCCGTCCGGCCTTCGCACCCTTGAGGATCGCCGCGCCGGTGACGACCACGAGGATGCCGACGATGAGGTGGATCCAGCCCCAGGCCGTCAGGTCGAACTCGAAGGTGTAGTTGCCGACCCGCGTGTAGACCTCGTCCTCCGCGATGCCGGCGATGCCTTCGAAGATTCCGAAGATGCCGACCACCAGCATCAGGACACCGGCGAACATCGTGCCGCCCGTTGCCCAGGCGCTGCTGCTCGGCGTAGTACCCGGCGTGCTACTCATCGCGCCGCCTCTCTCTCGGGTGCGGGACCCAGGTATCCAGGTCACGTTGGTCCCGTACCTCATCCTGCGCACCTATGGTGCGGCGCGCACTTCGGGAGCCCACTCGGTCGCAGAGGGTGAGACCCACGGGGTTCGGCCGGGGCCACCAAGGCTCGGGGATGGATTTATACATTTGTATTGTGCAAGCGATCTATACGCTTGTATGGTCTGTTTGGTCGAGCGAGAACGACCGAACGCGCCCGAGCGCGGCGACCTCGGGCGCACGTCCAGGAGATGTGTGATGAACCAGCAGGCGCAGGCCTTCCGCAGTGAACTGACCTTCGACGGGCGTGTGTTGTCCTATCTGGACTTCGGCGGCCCCGGCCGGCCGCTGCTCGCCGTGCACGGACACCTCTCCGAAGGCGTGTCCTTCGCCGCCCTGGCGGCCGAACTGGAGCAGGAATGGCGGGTGATCGCTCCTGACCAGCGTGGCCACGGCGACTCGGACCGGGCTGCCGCCTACGGCCGGGAGGGGTACGTCGCCGACCTCATCGCCCTGCTGGAACACCTGGCCCTCGACGGGCCCGTCGTCCTCCTGGGGCACTCCCTCGGCGGGATCAACGGCTACCACCTGGCCGCCGCCCGTCCCGACCTGGTCGCCGCGCTGATCAACGTCGATGCCCCGGTCGATGTGCCGCGCACGGAGCCGAGCCCGCTCGCCTTCGTGCGCGGCTTCCCCTACAAGGCGCCGACCCGGGAGGAACTCATCGCCGCCTGCGGCCCGTTGGGCGCCATGGTCGGGCCCGCCCTACGCCCGCTCGCCGAAGGCGCAGGTTGGCGGCTGCCGTTCCACCCGCAGGACACCGTCGACTCGGAGGACGCGGTGCACGGTGACCACTGGGCGCAGTGGCTCGCGAGCGACTGCCCGGCGCTGCTCGTCCATGGCCGGCGCAGCCAGGTGCTCCCGCAGGAACAGGCCGACGCGATGGTCTCCAGACGGCCCGGTACCTCGTACGCCGCCGTCGATGCGGACCACTTCGTCCAGCTCCGGGACCCGAACGGCTTCGCCGCGGCGGTCCGGAAGTTCCTGGGCGGGCTGTGACCCGGCAGGCGGGGGGCCGGACCTACGGGCGGGCGGCGACGTGTTCGAGGACGGTGCGCACCTCCGCCGTTATGGCGTTCTCGTTCTGCTCGAACTCGGGGCCGGTCAGCAGGCGCGGGTCCGCAGGCAGGCCGGTGAGGACCGGCGTGTGGAGATGGCCGCCGGGCAGGTGCGGGGCGAGTTCCCCGCGCAGCCGGTTGGAGCGGTAGGCCACCTCGTTGGAGAGGTAGCCGCCCCCGCCGCCCGCCACGGCCCGCGAGCCGGTCGTCGGCCCGTCGGAGCGGTCCACCGGCGTCGTGCCGCCCGCCGGGATCTCGGTGACGGCGGTGTTGAGGAGCACCGGGTACGGCGTCCGGACCGAGTCGGTGACCGTGTCGGCCGGGAGCGTGGTCCGGATGAACTCCGGGCCCGGGCCGAGGTCGGGAGCGGCAACCGGGTGCTCGCGGGTGCCGCCGGAGAGGGAGCCGGTGTTGTCGGGGTACGGGTCGGCCGACCGCGACCGGCCCGCCCAGGCCTCCAGGGTGAAGATGCCGGGGTAACCCTGGCTGACGGTGGTGATGACGTCCGCCGCGCCGGAGCCGCCAGCCAACCGCGGTGCGAACGCCCGCTCCACCATGCCGGCGTCGAAGTCGGCGTACCGCACGGGAAGGGTGACGGCGCGTATCTCGGCGCGGCTGCCGTCGGCGAGGGTGATTCGGCGGCCGTTGAGCTGGAGTGCGGCGGAACCGGACGGGTTCGCGCGGCGGAGCTCGGCGTCGAGGCCGAAGGGGTCGAAGCCGCTGATGAAGACGCGCCGCACGCCGGGCGACGTACGGAAGGCGTTGTCCGTGAGCCCGCGGGAGGCGTCTTCGAAGCGGGCGCGCAGCGCGCGGCGGTCGACGGCGAACGGCGGTTCCCAGCGGGCGAGCGCCGTGGTCATGGCGAGCCGGGTCCAGTACAGCGGCCGGTCGTCCCCGACCGGAAGGTCACCGCCGGGCCGCTGTCCCTGGGCCCTTCGTACGGCGGCCTGCCAGAGGGCTTCGCCCCAGCCGTCGAGCAGCCGTTCGGTCTCGGTGGAGCTCCGGACCCCGCACAGCGCGGCGGGAAAGCGCAGTACGAACTCCTCGAACCCGGCACGTTCGACGAGCGCCGTGGTCCGCGCGTCCGCGAGCCGGGCCTGCTCCGCGTCGAGGGGTGCGGAGACCGCGGTGCGGCAGGAGGGGCCGCCGGCCGCGTGCGCGGGCGTGGTCGCGGCCAAGGGGAGGACGGTGGCGAGAAGGACCGCGACGGACGCGGTACACCGTAAGAAAGTCATGCGATGTGACATTACGTAGCTGCCCCGCGCTCCACCACGGCCCCCGCGCGGACGTGGCGCGTTCCGCTCCCTCTCCCGTGCGTCACGGCGCCCGCGGTGGAGCGTCGCGCCTCGACGTCCCGACCCCCTCCCGCCCGGGCTCTCCCACCGGAATGGCTCGGATCCGGACGCGGCCCACGGGCGGGTGAATGGGTCCGGTTCGCGGGGCGGTGGTATGGGATGGCCCGGCACACCCTCATTCGATGGGAGACCCACATGAAGATCCGTACGCTGGCCGTTGCGGCTTGTCTGGTTGTCGGTGCGACGCTGGGCGGGATCGGTTCCGCTTCCGCCGATGCCACGGCCGAAGGCGTAGCCATCGGTTCGCCGGGCGTCCTCTCGGGCAACGTGGTCCAGTTCCCGATCCACATGCCGATCAACGTCTGCGGCAACGGGGCCGGCGCCGCCGGGCTGCTGAACCCGGCCGCCGGCACCATCTGCATCAACGCCTGAGCAGTGCCGAGCCGCGGTGCCACCGGACCCTTCCGGTGGCACCGCTTGCTGCCGGGGGGCGGGGGCGGGGGCGGGGGCCGGGGGGCCGGGGTGCCGGAATGTCGGGATCTGCCGGGGCCCTCCCGCAGTCCCCGGCGGGCGCACGGGGCGGGCCGGCCCTACGGGACCCCGCGGATGCGGCGGACCAGCACCGACCCCGCCAGGGCCAGTGCGCCCGCGAGCCCGTACAGCGAGGCGTACCCGCCGAAGTGGGTCACCACCGGGGCGGCGATCACCGGAGCCAGGACCTGCGGGAGTGCGTTGGCGATGTTGATGACCCCCAGGTCCCTGCCCCGGTCCTCCGCGGTCGGCAGCACGTCCGTCAACAGGGCGAAGTCGACGGACGTGTAGACGCCGAAGCCGACCCCGAGGACGAGTGAGGCGACGATCGCGCCGGTCCAGGTCTGCCAGACGGCGAGCAGCCCGGTGGCCGCCGAGATCACCAGCCCCGATCCGATCACGTACGCCTTCCGCCGGCCCGTACGGTCCGACCGGACGCCGCTGATCACCACGGTGGACAGCAGGGTGAGCGCGTTGAGCGCCGTAAGGATCAGGACCCCCGTGTCCGGGTCGTCCTCGTAGTGCACGGCGTCGGTCAGGTAGTACAGCAGGTACATCGTGCTGACGGAGTACGACAGGTTCATCAGGAACCGTGTGATCCAGGCCCAGCCGAAGTCGGGGTGGCGCCGCGGGTCGATCCAGAAGCCGGTGAGGAAGGTCCTCCAGCAGAAAGCGGGCCGGTCCGTGGGGGAGAGGCGCGCGTCGCGGCGCATCACCACGTACGGGACGGCGGCCAGCACGGAGAAGGCCGCGCAGGCGAGGTAGCCCGCGGCGATGCCGCCCGCGACCGTGGCCAGCGCCGTGCCGGCCAGGATGCCGCCGACCTGGGAGACGCCGAGCCAGCCGCCCACGAGGCCACGCTGTCGGGGCGGGACCTGGTCGGGCACCGCCGCGGTGAGGGCCGCGAAGGCCGCGTTGAGGGCGAGTTGGACCAGGCACCAGCCCGCGATCACCACGGCGACGCTCGAAGCCCGCGCGAGCACGAGCAGTCCGGCCGCGCCGCCCGCGACTCCCGCCACCACCCAGGGGATGCGCCGGCCCACGGACGCGGTCGTACGGTCGGAGAGTGCCCCGAACACCGGGTTGGCGACCATCGAGACGGCCGCCCCCACCCCCGTCACCAGAGCGAGGGTGGACGCCTTGTGGTGCGGGGTGAGCTGTTCCGCCTGGCGGGCCAGGAGCAGCTGGAGGGGCCCGAACCATCCCACCCAGACGCCGAGGTTGGCGAGGGACAGCGCACTCACCCACCGCCCGCCGACCGGGTGGGAGGTCTCCGCCGCCGTGCGCTCGACGGTCACCTGCCGCCCTTGATCACGTCGCGGTACCAGGCGTAGGAGTCCTTCGGGGTCCGTTCCAGCGTGTCGTAGTCGACGTGGACCAGGCCGAACCGCTGCCGGTACCCCTCCGCCCATTCGAAGTTGTCGAGGATCGACCAGATGAAGTACCCGCGGACGTCGACGCCTTCGGCCATCGCCCGGTGTAGGGCGTTCAAGTGGCCCGCGTGGTAGGCGATCCGGCGGGCGTCGGCGATCCGGCCCGTCGCCGGATCGGGTCCGTCACCGTATGAGCAGCCGTTCTCGGTGATGTAAAGGGGCGGCAGCCGGTTGCCGTAGCGTCCGCGCAGGGTGACGAGCAGCTCGCGCAGCCCGTCCGGAACCACCGGCCAGCCGAAGTCGGTGCGCTCGTACCCCTCGGGCTGCCGGATGGCGAAGGGGAGGTCCGACGGGATCTCGATGCCACCGAAGTCCGCGGGTGCGGCCGTCGCCCGCGGCGCGCCGACGAGCATGGGGTTGTAGTAGTTGACGCCGTACCAGTCCAGCGGGGCGGAGATGACCTTGAGGTCTTCCGTCACCGGCCCGGGCAGGAGCGAGGAGAAGCCCTCCGGGTACGCGCCGGTCAGGATCGGGTCGGCGAAGAGGCGGTTCGTGAGCGTGTCGTACAGCTCGGCCGCCGCGCGGTCGGCGTCGCCCTCACCGTCGGTCCACACGGGGCTGTGCGAGGCGGCGATGCCGATCCCGCGGGCGCCCGCGGCGCGCAGGGCCTGGACCCCCAGGCCGTGGGCCAGGAGTTGGTGGTGGGCCGCGGGCAGGGCGTCGAAGACGAGTCGCTTTCCGGGGGCGTGTTCCCCGAGGCCGTATCCGAGGAGCGTGACCTCGGCGGGCTCGTTGATGGTGATCCACATCGGGACGCGGTCGCCGAGCCGCTGCGCGACGACCGAGGCGTACGCCGCGAAGCGTTCGGCGGTTTCGCGGTTGAGCCAGCCGCCCTGCTCCTCCAGGGCGAGCGGGGTGTCCCAGTGGAAGAGGGTGGGCGCCGGGGCGATCCCGCGGGCGCACAGCTCGTCGACGAGCCGGTCGTAGAAGTCCAGCCCCTTGCGGTTCACCCGGCCGTGGCCGTCCGGCTGGACGCGTGACCAGGAAACTGAGAACCGGTAGGCGCCGACGCCTAGTTCGGCCATCAGTGCCACGTCCTCGCGGTAGCGGCGGTAGTGGTCGGTGGCCACGTCGGCGTGCGAACCGTCCCGGATGCGCCCAGGTTCCTCGGTGAAGGCGTCCCAGATGGAGGGGCCCCTGCCGTCGGCGGTGAGCGAGCCCTCGATCTGGAAGGCGGAAGCGGAGACTCCCCAGAGGAAACCGGCGGGGAACTCGGGTACGGGCGCTGTCATGCGGGCTCACTTCGGTCGCGGGGCACGGGACGCCGACGCCCCCGATGGTGAGGGCTGTCGGAGGCATCGCTGACCGCACACTTTTGAGCCCCGGGGCCCGTCGTGTCAATGGAAAGTGAACAATCCTCAAGTTTTGCCAGCATCAAGTGCGTCCGCGGCGGTTCTCCTCGGCTCAGCGGTAGTGAACTTCGTTGTTCCGCTTGCTGTACTGGTTCCGGTGGAACAGCTCGAAGGCCACCGCGGGCCGGCCGCCGAACCGCTCGCCGGCCGCCGCCAAGTTCCGTTCCAGGAAGCCCCGGACGTACGCCTTCGGATCGATCCTCGTCGGTGAGCGCCTCCAAGTAGGTGGCATGGGCGAGGGCGGCCTGCACCCCGCGCTCCGTCGCCCGTCGATGGCATAGGTCGGATACGGCGAGTTGGCCACCGCCTGCCAGCGCACGCCCTCCCACGGAGCCAAGCCCTCCGCCCCTTTCCTTCGTCGTCAAGGACTCAGGCAACGGACAACACCGTGGAGACCCGGCAGCGCAGATCCACGCGGGGGCCCGTACGTGACGAGAAGGCGCGGCCTCCACAGATGACTGCCGGGTCCTGTCGGGTCGGGTGGGCTGATCCACCAGGGTTTACGGGACGGCCCTGAGAGGAGCGCGTCGAAGACGTCGCGCAGTTCTCCCGACATACCCGTTTTCCGGTGGTCCGCGGTGAGGTCGGGTCGTGCTCCTAGCAGTCGAAATCGGCGGCCGGCTGCCGGGCCGCCACCAGGCCCGACTCGTATGCCGCGATGACGGCCTGCGCCCGGTCACGGACGCCGAGTTTGTTGAAGATGCTGGTGATGTAGTTCTTGACGGTGGAGACGCTGATCTCCATGGCGCGCGCTATCTCGTTGTTGTCCAGGCCGGTGGCCAGCAGGCGCCAGACCTCCACCTCGCGCGGGGTGAGATCGACGGTGTTTTCGGCGGCGGGCCGACGGCCCGGGGGCGCGCCCTGATCGGTCCTGACGTAGGCGGAGATCAGCCGGGTCAGCAGCCGGGGGGCGACGGCGGCCTCGCCCGCGCGGACGGTGCGGACTGCGGCCACCAGGTCCTCGGGGGAACTGTCCTTGGGCAGGAAGCCGTACGCGCCGGCGCGCAGGGCAGCGACCACGTACTCGTCCATGTCGAAGGTGCTGAGAGCGAGCACCCGGCACTCGGGCAGGTCACGGGCCAGTCGCTCGGTGGCGGCCACCCCGTCGAGCACGGGCATCCGGATGTCCATCACCACGACGTCGGGACGGTGCTCGCGGGCGAGTGTGAGGGCCTGCTCGCCGTTCTCGGCCTCGGCGACCACCGTCACGGCCGGGTCGGGGCCGAGGATCAGGGCCAGCCCGCGCCGCACGAGCGGCTGGTCGTCCGCAATCAGTACCCGGATCGTCCGCTCGCCAGCGTCCTCCACGGCCTCGTGCGTGGCGTCGTTCCCACTCACCGGTCAGCTCTCCTTGTCCGTGCCCGTCGGAGCTTACAGCGGCAGGCTCGCCACGACCTGGAAGCCGGCCTCGGGCAGTGGGCCGGCCTTCAGCGTGCCGCCGTGCAGGGCGACCCGTTCGCGCATGCCGATCAGACCGTATCCGGAGCCGGTGCCGGGGGCCGGGGCGAACTCCGCGCCGTCCGGCACGCCCCCGTCGGTGACGGACACGCGGACGCGCTCCGGCAGGCAGCTGAGGCGGACCTCCACCGGGACGTCGGGCCCGGCGTGCTTGCGGGCGTTGGCCAGTGCCTCCTGGACGATCCGGTAGAGGGTGAGACCGACCACCGGGGGTAGCCGTCCGGGATCCCCGTCCATGGTCAGCTCGGCGCATTGTCCGGCCTGCCGGGACTCCTTGATCAGGCGGTCGAGGTCGGACAGGCCGGGCTGCGGCGCCTCGGGGGCGCCGTGCCGGTCGGCCGCCGTGTCCTCGTCGGCCCGCAGGACGTCGAGGAGCTGCCGCATCTCGCGCAGGGCCAGCCGCCCCGACCCCTCCAGGGTGACCAGGGCCTCGCGGACGACACCGGGGTCGTGGTCGAGGTTGGCGCGGGCGCCGCCCGCCATCAGTTGCATGGTGGTGATGCGATGGGCGACGACGTCGTGCAGCTCCCGGGCGATGCGGCGGCGTTCCTCGGCCACCGCCCGGTCGGCGAGGAGCCGGCGGTTGGCCTCCGTCTCCTGCTGCCACCGGTTGACCGCGAAAGCGGTGCCGACGATGAGGCAGGCGGAGAGGCAGGCGCTGGTCACGTGCAGGAAGCTGCGCGGGGCGGTGAGGCCCGGGGTGAGCAGGGTGACGCCGACCGTGCCGATCGTCAGGGCAGCCGTCGCCCACGGACGGCCGGCCCGGGCGGCCGAGTAGAGGGCGACCGCCAGGGCGGCGCCGAAGTGCTGCTCCATGGGCGCCGTCAGGTTCAGCAGCGCGCCGAGCACCAGGATGACGGTCATGACGGTGAGCGGGAAGCGCCGCCGCATGAGCAGCGGCAGTGCGGACACCGTCAGTAGCAGGACTCCCAAACCTGACACGGGCGCGCCTGTCACCTGCGGGAACATGGTGTATCCGACGAGGTCCACGACGGCCGCGCCGACGGTCAGCAGGGCGTCGTTGCGGGTCCACGGCAGGACGTCGACATCCGGCGGGAAGAGGCGCCAGCGCAGGGCCTGACGGGTCGGCACGGTGCTGCGACGCGTCACCATGGTGGTCCTCTCATCGCTGTTCTCCGCTGTGGTGCCGGACGGTCCGCCGGCAGATGCCTTCCGCCATTGTCCCAGCACGCCGCAGACCCCGGCTCCGCCCCAGGGCCGAAACCGGACCAGGACCAGGGTCCCGGTCCGACGGACGGCCGGCCCCAGGGCCCCGTAGGGCTTCTCATCCCACGCTCGTACGATCTCCGCACATTCCGGTGATGTGCTGTGAGGGCACTGTCCGAGACGCTCTGGAACGGAAGTACCCGTGATTCGCGCCCTGACCGGATTCTTAGGACACCCCCGTCCTGGTATTCCGCAGTGCCTTGGCGGCGCTGCTGACGCTGCTGGCGGTCAGCCTCGCCGGCGGGGCCGCCGCGGGTGCGATAGTCGGCGCGGCGCTGCTCAGCGGGATCAGGCTGGACCCGAGCACACCGCAGCTGATCAGCGTGGTGCTGCTCGGCATCGGGATCGACTACTTCCTGTTCCTGCTGTTCCGCTTCCGTGAGCGGCTGGGCGCGCAGCCCGAGCGCGGCGCCCGCGAGATCGCGGGTGAGGTGACGGGGCGGGTGGGCTCCGCGATCACCTCGGCCGCGCTCACCATCGTCGCTGCCTTCGCCACCCTCGGTGTCACCAGCTTCGGGCAGTTGCGGGTGCTCGGCCCGGCCGTCGCGATCTCGGTCGTGGTGATGCTGCTCGCCAGCCTGACCTTCATGCCCGCGCTCGGCCGTTTGCAGGACGTGGGCCAGATGGCTCCGGTCGTCCACGACAAGGCGGGCGACGCCGCCCGAGCGGCAGCCCGGCGAGCCGGGCCCCGCCCCGGTCCCGTACGACCGCATCGGTAAGAACTGACCGACGCACCGCCGCCTTCGCGCACCCGCGCGGTCATCACCGCGTTCATCACCCACACCGCCTCCACACCTCCTCCCGATCGAGTGCTCGGACGGCCACGCGCAGTGGCGGGTCTCGTGCGCCTTTCGGGAACCGCACGCAAGTTGATTGAAGGGCAAGAACACATGTCCAGGTACATGAAGCGCATCACCCGCCGGCGGCTGCTGGCGACGGCGGCGATCGCGGCGGGGGCGGTCCTCGCTCCCGTGGCCGTCCAGGCGGCTACCGTCGACACGGGCCACACAGTCGGTGGGAAGCAGGATCCGGTACGAGTACTGGAGCGGGCGGCCCACCCGCTGCGTGCGACCGAGCCCGGCGGAGACACGGCCGACCTGCGGGCCCTGTCCGCGATGATCGGCGACGCCAAGGTGGTCGGCCTCGGCGAGGCCACCCACGGGTCCCACGAGTTCTTCACCATGAAGGAGCGGGTCTTCCGCCACCTTGTCGAAGAGAAGGGCTTCACCACCTTCGCCCTGGAGCTGAGCTGGTCCGCGGGACTCCAGATCGACGACTACCTCCAGACCGGCAAGGGCGACGCCCGCGAGATCGCCGCACAGACACTGGCCAACTCTCCCTGGGAACGCGAAGAATTCGTGAGTCTCATCGAGTGGATGCGCGACTACAACCGCAACCACCCCGACCGCCGCGTGCACTTCATGGGCGACGACATCGGCGCCCCCTCACTGAACGATGCGTTCTTCGGACGGGTGACCGGGTACGTACAGAAGAACCACCCCGAGGCGCTGCCGCGGCTCAACGACCTCTACACCGGCCTGCGGCCCATCGACGACGCCTTCACCTACCTGGGCAAGCCGCTCGCGGAGCGGCAGCAGCTCGCAGCCAAGGCGCAGCAGGCCCTGGAACTGGTCAGCGGCCAGAAGGGCTCCGGCGGAGACGCGTTCGACTGGGCCGAGCAGAACGCCCGCTCGATCGCCCAGACCGCCAAGTTCCTCACCCTGAACCCCGCCGACCGGGAGTCCCTGAACGCCCTCCAGCGCTTCCGCGACGAGGTGATGGCCCAGAACGTAGCCTGGTGGCGGCAGCACACCGGCGACAAGATCCTGGTGTCGGCGCAGAACAACCACGTCGGCTACGTCTCCGACAACCCCGAGCTGTACTCCAAGACGCAGGGCTCGTTCCTGCGCGACACCATGGGCAAGAACTACCTGCCCATCGGCTTCACCTTCAACCAGGGCTCGTTCCTGTCGAAGGACGCCGCACTCGGCGGTGACTGGAAGAAGTTCACCGTGGGCGCCGCCGAGCCCGGCAGGAACGAGCACACCCTCGACCAGGTCCGCTACCGGGACTTCTACCTCGACGTCCGCAAGGCCCAGGCCGCCGCGCGCGCCTGGCTGGGCGTCGCCCGGCCCACGCTCAACATCGGCACGCAGTTCCCCGAGAAGCCCCGCGACATCGCGATCGCCAAGTCCTTCGACGTCCTCATCCACCTCCACGAAATCCGGGAGGCCGACAAGCTGAAGCCGTAACGACCCCACCGTTCCCGCCGCGGCTGCCGGTCGATGACCACGAAACCTCTCAGGCGTTCATGAGGCCCGTGACGAACGATGCCCGGGCGGTGGCCGGGAACACGGCATGACGTCGTGGAACGAGCAGAACGCCAGTGGCCTGCCCCCGGGACCGGGGGCAGGCCATCGGCGTGGATCAGTTGTTCTGGGTGGCGTCCGCATCCGCCTGCGCCGCTGCGCTTTCGGCGGCGTCCAGCTTGTCCTGCATGTCCTTCAGTTGGGCGTCGTCGGCGCCGCTCACGGACTGGGATGTCCCGGGCCGGGCGCTCGCGTCGTGCGTGCAGCCGGTGAGCAGCAGCGCCGTTCCCGCGACCAGGGCGGTGAGGGTGGCGGCGGCACGGCGGGACCCGGTCACTTGGCCCCCTGCGCGGAGCACCAGGTGCTCACGGACTTCAGGTCGGCCTGACGCTTCTGGAGCGTGGGCAGCAGGCTCTTGCGGAAGGTGAGGCGGTCGTTGAGGTAGGTGTGGACCTCGGTGTGGCCCTCGGTCTGGGCGTTCGCGACGCGCTGCTCCAGCCGGGCGACGGAGCCGGGAACGGTGGCGTCGCCGTTCAGCCGGGTGATCGCGGCGCTGACGCGCGCATCGGTCTTCGGCAGGCGCTTGCAGATCTCCTTGGCGCCGTCACCCTTCGGCGCCGACTTGCCCGTCTTGGCCGGGGCGGGGCTGCCGGCATCGGCCTGTGCGGGGACGGCGGAGAACAGCGCGCCGGCCAGTGCGACGGCGCCGATCGCGGCAGCGGTCCTACGGTTCGCGAGCATGGTCGTATCTCCTCTGGTGCGAACGGTTCGGCTCGTGGGCGGCCGACCGGGCAGGACGGTAGGGGGTGTCTTTGTGGAATCTTTGTGAGTCCACAAGGACCCGCTCAGTCGCCCCGGGAGATCCAGTCGCGGCGCGCGGGCAGCCGCAGCGTCGGGGTGTCCGTCGCCGAGAGGGGCAGGCGCACCTCGAAGCGGGTGCCCGTCCCACCGGGCGGTGTCGAGACGGCGACCGTGCCCCGGTGCAGTGCCGCCTGCTGGGCGACCAGCGTCAGTCCGAGCCCGGAGCCCGGGCTGCCCGGACGGTGGTGGAACCGCTGGAAGACGGCGCCCCGCTCGGCGGGCGGGATGCCGGGCCCCTCGTCGTCCACGGTGAGCACCGCGTACCCGCCCTCCGCGCGCAGCCGTACGGCGACCCGGGGCGGCTCGTTGGGAAGCTGGCCGTGCACCACGGCATTGCCCAACAGATTGGCGAGCAGGATGTTCAACCCGGCATCCCAGCCGAACACCCATGTCTCCGAGGGGAGCTCAGCGCTCAGCCGCGCCGCGGGGTGACGGCGCGCAGCTTCCGCGACCGCCGTGTCCACCAGTTCGCAGAGGTCGAGTGCGGCGAACGCCGACACCTCCACCAGATCGCCCCGGGCGAGCATCCGCAGGGCGGTGAGCAGGTCGAGCAGCCGGGCGTGGTCGTTCTGCAGGTCCCGCACGATCTCGGCCCGTTCGGCGGGGGAGAGGTCAGGATGGGCGGCGAGGACGTCCAAGTCGGTCCGCATGCTCATCAGTGGCGTCCGCAGCTCGTGCGAGGCCGCGGAGGAGAACGACCGTGCGGTGTCGAGGGCCTGTGCCGTCCGGGCCGCCTGCTCCTCGTACCGGGACAGCAACTGGACGATCGCGCACGACAGTTCGTCCACCTCGGCGATGTTCACCGGCGGGGTGGCGAAGGCCGCCGCGCCGGCTCGCGGGTCGAGTTCGGCGGCCCGCCGGCTCAGCCGCCGTACGGAGGCGGTGGCGCGGCCGGCCAGGCCGTACGCGATCAGCCCGGAGACGGGCGCCGCCAGCAGGGCGACGAGCAGGACGCGGCGGCGTACGGCGACGAGCTGCGGGTCGGCGGCCGAGACCGGAGCGAACAGCCACAGCGTGCCCTGCGCCGGCCCGGCCACCGGGACGGTCAGCACCCGCCAGGCGTGCCCCTTGGCCCGGACCGTGACCGGTCCGTCCGGGGTCCGCTCGGGCAGGCGTACGGGATCGACGGGCTGCGGGCCGCCCTCCAGGACGACGGAGCCGTCCGCGGCCCGTACCCGGATACCGGCGTCGAGGGCGTCGCCGAGGACCTTGCGGTGCTGGTTCTGCTCCACCTTCGGCCGCCCGTTCAGATCGGCCGCCAGCATCGTCTTGACGTCCGGGAGTACGGCGGAGGCCCGGTCCTGCAAGCGGGTGTCCTGCTGCTGGTGCAGGTCGCGGCTGACCAGCCCGAGCACGAGCAGGCCCGCCGCGAGCACCAGCAAGGGCACCACCACGGTGACCGAGAGGGCGATGCGGGTGGCGAGCTTCACGACCCGCTCCGGTCTTCGGGGACGCGCAGGACGAATCCGACGCCGCGCACGGTGTGGATCAGGCGCGGGCGCCCGCCCTCCTCCAGCTTGCGACGCAGATAGCTGACGAAGGTGTCCACGGCGTCGCTGCGCACCTCGAAGTCGTACCCCCAGACCCGGTCCAGCAACTGGTCCCTCGTGAGCACGATCCCGGCGTTCCGCGCGAGCTGGACCAGCAGCTCGAACTCCCTGCGCGTGAGGTGGAGCTCCACCCCGTCCTGGCGCACTTGCCGGCTCGCCTCGTCGATCACCAGCGGGCCGGCGCGCAGGACGTCCGCGGGAGCCTGGGTCGGCCGGCGGCGCAGGAGGGCGTGCAGGCGCAGCACGAGCTCCTCCAGCGCGAAGGGTTTCACCAGGTAGTCGTCGGCCCCGGCCTGCAGTCCGGCGATCCGGTCCGTGACCTCGTCGAGGGCCGACAGCATCAGGACGGGAGTCTCGTCGCCCCGGGCCCGCAGGCCGCGGCACACCTCCGTGCCGGTCAGGCCGGGCATCGACACGTCCAGGACCAGGACGTCCGGGTGCTGCCCGGAGAGCAGGCCCAGCGCCGCCGGGCCGTCCTCGGCGAGCAGCACGGTGAAGCCGCTCAGCCGCAACCCGCGTTCCAGCGAGCGGCGGATGGCGGCGTCGTCGTCCGCCACCAGCACCAGTCCGGTGGGTGTACTGCCGGTCACGCTGCCCTCCTCGTACGGCCCTGTCCGAGGCCGGCCCGACCATCTCACGGCCGGCTGACCGGCCGGGAGCCGGGGTGCGCAGGAGCCGTGGACGGCCTGCGCGCTCGTGACGGGGCGCAGCCGCCCGAGGTGGGCGCGGACGCGTGCGCCACGCCGGCCGGTCGGGGGCCAACAGCCCTTCGGTGGCGGGCTGGTGGGGCGGCGACCGGGCCGTTGCGGTGTCGTGGACCCTTCCTTGACAAGGTATGGGGGCAGCCTCAGACTGACGTTGCGTTCACCGCAATTCGTTTCGCTATACGCACCGGAGTGTCATGATGATTCCCGCGTGCCGACTCGCGGATCTTCCGCGGGGCGAGGCCTGCCGGCTCGAGTTCGATCCCCCGATCGCGGTGTTCCACACCGAGGACGGCGAGGTCTACGCCATCGACGACACGTGCACGCACCAGGACGCCTCGCTCTCCGACGGCTGGCTGGAGGGGTGCGAGGTCGAATGCCCCCTGCACGCTTCGAAGTTCGACCTGCGCACCGGCAGCGTGGACGCCCCGCCGGCCAAGCGGCCCGTCCGCACCCACCGGGTCCGCGTCGAGGACGGAGTGGTGTACGTCGAGCCGTCGGACGCGCCCCCGGACCTGCCGTCCCGTGCGGCGCCCCGCCGGGTCGAAGGCCCCGTATGAGGACCGTGGCCGTCGTCGGCGCCTCGTTGGCCGGTTTGTCCGCCGCCCGGTCGCTGCGCGAGCAGGGCTACGACGGCCGGCTGGTGCTCATCGGCGACGAACCGCACCGCCCGTACGACCGGCCGCCGTTGTCGAAGGAGTTCCTCGCGGGGGAGGTCGACGAGCACGCCCTCGCCCTCGAAGCGGAGGGGGAGGACCTCGCTGCCGTGTGGGAGCTCGGTGCGCGAGCGGTCGGGCTCGACACCGGGTCGCGGGGCGAGCACCACGTACGGCTCGGCGACGGCAGGTCGGTCCGGGCGCACGGGATCGTGATCGCCACCGGCGCGGCGGCCCGGACCCTGCCGGGGAGCGGGCGCCTCGACGGCGTGCACGTCCTGCGTACGCTGGAGGACGCCCGCGCCCTGCGGGAGGACCTGGCCCGCGGCGGCCGGCTGGTGGTCGTCGGCGGCGGACTCGTCGGGGCCGAGGTCGCTTCCACCGCCCACCGGATGGGCCTCGACGTCACCGTGCTGGAGGCGGCGCCGGCGCCCCTGGCTGGCCCGCTCGGCGCCGAGATGGGATCCCTCGTCTCCCTGCTCCACGGGGACCACGGCGTCCGCCTGTGGTGCGGGGTCGGCGTGCGGTCCCTCGTCGGTACGAGGAGGGTGGAAGCCGTCCTGCTCGCCGACGGACGCCGCATCGACGCCGACACCGTGCTCGTCGGGGTGGGTGCCCGCCCGTGCACCGACTGGCTGGCGGGATCCGGGCTGGACCTGGACGACGGCGTACGGTGCGACGCCGCCGGCCGTACGAACGTCCCCGGCATCGTCGCGGTCGGGGACTGCGCGGCCTGGTACGAGCCCGCGGTCGGGGCGTACCGTCGCGTCGAGCACTGGACCGGTGCCCGGGAGCGGCCCGCGACGGCCGTGGCCGCCCTGCTCTCCGGAGGGCGGGCCACGCCCGAACCGCCCCGGCCGCCCTACTTCTGGTCGGACCAGTACGGCATCCGGATCCAGTTCGCCGGGTACGCCGCGGAGGCGGACAGCGTCGCGATCGAGGAGGGAGCGGCGGACGACCGCAGCTTCCTGGCGGTCTATCGGAGCGCGGGCCGCCCGGTCGCGGTGCTCGGGCTGAACCAGACGCGGCTCTTCACGCGGTGGCGGCGCCGGTTGACCACCGGCGCGGCCCGGACGGCCGGTTGATCCACCAGCGCGAGAGATCCGAACCACGACGTTCCGCGAGGAGTGCACGTGACCACGACCCGCTTGCCGCAGAGCCTGATCGCCACCCTCCCCGGCGACCACTACACCGCCCCGGAGATCTTCCGACTGGAGCAGGAACGCATCTTCGAGACGATGTGGTTCTGCGTGGGGCGTTCGTCCGAGCTGGCCCGGCCGGGCGCCTTTCGGACCGTGGACGTGGGCCGGGAGAGCATTCTGGTGACCCGCTCGCGCGACCACGCGATCCGCGCCTTCTTCAACGTGTGCCGCCACCGGGGCGCGAAACTGTGCACGGACGGGTCCGGCGAGGTCAGGCGGGCGTTCCAGTGCCCGTACCACGCCTGGACGTACGACCTCGAAGGCAAGCTGATCGCAGCCCCCAACCTCACCAGCATGCCGGACGTCGGCCGGACCGAGTACGGGCTGGCGGGCGTGCCCGTACGCGAGTGGCTCGGGTACGTCTGGGTCTGCCTCGCCGACGACCCGCCCTCCTTCGAGGAGGACGTCATCGGGGCGGCCACCGAGCGGCTCGGCGACGCGGAGTCGATCGAGCGGTACGCCATCGCGGACCTGGAGGTCGGACGGCGGATCGTCTACGACGTCAAGGCGAACTGGAAGCTCATCGTCGAGAACTTCATGGAGTGCTACCACTGCGCCACCATCCACCCCGAACTCACCGAGGTGCTACCGGAGTTCGCGGACGGCTACGCGGCCCAGTCCTACGTCGGACACGGCGCCGCGTTCGGCGAGGACATCCAGGGGTTCACGGTCGACGGCTCCGCGGGCCTCGACCGGATCCCCACGGTCTCGCCGGACCAGGACCGCAGGTACTACGCGATCACGGTGCGGCCACAGGTCTTCATCAACCTCGTTCCGGACCACGTGGTCCTCCACCGGATGTACCCGGTCGCGGCCGACCGCACCGTCGTCGAATGCGACTGGCTGTACCTCAAGGACGTGGTGGCGAGCGGCAAGGACGTCAGCCGGTCCGTCGAGCTCTTCGACCGGGTCAACCGACAGGACTTCGAGGCCTGCGAGCGCTGCCAGCCCGCGATGAGCTCGCGCATGTACGCCGGGGGTGGCGTGCTGGTGCCCAGCGAGCACCACATCGGCGCGTTCCACGACTGGGTGCGGGCCCGAATGGGCACCGGCGCCGGCTCGGACCAGGGGAGGCCGCGGTAGCCGCAGCTCGTTCCCGGGCGGTGGCTCAGCCCAGGTGCCCCATGCGGCGGCTGATCTCCTGCGCGCCCTGCACCAGCAGGGGGGCGAGTTCGTGCATGCGCTCCTGCGTGAAGCGGTAACTCGGCCCCGATGCGCTGATCGCGGCGATGACCACGCCGTCCCGGTCGCGGATCGGGGCGGCCATGGCGTGGAGTCCGATCTCGTACTCCTCGAAGGTCATGGCGTATCCGCGCTCCAGCGCCTCGCCCAGGTTCTTTTCGAGCTTCGTCCTGGCGGTCAGGGTGCTCGGCGTGTACTTCTTCAGGCCGGCCCCGGCCAGCAGCTGCACGCGCTGCTTCGCCGGGAGGTGGGCGAGGAGGACCTTGCCGCTGGAGGTGGCGTGGAGCGGCGTCAACTGTCCGACCCAGTTGTGTGCCGTGACCGCGCCCGGGCCGCGCACCTGGCAGAGGTTGATCGCGTACTGCTCCTCCAGGATCGCGATGTTGACCGTCTCGCCGAGCTCCTCGGCGAGACGCTCGCAGACCGGGCGTCCCTCCTGGGTGATGTCTATGCGCCCGGTGACCGCGCCGGCCAGCCGAACGATCCCGAAGCCGAGGCGGTACTTGCCCCGTTCGGTGGCCTGTTCGACGAGACCGCGCGCCTCCAGGGCCCCGAGGAGCCGGAACGCCGTCGACTTGTGGACGTCGATCTCCGCCGCCACCTCGCTGACGCCCGCCTCACCGCGCTGGGCCAGGATTTCCAGCACGGTGACGGCGCGGTCGACGGACTGCACCCCGCCCGCCGGGGCGCCCGTGGTTTCGGTGGCTGCCTCGTAGTTGCTCATAGCGAAACTATACGCGCCGTCACCAACGCGCAGGGGGCGGAGGTTGGGCCACGAAGTTGCGTGAAACGCAACCTGGTGCGCATGGCGGCACTCGTACTAGCATGCGCCGCGTATCGACGGCTGGGGGCAGCCCTCAGCCGGAGACGACGGGGAGGGACGACACAGCGATGGTGCCCCAGCGTTACGACTTCGTCATCGTCGGCGGCGGCTCGGCCGGCAGCGCCCTGGCGAACCGATTGTCCGCGGATCCCGGGAACCGCGTCCTGGTTCTGGAGGCCGGCCGGCCCGACTATCCGTGGGACGTCTTCATCCACATGCCCGCGGCGCTGACGTTTCCCATCGGCAGCCGCTTCTACGACTGGAAGTACGAGTCCGAGCCCGAGCCGCACATGAACGGGCGGCGCATCTACCACGCCCGGGGCAAGGTGCTGGGCGGGTCGAGCAGCATCAACGGCATGATCTTCCAGCGCGGCAACCCGCTGGACTACGAGCGCTGGGGTGCCGACCCGGGCATGGAGAACTGGGACTACGCGCACTGCCTCCCCTACTTCAACCGGATGGAGAACTGCCTGGCGGCCGACCCGCAGGACGAGTTCCGAGGCCGCTCGGGGCCGCTCGTCCTGGAGCGCGGCCCGGCCTCCAGCCCCCTCTTCCCGGCCTTCCTGGAAGCGGTCCAGGAAGCGGGGTACCCGCTGACCGCAGACGTCAACGGCTACCGGCAGGAGGGCTTCGCGGCCTTCGACCGGACCATCCACCGCGGGCGGAGGCTGTCCGCCGCCCGCGCCTACCTCCACCCGGCGATGAAGCGGCCCAACCTCCACGTGCGCACACGGGCCTTCGTGACCCGGGTCCTCTTCGAGGGCCGGCGTGCCGTGGGCGTCGAGTACCACCGCGGCCGGGGCGCGCCCCGGCAGGTGCGCGCAGGCGAGGTGATCCTGTGCGGCGGCTCGATCAACTCCCCGCAGCTGCTCCAGCTGTCGGGCGTCGGCAACGCCGACGAACTGCGCGCCCTCGACATCGAGGTCATCCACGACCTGCCGGGCGTGGGGGAGAACCTCCAGGACCACCTGGAGGTGTACGTGCAGTACGCCTGCAAGCAGCCGGTCTCGATGCAGCCCCATCTGAAGTGGAGCCGCCGTCCCTGGATCGGCCTCCAGTGGCTCTTCCGCAAGGGTCCCGGCGCGACCAACCACTTCGAGGCCGGCGGATTCGCGCGGAGCAACGAGGACGTCGCCTACCCCAACCTGATGTTCCACTTCCTGCCCGTCGCGGTGCGCTACGACGGCTCCGCGCCGGCCGGCGGGCACGGCTACCAGGTGCACGTCGGCCCCATGTACTCCGACGCCGTCGGCTCGGTGAAGATCAGGAGCAAGGATCCGCGGGAGCATCCGGCCCTGAGGTTCAACTACCTCTCCACCGATCAGGACCGCCGCGAGTGGGTCGAGGCGGTCCGTACCGCCCGCGATATCCTCGGCAAGCCCGCCCTGGCCCCGTACAACGACGGCGAGATCTCGCCCGGGCCGGGCGTCGAGACCGACGAGGAGATCCTCGCGTGGGTGGCCAGGGAGGGGGAGACCGCCCTGCACCCGTCCTGCACCTGCAAGATGGGCACCGGCGACGGCGCCGTCACCGATCCGGCGAGCCTGCGCGTGCACGGGGTGGAGGGGCTGCGCGTCGTGGACGCCTCGGTGATGCCCTACGTGACGAACGGCAACATCTACGCACCCGTCATGATGGTGGCCGAGAAGGCCGCCGATCTCATCCTGGGCAACGAGCCGTTGCCGCCGTCCACGGCCGAGTTCTACCGGCACCACCGCCTCCGTAGCGAGGCAGAGCAGGGGCAGCGCCCCGGCCCCACCTGAGGAGGAAGCGGTCATGTCCGCCCGGCCCACGCCCCATCCCGAGCACTCCGCGCAGACCCCTCTCCTCGGGGGGAGCCTCGCGGACCTGCTGCGCAGGGTCCGCTACGAGGTCCTGCCCGCGAAGGCCACCGAGGACAAGGTCCTCCACCACGTCCCGGCGGACGTGCCCGTCACCGTCACCGCCTCCCCGGCCAAGGGCCTCGGTCCGACACTGGACCTCGCCACCCGCCTGGCCGGGCACGGCTACCGGGTCGTCCCGCACGTCCCGGCCCGACAGATCGTCGACGCCGACCATCTCACGGACATCGTGGACCGGCTGACGGCCGCCGGCATCGAGGACGTCTTCGTACCGGCCGGCGACGCCGACCCGCCGGCCGGTGCGTACGACGCGGCCCTGCCCGTACTGCGCCGGCTCGGCGAGCTGGGCAACCCGTTCGCGCACGTCGGTATCACTGGCTACCCGGAGAGCCACCCCCTCATCGACGACGAGATCACCGTCCGGTCGATGGGGGACAAGCAGGAGCACGCGACGTACATCGTGAGCAACCTGTGCTTCGACCCGCGGACGCTGCGGCACTGGCTCGCACGCGTGCGCGGCCGGAACGTCGTACTGCCGGTGCACATCGGCGTCGCCGGCCCCGTGGAGCGCGCGAAGCTACTGTCCCTGGCCACCAGGATCGGCGTGGGGGAGTCGGCCAAGTTCCTGACCCGCCACCCCTCGTGGTTCCTGCGTTTCGCGGCGCCGGGCGGCTACTCCCCGGAGCGGCTGCTGCGCCGGAGCGCCTCCGCGCTGGGTTCGCCCGAGGCCGGGGTGGCCGGGCTGCACCTGTTCACCTTCAACCAGATCGCCGAGACCGAGCGGTGGCGCCGCGCCATGCTGGAGCGCACCGGCGGCTGACCGGACGCCGCGCGGGTGCCGTGCCCGGCCGCCCGGCCCCCTTGACGTACCGCACCTCTTGGGCGATCGTGTCGTTCCATTCCGAGCAATACGATGCGCAATACGCAACGCACATACCGGTGTTACCCCTGAGAAGGGCTCCGCGCGTGGCAGATCTGTACGTCGACGGGAAGTGGCGCGAAGCGGTGGCGGGCGGCCGGCGGGACATCCGCTGCCCCGCCGACGGAACGCTGGTGCGGACCGTCTCCGAAGGGACGCGGGCCGACACCGAAGCGGCGATCGCCGCGGCGCGCGCCGCCTTCGACACGGGGCCGTGGCCGCGCACGCCCGAGCGGGAGCGCGGCGCACTGCTGCTGCGCACCGCAGACCTGATCGAACGGGACGCCGAGGAGTTCGCCCGTACCGAATCCCTCGACACGGGCAAACGCCTGGTGGAGAGCGCGTACGACATCGCCGACGTGGTGGCCTGCTTCCGGTACTTCGGCGGGATCGCGGGCACCAACGCCGGCCGCGTGGTCGACACCGGTCGCGACGACGCCATCAGCCGGGTCGTCTACGAGCCGGTCGGGGTGTGCGCGCTCATCACCCCCTGGAACTACCCCCTGCTCCAGGCGGCGTGGAAGGTCGCGCCCGCCCTCGTCGCAGGCAACACCCTGGTCCTCAAGCCCAGCGAGTTCACCCCGTCGACCGCCGTCCTGCTGCTGCGCGCGCTGGAAGCGGCTGGACTCCCCGCCGGCGTGGCCAACCTCGTGCCGGGAGCGGGGGCCGAGGCGGGTGCGCCGCTCGCCGAGCACCCGGGCGTGGACATGGTCTCGTTCACCGGCGGCCTGGAAACGGGCAAGCGGGTCATGGCGGCGGCCGCGGCGACCGTGAAGAAGGTGGCGCTGGAGCTGGGCGGCAAGAACCCCAACGTGGTCTTCGCCGACGCCGACGTCGAGGCGGCCGTCGACTTCGCCCTCACCGCAGTCTTCCTCCACTCCGGCCAGGTCTGCTCGGCCGGAGCGCGTCTGATCGTCGAGGACGCGCTGCACGACTCCTTCGTCGACGAGGTCGTGCGCCGGGCCCGGAACATCCGGCTGGGCGGCCCGTTCGATCCCGCCGCCGACACCGGGCCGCTGATCTCCGCGGGTCATCGGGCCAAGGTCGAGGCGTACGTCGCGGCGGGCCTCGCGCAGGGCGCCGTACTGCGCTGCGGCGGCGCCCGCCCCGACGACCCCGCGCTCGCCGACGGCTTCTACTACCTGCCGACCGTGCTCGACGCGTGCCGCCAGGACATGAGCGTCGTACGGGAGGAGTCCTTCGGGCCGGTGCTGACCGTCGAGCGGTTCTCGGGCGAGGACGACGCCGTACGGATCGCCAACGACACGGCGTACGGACTGGCCGGAGCGGTGTGGACGCAGGACGCGGGCAGGGCGCAGCGGGTCGCCCGGAGGCTGCGGCACGGCACGGTCTGGATCAACGACTACCACCCGTACGTGCCGCAGGCGGAGTGGGGTGGCTTCGGGCACTCGGGCGTGGGCCGCGAGCTCGGCCCGACCGGCTTGGACGAGTACCGCGAACCCAAACACATCTGGCAGAACATCCAACCCCGGGCGCAGCACTGGTTCCGTGGCTGAGTCGGTGACGCCGAGCACGGCCGTGCCCTGCGAAGAGAGGTCGACAGTGACCGCAACGAAGACAGGACTGCCGCCGCAGCGGGGCGCCTCCGAGGACGGCACTCCCGTGATCTCCGTCCGCGGGCTGTGGAAGGTCTTCGGGCCCAAGGCCGCGCGGGTGCCGCGGACGCCCGAGCTGTGCGCCCTCTCCCGCCGGGAACTGATGGAGCGCACCGGTTGCACCGCAGCCGTGCGCGACGTGGGCTTCGACGTGTCGCCCGGCGAGGTCTTCGTGGTGATGGGCCTGTCCGGCTCCGGGAAGTCGACGCTCGTCCGCTGTCTGACCCGGCTGATCGAGCCGACCGCGGGGGAACTCGTCTTCGAGGGCGAGGACATCCGTCGCGCCGACCAGAAGAGGCTGCGCGAGCTGCGGCGGCGCAAGCTCGCGATGGTCTTCCAGCACTTCGGGCTGCTCCCGCACCGCCGGGTACTGGACAACGTCGCCTACGGTCTGGAGATCCGCGGCGCCGGCCGGGCCGAGCGCATCCGGCGGGCCAGGGAGGTCGTCGAGCTGGTCGGCCTCGCCGGGTACGAGCAGTCCTATCCCGACCAGCTGTCCGGCGGCATGCAGCAGCGGGTCGGTCTCGCCCGCGCCCTCGCCGGCGACCCGGACGTCCTCCTCTTCGACGAGCCGTTCTCCGCGCTCGACCCGCTGATCCGCCGGGACATGCAGAACGAGGTCGTACGGCTGCACCGCGAGGTGGGCAAGACGATGGTGTTCGTCACCCACGACCTGTCAGAGGCGCTCAAGCTCGGCGACCGCATCCTCATCATGCGCGACGGTCGCACGGTCCAGTGCGGCACCGGTGACGAGCTGGTCGGAGCACCCGCCGACGACTACGTCAGGGACTTCGTCGCGGACGTGCCGCGCGCGCACGTGCTCACGCTACGCCGGATCATGCGTCCGGCGCGCCCGCAGGACCCGCTCGACGGGCCGGAGCTCGCCCCCGGCACGGTCGTCCGGGAGGCGGCGCGCGCCGTCCTCGCGGCGGACCGGCCCGTCAAGGTCGTCGAGAACGGGCGGCTACTGGGCGTCGTCGGCGACGAGGAGATCCTCGCCGTCCTTGCCGGAGCGGAGGGCGGTGCGTAATGGCCGTTCTGGCAGGGGTGACCGCGCGCCCCGGACCGGCGCGGGGCGGCCGGCTGTTGGTCGCGGCCACGGTCCTCCTCGGGTGGGTCGCCGTCTGGCTGGCCCTGCGCGGCACCCACACGCTCGCCCTCGGTACGGCCGAACTGACCCCGCTCCACCGATGGTTCAACGAGATCAACGACGCCGTGGGGGCGGGCCGCAACAGCAATCCGGTCTTCCTCTACGTCTTCAACGAGATCCGGCTGGTCATCGACGGCCTGGTCACCTTCCTCCAGGCGCTGGTCTCGCAGCCGTCCTTCGGCCGCCCGGTACCCGTGGTCGGTTGGCTGGGCGTCGTCGCCCTCGTCGGCTACGTCTCCTGGGCGTTCGGAAACGTACGGGTGGCCGTCCTGGCCGTCGCCGGATTCGTCCTCTTCGGCCTGCAGGGGCTGTGGCGGGAGAGCATGGACACGCTCGCCCTGACCCTGGCGGCGGTCCTCGTCTCCCTGCTCATCGGCATCCCGCTCGGAGTGTGGGCCGGTCTGTCCGACCGGGTGCACCGTCTGACGACCCCGGTGCTCGATTTCATGCAGACGATGCCCACCTTCGTCTACCTGGCCCCTCTGACGCTGTTCTTCCTCATCGGCCCGGCGTCCGCCACCATCGCCACGCTGGTCTTCGCGACGCCGCCCGCGGTGCGCATCACCGCCCACGCGATCCGCTCGGTGCCCGCCGCCACGGTCGAGGCGGCCGCATCGCTGGGCGCGACCCGGCGCCAGGCGCTCACCACCGTGCTGCTGCCGATGTCGAAGCGGACGATCGTGCTGGGCGTGAACCAGACCGTCATGGCCGCGCTGTCGATGGTGACGATCGCCGCGCTCATCGACGCACCCGGGCTGGGGAAGACCGTCGTCAAGGCGCTGGAGACGCTCGACGTGGGCGTGGCGTTCAACGCCGGCCTCGCCATCGTGGTGATGGCCGTCGTGCTCGACCGCGTGACCTGCGCGGCGAGCGCACGGGTGGAGCACGGCCCGCGCGGCATCGGCCGTGCGGCGCGGTGGCGCCGCCCCCTGCTCCTGGCCGGAGGCGTGCTGACCGCCGGGTGCGTCTGGCTCTCCCACACCTACGTGTGGGCGGCGCAGTTCCCCGGCGACACCGGTGTGGGCAGCGCGATCGCCCGTACGGCGGACTCCGCCACCGCGTGGGCGCAGGGCCACCTCGCCGGTGTGACGAACGGTCTGCGCGAGGTGGTCACCACACTGCTGCTCAACCCCTTCGAGGCGCTGCTGACCGGCTCTCCGTGGTGGCTGGTCGGCGCGGTGACGGTGGCCCTCGGCGCGCTGTTGGGCGGATGGCGGGCCGGGGCCACCGCAGCGGGGTGCGTGGCGCTGATCGTCGCAACGGGTCTGTGGCGGGACAGTATGACCACGCTGGCCTCCAGCATCGTCGCGACGGTCATCGTCCTGGCCCTCGGCGTCCTCGTGGGGGTGTGGATGGGCCGCAGCGCCCTGGCCGACCGGCTGGTCCGCCCCGTGCTCGACGCGGGGCAGACGATGCCCGCGTTCGTCTACCTGGTGCCGTTCCTGGCCCTGTTCGGTGCGAGCCGGTTCACGGCGATCGTGGCGGCGATCGTCTACGCGGCTCCGGTCACGGTGAAGATCATCGCGGACGGGGTGCGGGGCGTACCGCAGAGCACGGTGGAGGCGGCGACGTCGGCCGGCTCCAGTACCTGGCAGATCATCACGAAGGTGCAGCTCCCCATGGCGCGCGGCGCCCTTGCCCTGGCCATGAACCAGGGGCTGATCTACGTCCTGTCGATGGTCGTCGTCGGCGGCCTCGTCGGGGCGGGCGCCCTCGGCTACGACGTCGTGGCGGGCTTCTCCCAGGGCCAGTTGTACGGCAAGGGGCTGGCGGCGGGCCTGGCCATCGTGCTGCTCGGTGTCATGTTCGACCGGATCACCCAGGCGGCTGCGCAGCGGGCCGCAAGAGCCCCCAGCGGGCGCTGAGGCAGAAGAAGGGGTAGGACACACATGGCAGGAAACCTCACACCGGAACCCGAACCGGCACGGCTACGGCGGACGGCCCGGCCCACCCGGCTGGCGGCCCTGGCAGGCCTGTCGGTGCTGGCCCTCGCGCTCAGCGGATGCGACGGTGCGAAGGTCGGGGAGGCCGGAGCCGGCGCGTCGGGCGGCGGCAGCACCGGGACGTGCGGCTCCTTCAAGTTGGCCGTCAATCCGTGGGTCGGGTACGAGGCCAACGCGGCGGTCATCGCGTACGTCGCCGCGGAGGACCTCGGATGTGAGGTGACCAAGAAGGACCTCAAGGAAGAGGTCGCCTGGCAGGGGTTCGGCACGGGCGAGGTCGATGCGATCGTCGAGAACTGGGGCCACCAGGACCTGAAGAAGAAGTACATCGAGCAGCAGCAGACGGCCGTCGCCGCCGGTGAGACGGGGAACAAGGGGGTCATCGGCTGGTACGTCCCGCCGTGGCTGGCCCAGAAGTACCCGGACATCACCCAGTGGCAGAACCTCAACAAGTACGCGCAACAGCTGAGGACTTCCGAATCCGGCGACAAGGGGCAGCTGCTGGACGGGGACCCGTCGTTCGTCACCAACGACGGAGCCCTCGTGAAGAACCTGAACCTCGACTACAAGGTGGTGTATTCGGGGAGCGAGGCCGCGCTCATCCAGGCGTTCCGTCAGGCCGAGGCCAAGAAGACGCCCGTGATCGGTTACTTCTACGAACCGCAGTGGCTCTTCTCGGAGCTGAAGCTCGTGAAGGTGGAACTGCCGGAGTACAAGGCCGGCTGCGACGACGATCCGGAGAAGGTCGCCTGTGACTACCCGGTGTACGCCCTGGACAAGATCGTCAGCAAGAAGTTCGCGGAGTCCGACAGCCCCGCCTACCGGCTCGTGAAGAACTTCACCTGGTCGAACGAGGACCAGAACCTCGTGGCGAAGTACATCGCGCAGGACAAGATGTCGCCGCAGGACGCCGCGAAGAAATGGGTGGAGGGCAACCGGGGGAAGGTCGATGCCTGGCTCGGGAAGAAGGGCTGAGCCGGCGGGGCCAGCCCCGCGCCGCCGCCGTGCCCGGAGGCTGTTGCGACAGCCTCCGGGCACGGCTGTTTCCACCGTGGTCCGTACGGGAGTTGCAGCGGATCGACGCCTCTTGACACCACCTTGGGCGACCGGCAGTGTGAGTTGCGCACGCTGCATCACGTTGCGCTGACGGCAACTCGAACGCGAACTCGACTTCTTTCGTATCGGAGGGGGCGGCGATGGCGGGACCGCGCGTGGTCATCATCGGAGCGGGAGTCGTGGGCGCGGCCCTGGCGGACGAACTCTCCTCCCGCGGCTGGACCGAGATCACCGTCGTCGACCAGGGCCCCCTCCCCGCCACCGGCGGATCCTCCTCCCACGCCCCGGGCCTCGTGTTCCAGGCGAACCCCTCGAAGACCATGACCGAACTGGCCCGCTACACCGTCGAGAAGCTCCACAGCCTCGACGTCGACGGACAGCCGTGCTTCCTCCAGGTCGGCGGCCTCGAACTGGCCACCACCCCACAACGCCTCACCGAACTGAGGCGCCGGCAGGGCTGGCTCACCTCCTGGGGCGTCACGAGCCGGCTCGTGGACCCGGACGAATGCGTGGCACTGCACCCCCTGGTGAACCGCGCACGCGTACTCGGCGGCCTGCTGGTCCCCACCGACGGCCTGGCCAAGGCCACGCTCGCCGTCGAGGCGCAGCTCCGCAACGCCCGGGCCCGGGGCGTACGCCTCCTCGACCGCCACGAGGTCCTCGACGTCCGTACCGAAGCTGACGGAGCCACCGGCCGCGACCGTGTCACCGGCGTGGTCACGGACCGGGGCGAGATCCCCGCCGACGTCATCGTCTGCTGCGCCGGCATCTGGGGCCCCAAGGTCGCCCGCATGGCCGGGACGAACCTGCCGTTGACCCCCCTCGCCCACCAACTGGCGTGGACCGGCCCGGTCCCTGCGATGGTCGGGCAGGCCGAGGAGGCGGTGCACCCCATCCTGCGGCACCAGGACGCCGACCTGTACTACCGCGAGCGCTTCGACCGGATCGGCATCGGCTCCTACGGCCACCGGCCCATGCCGGTCTCCGCCGACGACATCGCCCCGCTGGACTGCGCCGAACAGATGCCCTCCGTGCTGCAGTTCACGCCGGACGACTTCGCCGACGCCTGGACCGAGACCCGGTCGCTCCTGCCCGCGACACGTGACGCCAAGGTCGAGGAGGGCATCAACGGCCTCTTCTCCTTCACCACCGACGGGATGCCGTTGCTCGGCGAATCGTCCGCGACGAAGGGATTCTGGGTCGCCGAGGCCGTGTGGGTCACCCACTCCGCCGGCGTCGGCCGCGCCCTGGCCGAATGGCTCGTCGACGGCCACTGCTCCTCCTTCGACCTGCACGAATGTGACGTCAACCGCTTCGAGACGCACCAGCTCGCCCCCGCGTACGTGCGCGCCCGCAGCTGCCGGAACTTCGTCGAGGTCTACGACATCCTCCACCCGCTCCAGCCGACGGGTGATCCGCGGCCCCTGCGCACCAGCCCGTTCCACGTCCGAGAGCGCGAGCTGGGCGGCTTCTTCCTGGAAGCGGCCGGGTGGGAGCGCCCCCAGTGGTACGCCGCCAACGAACCCCTCCTCGACCGGTGGGACGTTCCGACCCCCAACGAATGGGCCGCCCGGACCTGGTCGCCGATCGTCGGTGCCGAGGCCCGCGCCACCCGGGAGGGCGTCGCCCTGTACGACATGACCTCCCTGACCCGGCTGGAGGTCACCGGCCGCGGAGCCGCAGCCTTTCTCCAAGGCCTGACCACCTCCGACGTCGACAAACCCGTCGGCTCGGTGACGTACACGCTGATGTTGGACGAGGACGGCGGCATCCGCAGCGACATCACGGTGGCCCGGCTCGCCCGGGACCACTTCCAGATCGGAGCCAACGGGCCGCTCGACCTCCACTGGCTCACCCGCCACCTCCCCGAGGGGGGACGCCTCCCGGAAGCAGCCGGGGGAGGCTCCGTCGTCGTACGGGACGTCACCGCCGGCACCTGCTGCATCGGGCTGTGGGGGCCGAAGGCGCGCGAGGTGCTCCAGCCGCTCGCCGACGCTGACTTCTCCAACGAGGGGTTGCGCTACTTCCGGGCCCGGCGCGCCCACATCGGCCCCGTCCCCGTCACCGCCCTGCGCCTGAGCTACGTGGGAGAGCTCGGCTGGGAGCTGTACACGACCGCTGACCTGGGCCTCACCCTGTGGGACACCCTGTGGGAGGCCGCACGGCCGTACGGCGGCATCGCGGCGGGCCGGGGCGCCTTCAACAGCCTGCGCCTGGAGAAGGGCTACCGCGCGTTCGGCACCGACATGACGTACGCACACGACCCGTACGAGGCCGGTGTCGGCTTCGCCGTCACAAAGGGAAAGGGCGACTTCATCGGCCGGGCCGCACTGGAGCGGCGCGCCGCCGACGTACGACGCCGCCTCACCTGCCTCACCATCGACGACCCCAGCGCGGTGGTCATGGGCAAGGAGCCCGTGTACGACGGCCACCGGCCGGTCGGCTACGTCACCAGCGCGGCGTACGGATACACCATGGGCAAGGGCATCGCCTACGCCTGGCTGCCCGCCGAACTCTCCGTGCCCGGCCGGGCCGTGGACATCGGCTACTTCGACCGGATCGTCCCGGCGGTCGTCGCGGAGGAGCCGCTGTTCGACCCGGCGATGAAGCGGCTGCGCGGCTGAAGGGGCCGCACCCACCCGTCCGGCCCCTGCACACCTCTCCGTCCCCCCGTCCGAGGTAGGTCGCATGCACGCCCAGCAGCCAGGAGACGCCCGATGAGCCCCCGGACCCCCGGCGCCGAACTTCCCGACCACCCCCGATGGCTGTGGCGCACGCCCGAACCGCGGCGCGGATACGACGTGGTCATCGTCGGCGGTGGCGGGCACGGCCTGGCCACCGCCCACTACCTCGCGAAGAACCACGGCATCACCGATGTCGCCGTCCTCGAACGCGGCTGGCTCGCAGGCGGCAACATGGCCCGCAACACCACCATCATCCGCTCCAACTACCTCTGGGACGAGAGCGCGGCGATCTACGAGCACGCGCTCAAGCTGTGGGAGGGGCTGGAGGAGGACCTCGACTACCCCCTCCTGTTCTCCCAGCGCGGGGTACTGAACCTCGCCCACAGCCTCCAGGACGTACGGGACGGCGTGCGCCGGGTGGAGGCCAACCGGTTGAACGGCGTGGACGCCGAGTGGCTCGACCCCCACCAGGTCGAGGAGGTCTGCCCGATCGTCAACACCTCTCCGGAGGCCCGTTATCCGGTCATGGGGGCCACCTACCAGCCGCGCGCGGGCATCGCCAAGCACGACCACGTCGCCTGGGGCCTCGCCCGCGCCGCCGACGCCGCGGGCATCGACCTCATCCAGAACTGCGAGGTCACCGGAATCGACGTACGGGACGGCCGGGTCACCGGAGTGCAGACCTCGCTCGGCCCGATCGCCGCCGGCCGGGTCGCCCTCTGCGCGGCCGGCCACACCTCCGTACTCGCCGCCATGGCCGGCTTCGACGTGCCCCTCCAGAGCCACCCGCTGCAAGCACTGGTCTCCGAGCTGCTGGAGCCGGTGCACCCCACCGTGGTCATGTCGAACGCGGTGCACGTGTACGTCAGCCAGGCCCACAAGGGCGAACTGGTCATGGGCGCGGGCATCGACGCGTACAACGCGTACACGCAGCGCGGCGCCTTCCACATCATCGAGCGCCAGATGGCGGCCGCCCTCGAACTCTTCCCGGTCTTCGCCCGCGCGCACGTCCTGCGCACCTGGGGCGGCATCGTCGATGTCAGCCCGGACGCCTCACCCGTCGTCGGGCTCACCCCCGTGGAACACCTCTACCTCAACTGCGGCTGGGGTACCGGCGGCTTCAAGGCCACCCCCGGAGTCGGCTGGGCCTTCGCGCACACCGTCGCCCACGACGCCCCCCACCAGCTGAACGCCCCCTTCACGCTCGAACGCTTCACCACCGGCGCGCTCGTCGACGAGCACGGCGCGGCCGCGGTGGCCCACTGAGGAGCCCCGACGATGCTGCTCATTCCCTGCCCCTGGTGCGGGCCGCGCGACGAGGCCGAATTCCACTACGGCGGCCAGGCGCACGTGCCCCACCCCGCGGACCCCGCGACCCTGAGCGACGAGGCCTGGGCCCGCTACCTCTTCTTCCGCGGCAACCCCAAGGGGCCGTTCGCGGAGCGGTGGTGCCATGCGGACGGCTGCCGCCGCTGGTTCAACGCCGTCCGGGACACGGCGACCAACGAGATCCTCGCCGTCTACCGGGCCGGCGAGCCGGGACCGGTGATCCCATGACCGACTCCTTCCGTCTCCCCGACCGGGGCCGCGTCCGGCGGGACCAACCGCTCGGCTTCCGTTTCGACGGCGTGGACCACCAGGGCTACCAGGGCGACACCCTTGCCTCCGCACTGATCGCGTGCGGCGTCCTCCAGGCCGGCACCAGCACAAGGTTCGGCCGCCCGCGCGGGATCTTCACCGCCGGAGTGGAGGAGCCGAACGCCGTCGTGCAGATCGAGGCGCCGTTCCCCGAACCGATGCTCGCGGCGACCACCGTCGAACTGTACGAGGGGCTCGTCGCGAGCAGCCTGCCCGGGCGCGGACGACTCGCCACCGGACCGGATCCCGCCCGCTACGACGCCGTGCACGCCCACTGCGACCTGCTGGTCGTCGGAGCGGGCCCGGCCGGCCTCGCCGCGGCCACGGCGGCCGCCCGCAGCGGGGCGCGCGTGATCCTCGCCGACGACCAGCCCGAGCCGGGCGGCAGCCTGCTCGGCACGGGAGAGCTGCCGCAGTGGTCCGCCGCGGCGGGCGCGGAACTCGACGCGGCGCCCGAAGTCCGGGTGCTGCGCCGCACCACCGTCTTCGGCCACTACGACGACAACCACGTGCTCGCCGTGGAACGCCGCACCCACCACCTGGGCGCGCAGGCACCCGCGTACGTTTCGCGCGAGCGGGTCTGGCGGATCCGCGCACGCCGGGTCGTCCTGGCGACCGGCGCCCACGAACGGTCACTGGCCTTCGCCGACAACGACCGCCCCGGCGTGATGCTCGCCGGCGCCGCCCGTACGTACGTCAACCGGTTCGGGGTCCTCCCGGGCCGCCGCGCGGTCGTGTTCACCACGAACGACAGTGCGTACGCGGCCGCACTCGACCTGGCCGCGGCCGGCGTGGACCTCGCGGCCGTCGTGGACGCCCGGACCGACCCGGGGGAGTGGGCGGACCAGGCCGCGCGGGCCGGCATCGAGGTGCTCGCCGGGCACCTCGTGACGGGCACGGCGGGGGCGGCCGCAGCGGCGGCCGCACCGGCCCCGGGGCGGGTCACCTCCGTGACCGTGGTCCCCGCCGGGAACGGCGCCGTGACCCGCGAGATCGCCGCCGACCTCCTCCTCGTCTCCGGCGGATGGAACCCGGTCGTCCATTTGTTCAGCCAGGCGGGCGGGCGCCTGCGCTACGACCCGGCGCTCGGGACGTTCGTGCCCGACGGCTGCCGGCAGGCCGTGGAGGTCGCCGGCTCGGCGGCCGGCGAGCTCGACCTGTCCCGTTGCCTGACAGCGGGCGCAGCTGCCGGAGCCCGGGCGCTCGAAGCAGAGGGCTTCGCCGTACCCGATGCGCTCCCGCTCCCGCCCGTGGCGGCGCAGCCCGGAACACCTGCCCGGCACCTGTGGGTCGTCCCCGGAGCCGACACCGCCCGCTCCTTCGTGGACCTCCAGCGCGACGTCACCGTCGACGACCTCGCCCGCGCGACGGGCGCCGGCCTGCGCTCCGTGGAACACCTCAAGCGCTACACCACGGCGGGCACGGCCAACGACCAGGGCAAGACCTCGGGCGTGCTCGCGAGCGGAGTCGTCGCGCACCTGCTGGGCGTCGACCCCTCCGAGACGGGTACGACGGCCTTCCGCGCGCCGTACGTCCCGGTCTCGTTCGCCGCCCTCGCCGGCCGCGACCGAGGCCCGCTGCACGACCCCGTACGCGTCACCGCGCTGCACGACCAGCACGCCGCGCACGACGCCGTGTTCGAGAACGTCGGCCAGTGGAAACGCCCCTGGTACTACCCGCAGGCCGGAGAGGACAGGACGGCGGCGGTGCTGCGCGAATGCCGGGCCGCCCGCGAGGGCGTCGCCCTCATGGACGCCTCCACCCTGGGCAAGATCGACGTACAGGGGCCGGACGCAGGGGTCTTCCTGGACCGGCTCTACACCAACGTGATGAGCACCCTGAAGGTCGGCGCGATCCGCTACGGCGTCATGTGCCGCGCCGACGGGATGCTGTTCGACGACGGCACCGCCATCCGGCTCGCCGACGACCGCTTCCTCCTCACCACCACCACCAGCAACGCAGCGGCCGTACTGGACTGGATGGAGGAGTGGCTCCAGACGGAGTGGCCCGAACTGCGCGTGCACTGCACCTCGGTCACCGAACAGTGGGCCACCGTGGCCCTGGTCGGGCCGCGCTCCCGTGACGTACTGCGGGCACTGGCCCCGCAACTCGCCGTGGACGCAGCCGGATTCCCGTTCATGACCTGGCGCGACACGACCGTCGCCGGCATCCCGGCCCGCGTCTGCCGCATCAGCTTCTCCGGCGAACTCGCCTACGAGATCAACGTACTGCCATGGGAGGCCCCGGCGCTGTGGAAGGCGCTGTACGAGGCCGGCGGCCCGCTCGGCATCACCCCGTACGGCACCGAGACCATGCACGTCCTGCGCGCCGAGAAGGGGTACCCGATCGTCGGCCAGGACACCGACGGCACCGTGACCCCGCAGGACCTCGGCATGGGCTGGGTGGTGTCCGGGAAGAAACCCGACTTCATCGGCAAGCGCTCGCACACCCGGGCCGACACCGCCAGGCCCGACCGCAAGCACCTCGTCGCACTGCTACCGGACGACCCGGGGGTCCTGCTCCCCGAAGGCACCCACCTCGTCGCCGGCGCCGTACTGCCGCAACCACCGGTACCGATGCTCGGCCACGTCACCTCCAGCTACCGCAGCGCGGCCCTCGACCGCACCTTCGCACTCGCCCTGGTGAAGGGCGGCCGGGACCGGATCGGCGACCGGCTGTACGCGCCGGTAGGAGGAGAGCTGGTTCCGGTCACGGTCGCACCTCCTGTTCTCTACGACCCCGAAGGGGCACGCCGGGATGGCTGACACCGCTTCCGCCCACCCGAGCGACCGGGTGAGCCCGCTGTCGCAGTACGCCGAACGCCTGGCCCGCGCCACCCGCGCGTCGCACGGGGCACTGCGACTTGCGGAAATCCCCTTCCTCACCCAGGTCGACGTGCGGCTGGACTCCAAGGGGCCGGCCGCGGACCCGGTCGCACTCGCGCTCGGATTCCCGTTGCCGTCGGAGCCCAACACCGTCGCGCGCGGCGGCGAACTCGCGGCCCTGTGGCTGGGCCCGGACGAATGGCTCGTCGTCGGCCCGGCCGGAGCTCGAACGCACCTGGAAGCCCGGCTGCGCGGCGCCGTCGGCGACCGGTACGCCGCGGTCGTCGACGTCTCGGCGCAGCGCACCACCCTGCTCGTCGCCGGCGCCCGGTCCGGCGAACTCCTCGCACACGGCTGCTCCCTCGACCTGCACCCCCGCTCCTTCGGCCCGGGCCGCTGCGCCCAGACCACGCTGGCCCGCGCACAGGTGGCGCTGGTCCCGCTCGACGCACCTGGTCCCGGATTCCAGGTCCTGGTGCGTTCCTCCTTCGCCGGCTACCTGGCCGAGTGGCTCCTGGACGCCGCATCGGAGTACGTCCGCGGCCGGGCGACCCGGTAGTCCGTCGGGGCGCCGTCCGCCCCGCAGCAGGCGTCGTCCGGCCGGGCTGCCGCGGGCTCGCCGAGGCACGGGGGCCGACGTGCGAGAGGGTGTGAGGGAACATGGAGGGGTGCGAAACCTTCCGGGGCGCGAGCAGTGGGCGGACCAGAGGGCGCTGGGGGAGGCGCTGATCCAGGCCCGCAGCGCCGCGGGGGCGTCCATCGGCATGCTCTACCTGCCCGATCCCGCACGGCGCGTCCTGCACCTGGCGATGACCACCGGGGTGGCCCGCGAGTTTGCGGCGCCCTGGTCCCGGGTGGGTTTGGACGATCCGATTCCGGTGGCCGACGCGGTACGCGGAGACCGGTTCGTCTGGCTGGGCGACCGGGAGGAAGCAGCCCGCCGCTACCCACGCCTCGGCCTCGTCCTCCCGTACGACTTCGCCCTCGCCGCCGCTCCGGTCACCGCCCGTCCCGCCGAAGCGGCAGGGCCCACGGGGGCCGGCGCGGTGTTCATGTGGCCGGGCTCGCACGCGCCCCGGCTCGACGAACGGGAACGTCGGGCCGTGGAATCGGCCTGTCACCGTCTCGCGCACATCCTGCTGCAGGCCGCCGAAGAAGGGCGGCCGGTCCGGCCGCCGACCCATCCGGTCGTGTTCCAACCGCCCCCGCCCCCCACCCCCGGACCGGTCGAGGCAGCCTTCGCCCTGGCCTTCATCCGGCGGCTGCCGGGCGGCAATGTCGCGCTCGACATGAACGGCAAGATCACCTTCATCACCCCCGAAGCGGCCGACCTGCTGGGCGCGCCCGCCTCCCGCCTGCTCGGCGCCCTGCCCTGGGCGGCCCTGCCCTGGATGGACACGCCCGCGATCGAGGACCACTACCGGGCCGCGGCGATCAGCCGCCTGCCCCGAACCTTCACCACCGCGCACCCGGCCGGACGGTACCTGCGCTTCGACCTCTACCCGGACGACACCGGGATCAGCGTCCGCATCACCCACGTCACCGACCTGTCCGTACCGCCGGCCGCCGCTCCCACGACCGCCCCCCAGGAGGCGGGGCCCAGCCGCGCCACCGCCCTCTACCAGCTGATGCACCTGGCGGCCACGCTCACCGAGGCGGCCCATACGCGCGATGTGGTCGATCAGGCCGCCGACCAGCTGGTTCCCGGTCTCGGGGCCCAGGCCATGGCCCTTCTGGTCGAGGAGGAACGGCGCCTGCGCATCATCGGCTACCGCGGCCATACGAGCGCACTCATGGCCCACTACGACGGGATCTCGCTGAACAGCGGCACTCCCACCTCCCACGTCCTGCGGACCGGCACCCCCCTGTTCTTCGAGGACGTGAGCGAACTCCGGGCCGCGTTCCCGACCCTTGAGATCTTGGACGGCATGGCGGCCTGGGCCTTCCTGCCCCTGATCGCCTCCAACCGTCCCGTCGGCTCCCTCGTCCTTTCCTACGCCCACCGTCGTTCCTTCGCGCCCGGCGAACGGGCCGTGCTGTCCTCCATCGCCGGCCTCATCGCCCAGGCCCTGGAACGGGCCCGCCTCTACGACTCCACCCACCAGCTCGCCCACAGCCTGCAGACCGGCCTGCTGCCGCACGCCCTGCCGCACGTCCCGCACCTTGAGGTGGCCGCCCGGTACCTGCCCGCGGCAGAGGGCCTCGACATCGGTGGTGACTTCTACGACCTCATCCGCATCGACGAGACCACCGTCGCGGCCACCATCGGCGACGTCCAGGGCCACAACGTCAACGCCGCCGCCCTCATGGGTCAGGTCCGCACGGCCGTCCACGCCAGCGCCGGCGCCCCGCCGGCAGAAGTCCTCGCCCGTACCAACCGGCTCCTGACCGACCTCGAACCGGGACTCTTCACCAGCTGCCTGTACGCCCACATCGACCTCGCGGCCCACACCGCCCAGCTGGCCACGGCCGGCCACCCGCCACCCCTGCTGCGCCACGGCGACGGTCCGGCCGAGATGCTCCGTCTGCCGCCCGGCCTGCTGCTGGGCATCGACCCCGAGGCGTCCTACACGGCGGTGGAGATCCCCTTCACCCCCACCACCCTGCTCACCCTCTACACGGACGGCCTGGTCGAGGCGCCCGGTCGAGACCTGGAGGACGCCATTCGCGAGAGCGCCGCCCAGATCACGGCAACCCCGGAGCACTACGCGCTGACCCGTCTGGCGGACGACCTCATCGCCCATGCGCAGGGCATCGCCCCCCGCACCGACGACATCGCCCTGCTCCTCCTGCGCTCCTGGTGACCGGTCCGCTCCTGCGGCGACGGCACCGGAACGTGACGGAGCCCGGGAGCATATCCAGCTCCCGGGCTCCAGTTTGCCACCCATTTGCGCACACCGGCGGCGTTTAAGAGTCGCGGATCATTCTGAGATCGACGTGTTCTGCCTTTGAACTACCGCGCCACGAGAGAGGCGCAGAGGGGACTTGAACCCCCATCCATCGATGATCGTCCGCGCTCGGTCGATCCGGCGTTCGGCGGCGAATGCTGAGACTGGAGCGAGAATCTGAGTTTCACGGGGCCGCCTCTGCCAGGCTTGGGCCACCCCGGCTCGTGTGCCGGGGGAGGGATTCGAACCCCCAACTGACACCCCTTGGTCAGCTTCAACATCAGTTTCAGCTTTGCGCTCTTCGCGCACCCCCCCCGCTCGCACAGGGGGCGATCTTGAGGCTACCGGAACAGGTAGCCGAACACCGCGTCCCCGACCCGCTGGTCGGTGACTTCGACGCCGTTGGCCTCCTCGCGGGCGAACTTGACGGCCTGCTGGAGCTTCTCGACCCGGTCGAGGAGCTCGTTGACCCGGCGGGCCGGGAGCGCGCCGGAGAACTTCACCGTCGTCCAGTAGCCGACGGGCACGTCCTCGTAGTACACCTCGACCTGGGCCGGGTGCTTCTCGGTGGCCTCGGCCTTCACGTGGTTGCGCGGCACCTTCTTGGTGCGGATCGTGCGGACCGGGTCGGTCTTCCAGGAGTCCGTCGACGGGTCGAGGTTCCAGGCCTCCGAGGCGTCCAGCACGGGGAGCTTACGTACGAACGTGTGCAGGTCAGTGAGCTGCTTCTCAAGGAACAGCAGGTAGGGGACCGGCACTTGGGGCAGCAGAACCGTTCCGTCGATGACGACGTCCGCGGCTGCCGTACGGTTCGCCCAGTCCTTCGTCGCCGTCACGTCGAACAGTCGCGTGAGCGTTCCCGCCGTCGCGCGCAGCACGTCCTCCGCCTTGACCTGTACCCGCGTGGACTCGGGCGGCAGTTGCTCGCCCTCTTCGTCCTTGGGCTGGTACGTCCGCGAGATGCCGGCGAGCAGCGCCGGCTTCTGGACGTCCTGGTGGGCTTGGGTCAACTCCTGGAGAGACTTGGACTTGACGCCCTTCTCCACTGCGATGATCTGATTCAACTTCGGCACACGAGGAACCTAACAGCACTCCGGTGCACCGCACATCCGAGTTTTCGCGCGGTGTGCGTCCCGCTCCGTCCGGCCCGCGGTGGGGGCGATGCGATCCCCGTCGGGATCGGGTCGCCCCCACCGCGGGCACGGCGGATGGGGCGGTCGGTCCGCGGGGGGATCAGACCGCCGGAGCCGGGTAGGTCGGGTACTCCACCCCGGAGACGTGCTGGACGACGCGGATGACCTGGCACGAGTAGCCGAACTCGTTGTCGTACCAGAGGTAGAGGATCGCGTTGTCACCATCGACCTTGGTGGCGCCGGCGTCGACGATCGAAGAGTGGCGCGAGCCGATGAAGTCGCTGGAGACCGCGTCGGGCGCGCTGGTGAAGTCGATCTGGCGCTTGAGCGGCGAGGTCAGCGACACGTTCCGCAGGTAGTCGAGGACTTCCTCACGGTTGGTCTCGCGCCCGAGGCGCAGGCTGAGGATCGCGATCGAGACGTCCGGCACCGGGACGCGGATCGAGCTGCCGGTGATCGGGGCCTTGAGGTCGGGCAGTGCCTTCGCCACGGCGGAGGCGGCGCCGGTCTCGGTGATGACCATGTTGAGCGGCGCGGAGCGGCCACGACGGTCGGCCTTGTGGTAGTTGTCCAGCAGGTTCTGGTCGTTCGTGAACGAGTGGACGGTCTCCACGTGGCCGCGCAGGACGCCGTACTCGTCGTCCATCGCCTTCAGCGGCGGCACGATCGCGTTGGTCGTGCAGGAAGCACAGGAGATGACCTGCTCGTCCGGCTTGATCGTGTCGTGGTTGACACCGTGGACGATGTTGGGGACGTCGCCCTTGCCGGGCGCCGTCAGGACGACCTTGTCGATACCGGGGCGCAGGTGCTTGGACAGGCCCTCGCGGTCGCGCCACTTGCCGGTGTTGTCGATGAGGATCGCGTTCTGGATGCCGTACGCCGTGTAGTCGACCTCGGACGGGTCGTTGGCGTAGATCACCTTGATCTCGTTGCCGTTGGCGATGATCTTGCTGTTCGTCTCGTCAACGGTGATCGTGCCCTGGAACTGGCCGTGGATGGAGTCGCGGCGCAGCAGCGAGGCGCGCTTGACGATGTCCTGGTCGCCGCCCTGGCGGACGACGATGGCGCGCAGTCGCAGGCCGTTGCCGGAGCCGGCCTTCTCGATGAGCAGGCGGGCGACGAGGCGGCCGATGCGGCCGAAGCCGTAGAGGACGACGTCGCGGGGCTCGCAGCGCTCGATCTTGTTGGCGCCCGTGGCGCCGGCGACCGCCTGGGCGGTGAACTCGGCCACCGACAGGCCGCGGTCGTCGGCCTTGTAGGTGGTGGCCAGCATGCCGATGTCGATCTGCGAAGGGCCGAGATCGAGCGCGGTGAGGGCCTGCAGGAACGGCAGCGTCTCGGTGACGGAGAGTTCCCCGCCGGCTATCTGCCGAGCGAATCGGTGGGTCTTCAGGATGCTGACCACCGACTTGTTCACCAAGGAGCGGCTGTGGAGCAGGATCGTGACGTCCTGCTCCCGGTGCAGCTTCCCGATGATCGGGATCATCGACTCCGCGATCTCCTCGCGGTTCTTCCAGTTGGTGAACGAGTCGTCATTGACAGTCACAGGTTTATCTTTCGAGCTAGGCGGCGCTCACATGCTAACCCCCCTGCCGCTTTGATCACTCAAGTGGTCCTGCCCGAGTCGGATGGCGACTGGACTTATGGCGATTTATCCGATGTTTCCCCGGGGCGTCGTCGCCACCAACCCCGAGGCGCACCGGGACCCGCCCCGGGGGAGACCCCGCGATGGCCGAGCCGTGGGCAGGGGCGGGCTGAGGCTGGGGTAGGGCGGGGTACGGCCCCGGCCATGGCTGCTGGATCTCGCCGCGCCGTTGACGGCGCCCCGGCGGTGGATGTCCCCGCCGCTCCGGCGGTCCCCGTGCGCTCGCAGCCTCGGGTCGGCCCGCGGCGGCTCGTGGTGCGCGGCCCGCCCGGGGCGCAGGGGTGAAGACGTATCCATCATGACAGGTCAGAAGCGGTTTTCGTAGGACCAACGGCACAGCCTGAGAACCTTGTTCGGGCACCCGTACGGCCTGGAAGATCGCCGTCATGAATCACTCGGCGAACATCGATCAGTCGACAAACATCAATCACGACGCGGTACTTCGAGCCCGGGTGGCCCTCCTCGGATCGGAGGAGCCGTCGAGCCGGCAACAGGTCGCCGCCTACCGCGTGCTCGTCGAGGTGAACCCGCTGGTGTACCTGCCCCGGCTGGCGGTCGCGCTACTGGAGTACAGCCGGCAGGAGTTCGCCCACCAGCCGCAGACGGCGCTGGCCCTCCGGGCCGAGTCCGTCGCTGCCGCGCGGCGCATGTGCGCTCTGGAGCCGGGACGGGAGGGACTCCTCCTCAACTCGCTGACCCGCTACCGCGAGCAACTGGTCCTGATGGACCGCCAGGCGGACGTTCCCGCCGTGGACGAAGAGATCGCCCTCATCGAGTCCGACCACGGGCGCGCTGCCGGCCGCTGAACCGCGCACCTGCCCGGCTGATCCCCGCCCGGTGCGCAGGGCCCGCCGAAGTCCTTCCGGCGGGCCCCGACGGGCCTCAGCCGGCGATCGGGTACATGGCTCCCCGCCGCCCTTCCGCCGACGACAGCCACTCCAGCTTCTCGGCCGTGTCGGTGCCCGGCAGCGGGGTGTGCAGCACGATCGACAGGTCGGGGCGGGCCGGGACCCGTAGCTGCGTCGACTCGACGAACAGCGTGCCCACCACCGGGTGCTCGATCTCCTTCTGCATCTGACCGCCGGGACGGATGTCCCGCTGGTCCCACAGCCCGGAGAACTCCGGGCTGACCTTCTTGGCCTCCTCGACGACCGCCTGGAACCCCTCGTCGCCGGGCCATTCCGAGCACGCCGCCCGGAACTGCGCGACCACCGTACAGGCGATCTCCGCAGTGCCTCGAACGGGCCTTGTAGAGGGGGTCGGTGAAGAACGCGATCAGACAGTTCTGCACGATCTCCGGTCGCATGCCCAGCACCAGCGCTGCCGCGTCGTTGTACATCACGGTGTTCCAGTACCCGTCCATGATGTGAGCGGGGAACGGCATCCACGCGTCGATCAGCCGCCTCAGGCCCTGGCACATGTCCCGGTCGGCCGGCGCCACCTCCAGGGCGGGCGGGTTGAGCCCCGCCAGCACGTACAGGTGCCGGCGCTCGGCGCTCGTCAGCTTGAGGACCCGGCCCACCGAGTCGAGGACCTGGGGCGACACCGTGATGTCGCGGCCCTGCTCCAGCCACTGGTACCAGGACACCCCCACCCCCGCGAGCACGGCGACCTCCTCCCGGCGCAGGCCGGGCGTGCGACGGCGCACCCTGCCGTCCCTGCCGGCGCTCGGCAAGGACCTGGGACTGAGCCGGTCGGCGCTCCCCTGGGCGGTCACCGCCTTCTTCGCCGGCTCGTACGCCGCGAAGGTCATCGGACGCTTCGGCGCCCGGCGCACCCTGATCGGCTCGCTCTTCGGCGGGCTGAGCCGGACCGGGGTCGGCGCCGGGGCGCACCGTCCACGGCGCCGTCCCCGATCCCCCGAAGGGTGCAGCGCGCGGGCACCCGGCACGGCTGTCCCGCGGGTCGGGGGCCGGCCGTGCCGGACGATCGGTGCGAGCACGCGGGCGAGCGCAGGGCAAGTGTGGGGCGAACGCTGCCGCCAGGACCGGCCATGACGGTCCGTCCGCTGGTCGCGATAACCGCCGCGCGGCCCCGCCGATCGGTGCGTAAGCTGTCCGGCGTGATCAGTTTGGAGCGGCTCCGGGCCGACCACGCCCAAGCGTTGCTGGCCTTCGAACGCCGGAACCGGGCGTACTTCGCTCGGTCCGTGCCGGATCGTGGGGACGCCTACTTCGCCGAGTTCGCCGCCCGGCACCGCGCCCTCCTCGCGGAGCAGGACGCCGGCGTGTGCCATTTCCACGTCGTCCTGGACGAGCAGGGGGAGTTGACCGGCCGCGTCAATCTCGTCGACGTCGCGGAAGGGGCCGCCGAACTCGGCTACCGGATCGCAGAGCACGCGGCGGGCCGGGGCACAGCCACGGCCGCGGTCGAGGAAGTGCGCCGGCTGGCAGCCACCGCGTACGGGCTCCGCGCACTCACCGCCGTCACGACGCTGGACAACCCGGCGTCCATGGCCGTGCTCCGCCGCAACGGCTTCCTCGTGGTGGGGGACGTCGACATCGACGGGTGCCCCGGCCTTCGGTACCACCTCCGACTCAGCTCCACGCCGGAGCGCCAGGAGTAGTCCGACCCGGTGGGCGGGGCCCCGGCTCCGCCTCCGGGCCCGTCGCGGCAGTGACGTAGGAACACGAGGGTGTGGGGCTCGGGCTCACCTTGCGGCCGGGCAGACGAAGGTCATCGGAGCGGACCCGATGTGGACCGACCGCCGGGCGGCGGAGCCCTGAGCCGCGAGCGGCGCCGCGAACGGGCCGCACCTGCGACAAAGCCTCTCGGTGCGCGGACCGGTACGTGGAATCATGCCGGACATGGATCTTGAACGACCGATCGAACAGGCCCGACGTCTCGTACGGGACCGCTTTCCCGATGCCCTTGCCGTGATCCTGGCCGGTTCCACGGCGCTGGGGCGGGCGACCGCCAGCAGCGATCTCGACCTCGCGGTGCTCGTCGAGGACGGCGGGGAGACGTGTCGGGAGACGATCCGGTTCGAGGGGCGGGTCGTGGAGCTCTTCGTCCACACCCGCGCCGGGCTCGAAGACCTCTTCGCCGCGGACGCCGCCGCACGCCGCGCGGTCCTCCAGAGCATGTACGCCACCGGTCTCGTCCTGCTCGACAGGGAGGGGGAGGCCGTACGCGCCCGGGCGCTGGCCGAAGCGGATCTGCGTAATGGCCCGCCCGCGCTGGAGCCGGAGATCGTCGAGACGAAGCGGTACGGGCTGACGGACGCGCTGGACGACCTGGGCGACGCCGTCGACCCCGCGGAGCGCCTTGCCGTGGCCGGGTTCGTCCTGACTACGGCTGCGGACCTGCTCTTCGACCACCACCGGGTGTGGGCGGGCGGCGGGAAATGGCTGCCGCGGCGCCTTCGGGAGGCGGACGGCGTACGCGGCGCGGCCCTGCTCGAAGGACACCTGCGCCTGTGCGGGTCGGGGAACCCGGCCGCCTTGATCGAGGCCGCCTCGCAGGTCCTCGACCTCGTGGGCGGCCCGCTGCGCGAGGGGTACCGCCGGGTTTGGCAGGGCGTCATCGACTCGGTCGCGGCCGGCACCGGGCGCTGACGGACGACCGACCGTACCCAAGGGCGCCCCGGAACACGCCCGGGCCCGCCGCCCGAAGAGGGCCAGGCGGGTCGTGCGCCCGGCCCCCCGCCCGCCCGGGCCGCCCCGCCCGCCCCGCCCGCCCGGGCCGCCCCGCCCCGCCCGCCCGGGCCGCCCCGCCCGCCGGCCCGCCCGGGCCGTCGTCCGACGGCGGCCCGGCCCGCGAGCCCGTAGATCGAGAGCGGCCCCACGGATCCACGAATTGCAAAATTCTGCAATTCCATACATCATGAGGTTGTTGTATTTGCAGGTGTCGGAAGGGTTGCGTCACCAGGCCCTTCCCCGGCTGCCAGGGTCATCGAACGAAGGTGGGAGAACATGGCGGTTCCGCTGTACCAAGCGAAGGCCGAGTTCTTCCGGATGCTCGGCCACCCGGTGCGCATACGCGTACTGGAACTGCTCCAGCCCGGGCCGATGCCGGTACGGGAACTGCTCGCGGCGATCGAGGTCGAGCCCTCGGCCCTGTCTCAGCAGCTGGCGGTCCTGCGGCGCTCCGGGATCGTCACCTCGGCGCGCGACGGCTCGACGGTGGTCTACGAGCTCGCCGGCGGCGACGTGGCGAACCTGATGCTCGCCGCCCGACGCATCCTGACCGAAGTGTTGGTCGGGCAGACCGGGCTCCTGGCGGAGCTGCGGGAGGGAGAGGTGTCCGCACCGTGAACGCCCTACTCCTCGGTGCGGCCCGGCGCCTGCGTGCGGTGCTGCCCGTCCGCGCCGACTTCACCGCGATGGGCCGTGCGCCGCGCCGGGACCTGCTGGCCGGGCTGACCGTCGCGATCGTCGCCCTGCCCCTGGCCCTGGGCTTCGGGGTGTCCTCGGGGCTCGGCGCCGAAGCCGGACTGGCGACCGCAGTGGTCGCCGGCGCCCTCGCCGCCCTCTTCGGCGGGTCGAACCTCCAGGTGTCCGGGCCGACCGGTGCCATGACCGTGGTGCTCGTGCCGATCGTCGCCGCGTACGGGCCCGGCGGGGTGCTGACGGTCGGCCTCATGGCCGGCGTGCTGCTCATAGCCCTCGCCCTGCTGCGGGCGGGACAGTACATGCGCTACGTGCCGGCGCCGGTGGTGGAGGGATTCACCCTGGGGATCGCGTGCGTGATCGGCCTCCAGCAGGTGCCCAACGCCCTCGGGGTGCCCCAACCAGACGGCGAAAAGGTCGTCCTCGTGGCCTGGCGGGCCGTCGTGGACTTCGCGCAGTCCCCGAACTGGACCGCCATCGGACTCTCCCTCGGAGTGGCCGCGGTGATGCTGCTCGGCGCGCGTTGGCGGCCGGCGGTTCCGTTCTCGATCGTCGCGGTCATCGCCGCCACGCTCGTCGTCCAGGTCTTCTCCCTGCACGGGGCGGCTCCCATCGGGAACCTCCCGGCCGGGCTTCCCGCACCCTCCCTCGCCTTCCTCGACCCGTCGGCGCTCGGCTCCCTGATCGCCCCGGCGATAGCCGTGGCCGCCCTGGCCGCGCTCGAATCGCTGCTGTCGGCGACGGTCGCGGACGGCATGACGGTCGGGCAGAAGCACGACCCGGACAAGGAACTGTTCGGCCAGGGCATCGCCAACCTGGCCGCGCCGCTGTTCGGCGGTGTGCCCGCGACGGCGGCGATCGCCCGCACCGCGGTCAACGTGCGTTCCGGAGCCTCCTCCCGCCTCGCCGCGCTGACCCACGCCGTGGTCCTCGCGGCGATCGTGTTCGCCGCCGCACCGCTGGTCTCCAAGATCCCGCTCGCCGCGCTGGCCGGCGTCCTGCTCGCGACCGCGGTACGGATGGTCGAGGTCGGCGCGCTGCGCGCGATGGCGAAGGCAACCCGCTCTGACGCGCTCGTACTGGTCCTGACCGCTGCCGCCACGCTCGTGCTGGACCTCGTGTACGCGGTGATCATCGGCCTCGTCGTCGCCGGAGCCCTCGCCCTGCGCGCCGTCGCCGCCCAAGCCAGCCTGAACCAGGTCGACTTCCGCCCGGACCTGCCCGGCGAGCACAGCGACGAGGAACACGCGCTGCTGGCCGAACACATCGTCGCCTACCGGCTCGACGGGCCGCTGTTCTTCGCCGGCGCCCACCGCTTCCTCCTCGAACTCTCCGAGGTCTGCGACGTGCGCGTGGTGATCCTGCGCATGTCCCGCGTGACGACGATGGACGCCACGGGCGCCCTCGTCCTGAAGGACGCGATCGAGAAGCTGAACCGGCGCGGCATCGCCGTGATGACCTCCGGCATCCGCCCCAGCCAGCGCCAGGCCCTGGACTCCGTCGGCGCGCTCGAACTCCTACAGAACGAAGGCCGGGAGTACGCCACCACCCCCGAAGCCATCGCCGGAGCCCGCAAGTACCTGGAACAGGCTGGCCTGGTGCCGGTCGGGCACTGGCCACACCCCCACCACACCCGGAAGGCCCCGCGATGACCGCCCCAGCCCACGCCGGCCTCCACATGATCGAGGTCTCCGGTACCGAAGCCCTGTGGCTCCTGGAAGGCTCCTCACAGGGGAGGCTGGTCTACCTCCAGCGCGAGCAGGCCGTCGTCCGCCCCGCCTCCCACGTCATGGAGTACGGGCGGCTCGTCGTCCGCGCTCCCGTCCAGGCCTCGGCCGTCCCCCGCAGAGCGCAGCTCACGTACCACGCCGACGAGATCGGCAAGCCGACCGGAACCGGCTGGACCGTCACCGTGTACGGCCCGGCCGACGTCATCGCCGACCCCGACGAGGCCGCCCACTACCGGCGCACGCTGCCCGGCTGGACCCACGGCCCGCACGACACCCTGCTGCGTTTGCACCCCCAGTCCGTGTCCGGGTTCCGCCTCGCCCGCCCCGTCGCCGGAGCGGGCCGGTGACGGCAGTACAGCTGGAGACGCTTCCGTACCGGCACGTACTGACCGTGCCGCCCGTGGGCTCGGCCGTACGCATCGCCCGCGAGACCGCCGAACTGGTCCTGGTCGAGTGCGGCGTCGGGCTGTGCCACCCGAGCGTCGGACCGGCGCTGCTCATCCTGGCCGAGCTCGTCACCAACGCGGTCCGGCACGCCGCCGCGCTCACCCCGACGATCACGGTCACCTATGCGTACGGGCCGGGCGTGCTCGCCTTCGCCGTCCACGACCGCCACCCCTATCAGCCGCCCATGTACGGCGCCCTCGCCACGGCCCCCGGCAGCGGACTCGCCACCGTGGTCGAAATGACCATGGAGCTCGGCGGCACCGCCGTCATGCGCGGCGACGCGGACGGGCGAGGCAAGAGCATCTGGATCACTCTCCCCCTGTGAAGCCGAGGAACTGACATGACGATCGAGTGGCGCTACACCACACACGAGGGCCTGGGCGTGCTGTCCCTGGCCGGATACCTCGGCGCGGACGCGACCGCCCGCTTCACCGGAGCGGTCGGCTGGGCCCTGGCCCGCGGCACCGGGCCGGTCGTCCTCGACCTCACCGAACTCCTCGGCTGGTCGGCCGGCGGGCAGTTGGCGGTCGCGCAGGCCGCCCGCAGGCTCGCCGCGAACGGGCGGACCCTGGAACTGGCCGCGATCCCTGCGGACGGCTCCCTGGTCCCGGCCGCCGACGGCCCGGCCGTGATCGTTCACTGCGACCTGCACTCCGCGCTGGCCGCCCACCACCGGGGGGACGAGGCGTCGTTCCACCCGCGGGGCGGGGGAGCCGGCAAGGAGTGGCACACCGACGACTGGCCCGATGGGCAGCGGTCGACCGAGCCGGCGAGGACGGGATCATGAGCGACAACCTCGTCACGAACCGGGACGCGGGTGTTCCACAATTGCAGGAATCTGCAATTGTGGAGGTCACACACTATGAGTGGGGGCGCGGGACGTCCCCCGGGACGATGAGCGTTGGGTGGACGAGGTGCGCAGTACACGCGCGACGGGCAAGGCGGACGAAACCGACGGCGGCACCGCACAGGTGAGTACGCCGCTCTACCAGCTCAAGGCGGAGTTCTTCAAGACCCTCGGCCACCCGGTCCGCATCCGTGTGCTGGAACTGCTCAGCGAGCGCGAGCGCGCGGTCTCCGAGATGTTGCCCGAGGTGGGCGTCGAAGCGGCCAGCCTGTCCCAACAGCTCGCGGTCCTGCGCAAGGCCAACCTCGTCGTCACCCGGCGCGAAGGCTCCACCGTGTACTACCGACTCACCAGCCCCCGGGTCGCGGAACTGCTGCGCGTGGCGCGCGGCATCCTCTCCGGGGTGCTCGAAGGGCAGGCCGAACTCCTGGCCGACCTCCGGGCCACCAACCCCAGCTAGTACGGTGGCGCGCCCACCGGGGCGCGGTGTGCGTGCCTCCTGACGGCGGCCGTCCCCCGTAGTGCGGGTTCCCTCGCGCTTGTGACACCGGGGGACGGCCGCTCCTTTTCCGCGGCGTCCTATTTCTGGGCGTGCTGGCCCAGGTAGAACAACAGCCACACGAACCCGGCGAACAGGTGCGTGCCGAAGATGTAGAAGAAGGCGCGCAGTGCGACGCCCCTCTCCTTCCACGTCTCGTGGTTCGCCGCGGCGGCAGCGGACTCCTCCGGTGTGTGGTCGCTCACGACTGCTCGTCTCCCTGTGTGGGGCTACCGGGTTCCTGCCCGTGTGGCGGGTGCTCGTGGGCCCGTACGTCTGCGCGCGCGTACGGCTGTATGCGGACCTTCACGCCGTGGCGGCCCGCCCATGTCAGGACGTCGCGGACCTCACCGGCGTCCGCCACGTGCGTGGCGGTTTCCTGGCTCGCGTCCAGGTAGGTGATCTCGTACATCCGGGTCACCTGTGCGTCGTTGCTGTTCACGGCGTGCCCTCCGGCAGGACGAAGCGGACCACGACCGACTTGCCGTGTCCTGCGGGAGCGGCCTCGACCCGTACGTCTCCGGCGTGGAGGCGGGCGAGTTCGCCGACCGCCCGCAGGCCTTGACCCGAGGCCAGGACTGCCGGCGTGACCGGGCGCGGGTCCAGGTCACCGACGTCGATCACCAGCAGGTGGTCGGTCATCGTGAGGGTGACCTCGGCATGGGGGGAGCGCCCGGCGTGGCGCACGGCGTTGGCGACGAGTTCGCTGACCACCAGCAGTGCGGCCCCGAACAGGGAGGAGCCGGCCGCGAGACCGAACAGCACCAGCGACCGTTCCGTACGCTCCCGCGCGGCACGCACCGAGCCCGGCACCAGGGGGACGGTCCAGGTGTGTCTGCGTTCGACGGCCACACCCTACCCCCACTCACATCCTGAACTGGTGAATTGCATAACTCTGCAAGTCTAGCGGTAGCGAGAGGGAGGCGGGTCGGGCGGATCTTAGCCGGGGGAGGAGGTGTTTTCCGTCAAATCCCCTGTTCTCCTCACGGCCCTGCGCACGCTCAGTAGCGTCAGCAGCACAGAGGTCCGGCGCGGTGCGGAAGCGTGGCGTCGGGCGTGGACGGAGAGAAGAGAGGGCGCGGGCGCCGATGGCAAATGTGGAAGTCTCCCTGAAGGAGACGATGACCTCGATCGAGGGCACGCTGGGAGCTGCACTGGTGGACTACACCAGCGGTATGGCGCTGGGAACTCTCGGCGGCGGCAAGGACCTCGACCTGTCGGTCGCAGCCGCGGGCAACACCGACGTGATCCGGGCGAAGGTCCGCACCATGGAAATGCTGGGTCTGAAGGACGACATCGAGGACCTGCTCATCACGCTGGGAAGCCAGTACCACCTGATCCGGTTGCTCAAGGGGCGCGGGGGCAGCGGTCTGTTCCTGTACGTCGTGCTGGACAAGGCCAACTCCAACCTGGCCATGGCCCGTCACCAGCTCAAGCGCATCGAATCCGCTTTGGAGCTATAGCCCTTGCTCGCTCGGGCCCACGCATGCCCACGAATTGAAGAACTCTTCAATCCGGCACATCCGAAAATGGTCAAACAGGGGCGCGCGTGGGCCCGTCGGGCGAAATGATGGGTACCGGCGGCCGGGCGGCTCGGGACCCGCAGCCGCAAGCACGGGTCCAAGCAACGGCGGGAGCGTTAGTGGGCATGCAGGTACCCCTGTACCAGGCGAAAGCCGAGTTCTTCCGCATGCTCGGACACCCCGTCCGGATCCGGGTCCTGGAGCTCCTCCAGCAAGGCCCCATGCCGGTGCGCGATCTCCTGACGGAGATCGACATCGAGGCGTCCAACCTCTCCCAACAACTGGCGGTCCTGCGCCGCTCGGGAATCGTCGTCTCCACCCGCGACGGTGCGACCGTCAACTACGCCCTCGCCGGCGGGGACGTCGCCGACCTCCTGCGCGCGGCCCGTCGCATCCTCACCGAACTCCTGGCGGGCCAGTCCGAACTGCTCGCCGAACTCCGGCAAGTGGAAACGTAGACCGGTACCACGGCCCCGGTGGGCGGGCGTTGGGGGCCGGCGACCGGGCTCCCGGCTGCCAGCCGCCGAGGGCCGGAGCCGTCAGCCCAGAGCCTCGATCAGCGCGCGCTCGCGCGCGGCACTGAGACCGGCGCGCCTCGGTCGGTCGAGCCCCGACTCGCGTTCCCAGCGCAGCGTGTCGGCCACCAACTCCGCCCGGGAGCGTTGGCGGAGTCCCGCGGCGCGCGCCGCAGAGCCGTCCCGGGCCGACCACCCTTCCCAGCCCGGCTCGACCAGCCACATCGGCAGCGACTCGGCCCCCATGTACTGGGCCACGCCGTTCGCGAGCAGCCACGCCGAGTCGGCGGTGACCACCGGGCCCGTGTGGCCGCCCGCGGCCCGGGACAGCGCGATCCATTCGCCGAACGGAACGACGGGCCCGACGGCGTCGTACGTACCGGTGATCCTCGCCTCCGCGGCGTCGAGCAGCCAGGCGGCGAGGTCCCGTACGTCGATCGCCTGGGTCGGTGCAGCCGGTGCACCGGGAACCAGCATCGGCCCGTCCGGATCTCGTGCGGCCCGCGCCACCCAGTAGCCGGAGCGCCCGCTGTGATCGCCCGGGCCGCCGATGAGGCCGGCCCGGGCGATGAGGAGACGGTCGCCCACGGCCGCCGTAGACGCCTGCTCGCAGGCGACCTTCGCCTCGCCGTACAGGGCGCGGTCGGCTTCGCTCCGGTCGGTCGGGGCGAGGAGTGCCGAGGACTCGTCGGCGTGCGGCGTGGCGTGGGAGGCGTAGGCGCTGATGGAGGAGACGTAGGCCCAGTGCCCGGCCCTGGCGCCCAGTGCGGCGAGCGCCCCGCGTACGAAGCCGGGTTGCCAGGACACCTCGACCACCGCATCCCATGCGCGGTCGAGCAGCGGCGCGTACACCGAAGGGTCGCGCCGGTCGCCGGCCACCAGCGTCGCCCCGTCCGCGACTCCTCCGCTCTCGCCACGAGCCAGGCACGTCACCCGATGGCCCCGCTCGACCGCCTGACGGGACAACTCCCGTCCCACCCATGCCGTTCCGCCCAGAACCAAGATGTCCATGCGGAGAGCCAAGCACCGCGGACACCTCTGATCCAGAGCAGTTCGCCGACGGCGCACCCGGCGCCTCGTCCGTCGGGCGAGGGTCGCCCGCTCCTCGGGGGTACCCCGCGGGCCGTGCGGTGCGGGCTGCGAAGGCCCCGTGGGGGGTGCCGGGCACCGCGCCCACGTGCCGGGGCCTTCGCTGGGCTCAGGATCCGGAGCGGTCGACGGCGCTCGTGACCGGGATGTTGATGCCCAGGTTCCGGATCAGCACCCACTCGACCTCGTCCCCCACGTCGAACTCGCCTTCGACGTCGGTATCGGTGACGACCTGGGCGACCGTCGTCGTCGGGTCCTGCTCCCGCAGGTTGAGGTGGAGCACCTCGGGAGTCGCCACGATCGGGGGACTGGCGAGCTCCAGGCGCAGTCGGAAGCCCGGTGTGGGGCAGGCCCCCGCGCCTTCCACCCTGACCCGGCGCGCGCCCTTGTCCGTGCGGTACTCCGTTGCGGTGAAGTGCTCCGCCTTGTACTCGCAGGCGGTTCCATTGGTCGGTTCAGCCATGGTCGCTCCTCTTCGAGGAGGTGCTGCCCCGATGCCGGTGTTCGGTGCCGGCCCGTTCTCGGCAACACCCACGAGAGATCACCTTCTGCGGCCCCGGCGCGAGGTGCAACTCGGGGCGGCCTCCAGCGGCAGGGTTCGGCCACATCCGCATGACGAGAACCCCTCGCGTCGCACGGGGCACGAACTGGGTGTGTCGGGGGACTGGTAGGAAACTTTACTGTTCGCTAGCATCCCGGGCGGCGGCTCGGCGCGGTGCCCGGTCCTTCGGGGCATGACGCGCTCAGCGAGAGCTCTGACCCGGCCGCCACGGCGCTGGACCCTGCCCGGACGCGGGCCGGCGTGCGGCGTCACGTCCCGTTGCCCAGCTCTCCCCCCTCCCCAAGGGCAGGAGCCCAAGGATGCGTCCGAACACTTCACCCCCACCCCTCACTCCCACGCGACGACACGGCACGCTCACGGTCGTCATCGCCGTACTCGCCCTCGTCGGAGCGCTGCTGCTGGCCCTGCCCGAACAGGCCGGCGCTGCCGCCGACCCCCTCATCTCGCGGGGAAAACCCGCCACCGCGTCCTCCGTCGAAACCTCCGCCCTCGGTCCGCAGAACGCCTTCGACGGCGACCCGGCCACCCGCTGGGCGAGCGCCGAGGGTGCGGATCCGCAATGGGTGCGCGTCGACCTCGGCGGCGCCGCCAACGTCACCCGGGTCGCCCTGAGGTGGGAGGCGGCGTACGCCAAGGCGTACCGGATCGAAATCTCCGCCGACGGAGCCTCCTGGACCCCGCTCGCCCAGGAGACGGCAGGTAACGGCGGCACCGACGACTGGACCGCCCTGTCCGGCAAGGGCCGCTACCTGCGCGTGTACGGGACCGCGCGGGGCACCTCGTACGGCTACTCGCTGCACGAGGTCGAGGTGTACGGCACCGTCGACAGCGGGCCCCCGCCCACCGGTGCCTTCACCGTGGTGGCCGCCGGGGACATCGCCGCCCAGTGCACGGCCTCCGACAGCGGATGCGCCCACCCCAAGACGGCCGCGCTCGCCCAGACGATCAACCCGAAGTTCTACCTGACCATGGGCGACAACCAGTACGACGACGCCCGGATCGGCGACTACCGCGCCTACTACGACAAGACCTGGGGCGCCTTCAAGAACAAGACGCACCCGGTGCCCGGCAACCACGAGACGTACGATCCGGCCGGATCCCTGGCCGGCTACAAGACCTACTTCGGCTCGATCGCGTACCCGCAGGGGAAGAGCTACTACAGCTTCGACGAAGGCAATTGGCACTTCATCGCCCTCGACTCCAACTCCTTCGACCAGAGCGCCCAGATCGACTGGCTCAAGGCCGATCTCGCCCGGAACAGCAAGGCGTGCATCGCCGCCTACTGGCACCACCCGCTGTACTCCTCGGGCGGCCACGGCAACGACCCGGTCAGCAAACCGGTTTGGAAGATCCTCTACGCCGCCAAGGCCGACCTGGTGCTGAACGGGCACGACCACCACTACGAGCGGTTCGCCCCGCAGGACCCGAACGGGAAGGCCACCGCCGACGGCATCACCGAGATCGTGGGCGGCATGGGTGGCGCCGAGCCGTACCCCATCGAGAACGTCCAGCGCAACAGCCAGAAGCGGATCAGCGGCCAGTACGGCGTGCTGAAGCTGGACTTCACCGACACCGGCTACAGCTGGAGCTACGTCGGCACCGACGGCAAGGCCAAGGACACCAGCCCGAAGTACACCTGCCACTGATGTACCTGGCGACCACAGGCCGCCGTGGCGCACCGGCTCCGCCCCACCCCGGCGGGGCGGGCCGGCGCGTCCCCGGCACCGTCCTGGCACTCGGCACGGTCAGCCTCGTCACCGACGTCTCCTCCGAGATGATCACCGCGGTGCTGCCGCTCTACCTGGTCCTCGGACTGGGTCTGTCACCCCTCCAATTCGGTTTCCTGGACGGCCTCTTCAACGGTGCCACCTCGCTCGTGCGGCTGCTCGGCGGCCACGCGGCCGACCGCGGGCACCGGCACAAACGGGTGGCCGGGATCGGGTACGCGCTCTCCGCCTGCTCCCGGCTGGGCCTCCTGCTCGCCGGCGGCGCCACCGCCGGGATCGCAGCGGCCCTCGCCGCCGACCGCGTCGGCAAAGGCATCCGTACGGCCCCCCGGGACGCCCTCATCACGCTGAGCAGCCCGCCCGAAGCGTTGGGCCGCTCCTTCGGCGTGCACCGGGCCATGGACACCACGGGCGCCCTGCTCGGCCCGCTCGCCGCGTTCGCCCTGCTGTGGGTGACGGCCGGCGCCTACGACGCGGTGTTCGTCGTCAGCTTCTGCACCGGCCTGCTGGGGGTGCTGCTCCTGGTCCTGTACGTTCCCGGGCGCCCCGCAGCACCACCCCCGCGCCCGACCCCACCGGCCGCGAGGGCCCTCGGAGCCCTACGGGACCCCGCCTTCCGGCGCATCCTCGCGGCCACCGCGCTCCTCGGCGCCGCCACCGTCGGCGACGCCTTCGTCTACCTCCTGCTCCAACGCCGCCTCGCCCTCCCCACCAGCTGGTTCCCGCTGCTCCCGCTTGGCGCGGCAGCCGCCTACCTCCTGCTCGCCGTACCCGCCGGTCGCGTCGCCGACCGGGTGGGGCGCCGACTGCCCTTCCTGTACGGGCACATCGCGCTGCTCTGTGTGTACGTCGCGCTCCTCACCCCGGGCGACGCCCCCGCCTCCCTCCTCCTCGGGTCCGTCCTCGTACTGCTCGGCGTCTTCTACGCCACCACCGACGGCGTGCTGATGGCCCTTGCCGGGCCCGTCCTGCCAGCCGACGGCAGGGCGGGCGGGCTGGCCCTGCTCCAGAGCGGCCAGGCCCTGGCCCGGATGCTCGCCGCGGTGGGCTTCGGCGCCGCATGGACACGGTGGGGCTCGTCTCCCGCACTGTGGGCTGCGGCGGCCGCCCTGTGCGCCGCGCTCGTCGGAGGCTGGGCACTGCTGCCGCGCACCCCTTCCGACGTCCCGGCCCCCGAGGGGCCGCCCGAAGTCCCCACTCCCGAGAGGCGAACCGTATGAGCGCCGGGTTCCCCAGGCCCCTGACACCGCTCGGCCCCTGGGCCCGTACCGCCGTCGTGGTGACGGCGCTGCTGCTGCTCGCGGGCGGCTCCGTCGGCTACGTCCTGCACGCGGGCCACCGCTCGGCGGGCGGCCGGGCGGACTCGGTCACCGACGCCTCGGTCACCCTCGGCGGACCGGCCCTGTACTTCCGCGACTCGGCCACGGGACGGGTCGCACACCAGCCGCTCACCGGATCCCCGGGCGCCCGCACCACCGGCGGCCCCTCCTGCGACCGGTTCTACGCCGCCGCCGACACCGCGCTGTGCCTGCGCGCCGAACCCGGGGTGCTGCCGAAGACCCACGCGATCGTCCTCGACCGCCGGTTGCGCGAGGTGCGCCGGATCACCGTGCCTGGCATTCCCAACCGGGCCCGCGTCTCCGCCTCCGGGCAGATGCTGTCCTGGACCGTGTTCGCCACCGGAGACTCGTACGCCACCAGCACCTTCTCCACCCGGACCGCCATCCTCGACCTGCGCACCGGCTACCTCGTCACCTCCATCGAGCAGATACCCCTCACCATCGACGGTGTCCGCCACCACGCCCCCGACGTCAACTACTGGGGGGTCACCTTCGCCCGCGACGACAACCGCTTCTACGCGACCGTCTCGACCAAGGGCCGCACCCACCTCGTCGAGGGGAACGTGCGGGACTGGTCCGCGAGCGCGTTGCGGCAGAACGTCGAATGCCCCTCCCTGTCGCCCGACGGGACCCGGATCGCGTTCAAGAAGAAGGTGTCCGAAGACCCGGCCGCGCCGTGGCGGCTGTACGCCCTCGACCTGCAGACCATGCGCGAGACCCCGCTCGCCGAGACGCGCAGCGTCGACGACCAGGCGGCCTGGCTCGACGACGGCACCGTGGGCTACGCGCTGCCGGGCGGCGGCGACGGCCGGGCCGGCGACATCTGGAGCGTCCCCGCGGACGGCAGCGGCACACCCCGGCTCATCGTCGCCGGCGGTACCTCACCAGCGGCGGTGCGGTGAGTGCGCCGCCGCGCGATGCCGTCGCCCGGGGGAGCACCGACGGTAGCCGGCGAGGTCCGCCCGAGCCGGACCTGCGCGGTCGGGCGCGGCACGCGGACGGCGTGGACATCGAGATACCGGCGGGCCGCCCGGCCGGTGGCTAGCCTGGGCTGCATGACCACCCCCGCTGCGCCCGACCCCGCCGCCGTTCCGGACCGCTACACCGTCGTGCTGCGCCCCGGACCCTTCGACCACGGGGGAGGAGACCGCCGTGGCGTGGTGCGCACGGCGCTGGTCGAGGCCACCGGAGGCTTCGGCGCCTCCGGCTATCCACGGTACGAGGGTGAGGGCGTACAGGCAGACATCGACCCCAGGACCCGGGCCGTCGAGGCAGTGACGGTGGACGGCGCAGAACTTCCCTACGGCTGGGTGGCTCAACTGGCAGACAAATAGCGGCTGTTCCGCCCCCGGCCAGGGGGTACGGCGGGCCGGCGCGTGCCGACGCGCAACAGGCGCGGGGAACCGGCCGCGCCGGCAGGAACGTCAGCCGTGCTGCGCGGCTGAGCCGGGTCGAGCGTCGTCCAGTACGTGGAGGTACTCGGCAAGAGCGCCGGCGGCGACGAGCATGGCTCGGCCGCGGTCGGTGAGCCGTTGTCGCCAATCGTCGAGCGAGCGGGCCAGCGGCTCGGGGCCGCCCGCGCCGCGGACCTGGTGCATGACCGTGGTGATGTGGTTCAGGCGGTACCCACCGCGTCTGAGCATGTGGGCGAGCTGGGCGTCTCGGACGTCCCCCGCGGCGTACGCGCGGTGGTGGGTACCGGGGGCGCGTCCGGGCACCAGGACCCCGGCTCGTTCCCACTTCCTCAGGGTCGCCGGCGAGACGTCCAGCCGACGGGCGAGTTGGCCGACCGAGAGCGGGCCGTCCGGCAGACCGGCGGCGGGGGGCCGGCCGAGCGCGTCGACGGTGGCTTCGACGGCGTCGAGCGTTTCCCGGTCGCGGAGCAACTGGGCGTGGCTGCGGTCCACCGCTCGGAGTGCGGCGTCCAGATCGCCGCGGTTGGCCGCCTGCATGATCTGACCGCTGGTGGCGTAGCCGTGTGCGGGCACGAGCGCCAGGTAGGCGCGCAGGGCGTGGACGTGCACGGACGAGTAGCTGCGGTAGCCGCTGGGCGTGCGCTCGGCCGGCGGCAGCAGCCCGTCGCGCTCGTAGTTGCGTACCGCTTGGGTGGAGATCCCGTGCTCCCTGGCGAGGTGCACGGGGCGGAAGCGCTCACCTGCGACCTGTACGGCGGTTTGAAGCTTCATGCCTCATGATTCTCGTGAATGGGGGTCGATCAACCGGTCAAGTTTAAACGGGTGGTTCAACGATACGGTAGAAGTCATGACTTCGACTTCTCCGATGGCTGCGGCCGTCCACGGGTCGTTCGCCCTCGACGACATCCACGAACTCACTGCGGCACTGGCCTCCCTCCTGGAAGCGTGTGACCCGCCGCCGAAACTGCTGGCACTCGGTGAGCCGACGCACGGCGAGCCGGCCTTTCCGCGGTTGCGCAACCGCATCCTCCGGGCGCTCGTCGAGCACGGCTTCCGCTCGATAGCGGTGGAGACCGACCAGATCGCTGCGCTCGACGCCGACGCGTTCGTCCGCGGCGGAGCCGGGACGCTCGACCAGGTCATGGCCGAGGGCTTCAGCCACGGCTTCGGCCAACTGGACGCCAACCGCGAGCTGGTGGCCTGGATGCGCGCGTACAACCAGGGCCGTCCGGCAGCCGAGCAGCTGGCGTTCTACGGTTTCGATGCGCCTCTGGAGACGACCAGCGCACCCAGCCCCCGTCGTTACCTGCGCCACCTCCACGGCTACCTGACCGAGCACCTCGGCCCGGACTCGTTCCTCCACGGTCACACGGACCTGGAGCGACTCCTCGGCGACGACGAACACTGGAGCGACCCAGCGGCGTTGACGGACGCCGCGAGGTCCATCGGCGCCTCGACGCAGGCCACGAGGCTGCGGGCCGTCACCGACGACCTGCTGACCACCCTGCATGCCCAGGTGCCGCGCCTCGTCGCGGCTTCCTCGATGAACGACTGGCAACAGGCCGAGATGCACGGCAAGGCCGCGCGGGGCCTACTGCGCTACCACGCACAGCTCGCCGAAGCGACGTCCCCCGCCGCGCGCGTGTCACGCCTGCTCGCCGTCCGCGACACCCTGATGGTCGAGAACATACGGGCCGTCCGCGCCCGCGAGCAGCATCGCGGCCCGACGCTGCTGTTCGCCCACAACCGTCACCTCCAACGCAACCTGAGCGCCGTGCACCTGCCCGACATGGACCTCGAATGGTTCAGCGCCGGTGCCATCACCGCCACCCTGCTCGGTGACGGCTACACCTTCATCGCCAGCAGCCTCGGCACGAGCGCCGCGCTCGGACTCCACTCGCCCCCGGTGAACACCTTTGAGGCCGCGATGCACCAGGCGCCGTACGGATGCGCCCTCTTCGACGCGCACCGGCTGCGCGAGGCCCTCGGCGCCTCGGCCAGGGCACTGCACGTCCGCACGGACGTCCGCCCCGAGCAGGGGTACTTCCCGCTCGATGCCGCAACTCTTGAGCACTGCGACGCCGTACTGCACATCGCCTCGGCAAGCGGCCACACCGCCAGGTGACTTCCCCCGCACACCCCATCGATGGAGTCAGGGAGACAGGATGAGCATGGCCGCGAGGACGGATGCGCAGTCGCCTGCGCTGCACGCTGCCGATAGCCACGATCTGATCCGCGTGCACGGCGCGCGTGAGAACA